>JBBSAB010000031.1:0-79688 GCA_038252755.1 Polyangiales bacterium | reverse complement strand
CGCCTAGCTCAACGCGTCCAAATTCCTCCCAAGCCCAGTCATGCGTGCCGTCCATCCCTGCTCAACGCGTGCCACCAGCAGAAATTCCCGGGCAATCCTGAGATGGAACCAATGCTCAGAGGAAGGCGGGAAGGCGGGAAGGACTTTCTCGTTCGAGCATGCGGCCGAGGCGCGGGGGCTGGCCGGCGCGTCGAGCACATCTGGGTCGCCCACCCAAAAATCTCGCTTCCCGCCTTTCCGCCTTCCTGTTGTTTCGTCTCGCTCTCGTAAGAAGTGTCAGGACGCGACATGCGTTCGGGGTCACGACACGCGCACGACTCATGTCTGGACGGTTTCCTGTTTCCGACACTTTGCGTGTCAGATCAGCGAACAGAGCGGATTTGCTCGTGTCGTTAGCGACGAAACTCGCGCGAAATATTCACGCAACGTTGCACCGCTTACACCCGGCCTACACCAAGAGCGCCGCACCTCCCCGCGGCCCCTCCTCCTAAAACCCGGAGTTTTGCGATGCGAACCAAGATTGCTTTGATCACCTCCCTCGCCGCGTTCGGCGCCATGCTCCCAGGCGCCGCCTGGGCACAAGATGCAGCCGCCCCGGCTACTGCAGCCCCCGTTCAGGCTCCCGAGGGTGCGGCAGCGTCGGCCGAAGCCTCGCCGCCCGCCTCCCCCGCCCCAGCGGTTGAACCGGCGCCCGCAGCTCCGCCAGCTTGGCCAGGTTGGATTCGCGTCGATCACGACAGCGGCGGACTCCAGGTGTGGGGCGGCGCAACGGCGCCCCTCGCCGACGGCATCGGTCTCGCCTTCGACATGTACGTCAATAGCGGCACGCTCGGCGAGTTCGACATCGGTCCGGCGATCGCAGTCAGCAGCTTGACGCTGACGCCGATGCTCGGCGTGCAGTTCGATTGGGCCGACAGGACGTTCGCGGCGCTCGTGCCGCAGCTGTACCTGACGGGCCCGCTCGCCGACGGCAAGCTCTACAACGAGCTCTGGCTGCAGTACTACAACTACAAGCTGGTTCGCGACACGGGCCTCGACACGTACCTCTATGTTCGCGAGTTCCTGGACTACAAGATCAGCGACAACGTCGGCATCGGTCCGGAAATCGAGCTCACGCAGAACTTCACGCAGAAGAAACTCACGAGCTTGCCCGTCGGCGCGAACGTCATGCTCAACATGGGCCTCAACAGCACGTTCTTCGCCTTCCTCGGCTACGAGACGAACAAGAACAGCAACACGTACGACAAGACCGACGACATGGGCATGGTGACTGGCACCGAGAAGCACGCCGTCGCGGGTCGTCTCACGTTCGTGCACAACTTCTGAGCCTCGACTAAGAAGCTCAGAATCCGCTCTTACCCGGGCGAGTGTCGTCGGCAGCAACGACCTCACCCGGGCCTTTTTTCGCCCGCAGCGCGCCGCTCACTGCGCAGCCGCCGCGCTATTCGATCGCCGCCGCCGCCAAAACGTCGGGATTTTTCGGCAATTTCTTGAGTAGCGCGGTGACGTAAGCCTGGGATCGCTTGTCCTTGCCGCTCATCAGCGCGCGCGCCACGAGCACGCGCACGGCGATCGGCGACTCCTCGGGCGGCAAGTCGAGCTTGGTCAGGCGCACAGCGGCTGAAGCCGCTTGCTTGCTGGCGACGTCGGTCAAGACGCCCACCCAACCGGAGAGCGGTCCGAGCAGCGACGGATACTTGGCTGCCAACTGCTTGGCCGCGGCAACGTCGTCTTTGGCGAGCAGCTCGTAGACGCGCTCCAGGAGCAGCGGCAGTGCCATTCCGCCTTCAGCTGCAGCCGCCGAAGCGCGCAGCGCCTCGTCGAGCTTGCCTTGGAAGCGTCGCAGCCGCGCCAAGCGCCGCAAGTGCACGGGACGCAGCGTCTCGAGCGAGCGCTTGCCGAGCAGCTTTTCGGCCATCGCCAAGTTACCGGTCTCGAGCGCGGCATCGATCGCGACCAGCTCGCCCCACGGCTTGTCGGGCGCGGCCATGTCGACCAGCTTGTCGGCGGGCGGAAACGCCGTGCCGTTGATGATGCCGATCGCCGCGTCGAGCGCCGAGAACGCAGGACCGACGGCAGAGTTGCCCAAGGCCTCGAGCGCGCCCTTCAAATCCTGGGTTTCCATCGATTCGTACGCCACGACAGCGCGCACGACCGCCACGTCGGCCGAGGCCGGATCGAGCTCCTCGATGGCCTTCTGAGCTTCATCGATGCGGCCGCCGAGCAAGGCGACGCGCGCCGCCAGCGTGCGAGCGCGCGGGTACACGCCGGAGAACTGCAGCGCGCGCAGCGCCGCTTTGCGCGCCACGACTTCGTCGCCGGCTTCGATCGCCAAGAAGCCGAGCCCAGCGGCAAGCGCCGGCGTCATCGCCAAGCCGATCGCCGAGTCGATGGCTTTGGAAGCGGCGGGCAAGTCTTGCTTGTTCAGCGCCTTGGCAGCGTCGACCATCGCCGGAACCGCCGCCAGCGGCGCCGGGAGCTGCTCGGCGTCGGTCGGCTGCAACTGGGCGTCGCTCGGCAGCTCATCCGGGCGATCGTGCGAGACGACCCAAGACAAGGCCGAGAGCGCGCGCGTCGACGGCGTGTCGCCCGTCTTCTTGCGCAAGGATTCGATCACTGGTTTGGCCGCGTCCGAGCCACGCTCGAGCAACAGCAGGCGCGCCAGCAGCATTTCAGCCGGCGCCAGGTCGGGCGCGAGCTGCACCGCCGCTTCGTAGCGCTCGACGCCGCGCGGATCACCCGCCCGCTCGAGCACCGCCGCGGCCGCCAGCTGATAGTAGGCGTCAGCGCCGGCGTCTTTGTCGCTGCGCGCCAGCACCGCCGCGCCGCCAGCGACGTCGCCTTCGACCAGGAATGAAGCGATTTTGCCGACCAGCAGCTCCTTTTCAGGCAGCCCAACTTGCCGGCCACGGTAGACCGCGGCGTCGATGCCACGCGTTTCACCCGCGAGCATCAGGGCGTTGAGCACGCGATTTTGCAGCCAGAGTCGACCAGCCCGTTGGCTGCGCGAGTCGAGCTCGAACGAATGCGTGAGGCGGGCGTCGGTGGACTTGAGATCGCTCGGGCTGCCGGTCTTGAGCAGCTTGTCGACCTGCGTGTTCAGGGCATCGGCCTCGATCGCCCGCGCGGCTTTGTGACGGCGCGAGTACTCGTAGGTGCCGCCACCAGCCGCGGCGATCAGCACCGTGGCGACGAGGATCGCCCACGCACCGCGCGACTTCTGGCGCGGCGGCGTTTCCCAGGCTGGGGTTGCGCCACCGCCTGGCTCGTACAAACCAACGCGTGCCAAATGCTCGAGCACGACGGCTGGCACCGGGTTCGCCGGATCACCGCCACCGGCGAGCGCGTGCGCCGGACGCGGCGGTGGAGGCGGAGCCGAAGGCACGCGCATCGGCGGCGCCGGCAATGCCGTGGCCGCAATAGCCGAGACCGACTCGACCGGCGCTTCGAATGACGGCAACGGCTCGCTGCGCACGAGCGCGGGAGCGGCGACCGGCGCTGGTGGCGGCGGTGCAGCCGAAGGTTTGCGCACCGGCATCGCCGCAGCAGGCCTCGCGTGCGCGGGCGTGGGCATTCCGCGCGGTATCAGCTGCGCCGCGAACGGCGGCGGGGTGACGACGGTGACGGCGTCGTCGAACTCAGGAGGAACGGATGCCTTGCCGGGTGGCGCCTTGGACGCCATCGGGCGCGCCAACGTCGGTTTTGCGGCGAACGCAGCCCCGACGGCACCAGCTCGAAATCCGCCCAGCTGCGTCGACTTGAGGTTCGGTTTTGCTATCGCCGCCGGTTTGCCGGCCTTCGGCGCCAAAAAGGAGTTCGCGAGCGCCTCGGAGACATCGGAAGAGCCGACACCGGGCGGCGGTGGCAAGCTCCCGGGCGGCGCGTTGATCAGCAGGCGCCCTGGGTTGGACGTCTCCTCGAGGTCCGAGTCCGACAGGCGAATCGAATCTTCGGTTGCCCGCGCGGGCAGCGGATCGGCCGAATCGAAGCGCGGCAACGGGTTGGAATCAGCTAAACCGAGCAAGGTCGGCTTGCGGCTGACAGCAACCGCTGGCCGCGCCGCCGGCGCCGGCGCCGGCGCCGGCTGGTTGCGCGGCTTGGTCGATTCCTCGAGACCGAAGCCCGGAAACGGATCGCTGGACGGTCCGGGCGGAACCGAAACATGGCGCGGCATGCTGCGCGCGACTTCGGCGGCGACCGCCTCCGGCCCGACGCGCTTCTGCAGAGCCGAGTAGAGCACCGCGCGCTCGTGCCAGAGCTCGACGTCTTCGCTCGTCGCTCCGAGCTGCAGCGCACGCGCGAGAACCTTGTCCGCCCGCAGCGCATCTCCACGTCGCAGCAGCACCTCACCCAAGAAGCGAAACGCAGTCGGATCGGCGGCGTTGGCCTTGCCGGCGGCGACCAGCGACGTCTGCGCCTCTTGAAGCATCTCGGCTTCCAAATACATGCGACCAACCGCAAGCATCACGGCGCCATCGCCGGCGTGCCAGGTCTCGGCGCTGGCACCGACCTCGCGAATTAACTCGTCTCTCTTCGAGCTTCCCAAATAGGAGCAGACAGCAATCGTGGCGTCGGCGTCTGGGTTCGATCGCCATGACTGAAGCAGCTCATCGAGCGCGCGCATTTCGAGGACCGGAGAATACTCAGTAAACCTCGACTTGTTACTGTTGATGCTTACGTTCGGTGGCTTCGATGCTGGACCTACATGAAGTGGCGAACGGCCGACTGCACGACCCGCTACTCGGCCTCATGGCCGGACCTCGGATGACTGGCGGCCCACCCCGTTCCGTGGCACCGCTGCGCCGGACGGGTTTCCCGCACCGTCCCTACAAGAGGCACCGCTAAAAGCATGTGTGGCGTCTTCGGAATCTACGGTCACCCGGAAGCTGCGAACCTCACCTACCTCGGCCTGCACGCCCTGCAGCATCGAGGCCAGGAGAGCGCTGGCATCGTCACGAGTGACGGCAATCAATTGTGCTCCGATCGGGGCATGGGTCACGTCATCGACGTCTTCCCGCCCGACCATTTGGCGCGGCTAAAAGGCCCCCATGCCATCGGCCACGTCCGCTACTCCACGGCCGGCGGCTCGTACCTCAAGAACGCGCAGCCAATCGCCGTCGACTACGCGCACAGCTCGGTGGCTGTCGCCCACAACGGTAACCTGACCAACGCCGAGGGCGTCCGCGAGACGCTCGAGGAGCGCGGGTCGATCTTCCAGACCAGCAGCGACACCGAAACGATCGTGCACCTGGTGGCGCTCAGCACCCAGCGCGCGCCCGAGGATCGGATTGCGGACGCGCTCAGTCAGATGGAAGGCGCCTACTCGCTGGTGTGCCTGACGCCCGAATCGCTGATCGCCGTGCGTGATCCGATGGGCATCCGTCCACTGTGCCTCGGCCAGATGCCCGACAGCGGCGCGTACGTGGTGGCCAGCGAGCCGTCGAGCTTCGATCTGATCGACGCCAAATACCTGCGTGACATTGAACCGGGCGAGATGGTGATCATCGACAAGCAAGGCATCCGCAGCTTGCGACCATTCCCCGAGGCCGTGCGCAAGAGCTGCATCTTCGAGTACGTGTACTTCTCGCGACCAGACTCGGTGCTCGACGGCATCAGCGTGTACGAAGCGCGCAAGAACCTCGGTCGCCAGCTGGCCAAGCTGCACGGTGTGGAGGCCGACGTGGTGATTCCGGTGCCGGATTCAGGCGTGCCGGCCACGATCGGCTATGCCGAGGAGTCGAAGATCCCGTTCGAGCTTGGCCTGGTGCGCTCCCACTACGTGGGCCGCACGTTCATCGAGCCGCAGCAAAGCATCCGCCATTTCGGCGTGCGCTTGAAGCTGAATCCGGTCGCGGCAGCGCTCGAAGGCAAGCGCATCGTCGTCGTCGACGACAGCATCGTGCGCGGCACGACCAGCCGTAAGATCGTCAAGATGCTGCGCGATGCGGGCGCCAAAGAGGTGCACATGCGCATCTCGAGCCCGCCGACCAAGTGGCCCTGCTACTACGGCATCGACACGCCGACGCGCGGCGAGCTGATCGCTTCGAGCCACTCGGTCGAAGAGATCAACCAGTACATCACTAGCGACACCTTGGCGTACCTGCCAATGGACGCGATGATCGAATCGGTCGTCGCCGCCAAGCTCAAGCCGAGGGCCGCCGCTACCCCGACCGACGGCCGCTCGCGTCTCCCGGTCCTACAAACCGAAAAGCCCCTCAACAAAGACTCGTTCTGCGTAGCCTGCTGGACCGGTAACTACCCGATCGAGTTCACCCCGCATCCGCGCCAACGGCAGATGCGTCTACTCGACCTGTAAGAATGGGGCTGCCACCACGCAGCCCACCTCGCAGAAACTCCCGTAGCGGAGCCGGGCAGCGCCGTACGGCTCGAGATTTTCACAGGGAGATTGGGAGGTCGGGAGGTCTGCGAGCGTGAAGGCATTTTTTGTTTTGCAGGGCCAAAACAAAAAACATTTCTCTCGAGGGAAGGAGACCGATCGCCAGGGCGCCACGGGTGTGCCATGCGTGGCGCCCGCGGGTCGCTCTCCCGAGGCAACGATTTTTCGTTCGGTACTCCTGGTACTCCGAACGAAAAATGCGCTTCACGACTCCCGATCTCCCATCTCCCTGTGAAAACTCTGGGCTCTCAATGACCCCTACTGCCAAGCGTGCGCGGAAGGCGCTATGGTTTGTTTTTGATGTTCGACAGCCTGCCAGACAGCGTGTCCATCTATGAGGTTTCGCCTCGAGACGGGCTGCAGAATGAGGCGACGCCGATTCCGCTCGAGGGCAAGCTTGAGCTGTTGCGGGCGCTGGTCGCCGCCGGGTTGACCAGGATCGAGCTGACGAGCTTCGTTTCGCCACGCTGGGTGCCGCAGCTGGCCGACGCAGATCAATTGGTGAAGGCCGCGCAGCTACCACCCGGTGTGACCGTCTCGGCGCTGGTACCGAACGCCAAAGGTTTCGAACGCGCGCTCGCCGCAGGGCTGAAAGAGATCGCCGTCTTCATGTCGGCGAGCGAGACGCACAACCGCAAGAACACCAACAAGAGCATCGCCCAGTCGCTAGAAACGTTCGAAGAGGTCGTGCCGCCCGCACGCGACGCCGGTCTGGCCGTTCGCGCTTACGTTTCTACGGTGTGGGGTTGTCCGTACGAGGGTGACGTCGCGGTACCGGCATCGCTCGGCATCGCCCAGCGCCTGCTCGAGCTCGGCTGCTACCAGGTGTCGCTCGGCGACACGATCGGCGTTGGCACGCCGCTGCAAACCCGCGACATCGTGCGCGCCTTTTTGGCGGAAATTCCTGCCGCCAAACTGGCGCTGCACCTGCACGACACGCGCGGCACCGCGCTGGCCAACGCGCTGGTTGGGCTCGAGCTCGGCATTCGCGACTTCGATGCCTCGGTCGCCGGCATTGGCGGGTGCCCGTACGCGCCAGGCGCCGCCGGCAACCTGGCGACCGAAGATCTCGTGTACATGCTCAACGGCCTGGGCGTTAAAACCGGGGTCGATCTCGAGCGTTTGATCGAGGCCGGGCGTGTCGCCGAGACCGTGATCGGCCGGCCATTGCCGGGCAAAGTGCACCAAGCCGGGCCGCGCGTGCGGCGACCGGCTTAGCTTAGCTAGCCCTCACCGCTACTTGAGCTGGAACCCAGCTTGGCAATCGAGGCGCAGGAAGAAGGCCTGCGGCTTGCCGTTATTTTGGTCGGTGTACAGCACGCCGAGCCCGCCGTCGGATGACGAGGCGAGCGCGGCGCCACGCGTGTCGGTCATGGTCGTGGTCAGGCGCAAACGCGGCGAAATCGGCGCCAATTTCTTGTCGAAACTCTGTTCGTACAGCTGGTAGCCCCCGTCTTTGGTGTCCGCCCACACCATCACGAAGCGGTCCCCGTACGACACGGTGGCATTGCCTCGCGCGTGCGCCGCGCCGGTCGTCATCGACTGCGGCACGCCCATCACGCCGTCTTTGATCACGGCCCCGAAGATCGATGGTCCGTAGCTCCCGACGTTGAATTGGTGAAAAGTAACGACGTACTCGCCATCGAGCGCTGTGACGGTCACGCCATCGGCGTTTTCGAACGGGACGTTGATCGGCGTCGACGGCATGTCGAGCGAACGCGAGGTGGTCATGAAGTTGACGCTCGTCTTGTCACCCGCATCGAGCGTCACCCACGCAACGCCGAGACCGGTATCGGACAGCGCGATGCTCGCGTTCTCGGCCGGCATGTCAGCGGGCGAGAGCTGCACGTTGGCGCCGATCAACTGGCCTTCGAGCGATACGCGCTGGCCAAAAACTGCCGAGTTGCCGCCGCTGTCCTCGAAGCGGCGGTCATCCCAAACCAACAGCCCTTCGGCGCCTGTCCAGACGACCGAAGGTCCGATCGAAAAGTCGTCGGCGGTCGTCACGCGTAAATCTTGGATTAAGCGCTCGCCCTTGCGGTTGAGTAAATCGAAGTAGATTTCGTAGTTACTAGACTGACGCGCGTCTTGGTAAGCGGTTAGGTAGCGTTCGCCCGACCACGCCAATGCGCCGCCGTACGAGTCGGCGTTCACGTGCCCGATCAATTGCGGGCCGCCGACGAGCTGGCCTTGCGCGGAAATTTGCTGAAATTGTCCCTGCGAGCGGCCAGGGTTGGCGCTTTTGGCGCCGGCATACGTGGTCATCGTGGCGCCGAACGACTCGCCGTCGAAGGCCAAGCCTGCAGGCCCTGCGTGATCGGCGTCGAGCGGCGACACGCGCGTCGGCGCCGCGCCCGTGAGCTGGAGCCGTGCCGCGTCGTCAACGACGCCGTTGCAGTCGTTGTCGAGCGCGTCGCAAAGCTCGATCGCGCCGGGGAAGATGTCCGGTGACGAGTCGTCACAGTCTTTGCCACAGCCGAGCGCAGCCTTCGGATCGGCGATCGTCCCGCTCGCGAACGCGCCATCACCGTCGGCGTCGACGCGCCCATCCGTGAACATACAGCCATTGGGCGAACACGAATCGACCGTGCACGGGTCGCCGTCGTCGCAGATCGGTCCCAGATCGAGCGCACACACCCCCGCCATGCAAGCCGCCTCGCCGCATCGCCCGGGCGGCGGTTGCGGACAGTCCGCGGCGACAGTGCATGTCGGCTCGGTAGGCGCACCCGCGACGCCATCGGAAAGCAATCGTCCTGGGGGCAATCCGGTGCGCGAGCCACACGCTAGGGTCAGTAGCCACCCGCTCGAGCTCACGAGCAGTACGCGAAACAAGCTCGATTTCCCCATCACAGCTTCAGCCACAGACTCCGAAGCCAGCCACGTCGAGATCGCCACAGAGCAGCCCGCCGGTGCATTGGTTGGCGACGCCGAGCTTGCAGAGCGCAGCGCAGCGCTTGCCCGCGCGCTGTCCGACCACGCACACCAGACCCGGTGCGCACCATTCACCATCGTCCTGTCCGCACATCATGCCCTGCGCGATCTGCCCCGCCGGCTCGCACTTGGTTCCAAAGTGCTGCTCGCCGCAACCGCTGCCCTGGGGGTGATCGACGTACGGATAGCAACCAGCACCCGGGCCACACGCGCCCGCCATGAACGGATCACATTCGAGCACGGGCGGAGGCAGCTCTTCCGTCGGACAACCAGACTCGATTGGATCCGGATCGATCAAGCCACCGTCCGGCAAAGTGTCGGTTCCGGCGCTCCCGCCCGAGCCAGCTCGGCCCGAGGTGCTCGAGGCGCCAGCCCTGCTCGAGCTCTTGCCGCCTTGGCCGCGGCCCGCGGTCGAGACCGGGTCGCCGTGCTCGACAGAGCCGCCGCAGCCGAAGGCAAAGCCGAACGCCAGCGCGCAGCACGCCACCCCAATCGCGGTCCTGCACCCAAACATGACTGCGCTAACATAGCCCGCCCACGGCAAGTTTCCAGACGCTGGCCCGCGTTGGGGCGCTTTTGGCGCTCCAGACGCAAAAATCCTTCACCCAAACACAGTTGGTGCGCGGCCCCAGGCCCGCTAGAACACGGCCATGCAGCGGCGTCCGAGCCTCGTGTTCACCTTTTGTTGGTTGGTCCTGGGCTGCGCCTGCAATCGCACCGAGGAACCGGCGGCACCTTCGATCACGGAGACTGCCGTCGCAGGTGGGCCGGCCGCAGTTGCCGGAACAGCTGGCGCTGCCGTGACGCCGGTCGAAGCGACGCCGACCCCAACCCCAACCCCAACCCCCGAGCCAGTCGCCAACGCGAAGCCGGCCAGCGCAGCCTGCGTCGTGCCGCTCGGGGCCCCCGCGCCGATCGCGGGTAAGGCTGCGCAGTGCCCCAAGGATCCGACCGGCAACTTGAAACTACCGCTCGGCAAGATCACCTTCGTCGACGCGCCCGGCGCTCCGCAAGTCGATGTCGAGCTGGCGCGCGACGACGCTTCGCGTGAACGCGGCCTGATGTACCGGACCCAGATGCGCGAGAGCCGCGGCATGCTCTTCTCTTGGCAAGACGAGCGCGTGCGCAATTTCTGGATGCACAACACCTGCATCCCACTCGACATGCTTTACGTCACCAAGGACGGCATCATCGCCGGCATTCTGGAGCAGGTGCCGACGTTGAACGACTCCGCCCGCGGCGTGCAGTGCCCGGTAGCGCACGTGCTGGAGCTGAACGCCGGCTGGGCCCGAGCTCACGGGGTCGCCCCGGGCATGAAGCTCAAGATCGAGGGCTGAGGTCAGCGGCGCGCGCGGCGACTCCCCAACCGCCTCGGGTGGTGGTAGATCGCAGCGCGATGCAACAGCCTGGAAGCACCGTTCGCCTCGTCACCCTCGGATCCTTGCTCGCGCTCTCGTTGGCGCTCGGCTGTCAAAAGACCACGCCTGAGCCGGAAGCCACGAAGCCTGTCGAAGAAGCCAAGACCGAGCCCACCCCGCCGCCCGCTGCGCAGCCCCCCACCCCGGTCGAAACCGCGGCAGCCACCGCTTCGGTCGCGCCGGCAGCGCCGCCGACGTCGAAGCCGCCGCTGGCGGTCGCGAGCGTCCCGGTCAGCCCGGATGACCCGTTCGCCGGCAAGTTCTCGCTCGACGACGCAACCAAGGGCCTGACCGGCACCGGCAGCTTGTACGCCGAGATCCAAACCGACCTCGGCAAGCTCGAATGCGAGCTGTTCGAGGACAAAGCGCCGATCACGGTAGCCAACTTCATCGGGCTAGCGCGCGGACTGCGTCCGTTCAAGCAAGCCGACGGCAAGTGGGCCAAAAAGAACGGCTACGACGGCACGACGTTCCACCGCGTGATCAAGGGCTTCATGATCCAGGGTGGTGATCCGCAGGGCACCGGCGGCGGCGAGCCCGGCTACGTGATTCCGGATGAGATTTGGCCCGGCGCTCACCACAACGAGCGCGGCCAATTGTGCATGGCCAACCGTGGCAAGAACACCAACGGCATGCAGTTCTTCATCATGGACGGCGAAGCCGCGCACCTCGACGGCGGCTACACGATCTTCGGCAAGTGTGCGCCCGAAGACGTGATTCTGAAGCTCTCCGGCGTGGAAGTTCAGGGTGATCACTCGGTCAAGCCGACGAAGATCATCAAGGTCGTGATCAAGAAGAAGCCGAAGAAGGGCGACAAGCCCGACGCCTCCTCAAAGCCCGCCGCGCCAGCCGCACCGTCTGCGCCCAAGCCGGCTGCTCCGGCTGCCCCCGTTGCGCCCAAGCCCGTAGCCCCCGCCGCGAGCCAGTAGCGTCAGTCGGGTTGATACAGCACCTTTTGCGTCGGCTCGATCACGTAGAACTTTGCGTGCTCGGGCCGACCGAAAGTGAGAGCGCCGAAAAAATTGACGGTTACGGCGAACGCCGAGGCGAGCATGAAGCTGCCGCGCAGCGATGGTCCGACGATCGCCAGCAGCGTGAACAACAGCGGCGCGTAGTCGTTCGAGAAGCGGTAGCCGAACTGTACCCAGCCGGTGTTTTGGTAGAAGAGCGTCGGTAGCGCCACCAGCGCTGCCGTCACCAGTAGCGCCCGCGCCAAAGGCGACCAGCGCTTGGCGCCGAGCAGCCACAAGTACATCGGCGTCGTGACCCACAGCGCCAAGCCGTGCGCGTTGACCTGCACTGGCCCACCCTGGGCCGGGAACCACGGCAAACTGGTGAGCATGACGCCGAGGTTCTTGGCCAAGTAGTGGTAGTCGAACAGGCCCCACTTCGCGATGCGCTTGGCCCAAGTGATGCTCAAGTACCGGTAGCCGGACTCGAAAGGCTCACCGAACCGCGCAGCGTTGTGCCAACAACAAACCGCGACCACCGCCGCGATCGGCAACGCGAACAGCAGCAGCAGTCGCACCAAACGCCTGAGCGCATAACGCTGCACCAGCCCCTGCCCACGCGGCTCCGTGAGCCGGGTGACGCGCAGCGCTTCGAACACGAACAGCGGCGCCGCGAACAACAGCGGCGCCCGCGTCGCAAACCCGAGACCGAGGCACAGTCCAGCGAGCAGCGGCCGCTCGGCTTGCAGCGCGAACAGCAAATAGAACGCTGTCAAAACCGCCGCCACGACGTGCGCCGCGAACCACACGCTGCCCTGCACGCTGCAGAAAAAATACACGCTGCCGAAGCAGAACAACCCCGATAAGACTAGGTTCTCAAGCTCGCTGCGCTTCGACTCGCCGCTACGCGTCAGCTTCTCGAGCGCCACGAACAACACTGCCGGCGCGAGCCCCGCGAGCAGCAGAAAGAAGCGACCGTCGGCGACCGCGTCGGCGCCGTGACCGAGCGCAACCAGCGGCAGCAAGAGCACGCTCGGGAACGCCGGAAATACGACGAACCACTTGCCGTGATAGCTCGCAAAGTCGTTGTTGCCGGCATACTCCGGCGGTGGGCCGCCCAAATCGAGGCGCCCCTTCAACCAAGCATCGGCCAACAGCGCGAAATGGTTGTACGGCGTGTGCTCGCGCAGCACGTCCGACGCCGCGCACGCGAGCAAAAGCAGCGTGACTCCCGCGTAGATCGCGAGCGCCCAGACCAGGCGCCGCGCGCGTGTCCCCGGCTCAAGCTTGAAGCGCACCCAGTTGCCTTATCAAACTCTTCGCATCACCGCCCTCTCTCCGCTCTGCCCCCGGCGCTCGACTAGGGCGTGTCCCTAAATTCTTGGTTGGTCCCGTAAACGTGCCCGTGCCCGTGCCCGTGCCCGAGAAAGGCGCTGAGATCGGCTCGATTGGGATAGGCCCGGCCTGCGCGCCCAGCTGGGCGCGGCGCGCGCGGGCTGGGCCCGCGCCACAAACCTCGGCCTCCAAACAAACGAGCCCAACGACTCCTCACGGACCGTCGGGCACGGGCACGTTTACGGGCACGCGCGAGCGATCCCAATTCAGGGACACGCCCTGACCCCTGACCCCTAACTCCTCCTTTTGCGCCAGCGCCCGGAGCGCGCTATGGCCCGGGCCTCGATGTCCCGCCCCGAGCTCGTGATACCGGTCGCCGACCTGGACCGCGGCCCCAAACATGCCGAATTCGTCCTGACAGAGCCGTGGCTGAGCCACGCCCTGGAAGGGACGAACGCGACCATCGTGGCGCCGGGCAAGGTCGACGTCACCGTCACCAAGAATGGGCCCGACGTGCTGGTACGCGGCCAACTGATCGCGGATCTGACTCTGCCGTGCGTCATCACGCTCGACCCTGTCCCGGTTCCAGTGCGGGTCGAGATTCTGCTCATGCTGTCGCCCAAGAGTGGCGCCACCACCGCCCACGAGGGTCACGTGGCTCGCCGGCGCGCCCGTCCCCCCAAGATTGAGGACCCCGCGGCTCCAGCGGCCCCCGAAAAAGCCAAGCGGGCCGCTGCGCGCGCGGGCCGCCCGAAAGGCCTCGGGAAATCCGGCGCCGCTGACGGCAATTGGGACGAATCGCCCGTTTTGGACGACGAAACCGCAGGCCAAGACACTTACGAGGGCCACGAGATCGTGCTCGACGACTTCGTCAGGGAGTTCCTGGTCTTGGAGCTTCCGATGTTTCCCCGCCGTTCGGACTTGCCAACCGACGAGCCAGCAGCTAACCCTCCGCTCCCCGCTGACAGCCAGCCGGGAGGCGACAAGCCTCTAGACCCGCGCTTGTCACCGCTAGCCGACCTCAAGAGCCGGCTCGAGCAGAAGATCAAGTAAGGAGTAATCCTCGTGGCCGTTCCGAAACGACGTTTGAGCAGCAGCAAGCGCGACATGCGCAGAGCCAATCACGACAAGGTCGCCGCCCCCAACGTGGTGCCCTGCGCCAGTTGCTCGGCGCCGATGATCCCGCACCGGGTTTGCCCGGGCTGTGGATTTTACAAAGGCCGCGCCGTCGTCAAGACCGGCGCTGCTGAAAAGAGCTGAGCAGCCACTGAGCGTTACCCGGGTCGTCTGACCTGTGGGCGGAGTTGCGTCTTGCGTCAGGGTCGCTGAAGGATTGCTTCACCGACCCGTGAGACAGCTGGTTTAACCATTTCTGGTGACGCCTCCTCCCGGTGATCGTATCCAGATTAGGCATGCCGAGCGTCACTGCCCCAAAGAGCTGCATCCTGGGCACAGGTGCATACGCCCCTGACAGGATCCTGACCAACGGCGATCTCGAGCGGCTCGTCGACACGTCGGACGCGTGGATCACCGAGCGCACGGGCATCAAAGAGCGGCGCGTGGCAGCCGACGACCAGGCGTCGAGCGACATGGCGCTGTTCGCCGCGCAGCGCGCGCTCGAAGCGGCTGGGCTCACCGCCAAAGACCTCGACATGATCATCGTCGGCACGGTCACACCCGACCTGCCGATGCCCGCTTGCGCGGCGATCCTGCAGCAGAAGCTCGGCGCAGGTCCGATCCCGTCGTTCGACATCTCGGCGGCGTGCGCGGGCTTCATCTACGCGATGTCGATCGCCGATCAGTTCATCCGCTCCGGCGCGCAGAAGCACGTGCTGATCGTCGGCGTGGAGCTGCTCAGCCGCATCCTGAACATGAAGGATCGCACGACGTGCGTGCTGTTCGGCGACGGCGCCGGCGCGGCCGTGCTGGGCCCGGCAAAAGAGGACGGTGCCGGCATCCTTTCGACCAAGCTTTACACCGACTCGTCGCTGGTCGGCTCGCTGTGCATTCCGGCTGGCGGCAGCAAAGAGCGCCTCACGCCCGAAGCGCTCGCCGCGCAGCGCGACAAGGTGCACATGGCCGGCCAGGACATCTTCAAAGTCGCGGTCAAGAACCTGACCAGCGCTTCGCGCTCGGCGCTCGAGCACGCTGAATTGCCGGCTTCGGCCGTGCGCTGGGTCGTGCCGCATCAAGCCAACTTGCGCATCATCGCGCAGGTCGCGCAGCGGCTCGACATTCCGCTCGAGCGCTTCGTGCTCAACATCGAGCGCTACGGCAACACGTCGAGTGCATCGATTCCGATCGCGCTCGATGAAGCGCTGCGCGACGGTCGCATCGAAAAGGGCGACACCGTCCTGATGTGCGCGCTCGGCGCCGGTATCTCTTGGGGCAGCGCGCTCGTCCGCGTTTGACCCGCTTCGTCGCGCTACGTTTAGGTGCGACGTCTCAAGGAGCTCTTCTTTGACAACGGCATGGCTATTTCCCGGACAAGGTACGCAACAAGTCGGCATGGGCAAGCAGCTGCACGACAGCTCGCAGGCCGCGCGTGAAATCTGGCAGCGCGCTGACGCCGCGCTCGGCTTCTCACTCTCGAAGCTATGCTTCGAAGGCCCCGAGGCCGAGCTCACGCTCACCAAGAACGCCCAACCCGCGATCGTGACGACCAGCATCGCAGCGCTTGCGGCGCTGCGCGAAGCCCTGCCGGAGCTCGAGCTACCCACGTACGGCGCAGGTCATTCGCTCGGCGAATACAGCGCGCTCGTCGCAGCCGGCGCGCTCGGCTTCGAAGACGCCGTGCGCCTCGTTCACTTGCGCGGCCAGGCCATGCAAGACGCCGTGCCCGCTGGCCTCGGCGGCATGGCGGCGATCATGGGCGGCGACGCCGCAGCGGTCGAAGCGCTGTGTCGCGACGCCGCTGAGGGCGAGGTCGTCTGGCCAGCGAACTTCAACGCGCCAGGTCAGATCGTGATCTCGGGCCACAAGACCGCGGTCGCGCGCGCGGCAGCCCTGGCCGGCGAGCGCAAGCTGAAGGCGATCATCCTCAACGTGAGCGCGCCGTTCCATTGCTCGCTGATGGCACCAGCAGCCGCGCGGATGAAAACGGCGTTGGCAGCGATTTCGCTCCAGCCGCTGGCCTTCCCAGTGCTTGCCAACGTCGAAGCCACGCCCAACACCGATGCGGCTCGCGTGGCCGAGCTGTTGGTGCGCCAGGTGGACTCGCCCGTGCAGTGGGACAAAACGGTACTGGCGATGACCGAGTCCGGCGTCACCAAGGCACTGGAGATCGGGCCGGGTAAGGTGCTGGCCGGCCTCGCCAAGCGCATCGACAAGCGGATCAGCGTGCTGCCGGTCGGAGACGCCGAAGCCGTGGCCAAAGTCGCCGAGTTTCTCGCCGCCGAAGCGGGCCCCGCCAGCATTGGCGAACCGGCCCCGATGAGCATCCCACGCGTGTAAATGAGGCGGCGCGCCTCAAAGATCAGAGCGCGCGTCGGCAACGCAGCGCGTAAGGGCGCGCCGCGTAAGACATTTCCCGCTCGACAACCGCCACGGCGTGCTAAAGACGCGCGCTCAGTGCGGTTTTGACCGCGCTTTCTCGAAGGAACCTGGACGGATGTTCGATCTCACCGGCAAAGTAGCGCTCGTCACGGGCGGCTCACGCGGTATCGGTCGTTCCGCGTCCGTTGCTTTGGCGAAGCAGGGCGCGCACGTCGTCATCAACTACGTGAGTAACGAAGCCGCTGCGCGCGAGGTTGCGGAGCTGATTCAGGCCGGCGGCGGCAAAAGCGAAATCGTTCAGTTCGACGTCGCCAGCAGTGAAGCTGCCGAGAAATCGATCGCTGAAGTGGCCAAGCGCCTCGGGCGTCTGGATGTGTTGGTGTGCAGCGCAGGCATCTCGATCGATGGCCTGCTGCTCCGCCTCAAAGACGAGGATTTCGACCGCATCTTGAACGTCAACGTGAAAGGCGCCGTCGCCTGCGCCCGCGCCGCCACCAAGGTGATGATGCGCGCCCGCACCGGCCGCGTGATCTTCTTGTCGAGCGTGGTCGGCGAGATGGGCAACGCCGGCCAAACCGCCTACTCGGCCTCCAAGGCCGCGCTGCTCGGCGTCACCAAGTCGATGGCCCGCGAGCTTTCCTCGCGCTCGATCACGGTCAACGCCATCACCCCTGGTTTCATCGACACGGACATGACCGGCGCGCTCACGGACGAACAGAAGGCGTCGATCAACTCCGCCATCCCGCTTGGCCGTACGGGCAAGCCGGAAGAGATCGCGGCTGCCGTGGTCTACCTGGCCTCCGACGAGGCCGCCTACATCACCGGTCAGGCCCTGCGCGTGAACGGCGGCATGTACATGTAAAGCTTGAGGTTTTTCGGCGACGCTGGACACTGAGAAAAGCGCCGCCGGAAGCCTTGGACGCACGACGGAATCTAGCTAACGGTTCGAAAAATCCCTGCAAATGGGGCGATCTCTGGTAGGAGGCGCCCCTGGAGGCATCATGGCTGAAGGTCGGAACGTAACCGCCGAAGTAAAGCGGATCATCAAAGAGCAGCTCGACGTGGACGAGAAGGATATCAAGCCGGAGTCCACGTTCATCGACGACCTGGGCGCGGACTCATTGGGTCTGGTTGAGCTGGTCTTGGCCTTCGAAGAAGCCTTCGAGATCGACATCCCGGACGAAGATACCGAGAAGATTCGCTCGGTTCAGGACGCTGTCGACTACATCGAAAAGCACCTGGCGGGCTGAACAGGAAAGCCGTGGGGCCGCTGTCTCGTGTCTGGTGGGCCCCTAGCCCACCAAACGCGCCCCACGGCCCCACTGGCAGAAGAGTCAGTTGGCTCTAGGCAGCTGAAGGAGCACATGGAGCGGATCGTCGTCACAGGAATTGGTCTGGTCACTCCGAATGGAGTCGGCACCGATGCGACCTTTCAGTCGTTAATTAACGGCCGGAGCGGCGTTGGACCGATCACGCAGTTCGATGCGACCGAGCAGTTTTCGACCCGCATTGCGGCCGAGGTCAAAGGCTTCGACCCCGCTCAGTTCATGGAGCGGAAGAAGATCAAAGAGGTCTCGCGCTTCATCCCGTTCGCGATCGCCGCGACGCGCATGGCGCTCGAGCAGGCCGATCTCAACCTGACTGAAGAAGAGCGCGATACTTGTGGCGTCTACATCGGCGTCGGTCTGGGCGGTCTCGAGAACCTCGAGCGCTGCACGATCACGCTGAACACCAAGGGGCCTGGCAAGGTCAGCCCGTATTTCATTCCGTCCTTGATCGCCAACATGGCGGCAGGACAGGTCTCGATCGCCTTCGGTCTGCGCGGGCCGTGCATGGCGCACACCAGCGCGTGCTCGTCCAGCGCACACGCGATGGGTGAGGCGCTGCGTTCGATGCAGCGGGGCGACACCGAGGTGATGGTCGTCGGCGGCGCCGAAGCGACGATTTCCCCGATCGGCATCGCCGGCTTCGGCGCCATGTTCGCGCTCAGCCGTCGCAACGACGAGCCCGAGCGCGCCAGTCGACCGTGGGACAAGGGTCGTGACGGCTTCGTGTGCGGCGAAGGCGCCGGCACGTTGATCTTCGAATCGCTGACGCGCGCCAAGAAGCGCGGCGCGCGCATCCTGGCGGAGGTCTCCGGCTACGCCGCGACGGCCGACGCCTACCACATCACCAAGCCGGCGCCGGAGCACGCGCAAGCCGCGCGCGCCATGCAGATGGCGCTCAAGGACGCCAAGCTCAACCCTGAGCAAATCGACTACATCAACGCCCACGGCACCTCCACCCCGGTGGGTGATTCGGAAGAAGCCAAGGCGGTCGCCAAGGTCTACGGCCATCACGCGCTCGACAAGAAGCTTTGGGTCAGCTCTACCAAGAGCATGATGGGCCACTTGCTCGGTGCCGCTGGCGCCGTCGAAGCGGCAGTCTGCATCAAGGCGATCGAGACCGGCGTCATTCCCCCGACCATTAACCTCGAAGATCCGGACACTGACGTGCCCCTGGACTTCGTGCCGAACAAAGCTCGTGAGCGACGCATCAAGCGCGCCATGAGTAACTCGTTCGGTTTCGGCGGGACCAACGCAACGTTGGTGTTCTCCGCCTTCGAGGGCTGAGGGCAGCCGCCCTTGAGCTCCGTCCATGCAGTGCCCCTACTGCCGTGAAATGGAGAGCCGCGTCGTCGACTCGCGTTTGGTCGCGGGCGGCACGGTCACCTGGCGTCGCCGCGAATGCGACGCGTGCAGCAAGCGTTTCACGACCTACGAGCGTGTCGAGACGACGCTGCCGACCGTGGTCAAGAAAGACGGCCAGCGCGAGGCCTTCGACCGTCAGAAAATCCTGCGCAGTCTGCGCATCGCCTGCAACAAGCGCCCGGTCTCGGCCGAAGCGCTCGAAGAGCAAGCCGAGCAGCTCGAGCGCGAGCTGGGCGAGAGCGGCGACAAAGAGGTGTCGTCGCTGGTGATCGGCGAGCGCGTGATGGCCCGGCTGAAAGCGCTCGACGAAGTGGCGTACGTCCGCTTTGCCAGCGTCTACCGCTCGTTCCGCGACATCGACGAATTCATGAGCGAGATGGGCAAGCTCGTTCGGTCGCGCACGGATTAGCCATGGCCAAAGATCTGGACCAGGAGCTGATGCGGCGCGCGATCGCGCTGGGTGAGAAGGGCGATCCCTCCCCCAACCCGCACGTGGGCTCGGTCGTGGCCGACGCCAAGGGCGAAGTCTTGGGCGAAGGCTTTCATGAGTCGACCGGCCTCGATCACGCCGAAACCGCCGCGCTCAAGGCCGCCGGCCCGAAGGCGCGCGGCCAGGCGCTCTACGTGTCGCTCGAGCCGTGCAACCACCAGGGCCGTACCCCGCCCTGCGTCGACGCAATCTTGGCTGCGGGCATCAAGCGCGTGATCATCGGCTGTCGCGACCCCAACCCGCGCGTGGCCGGCGGCGGCATCGAGCGCCTGCGTGAAGCCGGGGTCGAGGTCGTCGAGGGCGTGCTCGAGTCCGAGGCGCAGAACCTGATCAAGAGCTGGTCCAAGTTCATCACCAGCGGCCAGAGCTACCTGACACTCAAGCTGGCGATCTCGCTCGACGGCCGGATCGCGACGCGCACCGGCGCATCGAAATGGATCACCGGACCCGAGTCGCGGATGCGCGTGCAGACACTGCGTTCGAGTCACGACGCCGTGATGGTCGGCGTCAACACCGTGCTGGCCGATGATCCGCGACTCACGGTGCGCGACGTCCCCGGCCGCAGCCCGGTGCGCGTGATCGTCGACAGCAAGCTGCGTATTCCCACGACCGCGCAAGTGGTACAGACCGCGACCCAAATTCCGACCTGCGTCGTCACGACGCTGGCCGCTCCCAAGCCACTGGAAGAAGCGCTGCAGGCGCTCGGCGTGCGCGTGATTCGCGTGCCGCCGACAGCCGAAGGACGCTGTGAGCCAGCGGTGATGCTGCGCGAGCTAGCCGCTCGCGAGGTCGTAAACGTGATGTGCGAAGGCGGCTCCGAGCTCGGCGGCAGTCTGTTGGCCAGCGGCCTAGCGGACGAGTTGCACGTGTTCGTCGCACCGATCTTGCTCGGCCCGCGTGGTCGCCCGGGCGCCGTGGATTGGGCTGGCCCTGAAAATCCCTCCGACGCCCCGCGCATCGATCCGCCGCACTGGGAACTATGCGGCGGCGACGCCTACGTGTGGGGCCCGCTGAAGTATCCCAAGAAAACTGGGCGCACGAGCCCAGGCTGAGACGGCCGTCGGATTGCCCGAGCCGGGAGGCGGTGTTACGTTTCTCGAGCGATGGCACTGCTTCCGATCCTGCACTACCCCGACCCGCGCTTGCGCGAAGCCGCCAAGCCCGTCGCCAAGATCACGCCCGAGATTCTGGAGCTGGTGGAGAACATGGCCGAGACCATGTACGACGCGCCGGGCTGTGGGCTGGCCGCCAATCAGATTGGCGTGGGACTGCGCGTCTTCGTGATCGACACCGCGGCCGAAGACGAGCCGAGTGATCTGAAGGTGTTCATCAACCCCGAAATTCTCGAGCTCGACGGCGTGCAGATCTGGGAAGAGGGCTGCCTGTCGTTCCCCGGCGCGACCGAAGAGATCAAGCGGGCCGAGCGCGTGAAAGTGCGCGCCTTAGGTCGCGACGGCAAAGAGTTCACGCTCGAAGCCGACGGCCTCTTGGCGGTCGCGATCCAGCACGAGAACGATCACCTCAACGGCGTCCTGATGATCGACAAGCTCTCCGCGCTCAAAAAGCGCATGATGAGCAAGAAGGTTGAAAAGGCGAAGGCCGAGGCGAGAGCCTGAGCGAGTTGGCAGTTAGGAGTTGGGAGTTGGCAGCTCCGAGCTCGACGTTGGCAGGAGCGTTCTCCCAACTGCAAACTCCTAACCATAACTCCCTCTAGCGAGAAGGAGGCCGCGAGAACAACGAGCTGTCGAGGTTCTCGCCACGTGCGCGCATGCTCTCGACGACTTGCGGCACAGTGCCGCTCGGGTTGAAGGTGCCTTCGACGGCGCCGCCGGCCGCGGTGCGGTCGGGCAGGAACGTGAAGATGTCCTGCAGCTCGATCTCGTCGGCGGTGACGCCGGTCAGCTCGACCACGCGCAGCACGCGCACGCGCTCGTCGCGCAGCCGCGCCACCTCAATCACGACGTCGTAGGCGCCGGCCAACAGCTCGCGCGTCGCACGGATACCGAGGCCGGGCCGGGCCGCGGCGATCTCCGCCGCCACCCGCATCAGCGCGCGCTTGATCGACGTCGCGTGACGCAGCGCGAGCACGCCATCGACGCCGGAAGCCACCATTTCAGTGACAGTCGCCGTCACCTCGGGCGTGTTGAGACGGGCCGCAAAGCGCACACCCGGGATGCCGGCTTTTACGGCCAAGGTGCGCCGGGCATCCGCCACGCTGCCGAGCCCGAAATCGACCGCGACCTCCGACTGACCAACGACACCGTCGCCAACCCAGACCGAGCGCGCGTCACCCTGTGAGCCGACCAGGGCCGACAGCAGCTGCTCAGCCGAGCCATCGTGGCCGCCGACGACCAGCATGTTCACGCGACCCACTAAGCAGTGGCGGAAAAACGTCGCGATCGCACGCGAGATCACCCCGCGCCGCACCAGCTCGTCGAGCGTGAGCGCCAGCCGCTCCGGCTTGCGGATCAAGAGCGAGGCCGGCTTGCCCACAACCGACGCATCGACCGACACGCGCGCGCCAATCGGCAAGCGAAACTCTGCGTCGGTAGCGCCCTCGACGGCGTCGAAACGCAGCCGGGCGATCGCCCGCGCCAGCGAGCGCTCGGAGCTGAATCCCGGCTCCACCGCCACCGGTCGACCGGCGCGCGCCGCCACGACCTGATCAAAGCGCACCACACCGATCTCTGTGACGGAGGCATCCGTCATCAAGTCGCCGAGCGGCCCGAGCTCGAGCAGCTCGTCGCGCGCCAGCTCCAGCAATCGCTCCAGCGAAAGACTGAGCGGGGTGTCTTTGGTACTCCCCGCCTTGCCGACCATTTCGCGCAGCACGGGTTCCACTCGCTCAGCCAGGTCCTGCGGCAGCGGCGGCTCGAAAACCTCGGCCCCCAGGCGCTCGATCACGGCCTGCACCACCGCATCGAGCACGCTCGCCAGCGCGTTGCGCTCGTGACTCGGCGAATCGTCCTGCGTGGTCCGCCCGACGTGATGCGTGCCGGTGGTCTCGTTCGCGGGAAAGCTACCGGGACGCAGCGGGGGCGGATCGGAGCCGACGCTGCTCGACGGCGGCCGTGGCGGCTCGAGCGTGCGAGCCGGACCCGGGATACGCGTCTGCTCGTCGTCGTCCTCGGTGGCCGGCCGCATGCTGGCGACGACGTTCGCGGCGCCCGGGCTCGGTCCGGTCGTGGATACCTCGTCCGGACTCGAGACCAGCTCGGGACGCGACGTTCCATCGCTCGCAGCAACGCCACCTTCGCCACCGGGCAGCTCGATCCGCAGCACGAAGTCACCGACGTAGATGCGGTCGCCCTCGCGCACGATCGTGGCTTGGGTGATGCGCCGACGATTGACGTACGTGCCGTTCGTGCTGTTGAGATCAGTCACGATGAAGCGGCCGTCGCGGTACAAGAGCCGCGCGTGGCGCTTGGAGACGTTGCCCTTCGGCAACATCAGCTCGTTGCCCTGCACACGTCCGACCGTCAGCTCGGCAGTCTCGAACTGCTCGCGCCGCTCGGCACCACCCTTCTCGTGGATGACCACCGCGAACGCGGGAGCTCGGGCGGTGGACGTCGGGGAAATCACGAGGCTAAAGGATTGCCGATACAGCACCCCTCGTGTCAATCCGAAGTGTTACGTTCGGTTCGTTTCAGCACCGCTCAATTCCGCTCCGCTTGGGCAGCGTCAGCCGCTGTCGTGCTGGCGGCTCTTCACGTCGGTCGTGACCAGGGACAACAGCTCACCAGCCAGGGCCATCACATCACGCTCGCTGAAGCCTCCCGCGCGAAACTCGCGGTAGATGTTCTTGGCGAGGATGGCGACGGCGCGGGGATCTTGCGTGGGTTGTTGGGTAACGGTTTGCGCCATGTTCGGATTTCCCTCGAGCGGCCGCCTGTATCCAAGAATGATGCCGACTCACGGAGGCAGCTCACTAGGCGGTATTTGCGCGAAAAATCCAAATTTCCGGCCACGGGGTGCGAACGAAGCTACGCGGAGCTGCCGCGAAATCCGTCTGGAAGCGCAGAGGATTACGCGCACACTGCAACTGGTCAAACCTGTTGCCGGCTGACCCTCAGGCTTCGATGCTGGTCTTTCGATAGCTCTGGATCACCTCACGCGTCGGGCGTTCCAAGCCGCAGACGGCGCTCGTGATCAGCTCGCGACCGTCATCGGCGAAGTACAACGCCTCGCCGACGCTGGGCCGATCGCAGACCGGCACGGCCGCGCCGTTCTTGTGGAAATGCACGCCACCCGAAAGGCGCCGGCCGATCGCCAGGTGCGACGGGAGCCATTTGGTCGAGCGTCGGTCACGGACTGCCACGCAGCGGTCACCGCGGAAATGGTACTCGGTGTTTTTTGTCACAAATACGTTGTTTTTTCGGCGATCAGGACCCGCGTAGCTGGTTTCGGCGTTCATTTCGTCAATTAGAGAAGAAGCCGACGCGCCGGGACAAATTTCGCTGGCTCCAAGCCGCGCTTCCGGAAGCGCTTCGTTAGCCGCTGCGCGTCGAACTGCATCGGCCATCGCGACGCCCCTCATCACCGTTGGCGGAGAACTTTCCTGACTGCCGCGGCTCCAGCGTACGATCGGATCGTGAAGCCACGAGCGCGCGGCCCTGGTCTGAAAAAGACGCACGCGCTTCCGCTTCTCAGCTCGCGGAAGGTCGAGCTGTGGCAGGCCTCCGACTACCGCTGGCGCGAGCTGTTCGAGGCCGCCGACGTGATGAGCGAAGGCGCGATCAGGAAAGAGCCCGACGGCGAGATGTACTACGGCTCGACCAGCATCCTGCTGCCCTTCTCATCGCGCGGTGGGCTCGTCCCCGACGACCAGGCGGAGCCGGTCGCGTGGCTGCTGACGCGTGACCCCCACGCTCGGCTGCGTGCTACGCGTATCGCACGTCTCGAAGCGCAGGTGCGCTCGGCCGCGCCGATCGGTCGCGTCCGCGCCGAGCTCGGTGTGAGCGTGGTCGCGACCGGCATTCAAGTCGGCGTGGAGGTCGAGGCGCGCGTCCACAAGGAGCTGACCGACCGTGCGCCGACGCCGAGCAAGACCAGTACGGCGCGCGCCAAGCGTGGCGCGCACGCTTCTTGACCGCGCACGCGAGCGTCGTCGCGTGCGCTCCTTCGCGCGACGTGAGTCAAGAAGTAATTTCAGTCGTGAGGTTTGTCATGCGGCTCGCCGCGCGCGCTGCGCAACGCGCTCCGCGACGTCGTTCAATCGAGCTAAGATCGTGGCTCGCGGCGCGAGCGCTTGACAGGAGGCGCCACGCGGAAAAATGTTCTGCTTTGCTCTCGCAAGGCACACAGAGGGACGTACGTCTTTGGTCTCGGACAGCGTGATGAGCCGGAAGAAGCAGCGCGACGACAAGGTCATTCACGTCGTATTCGGCCCCGGTGGTGGCCGAGTCGAACGGCATGACCCAAAAACCGTCGATCCTGCGGCAGAACCGCAGGGCGGTCGCGAACCATTGACCGACCTGTTTAGCGGCACGGAAATCGCGCGGCTGCTCGCCGTGACGCCGGCCCGCCTGCGCACGCTCGATCGCGCGGGCGTGGTTTCGCCGACCGGGCGCCGCAAAGGCCGTCGCGCCTACACGTTTTCCGACCTGATCGCCCTGCGCACCGCGCAGACCCTGCTCTCGCAGCGGGTTCGGCTGCGTGACGTAACGCGCGCCGTCAACGCGCTGAAGCGCACGTTGCCCAAGGTCACCCGCCCGCTGCAAGAGCTGCGCATCGTGTCCGACGGACAACACGTCGTCGTGCACACGCAAGACGGCGCCTTCGAGCCGCTAACCGGTCAGATGGTGCTCGACTTCGAGGTCAAGTCGCTGCGCGACGACGTGGTCCGCGTGCTCCGCCCATCAGCGGGTCGCGAACGCGCACGTACGGCCTACGAGCTTTACCTGCGCGCCAGCCAGCTGGACGAAGATCCGGCAACGATGGACGAAGCCGAGCGGCTCTACGGCGAAGCGATCGGCCTGGATCCGTGGCTAGCGATTGCGTACACGAACCTCGGCAACATTCGCTTCCGACGCCACGACGCGGAAGGCGCCGAGGTGCTTTACAAACGCGCACTCGAGATCGACGGTCGCCAGCCCGAAGCGCAATACAACCTGGGCTACGTCATGCTCGAACGCGGCGAACCGGAGTCGAGCATCCCGCTCTTCCACGGCGCGATCGAAGCCGACCCCAAGTTCTCCGACGCCTACTTCAACCTGGCGATGGCCTACGAACAAGTCGGCGAAACCCAGAAGGCCCGCCCCTTCTGGAAGAACTACATCACGCTCGAGCCCTCAGGCACCTGGACCGAAATCGCGCGTCGCCACCTGTAACGAGCGAGACCGAAACAACAGGGAGGCGAGAAGCCGGGAAGGCCGGTACAGGAAGGGCTACGAGGCGTGGCACCTGTACAAGTCTTGATTGGGGCGCAGCACCGGTCAGTCGCGTGCGTTTCGCGATTCGAGCACGAGCGAACAGGAAGGCGGGAAGGCGGGAAGATTTTCTGTGGTTCGAACAGGCGCCTGAGGCCCAATCGCGATCCCCCTGCGTCCAGTTGCCAGTACCACCCACCCTAAATCTCGGCCTTCCCGTCTTCCCGCCTTCCTGTTCGCTCGTGCTCGCTCGGGCGAGATGCGATGAATGCCCAGCCGCCTTCCTGTTGTTTCGCTCGCTAGGCGCCGGACCGCCCGAGCTTGCGATGCGACAAGCTTGGTAGCGAGCGGCGGACGGAGTCGAGGCGTTCGCGCTCGAGCGTTGCCGTGACGATGCCGACGCCGTCGGAGGCTTCGGCGATCACGGTGCCCCAAGGGTCGACGACCAGGGAATGTCCGTAGGTTTGGCGCGCGCCGGGGTGGGTGCCGTATTGCGCAGCGGCCACGACGAAGGCTTGCGCCTCGATCGCGCGGGCGCGAAGCAGCACGTGCCAATGATCCTTGCCGGTGTGGAGCGTGAACGCGGCGGGCACGAGCAGCACCTCGGCGCCTTGTTCGCTCAGCGCGCGGTACAGCTCGGGGAAGCGCAGGTCGTAGCAGATCGAGCATCCCAGTTTGAAGCCGGCTACGTCCAAAACCACCACCGAGCTGCCGGCGGTCGTAGCGCCAGACTCGGAGTAGCTGCCGCCGCTACCGAGCTCGACATCGAACAGGTGAATCTTGCGGTAGGCGGCCAGCTGCGAACCATCGGGGCCGACAGCCAACAGCGTGTTGTGCGGCCGCGCCTCGTCGGTGGTGCGCTCGGGAAAGCCGCCGCCGATCACGCTCACCGCGTACTGTCGCGCTAGATCGCTGAGCGCGCGCGAGATGTGCCCTTCGGCGAGCGTCTCGGCCACGCTACGTTTCTCCGCCTCGGGGCCGAAGTACGCGAAGTTCTCCGGCAGCAGCACCAGCTCGGCGCCGCGCTGCTTCGCGCGCCCGACCAGCTGGCGGACGGCCTCGAGGTTCCGACCGACGTCGCCCTGGCTGTTCAGCTGCACCGCCGCAACGCAAAGCTCGTCTTTGGCCATAGCCGTTTCATAGCCTATGCTGACCGCTGTGGAAGCCCCCACTGGCGCCATGCAGGAGTTTCGCGGCGGCCCTAGCCAGCCCGCCCGTAAGCGTCAGCCAGGCCTCGTGCTGCTGTACGCGGACACGTTTCGCGAGCTGCCCGGCGCTTTTCTGCTGACGGACGAGCGCCACGTCATTGGCCGTGACGCCGCCTCCGCCGACCTCACGCTGAAGGCGCCGGCCGTCTCGCGAGTACATGCGGAGGTCGTGCGCGAAGGTCGGCACTTCATCGTGCGTGACCTGGGCAGCCGCAACGGCGTGATCGTCAACGGCCGTAAGGTGCAACAAACTCAGCTCGAGCCGCTCGACGAGGTGCGGATCGGCGACGCCATCTTCAAGTTCGTCGAAGACGCTGCCGAGGAATTCGGCCGCTATCGCATCGACGGCGCCTTGCCGCACGGCGAAACGCGCCGCGCACTGAAGCCGAGCGCGCTGGCTGGTGGCTATCAGATCGACGTCATCGTTGCGGAAATCGAGCGCGTCGCCGCGACGCCGCTGAGCGTGATCGTGCGCGGCCCGAGCGGGACCGGCAAAGAGGTGATCGCCAGCGAGCTACATCGACTGAGCGGGCGACGCGGCAAGTTGGCGGCCATCAACTGCACGGCGCTGCCGCAGAACCTGATCGAGAGCGAGCTGTTCGGTTACAAGCGCGGCGCCTTTTCCGGCGCTGATCGCGACAAACCGGGCCTGATTCGCCACGCCGACGGCGGCACGCTCTTGCTCGACGAAATCGGCGACATGCCGCAAGAAGCGCAGGCCAAATTGCTGCGGGTGCTGCAAGCGCGCGAAGTGTTGCCGCTGGGTGCGACCACGCCGGAGCCCGTCGACGTGCGGGTCGTCGCGGCCACGCACCGCGACTTGGAAAAGCTGCAGCGCGAGGGAAAATTTCGCGAAGATTTGTTCGCGCGGCTCAATGAGTACGCGGTCGAGCTGCCGGCGCTTCACGAGCGCAAGGAAGACGTGTTCCTGCTCACGCAGACGTTCTTGGCGCGCCACGGCGGCACCGACAAAACCCCGTCATTCGCGTTCATGAGCGGTCTATTGAACTACGATTTCCCGTACAACGTGCGCGAGCTCGAAGCGTGCATCAAGCGCGCGCTGGCGCTGTGCAATGGCTCGACCCTCGAGCCCGAGGTGCTGCCGGATGCCGTCCAGGAGGCGATGAGCGACTACGGCAAGGACAGCGGCGGCCACCCCAGCCAGCCACACGAGGACGACGACGTCCAAGGCGCCCCCGACGAACCCGCGCTGCGCGAGCTTTTGCTCAAGCACCAAGGCAACGTCGCCGCCGTCGGCCGCGAGCTCGGCAAAGCCCGCATGCAAATCCACCGCTGGATGAAACGCTACGGCGTAGACATCGCCGACTACCGTCCCGCCGACTAGCGGTGCCGAGCGGGCGAGCGAGCGAGCGAGCGAGCGAGCGAGCGAGCGAGCGGCAGACAACAGGAAGGCGGGAAGGCGGGAAGTTTCTTGGGGTTGGTCACCGGCGGCGCCTTCGCGCCGCGCCAAGGGCAAGCGCCCGAACCCGCTTTTCTCGACAAAAAAATCCTTCCCGCCTTCCCGCCTTCCTGTTGTTTCGTTCTCGCCGGCCGGCCACGTCGGGCGACGCCAGGGTTGACGCCAGGGGGGGAACGACGCTAGCGAAACGCGGTCGTTCGCTTGGCGCGGGCGGCGGAGACCTAGAGTTGGCCCAAAAACGCAGCAAAAAAGCCGCAGGTGGCGAGCCCCCGGCGGGACGAGGCAAGGGCGGCAAGCGAGGCGGAGGCACGGACGGCGGGGGCGGGGACATCCTGAACGAAGAGCCAGCGGCGCTCCACGAGATCGCCCAGACCCGCTACCTCAACTACGCCCTCTCGGTCATCACCAGCCGGGCGCTGCCCGATGTGCGCGACGGCTTGAAGCCGGTGCAACGCCGCATCCTCTACACGATGTGGCAGCAGGGCCTGCGCGCCGATGCCAAGCATCGCAAGTGTGCGAAAGTCGTCGGCGACGTGATGGGTAACTACCACCCCCACGGCGACGCCTCCATTTACGACGCGCTCGTCCGTATGGCGCAGCCCTTCAGCTTGCGCGCGCTAATGGTGGACGGTTCGGGCAACTTCGGCTCGCTGGACGGCGACCCGGCGGCTGCTTTCCGTTACACGGAATGCAGGCTTGCCCCGCTCGCTCACGAGCTACTGCAGGAAATCGAGCAAGACACCGTTCATTTCCGGCCGAACTACGACGGCACCAAGTTCGAGCCGGTGGTCTTGCCCGCCGCGTTCCCGAACCTGCTCGTGAACGGCGCGACCGGCATCGCGGTCGGCATGGCCACCAACATTCCGCCGCACAACCCGGAAGAGGTCGTCAACGCGGCGATCCGTCAGTTGGACGCGCTGGTCGAGGGCAAGCAGCTGTCGGCGCGCGAGCTGGCTCGCACCATCAAAGGTCCGGATTTTCCGACCGGCGGACAGCTGGTTTCGTCGGCTGAAGAGATCAAGCACGTCTATGAGACTGGCCAAGGCGGCCTCAAGCTACGCGGCACCTGGAAGCTCGCGCCGCCCACGAAAACCGGGCAAATCGTGCACATCACGAGCATTCCGTACACGGTCAACAAGGCCGATTTGGTCACGCGGATCGCGGACGTGGCGCTGGCGCGCAAGATGCCGCTGTTGGTCGACGTCAAAGACGTCTCGACCGACGAAGTGTGTATCGAGCTCGAGCTGAAGAAGGAAGCCGACCCCTCCAAGGTCATGGCCTACCTATTCAAGCACACGCCGCTGCAGATCAACTTCGCGGTCAACATGACCTGCCTAGTGCCGACCGAGAACCCCGAGGTCGGTCGCCCCGAGCGCATCGATCTGGCGCAGATGCTGTGGCACTTCCTGCACTTCCGCCTGGAAGTGGTGACACGCCGCCTGGGCCACGAGCTGAAGGCGCTAGCCAAGCGCATTCATCTTCTGGAGGGCTTCGAAAAGGTCTTCGACGCGCTGGACGCGATCATCAAGATCATCCGCGCTTCCGAGGGCAAGGCCGACGCGGCTCAGAAGATCATGGCCAAGTTCAAGCTCGACGACGAGCAGACCGATGCCATCTTGGAGCTGAAACTATACCGCCTCGCGCGCCTCGAGATTCTGGTCATTCAGAAAGAGCTCAAGGACAAGCGCAAGCGCAGCCGCGAGATCAAGGTTCTCTTGGAAGAAGAAGAGTCCAAGGGCCGTTGGGGCATCGTGCGCCAAGAGCTGACCGAGCTGCTCACGCGCTTCGGCAAGGAAGCCAAGCGCCGCACGCAGATTCAAGAAGTCGCCAGCGAGCAGGAATTCAGCGAAGAAGAGCTGATTGTCGCCGAAGACGCCTACGTTTTGGTGACCAGCGATGGCTGGATCAAGCGCCAAAAGGAGGTCAAAGACATCACGACGACGCGTCTGCGTGAGGGTGATGCGGTGTTGGCCTGCGAGGTCGGCTCGACGCGCTCCAGCATGGTGTTCTTCTCGAACTTCGGCACCGCCTACACCAGCCGTATCATCGACGTCCCGGCCACCAGCGGCTACGGCGAGCCGATCCAGAAGCTGTTCAAGCTCAAAGACGGCGAGCGCATCATCTCGGCGCTGTCGCTCGATCCGCGCGTGATCGGCGACATCTCCGAGCGCGACGGCAAACGCCCGAAGACCTTCGGCGTCGCGGCGACCAGTGACGGCTATGCGCTGACTTTTGGTCTATCCCTGTTGGCGGAGCCCAGCACACGCGCGGGGCGCCGGTTCGCCAAGCCCGCCGAAGGCATGGAAGTCGTGGGCCTCGGCAAGGCCAGCGGTGGTGAGCCAGTGATCTGCGCGACCAAGCAGGGCCGCGTGCTGCTCTCGCCGGTGAACGACATCAACTACCTATCCGGCGCTGGCAAGGGCGTGGTGCTGATGAAGCTCGACGACAAGGACGACGCGCTCGTCGGCTTCATCGTCGCCAAGGACAAGAAGCAGCCGCTGGTGCTCGAAAGCTCGGGCGGCGGCGAGCGCAGCATCACCGCTTCGGACTACAAACCCACCGGCCGTGGCGGCAAAGGCCACGAAGTGCTGAAGCGCGGCACGTTCGTGCGCGCCATCCCCCAACCTCCGGAGCCGCCCGCGCCGCTCGAGGCGTAGTCGAGAACTCGCATGGCAAGCAGCAAATACACCGGCGACGACATTCAGGTGCTCGAGGGTCTCGACCCCGTGCGCAAGCGCCCCGGCATGTACATCGGCGGCGTAGGCAGCGCCGGCCTGCACCACTTGGTCTGGGAAATCTTCGACAACTCGGTCGACGAGGCCATGAACGGCCACGCCTCCGAGATCAGCGTCACGCTGCACAAAGACGGGCAGAGCGTGACCGTGGTCGACAACGGCCGCGGCATTCCGGTCGACATGAACGCCAAGCTGAAGAAGCCGGCACTCGAGATCGTGTTCACCGTGCTGCACGCCGGCGGCAAGTTCGAGCAGGGCAACTACAAGACCTCCGGAGGGCTACACGGCGTGGGCGCCTCGGTCACGAACGCGCTGTCGTCGAAGCTCGTCGTCAACGTGAAGCGCGACGGCGTCGAGTGGCAGATGGAGTTCAAGCAGGGCAAGCCCACGGGCAAGCTCCAAAAAGTGGGCGCGGCGCGCGGCACCGGCACGACCGTCTTCTTCAAGCCCGACCCGACGATCTTCCCGCGCATCGATTTCACCGCCGACACCATCCGCGAACGGCTGGAGATCGCCAGCTTTCTGCACCGCGGCCTAAAGGTGCGTTTCAACGACGAGCATGGCGGGCAGAAGTACGACTTCACGCACGCCGAGGGCATCGTCGACTACGTGCGCCAGCTCACGGCGAAGGGGCAGAAGAAGGCCGTTCACGAACCGCCGTTCGTCATCAGCAAGGACGGCGAAACGCGGATCGAAGCCGCATTCCTGTGGACCGAAGCGACCGACGAGTCGCTACGCAGCTTCGTCAACGGCATCCCCACCGGCTCGGGCGGCACGCACGAAAATGGTCTGCGCGCCGGCGTCGCCAAGGCCGTACGCAACTACATCGACACGCACAACCTGGCGCCGCGCGGCGTAAACATCGCCGCCGAAGACATCCGCGAAGGCATGCTGGGCGTGCTCAGCATCTTCATCGCCGAGCCGCAGTTCCAGGGTCAAACCAAAGAGCGCCTGAACAACCCCGAGCTACAGTCGGTCATCGACGGCGCCGTGCGACCAGTGCTGGAGCAGTGGCTCAACTCGAACCGCAGTGTCGCCGAGCAGATCGTGGCGCGCATCATCTTGTCGGCGCGCGCCCGCGAGGCTTCGCGCGCCGCTTCGGCGTCAGTCTCGCGCAAGACGGCCACCAGCGGCCGCCTCACCCTGCCCGGCAAGCTCGCTGACTGCCTATCGAACAACCGCGAGAACACCGAGCTGTTCATCGTCGAGGGCGAATCCGCAGGCGGCTCCGCCAAGCAAGGCCGCGATCGCAATACGCAGGCGATTCTGCCGCTGCGCGGCAAGGTGCTGAACACCGAAGGCCTGGCCCTGAGCAAGGTGCTCGAAAACAAGGAGATCGCCGATCTGATCACCGCGCTGGGTGCCGGTATCGGGCCGAGCTTCGACCTAACGCGCGTGCGCTACCAGCGCATCGTGCTGTTGGCCGACGCTGACTCCGACGGCCATCACATCACGACGCTGTTGCTCACCTTCCTGTACCGGCACATGCCCGAGCTGATGAAGCACGGTCGCGTGTACGTAGCCGTGCCGCCGCTCTACCGCATCGACATCGGCAAAGAGACGTACTGGGCTGGCGACGACGCCGATCGCGATCGCTTGCTGATCGAAAAACAAAAGGGTAACGCCAAGCCCGAAATCACCCGCTTCAAAGGCTTGGGCGAGATGATGCCCAAGGTGCTGTGGGACACCACGCTCAACCCCAAGACGCGACGCATGCTCAAGGTCGGTATCGCCGACGCGCTCGAGACCGATCGCATCTTCGGCGAGCTGATGGGCAAAGACGCATCGGCCCGCTTTCATTTCATCATGGACCGCGCGGACGAAGCCGCAGACCTAGACGTCTAATTCGGCGCTGTGCAGCAAAACTAGGCCAACGGGCCGCAAATTTGGCTCACCGAGGCTGCGGCGCGGCTCCAGAACCGCACTCGGCAGGCGCGAGCAACTCCCGAAATTCCCACGATTTTTGCCGATTATTGACCAACCACTGGCCCCGCTTGAGGGCCGCGCTGGTCTGGGCTAACGCGAGGCCCCGGTTTGCTGCTTTCCCCCCGAGAAACCTCGATCTCCGTGCAGAAGCTTTTCGTTCTTTTCGCCGCTTTGTTCGCGCTGCTTCTGCCGACGGCAGCCCGGGCTCAGGCGGCGCCCGAGGATCCCGGCGCCGCTGCCCCGAACGCGGCTCCACTGCCGCAAAGCGAGGGCGAGCTGGCGCGTGGCCTGCCAATCCTGCGCATCGTCGTGGCCGGCAATCGCCGCATCACTCCCGAAGACGTCGTCACCTACCTGCGCGAACGCAGCGGTCAGGAGTTTTCACCCGAGGTGCTGACGCAGGACGTGCGTGAGCTGTACGCTTCCGGATTCTTCGACGACATCGAGGTCGATCTCGAGCGGCTCGAAGAAGGCGTGGTGCTGCGCTTCGTCGTGCGCGAGCGGCCGAGTGTCAACGCCGTCAGCTTCGAAGGCAACAGCGAGATCGAAAAAGACGACCTCAAAGAGGGCGTCGAGCTCAAGGCCAATACGATCCTGAGCCCGCCGGCGATCCGCCGCAGTATCCAGAAGATCCGCGACATGTACGCCGAGAAGGGCTTCTTCTTAGCCGAGGTCGAGAGCGAGACCGTCCCGCAGAAGAACAACGAGGTCGAGGTCAAGTTCAAGATCCGCGAGCAGGGTCAGGTCAGCGTCAAGCGCGTGACCTTCATCGGCAACGAGAGCATCGCGACCGAAGAGCTGCGTTCGCTGATGTTCATCGGCAACCCGGGCCTTTTGGCGTTCGGTTCCGGTGGCCCGTTCCGCGCCGACGCCTTCGAGCGCGACATCGCCGTGATCAGCGCGATGTACTACGACCGCGGCTTCTTGGCGGTGGCGGTCAGCACCCCGCGCGTGATGCTGACGCCCGACCGCACCGGGATCGAGATCGCAATCACGATCGAGGAAGGCCCGCGCTACAAGATCCGCCAGCTGCGCGTGTACGAGCGCGGCGAGGGCGGCAAAGAGGTCGACCCGATCGGCGGGCGCCGCAACTTACGGATGATGGTGCGCGCCAAGAGCGGCGACTACTTCAACCGTGCCGCCTTGCTCGAAGATCTGCAGGCGATTCGCACGCTGTACCGCGACCACGGCTACGCCAACGTCGACGCCAACCCGCAGACCCAGCTCGACCCTGCCACTAACGAAGTGGACGTGATCGTGCCGGTCGAGCGCGGCCCGCTCGTCCACTTCGAGCGCATCGAGATGCGCGGCAACGCCAAGACCCGCGACAAAGTGATTCGCCGCGAGCTCGAGGTCTACGAAGGCGGGCTGTTCCACGAGACCAAGCTCGACAAGAGCAAGCGCCGCGTGACAGCGCTCGGCTACTTCGAGCGCGTCGACGTGTCGATGGAGCAAGGCTCGGCTCCCGACAAGATGAACGTGTACATCGAGGTTGCCGAGCGACCGACCGGCACGTTCCAGGTCGGCGCTGGCTTCTCGAGCGTCGAAAATTTCATCGCGACCGCGCAGATTCAGCAGGCCAACCTGTTCGGCAACGGTCAAAGCCTGTCGCTGCAGGGCCAGTTCTCCAGCTTGCGCCAGCTGGTCAACATCCACTTCTTCGAGCCGTATTTTCTCGACAGCAAGTTCAACGCCAGCATCGATCTCTACGATCAGCAGCGCTACTACCGCGACTTCTCGCAGGCCAGCCTCGGCGGCGGCCTGACCTTCGGCTACCCGCTGATCGAGCCCGAGCTGTACGCGTCCGTCGCGTACACCGGCGAGCTGGACACGGTTTCGACCGACCGTCAGCCACCGCTGCTCGGCACCTCATCGAACGTGAGTGTGTTCCAGCGCCTGCCGTTGGCGAACCTGTTCAACGACGGCTTCACGTCGAGCATTCGTCCGGGCCTGACCTACGATACGCGCGACAATCGCCTGTTCCCGACCTCCGGCATCTACCTGTCAGCGTCGACCGAGCTCGCGGGCAAGTACCTGGGCTCGCAGAACGAGTTCATTCGTCACAAGTTCACCGGTCGCTTCTACTACCCGCTGTTCTGGGGCTTCGTCGCCAAGCTGAACACGGAGTTTGGCCACGTCACCAGCCCGTCCAACGAAGGCGTGCCGATCTTCGCGCGCTTCTTCTTGGGCGGAATTTACGATCTGCGCGGCTTCGAGTTCCGCAGCGTGGGGCCACGTCTGCCGCTGACGTCCTCGACCGATCCGAACAGCCCGCCGATCCAAGACGGCGCCAACATCGGCGGTAATTTGCAGTACTTCCAGAACCTCGAAATCGAGTTCCCGATCGTCGAGTCCGTCGGGCTGAAGGGCGTGCTCTTCACCGACGCCGGTAACGCTTGGAACTTGGAGCAGAATTACTGCAGGGCCGCCCGGGGCGTGGTCAACGAAGTGACGAGCCCGTGCTTCCGCGGCCTTTCCAGCATCGCCAACCTGCGGACCTCGTACGGCTTCGGCTTCCGTTGGTTCTCGCCGCTAGGCCCGCTACGCTTCGAGTGGGGCTACCCCTTCAAGCCGCTCTCCTACGAGCAAGCTTCGCAATTCGAATTCACCATCGGCAACTTCTTCTGATGCCTGAACGCGACGCGCATGATACCGACCCGGCCGCAACGCGAAGCGGCCCCCCGGCTACGCCGCGCGTGAGCGGCGAAGTAGTGACCAGCGTCGCGAGCGTGCGCGAAATCGCCGATACGACCCCGCCGACGAGCAACACGCGCAACGCGCGGCCGGAAGAGGCCAGCGCGGTCTCGGAGCCGAGCGACACGCTGTTGTCGGCTGGCAAGCCGGCAGACCGGCTCGAGGTGTTGCTCGAGGACCGCATGGCGGTCGTCGACGAGCGCCTGCGTGAAGTCGATGCGCGTCTGCGCGAGGTCGACAACCGCCTCTTGATTTTAGAGCAAAAGAAGTCGATCGGAGCCCCGGAGCCGCGGCAAAAGCCCTGGCTGTGGATCGCGTTCTTGATCGCGCTCGTCGTGGTTTTTCAACTGCTGCGCAGAGTGCGCTAGCCGCCCAGGACTGATTTCGATGCAAGACGACCCAACCCCGCCCCAACATCCGTCGGAGCAACCGATCAGCATCCAAGACGAGATGCGCACGTCGTATCTCGACTACGCGATGAGCGTGATCATCGGCCGCGCCATCCCCGACGTGCGCGACGGCCTGAAGCCGGTGCATCGCCGCATTTTGTACGCCATGCGCGACCTGAACTTGTCGCCCGGCGGCTCGTACAGCAAGTGCGCCAAGGTCGTCGGCCAGGTGCTGGGTAACTACCACCCGCACGGCGACGCCAGTGTGTACGACGCGCTCGTGCGGATGGCGCAGAATTTTTCCATGCGCCACATGCTGGTCGACGGCCAGGGCAACTTCGGCTCGGTCGATGGCGACCCGGCCGCTGCCTACCGCTACACCGAGTGCCGGCTGGCTCGCATCTCGAGCGAGCTGTTGGCCGATATCGAGAAGCAGACCGTCGACTTCTCGCCCAACTTCGACGAGTCGTCGGAGGAGCCGGACGTCTTGCCGGCGCGCTTCCCCAACCTGCTGGTCAACGGCTCGGGCGGCATCGCGGTCGGCATGGCGACCAACATCCCGCCGCACAATTTGGTCGAAGTGATCGACGCCACCGTGCTGTTGATCAACCAGCCCGACTGCACGATCGCCGACCTGATGAAGCACGTCGTCGGCCCGGATTTCCCGACTGCCGCGATGATTTATGGTCGCTCGGGCATCGCGCAAGCGTACCTGACCGGCCGCGGCAGCATCATCATGCGCGCGCGGACCGAGGTCGAAAAGGTCCAGGGTTCGGCCGAGCGCGAGCAGATCGTCGTCACCGAGCTGCCGTTCCAAGTGAACAAGGCGCGCTTGCACGCGAAAATCGGCGAGTTGATGCGCGACAAGCGCATCGAAGGCATTCGTGAAGCGCGCGACGAGAGCGATCGCGACGGCATGCGGCTGGTGCTCGAGCTCAAGAAAGACGTCTTCCCGACGGTCGTCTTGAACCAGCTGTACCGCATGACCGATTTGCAGGCGTCGTTCGGCATCATCAACCTGTCGATCGTCGACGGCCGCCCGGCAGTGCTGGATCTGAAAGAGACGATCCGCCTGTTCGTCGAGCATCGCCGCGACGTAGTCAGCCGCCGCACCCGCTTCGAGCTTGCCAAGGCCGAAGGCCAACGCGACATCGTCGAAGGCTTGGGCATGGCGATCACCGAGGTCGACCTCGTGATCAAGACGATTCGGCAGTCCCAGGATCCCGAGATTGCGCTGAAGGCGTTGATGGCGCTGCCGCTGCGCGGCCTCGAAGAGTTCGTGAAGCGTGCCGGCCGACCCGAGGCGGAAATCGAAGCGGCCCGACAGCGCGGCGACTACCGGCTCTCCGAGCGCCAAGCCAAAGCCATTTTGGACATGCGTCTGGCCCGCTTGACCGGTCTCGAGCAGGAGAAGCTGGCCAGCGAGTACGGTGAGCTTTCCGAGGAAATCACGCGTTTACGCGCGATTTTGGCCGACGAGAAGATCTTGATGGCGCTGATCATCGGCGAGCTCGAAGAGGTCAAGGCTAAGCACGGCGAGAAGCGCCGCACCGAGATCGTCGACAACGAAGCCGACATCCAGATCGAGGACCTGATCCAAGAAGAGGACATGGTCGTGACGATCTCGCATTCCGGCTACATCAAGCGCACACCGGTCTCCACCTACCGGGCGCAGAAGCGCGGCGGCAAGGGCTCGAGCGGCATGGAAGCGCGCGACGACGATTTCGTCACGCAGCTGTTCATCGGTAGCACGCACAGTTTCGTGTTCTTCTTTTCGACTGACGGCAAAGTGTTCGTGAAGAAGGTGTACGAGGTGCCCCTGGCCGCCCGCAACGCCAAGGGCCGCGCGATCGTCAATTTCCTCGAGCTCAAGCCCGAGGAAAAGGTAGCGACGATCGCACAGGTCAAGGCGATCGAAGCCGGCTGGTACGTAACCACGGTCACCCGCGCCGGTCAGATCAAGAAGACCGAGATCATCGAGTACGAGAACTACCGAGAGAAGGGCATCATCGGCGTCAAGATCGTCGAGGGCGATTCGCTTTTGACGGCGATCGTGACCGACGGCAAAGCCGAGTTCCTGATCGCCACCAAGACCGGGCAGTCGATCCGCTTCGACGAGCAGCAAGTGCGCCCGATGGGCCGTGGCGCTGCCGGCGTGAAGGCCATCGATCTTGCGGAAGGCGACCAGGTCGTCGGCTTGATTCGCACGGAGCCCGAGCGACAGTTCGTGCTGGCCGTGTGCGAGCGCGGCTACGGCAAGCGCACCGTGCTCGACGAGTTCCGGCAGCAGAACCGCGGTGGCAAGGGCATCATTTTGATCGAGTGCAGCGACCGCAACGGGCCGGTCGTCGGCATTGCGATGGTCAAGCCCAGCGACGAGGTGATGCTGATCACCGATCGCGGCCAAACCATCCGCACCCCGGTCGAAGGCATCCGCGAGACCGGCCGCAACACCCAAGGCGTAAAGCTAATGAGCATCGCTGATGACGAGCGCGTCGTGGCGATCGAGCCGATTGGCGAAGGCGCCGCGCAGGGCTTGGACGACGAGACCACCGGTGACAGCGAGGCCCCGCCCCCGCCTTCGGACGGCGAAAGCGGCGAAAACGCCGAAGCTACCGTCCCCGACAGTGGCGCGCCGAGCTCGGAACCGGCTTCCGAAGACGAAGGCGGCAAGAGCAGCGATGGCGGCGAAGAAAGCTAAGCCGGCGACCAAGGTCCCGGCGAAATCCAGCTCCAGCAAGCCCCGAAAGCTGGTCACCAAGGCTGCGACCAAGCTCGTGAAGCCGGTGGCGAAACCCGCCAAGCGTGCCAAGAACGCGAGCGTCGCCGAGGCGCTCACGATCTACACCGTGATTCGCGAACGCCACGCCGACGCTCACTGCGAGCTCGAGCACAAGAACCCGTTCGAGTTGATCGTCGCGACTGTGCTTTCGGCGCAGAGCACTGACGTGATGGTCAACAAGATCACGCCCGAGCTGTTTCGACGTTGGCCTGGCGCCACCCAGCTAGCCAGCGCCGAACCAGCCGATGTCGAGAAGGTGCTGTCGAAGATCGGCATGTTTCGGCAGAAGACGAAGAACATCGTCGGACTGTCGAAGCTGCTGCTCGAAAAGCATGCCGGCGCCGTGCCGCGCACACTCGACGAGCTGGTGAAGCTACCAGGCGTCGGCCGCAAGACAGCCAACGTGGTGCTTGGCGTAGCGTTCGGCACGCCCGAAGGCGTCGTGGTCGACACCCACGTGCAACGCATCAGCCAACGCTTGGGCCTCACGCAGCACACCGAGCCCGTCGAAATCGAACAAGATCTGATGAAGCTGTTCGATCGCAAGCTGTGGGATCCGCTCTCGCACACGCTGATCTTCCACGGCCGCCGCATCTGCACCGCGCAGAAGCCCGGCTGCGCCGGCTGCCCCGCGCAGAAAAACTGTCCCAGCGCCTTCCACGCCGAACAAGTCGGCAGGAAACCGCGGCGACTGCGCGCCTAGCCGGCTTCGGGCTCGGGCTTCGGGCGCGGAGCGACATTGACTTTCATTTTCAATAAGCTAGGGTGCGGTAGCCTTCAAATGCGCCTCGCCTTCCTTGTTATGCCGCTCGCCCTGAGTGGCGCTTTGCTCACTGCTCCCGCGGCGGCCGGCAATCGGTCGTTCGTGTACACGCAGGAGTCGCGGGTGCTCGCGCCGGGCGATTCGGAGTTGGAGCCGTGGACGACGCTTCGCGTCGGGCGCAGCCGCTACTACAGCGCCCTCGATGCCCGGGTCGAGTTCGAGCACGGGGTTCTGCCCGGGCTGCAGCTCGCACTGTATTGGAATTTTACGACGCAAACCCGCGACGTGGTTCAGCCGCTCAGCGATCAACTCGCACGCGTTAGCGATTCTGAATTTGCCAGCGTCTCGGCCGAGCTGAAGTATCAGCTGAGCGATCCGACAGCCGACTTGCTCGGTTCAGCGCTCTACCTCGAGACGACGCTCGGTCCACGCGAGAGCGAGCTCGAAGGCAAGCTGATCGTCGATCGCAGCTTCGGCAAGTGGCTGATCGCCGCCAACTTGATCGCCGAGCTCGAGCTCGAGCCAGTGCGGACGACCGAAGGCTCCGAGCTCGAGAAGTCACTCATCTTGCAGCCAACGCTAGCGGCTGCCTACGCGCTGCCGCATGGCGCCAGCATTGGTGTGGAGCTGCGCGCTCCGCTCGGTGTGGCGGGCGAGGCAGAGAGCGCGACGCTGTTCGGCGGCCCGGTCGCGCGCTGGGCCGATCGCGGTTTCTGGGTAGCGCTGGGCGTTCAGCCGCAGCTGGCGGCTTTCTCAGGAAAAAGCGCGGGCAGTCGGCTCGACTTGAGCGCTCACGAACGGCTCGAAGTGCGTCTGCTCGCGGGGTTCATGCTGTGAAGAATTTCCGTCTCGCCGCGCCACTTTTGGCCCTACTCGCCGCGTGTGGCGGCAGCGCCGTGCCGGAGCCGACGACCGCCGACGCCAGCCGCGGCAGCGCGCATTTTCCGGATCTAACGCTCAGCGAGCTGAATCAGGGACGCAGTCTCTACCTCAGCCGCTGCGGGAGCTGCCACGCGCTCAAGCGCCCGGCGGAGCTGGCCCCTGAACAATGGCAGGTCGAAGTCGGCGAGATGCGCAACAAGAATGGCGTCAAGCTGAGCGACGTCGAGGCGCAAGCGATCGTGCGCTACCTGACGATCGCCGCTACGGCCGGCTGAGCTGAGCCGCTACGTCGGGCGGCGCCTGCACAAGCTCGATCAGCACGCCCTGCCCTGACTCGGGTTTGTCGGCGCTTGGCTTGGGGTGGATGAAGCAGACGTCGTGGCCGGCGGCGCCTTGGCGAATGCCGCCGGGCGCGAAACGGACGCCGTGGGCTTCGAGCCAGGCGTGCGCGGCCCGTAGATCGTCGACCCAGAGCCCGACGTGATTCAAGGCTGGTTCGTGAACTCGTGGCGCACGCGCCGGATCCAGCGGTTGCATCAGATCAATCTCGATTGGCGCCGCGGCTGGGCCGACACGCAAGATATCTTCGAGCACATTTTCGGCCGCACTCTGGTACGTGCCGTGCCGCGAAATGCCCAGCAGATCGCACCACAGATGCACGAGCGGCCCCCGATCCAAGCCGCCGATCGCAATCTGCTGGACGCCCAGAACCCGAAACGGACGCACGCCGTCCGACATTCGTTCGCCCTACGGGACGCGGACCTGAGCGCCGAGGCTGAGCTCAAGCTCGGTGTGAATGTAACGCAGCACGCCCGTGGTCAGGCCGGCGTTCACGTAGATCCCGAACGCGCGGGCAAAGTCGTATTGCGGACCAACGCCGAGGTGGAACAAGAAATCCGTCTTGTAGTCGGGCGTAGTGCCAGTGTCGCGGAACGCCCAAAGCTTGTTGCCGGCTCCGCCTTCGAGCTCCATGCCGACGGCAGGCTCGATGAAGATCTTGAACTTCGAGTCGCTCATCGTATAGATGCGCGCGCCCGCGCCGAGCGCCATCAACGCCTCGGTGTTCGTCGACGCTTCGCCGCCCAGTCCGAAGCGCGCCCAAAAGTACGGTTCGATGAAGTCGACCACGCCAAAGCTCAACGCGAGATCGACGGCCATCGGCGCCGGATTGCCGCAAAACTTCTGCTGGTCCTTGTCCGCAGTCGGGGCTGGCTTAGGCGTGTGGCAGAACGGCGATTTGTCGTAGCGAAAGATCATCCGGTAGCCGCCAGCGATACCGGCGCGCAAGCCGACCTGCATGCCATGCCCGAACTGCTCGTCGGCGTGCTCGGAACCACCCTTGTCTTCGCCGTTGCTGTATTCGTCTTTGTTCGACGCAGCCAGCTCCGACGAGCTCGTCTTCGGTGCTGCGTCGGCTTCAGGAGCCGAGTCGCTGCCGTTGCTGGCCTTGGCGGCGCGAGCGGGCGACAGCGCGGGCGCTGCGCTCGGATCAGCCGCTGGCTTGTCGTCGGCAGCAGCAGGCTCCGCCGCCAGCGCGCTCGCCGAAAGCACCATTCCCAAGACAAAACACGACGCAGAAAGTCCCGTCTTCACGGGGCGGACGATAGTCCAATTCCTCAGCGCTTCGCCAGCGGCGTGGAGCTGCGGGCAGTGCCGGTCCGGGTCCAGTCCCGCTCGACGCCAATCGGCAACAGGCTCAAATCGACGGTTTGGCCTCCGGACTGAGCCGAAATCGTCGCCTTGCCATCCCAGGACTCGGGCTCGGGGATGATCAGTGAGGGCTGAGCCTTCAGCTTCTTCAGCGTCTCGAGCTCGCCACGCAGTGCCAGGATGCCGAGGCCCGACAGCACGGGCACCAGCGACGTCGGGATGAACGGAGCGATCACCACCCGCACATTCTCCGAAAGCTCGGCAGCGCGGCGCGCCACCCAGCGCACGCCGTCGAGCGACTCGAGCACCAGCGCGCTCGGTTGGGTGGGAGTGCCGCGCACCCCCGAAACGGCCAGCGTCGTTACGCCCGAGAAGCCATGGGCACGCGGCGCCTCGGGCGCGGGGACCTTCGCACCGTCGGGCTCTTTGACCTTGCCCTTGGCTTTGCGGACGATCAGTACGTCGTCGGTTGGCAATGTGCGCGGCACGGTGACGCGCACCGGTCGCTTGAACGAACGCGGATCGCCCACAACGCCCGTCGCAACCGCGAACGCGATCGTTTCCGCGGATGCGACGACGGCGCGCTCGAGGTGCGGAGCCGTCGGCTCGCCATCGAACGCGCGCATCGAAATTCCGGTCGGTGGCGGCGGATACAGCTCGCCGGTGAGCAAGCGCGAATCAGGCTCGATCAAACGCGCCCCGGTCGCGATCAGATCGACGAGCGCGCCCGACTGAGCAAGCACCTCGAGCGCCTGGCGTGACGGCGGCGCGACCAGCAAATCGAGCTTGGGCGGGACGCGCTTGCTCTTGAGCAGGGCCGCCGCGGCGAGCAGATCGCGTAACGACGCGCCCGAGTCACCACCCAAGATGACCTGGCTGACGGGTTTGCCCGCTAGCTCGCGCACCGGCTTGACCACGCCATCCTCGTCCAAGATCAACGGATCGACGGCTGAAAGATCGACGGTGATGACGTCGTCGCAAGGTGCACCCGGATCAGGCAGCAGACTGCGGTGCGCCTTCGATCGGCGCTGATCGCGCAGGTAGACTTCGGTCTTCTCGTCGCTGACGAAGACCGAGGCGGCGGCGCCCAGCTGCGGCGCTAAAGCCGCCAAAATAGCGCGCTCCGACACCGACAACAGCCGCGCGCTGGGCCCGGCGAACTCGATCACGACCGGTGCTCCGTGCTCGAGATCGATGCGACGGATGGCTTCGCCCAGGCCTCGCCGAATCAGCTCGAGCCCGACATCCCGCACGCACACGAACGGCCGAACGCGACCGGACAACAACACCTGCACGCTGCGCGGCGGTCGCAGCAAGGCCGCGCCGGTGACCAGCGCCTCTGCCAACTGCGCCGGAGCCGCTACCAAGGTGAGCATGCCCGCGCCGCCGAGCGCCGCCAGACGCGGCTCATCGGTTAGCGCGAGGCGCGCCGGACTTCCGAACCGCTCGAGATGAACCTGCGCCGGGAAGCCTATGCCCGGCCGAGCTACCAGCATGCCGAGCGCCAGAGCGTCGCGGTAGGCGCGCGCTCCGATGCCGGGCCGTGGGTCACTCACCTGAGTGACGCAGCGGGTGTCGTAGGCGATGCCGACTTCCGGCACGCACTTCTTGCCGCCGAGCAGCGCTACCTCGGCCAAGACGCGATCAGGATCGCGCGCCAAGATAACTTGGTCGACCTTCACCCGCGGAAGGTCGGCGGAAAGCTGGGGCTCATCCGCGCGACCAGCGAGGATTTTCTGGGTCATTGTGCGGGGCGGATCCCCCGCTCGCGCGCGCATCGGAGACGGCTACCTTCTCGCTCGATTGGGGCTCATTAACGTTACCCCTCGGGCGGACGGGCAAGGTAGCCGCTCGGCATCGGCAGGGTCAAGGTCGCTCGTGCCCTCTTCCCATTCCGGCCCCGTGCCTTACCGGCCTTCGCTCAGCCAGGAGCCGGCCGCAAGTCTCGCCCTAAAGCTTTTCTTGGGACGAATTCGGCCCGTTGGCCCGACCATCGTCCTTCCTCGCGAAAATTCACGCGAATCAGCAAAACCCGCTAGGCTCGGAAGCCATGTTCAAAGAGGCGCTGGAGCGCGCAGTCACCGGAACCGACGGCGGCATTGCCGGGCTACTCATGGACTTCGAGGGCATTCCGCTCGAGAGCTACGCCAGAGACGGCGCGAGCATCGACATCGAGGTCGTCGGCGCCGAGGTCAGCGTGGTCGTGAAGGCGATTCAGCGCGCCACCGAGATGCTCGACGCCGGAGCGACCAGTGAGGTCTCGTTCCGCAGCGAGAAGATGGTGACGCTCGTGCGTGTCATCAACGACACGTACTTCGTGGCCATGACCATGTCGCCCGAAGGCAATCTGGGCAAAGGCCGCTACTTGCTGCGCGTGATGGCGCCAGGGCTGGCGCAGGAGCTCGAGGCGTGAGCCCACGCGGCGCTCCGCGTCGCAGCGCGTCCGGCAAAAACAAGCTGAAGATTCTGGTCCTGAGCGGTCCCAACCTGGATCGCTTGGGCACGCGCGAGCCGCACATTTACGGCCACACCACGCTGCCGCAGATCCACGACGGCCTCGCTGCGCTTGCTAAAACCAGCAACGCCAGCGTCGAGTGTCGGCAGAGCAACCACGAAGGCGATTTGGTCGGCTGGATCGGCAGCGCGAACGACGACGGCTTCGCCGGCATCTTGATCAACGCTGGCAGCTACACGCACACCTCGTACGCGATCCATGACGCGATCAAGGGTTCGCCGTTGCCGGTGGTCGAAGTTCACATCTCGAATCCCGAAGCGCGCGAAGCTTTTCGCCACGTCTCGGTGATCGCGGCGGCCTGCGTCGCCAAGGTCGCGGGCTTCGGCCCCGACTCGTACCGCACGGCGCTCGAAGCGTTGCTGCGTCGCCTAGCAGGTTGAACCTGTTCCTGCCGCAGCGCGGCATGCAAAAACCTCGGCAGAACGCCGGGGGGCGCGCCGCGGAGGCGCGACACAAGAGACCGCGACGAACGCATGGCGGAACCGTTGGCACGGACGTTGGCCTGAGCTAACGTGCGCCGCCTTCGCCGGCCAGAGAGCCCGCACTAGGCGCACAAGCAAACATGCAAATCTCGTTAGAGCAATTGAAGAGCCTGCTCGAGACCCTCGAAAAGGGCGACGTGTCGGAGTTCGAGTACGAGGACGAGCAGCTGAAGCTGCGCCTCTCGCTAGGCAAGAAGGCCGCGCAAGTCGTGCACGCCGCCCCGCCCCTCGTCGCAGCACCCACGCCAGCGGCAGCTGCCGCTGCGACGGCCGCCGCGGCCAAGGCGAGCGAAGAAGCGGACCCGAACGTGATGTTCATCACGTCGCCGTTCGTCGGCACGTTCTATCGCGCACCGGGACCGGACACCGCGAACTTCTGCGAAGTCGGTAGCAGCGTAAAGCAGGGCCAGGCGCTCTGCATCATTGAAGCCATGAAGCTGATGAACGAGATCGAGAGCGAGGGCACCGGCACGATCCTCGATATCCTCGTCGAGAACGGTAAGAGCGTCGAGTTCGGGCAGAAGCTCTTCAAGCTGAAGAAGGGCTGATGTTCAAAAAAGTCCTGATCGCCAACCGTGGCGAAATCGCGGTGCGCGTCATTCGCGCCTGCAAAGAACTCGGTATCCAGACGGTTGCCGTGCACTCCGAAGCCGACGCCGGCGCGCTGCACGTGCGGTTCGCCGACCAAGCCGTGTGCATCGGTCCGGCGCAGGCCTCGAAGAGCTACCTGCACATTCCGGCGATCATCAGCGCGGCCGAGATCACGGCGGCCGACGCCATCCATCCCGGCTACGGCTTCCTGTCCGAGAACGCAGAATTTGCGCGGATCGTCGAGGCCTGCGGCATCAGCTTCATCGGGCCGAGCGCCGACGCGATGCGGCTGTGGGGCGACAAGATCCGCGCGCGCGAAGCCGCCGAGCGCTTCGGTTTACCGCTGTTGCCCGGCAGCAAGGCGCTGCGCGACGTCGAGCATGCCGAAGCCGAGGCCGAGCGGGTCGGCTTCCCTGTGATGATGAAGGCACGCGGCGGCGGTGGTGGCCGCGGCATGCGCATCGTGCGCGGCATCGATCAAGTGCGGCGCGCGTTCGAGTCTGCCACGGCCGAAGCCATGCAGGCGTTCGGCAACCCGGAAATGTACCTCGAGCGCTTCGTCGAGCGGCCGCGCCACATCGAGTTTCAGGCGCTGGCGGACAAGCACGGTCAGGTTTGGACGTTGGGCGAGCGCGAATGCTCCTTGCAGCGCAAGAATCAGAAGCTCGTCGAAGAGTCGCCGAGCCCGGCGATGACCGACGAGCTGCGCGCCAAGATGGGCGAGGTGATCCGCCGCGCAATCTTGGAGACCGGCTACACCACGCTCGGCACGCTGGAGTTCTTGATGGACGACGGCGAGCTGTACTTCATGGAGATGAACACCCGCGTGCAGGTGGAACATCCCGTGACCGAGATGACGACCGGCATTGATCTAGTCGTGCAGCAGATCAAGGCTGCCGCCGGTGAGAAGCTCGAAATCCCCGACACTCGGCCGTGGAAGTTCCGTGGCCACGCGATCGAGTGCCGAATCATGGCCGAGGATCCGGCCACGTTCGCACCGTGGCCCGGCAAGATCACCGAGTATCACCCGCCCGGCGGCGCCGGCGTGCGCATCGACTCGGGCGTGTTCGGCGGCTTTACGGTTCCGCCCAACTACGATTCCTTGCTCGGCAAGGTGATCGTGCACGCTTCGACGCGCGAACAGGCGCTCAAGCGCATGCAGCGCGCGCTCGACGAGTTCATCATCGGCGGCATCCGCACCAACATTTCGCTCCACAAGGAGTTGTTGGCGTTGCCTGAAGTGATGAACGCCACGATGACGACCCGCACGGTCGAAAACTTCATGGCCGCCCGCGCCAAGAAGTAACGCCGCGGTTCAGCGCTGGAGATCGACGGAACCGCGGCTGCTCGACAGCCGCAGGTGATCCGGTGCCAGCTGCTCGAGCCGCGCAACCCAAACCGAATTGCCCGAACGCAGCGTGACCTGATCGACGTCGACGCGCTCGACCCGCAGCTCTCGCCCGAGCGATTCGCTCGGCCCGAACACGCGAATCTGGCTGCCGTCGATGCGCACGCTGAGCCGTAGGTTGGCGTACTTGGCGGGCGAGGCGTGGGTAACGCGCCATGTGCCCGCATACTGGGAAAGCGCGTCGCTCATCGTCACCGCGGCAGGCGGTGCGCCGTGGTCGCGAATGGCCCACGTCGAGCCAATCGCTAGCGCCAATAGCAGCGGCGCCAAGTAGCGCGCGCGCAGTGATTTGCGCAGACGGCAGATGCGTTGCCGCAGCGTGCTCGGCGCGAGCGCCTGGTCGAGCGCGATCAGGTAGAGCGAGTCGCCTTCGTGCTCGCGCACCAGCCAGTCCAGGGCGCGGCGCTCCTCAGGCTCGACGACTTCGCGCGCGATGCGTTGCAACAGGTCACGCGCGTCGGAAGAGCGAGGCGCCTCGAGATCTTCGGGCAAGTCCGCGCGCTTCCAGCGTGCGCGGCGACGGCGCTCATCGACGACTTTGTTGCGCGCGATACCGGTCAGCCAGCGCGGTAGCTCGGAGTTGCGCTCCGGGACGGCCGCGACGGCCAGCGCGTCGCAAAGCACGGTCTGCACCAGATCATCGGCGCTGTCCTCCAGGCCGCGACGGCGCACGTAGGCGTGCAGCGACGTGCGGGTGGCCGGATTGGCGATGTAATCGAGCAGCTGTTCGCGAGCTTCCGCCGTCACTGAACGACTCCTGGTGATTGTCTCCAACTCATCGCCTGAACCCGCCACCTGTGACCAAGCATCCTAACAATAGACGTTCCAGTCTCAGCAGACATTCACGGCGCCAGACGGAAGAAGCCCAAAGCCTGCCGCAACAGCGGATCGCCTTGGCCGTGAAAATCAGCGTGGCCTGCGCCAGCGATCACCTGCAGCTCGACCGGTATCCCCGCTCGACCGAGCGCGTCGCGTGACAGCTGCATCGGCCGCCGCCCCTCGTATTGGCCGACGAAAAAATACGCGCCGCCCAATCGACCCAGTCCCGCGGCGGGAATGGCGTGCGGCCCGCTGGTGAGGATCAGCCAACGGTATTTTTCTGGAAAGCGCCGCGATAGATCGACCGCCCGCTCCACTCCCTGCGAGGAGCCAATCAACAGGATCTGGCTCGGCGGCTCGTGGCCCAAGTACGCGCGCAGCGCCGCGTCGATGCGTCGATCGAGACCGGTGACATCGTTCGACCAACCGCGCATCGGGCCGCTACCGCAATGATGGTCCCCTTGCAGCGCGATGAAGCGACCAGCGGCGGCGGCCGCAGTTTGAAACGCCTGCAAGAACCCCATGCCGTGCGCACACCAGCCGTGAAAGACCACACCGACGACACCCGACTCGCGCCCGCCACGCAGCGCGAACACCGGCTGATCTCCCGGCACATCGAGCGTGTCGACCAGCACCGGTGGCGGCGACGGCATCGGCTCCGGCAACGCCGGGGTGGGCCACGACTCTGCCGCAGGCGACGGGCGTGGCGAAGCGGCGTTGGCGCAGGCACAAGCAAACGCCGACAGCAGCGTCGCCCAGCTCGATCTTGGCATCACCGCTCCATCGCCTGGCGAAGCGCGGTGTGACGAACTTCAACGCGCTGGTTCGAAAACAGCCGCGCCAAGCGCGCGCGCCGCCGCGGTCGGCAGCAGCCTGCCCGCCCGCACTTCAGCCTGAAGGCCAGGAAGCAGCGCCGAAGCGCGCGGATCGTCGCTCAATCGAGCCAAAAGGTCGCGCGAAAGGGCGACCGAAAACGCTTGGGCCAGCTGCGCTTCACGCCGTCGTGCCAGCTCACCGCTCGCGCGCAGCTCGGCCGCGCGCGCCAGGAGCCAGTTCAATAGCTCAGGAACACCGCGTTCAGCCTGCGCGCTCACCGCGGCGACGTGCGGTGCGCCCTGCCGGCGCAAGAGCGCGAGCGCGCCCGAAAGCTCGCTCGCAAACGCCAGCGCCGCAGGCTCCCCTGCTCCATCGGCCTTGTTGACCAGCACCGCGTCGGCCACCTCGAGCAAGCCGCGCTTCAAGCCTTGAATCTCATCGCCGGCACCGGCCAGCGTCAGCATCACGAGCGTGTCGCACACGTCACGCACCGCTTGCTCGGCTTGCCCGACCCCGACGGTTTCGACCAGCACCAGCTCGAACCCAGCAGCTTCGCACAGCAGCACGGCTTCGCGCGTCCCGGGCGCGGTGCCGCCGAGCGTGCCCAGGTTAGAGCTGCCGCGTAAAAACACGCGGTCCGAAGCCGCCAGGCGCTGCATGCGTACGGCGTCGCCCAACAAGCTGCCGCCCGTGACGACGCTGGCCGGGTCGATCGCCAGCACCGCAACTCGCAAACCTGCCGAAAGCGCCTGCGCGCCGAGCGCGTCGACCAAGGTGCTCTTGCCGGCGCCCGGCGGCCCCGTGAGGGCGACCCGGTGCGAGCCGCCCGTGAACGGCAGCAGCTCGGCGAGTAGCGCTTCGGCTCGTTCGCGATGATCGACGCGCGTGCTCTCGACCAGACTAATGGCTTGGCCGAGCGCGCGGCGATCACCCGCTCGCACCCGCGCTCCGAGCTCAGTCGCCGTCACCGCCGGCTCCGTTCGTCGAGCTTTCGAGCAACGTCAACAGCTCGCCCGCCATGTCGGGCAGCGCGCTGCCCGGACCAAACACCGCCTTCACGCCCAGCTGCAGCAGCCGCTCGCGATCTTCGGCGGGCACGATGCCGCCGAGCACGACACCGATGTCTTTCGCGCCGAGCGCTGCTAGCTCGGCCAACAAAGCCGGCAGCAATTCGTCATGCGCGCCAGCCTGCGACGAAATACCGAGCAGGTGCACGTCGCCGTCGACGGCGCGCCGGGCGACCTCGGCCGGAGTTTGGAACAGCGGCCCCAAATCGACGTCGAAGCCCAAGTCTGCCAAGCCGGAGGCGACGATCTTGGCGCCGCGGTCGTGGCCGTCTTGGCCGAGCTTGGCGACCAGGATCCGCGGTTGCCGCCCGAAGCGTTTGGCCAACAGCGCGGTGCGCTCGCGCAGCCTTTGCCAGCCCTCTTCGCTTTCGAACTGCTTCTGGTACACGCCTCGCACAGCATGGCTGATCGCCACGTGGCGGCCAAACACCGTGACCAGCGCCTCCGACACCTCGCCGAGCGTGGCCCGCGCGCGGATCGCCGCAACACTGAGCGGTACCAGGTTTTGCCCGCGCGCCGCGGCTTCGGTCAGCTCGGCCAGGCAGCGTGCCACGGCGGCGGCGTCCCGGCTCCGTTTCACTTCCGCGAGACCTGCGGCTTGCGACTCACGGACACGCGCCGAGTCGACGCGCCGCAGCTCGACCCGGCCTTGCTCGGCGTGCTGGAAGCGGTTCACACCGACGATCACGTCCTCGCCGCGATCGACGCGAGCCTGACGCTCGGCTGCGCACGTCTCGATCAGCCGCTGGGCCAGCCCGCTCTCGATCGCGCGCACCATGCCGCCAGCCGCTTCGACTTCTACCAGCACCGCACGGGCGCGCTCTGCCAAGTCGTGGGTCAAGCGCTCGATGAAGTAGGAACCAGCGAGCGGATCGACGACGCCGGGCACGCCGGTCTCGTGCTGCAAAATCAGCTGCGTCGCGCGAGCCACGCGCGCGGAAGCATCGCTCGGGAGCGCCAACGCCTCGTCGTAAGCGTTGGTGTGCAGACTCTGGGTGCCGCCCAGTACGGCCGACAGCGCCTCGAACGCGGTGCGCACGACATTGTTCAGCGGATCTTGCGCCGACAGGCTGATGCCGGAGGTCTGACAATGCGTGCGGAGCTCAAGCGAGCGTGGGTCCTTGGGCGCGTAGCGCTCGCGCAGCAGCGTCGCCCACAACAGGCGAGCGGCCCGCAGCTTGGCGATCTCGGTGAAGAAATCCATCCCGATGCCGAAGAAGAACGACAGCCGCGGGGCAAACTGATCGATGTCGAGCCCGCGTTCACTGACCGCGCGCACGTACTCGAGCGCGTCGGCCAGGGTGAGTCCCAGCTCGAGCTCGGCCGTCGCACCGGCTTCGTGCATGTGGTAGCCCGAGATCGAAATCGGATTGAACTTCGGCAGCGCCGAGCTGGCATGTTCAATCACGTCGGCGCAGATGCGAAGCGAAGCCGCAGGCGGATAAATGTAGGTATTTCGAACCAGAAATTCCTTAAGGATGTCGTTCTGCATCGTGCCGCTGAGCGCAGTCAGCTTCACGCCCTGCTCCTCGGCCGCGACGAGGTAGCTGGCAAGCACGGGCAAGACCGCACCGTTCATCGTCATCGACACGCTCACGTCGCCCAGCGGAATGCCGTCGAAGAGCCGCTTCATGTCCTCGACGCTGTCGATCGCCACGCCAGCTTTGCCGACGTCGCCGCGCGCGCGTTCGTCGGTGCTGTCGTAACCGCGGTGGCTCGGCAAGTCGAAGGCGACGCTCAAACCCTTCTGCCCGCCCGCCAGGGCTTGTTTGTAGAACGCGTTCGACTCTTCAGCCGTCGAGAAGCCCGCGTACTGGCGGATCGTCCAAGGTCGGCCCGCGTACATGCTGGCGCGAAGCCCGCGCGCGTACGGGAACTCACCGGGTAGCGCGTCCGCGTACGGCAAGTCGGCCAAATCCTCGGCGTCGTAGACCAGTTGGCGAGTCACACCGGCGGGCGTGCGACTGGCCAGCTCGGCCGGCGTTTTGCCGGTCTCGGCCTGAACCTGCTGCCGAAAACGTGCGCGTGAATCGCCGGTCATGGGCGCGACTCAGCTGCCCCGTTTGCGTTCACGCAGAATGCGCGCCAGCACACGGCCGGCGGCGAGCGCGATCTCGTCGGCGCGCCGCGTCAGGTCCAGCGACTGTTCGAAGCCTGCCAGGAGCCAGACCAAGCTCGGTCGATCCGACACCGTGATTACCGTGACGTAGATCTCGTTCACCGCATCGGGCGGCAGCGCGTCGCGCAGCTCACGGTGATTGGGTGTGTTGGGGATCGGCCCGAGGTAGAAGCCGGATTTTGCGGCGGTCTCGAGCACGCTCGGTTGATGCGACAGCAGGGATATCTGCTTGGCCGACGCGCGCTGCTCGATCGCACGCGATGCGACGCGACCGTCGAAGCTGGCGTTCTTGACCGCGAAGACGATCGACGCGGCCGGCGCCAAGCAATCCCGTAGCACCTCCAGCACGCCTTCGGGCGAGGTCGCTTCCTCCAACCGCTCGCGCGTGGTCGTCGACCGCTTCGATGCCACGGGCGGAACCGATGACAGGCGCGCGGCCTCCTCGAGCTGAGCCGCACCCTTCACCAGATCGACCGGTGGGGGTTTGGAACGCCAGCTCACCGCGACGCCTTCGGTCTCGGGCAGCGCGCGCGGCGGCGGTGCGGACCTCGGCGGCGGCAAGGCGCTCGCGGCACGACCCGGCACTATCGACCGGCGCACGAGCGGGATCGGAGCATCGCTCCGGACGCCGGTATCGAGCTTGATGAGCGGGATCGGAGCGTCGCTGCTCAGCGCGCGCTCAGTCAGACCCCGCGGCGGCAACACTGAAACTTTAGCGCCCTGCTGCAGCCGCTTCAGAGCGCTCTTCACCGCGTCGAGCGAAGCCTGCAGAACCCGGACCGGTTGGTCCAAGTGGTAGGTGAATTCCTGGCCGATGTGCGGATCGAGGGGCTCGACAGCCGCTACGTCCACGCGGCCGGTTCTCGGATCCACATGGACCGGTACCGCCAGCAGCCGCTGGCACATGCCGACCGGCAATCGCGCGAACAACTCGGGCGACGCGCGGACGGTCAAGACCGACGGTAGCTCCGAGCGCGCCAGCTCCTGCTCGAGGCGCGCCAGCAACCCGGCATCTCGCTCGGCCAGGGCCTCGGGTAAGGACAAACCCCGCTCGACCACGAGCAAGAGCGCCGCTTCAATATCTGCCAGCGGCACTCCACTCTCGATCAGCCGGCGCGCTAGCTCGACCGTCACACGCTCAAGCTAGCATCCCCGGCCCCGCAAATTAATCGATTTGGGGGGCGCGCCGACAAACAGCTATTCCGAAAATTGGAATACCACTTCGGTCGTGCGAACGAGGCCCAGTTCGTCTCGGGCGGCGCGTTCGACGGCCGCCGGGTCGCTCTTGATCCGCGCTACCTCGGCGCGAAGTCCGGCGATCTGGCCGCCGAGGCGAGAAATCTCCTCATTGGCCCGGCGCCGCTCGTCTTCCAGATTCCGGAGCCGCGGCAGGCCGGTTGGCGAAAGCATTAGGAACGGGACCGATACCGCGGCGATCAGCAGAACCCCGAGCGGTAGGACGCGTTGCGCAAATACCGAGACCATGTAGGCAGCCCCACCCTGGCATGACCCCACAAAACGAGGAAATTTTCCGCGCTGCTGATCGAATTTCGGCCGCCGCGGATAACAACCCGGGCTATGGTTTCCCGGCCAATTTCGAGGTGCCCCGCGACTTGCCGCGCGGGCGCAAGGACCGAGACATACTGATGATCGAAGCGGACCTCCTTCGGGCGGAGCTCGAGCGCTTGTACGAGCTGGATGAGCTCGTGTCGCTGAGCAGGGATATTCTTGGATTCGACCCCGAGCGGGTTGGTGGCACGGCGGCGATTGCCAGCTTCGCCGGCGCCTTGACCTCGCACTGCGTCGAGCAGGACGCGGTCGAAGCGCTATGCGACGTGTTGCTCGCGACGCGCGCGAACGTGAGCACGCAGGTCGCCGACATTCGCCTGACGGGGTTGCACACCGAGGAGGAGCTAGCGCCGGGCGCCGAATTTGGCGGCTTCACGGTGCTGCGCAAACTCGGCGAAGGGCGCCTGGCGATTTCCTACGTCGTCAAGCAGGGCGCCACCGAGTACCGATTGAAGTTGTTGCGGCGCGAAGCGACGCGCGACGCGCGCGGTTTGCACCGCTTCCTCACGGTCACGCGCTTGGCCGGCAAGATCGCCCATCCTGGGTTGCCGAAAGGCGTGCGTGCGCTGTCGGTCGATGGTCGCACCGGGATCGTCCACGAGTACATCGACGGGCAACCGCTCGCGCAACGCTTGGCCCGCACGGGTCCGATCCACATCAACGAAGCGCGGCCGCTGGTAACCAGCATTTTACAGGCGCTGAACGCGCTCCACGAGCAGCGCGTCGCCCACGGTGATCTGCGGCTCGAGAATCTGCTGCTGGCGCACGGAGCCGACGGTTCGCCCCAGGTAGTGCTCGTCGACGCCGGCTCTGATCGCCTGCGTGCGCGTGCCCGGACCAACAACGGACGCGCTGAGCTGTTCAGCACGGTCGGCTCGCCGAGCGCCGTTTCGCCGGAGCAGATCCGCGGCTTGGTCGCCGATCCATCGAGCGACGTTTATTCGTTCGGCGCAGTCCTGTACCAAATCCTGTCCGGCAAGCCAGTGTTCGGCGACAAGCCCGCGCTGGAGACCGCGTTCGGCCATTTGATGCAAGATCCCGCGCCGCCCAGCGGCGTGGCGCCGCGCGGTTGGATCCCGCGCGAGCTCGACGACTTGGTGCTGGCGCTGCTCGACAAGAACGTGAGCCGGCGCCCGAAAGACGCCCAGAGCGTGCTCGAGTTGTTCGAAGGCCAAGGCCGTGCCGCGCAACAAAAGCGCGAGCAACTGTCGGACGAAGAGATCGAGCGGCGCATCGACAACCTGCTGACGGATCCGTCGAACGACGAAGCCGCGCTCGAACTCGAAGCCGCCGCCGCCACGGCCGGTGCTACTGAAAAGGTGGCGGAAGCCTTCAAGATGGCCGCCGAGTCGATCTCGGGCGCCGGTGACGAGTCGACCGACTCGCGCAAAGGCCTGCTATTCCGCGCGGCGCGCATCTATCAAGACGGCGCGCAGAAGCTCGACCTGGCCGAAGCGCTCTACGTCGAGATCCTCCAGCTCGATCCCGAAGATCAAGTCGCCCAGCGTGGCCTCGAAGAGGCACGGCGCAAGCTCGGCAAGTTCGAAGAGCTGATCGAGATGCTGCTGACCAAGAGCGAGCAAGCCAACAGCAACGCCGAACGCGCACGTGCCTTCGCCGAAATCGGCAAGCTGTACGCCGGCGAACTATCCGACAATGAGCAGGCGCTGGTCGCCTTCACACAATCGTTCTGCGAGGATCCGGAACAAGCCCAAGTGGTGACCGAGCTCGAGCGCCTGTGCGGCTCGAACCAGCACAGCTGGGGCGAGCTGTTGACGAGCTGCCAGAGCACCGTCAACGACGGCGACCTGCCGAGCGAGACCAAGAACCTGATTTCGGTCAGGCTCGCGCGTTGGTACATCGACAAGCTGCAACGGCCGGACCTGGCCCTGCCCTGCTACCAGGCGGTCGTTCAAACCGATCCGGGGAACGACGCCGCCCTCGAGGGCATGACGCAGATCTACCGCAAAGCGCAGCAGTGGCAGGAGCTCGGCATGGTGCTCACGCGGCGCGCCGACGCCGCCAAGACGCCGGCCCAAGCCCGCGATATGCGCGCCGAAGCGGCGGAGATCCTCGAGCAGTACCTGAACGACACGCAGAACGCGCGCGCGCTCTACGAACAGATTTTGGCCGACGACCCCGGCCACACTAAGGCCAGCGACGCGATCGCGCGCATCTACGAGCGCACCGGCGACTTCATGAACTTGGTCAAGCACCTGGTGCGCCGCTCGGATGCGCAACGCGGCGACGACAAGCTGCGCTCGCTGTCGCGCATCGCCGAGGTGTACGAGACCCAGCTCACCGACGACACCGAAGCCATCCGCCGCTACAAAGACGTGCTCGCGCTCGACGCGCACCACGCCGAGTCGCTGCGTGGTTTGGATCGCGTGTACTCCAAGCTCGGTCGCTTCCAACCCCTGCTCCAGAACCTGCGCCTGCAGATCGAAGCCGCCGCGACCCCACGCCAGAAGGTCACGCTTTGGGAGCGCATCGCTGCCCTCTACGAAGAGGAATTCATCGATCCCAAGGAAGCAGCCGAGGCATTCGAGAACGTAGCCAAGCTCGACTCCAGCAACGAAAACGCCCTCACCGCTTTGGTGCGGCTGTATCGCGGCCTGGAGCGTTGGGAAGACGTCGCGACCATCTACGAGCGTCACATCAAACTGGTGACCGAGACCCCGCGCCGCCTGGCGCTGATCTTGGCGCGCGCCAAGGTGTTGGCCGAGCAGGTAGGCTCACCAGATCGCGCGATTGGCGCTTACGAGCAAGCGCTCGAAATCGACCCGCATCACCCGACCGCCATGGAAACCATGGCCAAACTGCGCGAGTCGAGCGGTGACTCGGGCGCCGCCGTGGCCGCGATCGAAGCGCTCGCCGCCAAGGCGACGACGCCGGAAGCCAAAGCCGAACAGTGGGTGCGCGCCGCCAAGCTGCTGGAGAGCCGCGGCGACAAGGACGGTGCGATCGCGCGCTTCCAGAAGGCGCTCGACGCGAACCCCAAGGACGCCGTTGCTTCGCAAGCCCTACGCTCGGCCTTCGCAGCGCGCGGCGACAACAACGCCGCCGTGCAGTTGATCGAGCGCGAGCTGAGCCAAACCGAAGGCGAGCCGGCCAAGGGCAAGCTGGCTGGGCAGCTGGCGCGTCTGCTGCGCGACGGCGTGCGCGACGACAAGCGCGCCGAAGAGGCTGCGCGCCGCGCGCTCGGCTTCGATCCGACGAACCTCGACGCGCTGGTGGTGCTGGGCGACATCTCGTTCGAAGCCAAGCGCGCGTTGGAAGCCGCCAAACACTACGAAGGCGTGGTCGGCCGCGCCGACACGCTCGAGCGCACCGAAGCCATCCGCGTGCTAGTTCACTACGTCGACGCGCTGTCGCAAACCGGCTCGACCGAAAAAGCCTTGGCGCCGATGGATACGCTGCTCAGGATCGCGCCCGATGATCTCGAGGCGCTCGAGCGCGTCGCGCGCGTGACGTTCGAAAACGGCTCGCCCAAGCGTGCCGCCGAGCTGTTCCGCGATCTCGTGACCCGCTTTGGCGAGCGGATGAGCGAGACCCAGCGCGGCCAAGCCCAATACCGCTTGGGCGAAGCCTTGCGCCAAACCGGCAACATCCAAGAGGCGCGAAAGCCGCTCGAAGATGCCGCCGACGCCGATCCGGGCAGCGCGCTGCCGCTGGTCGGGCTGGCCAAGATCTACGAGGCCGAAGAGAAGTGGCCCGACGTGATCAAGGTCAAGACGCGTCACCTGGACATCGCCAGCGGTGATCAACGCGTCGAGTTGTTGATCGAGATTGGTGACATTTGCGGTGAGAAGCTCAACGACCGCGCTGGCGCCGCCAAGAGCTTCGTCGCCGCGCTCGAAGACCGCCCCGACGACCGCAAACTGCTCACGAAACTGATGCAGCTCTACAGCGAAGAAAAAGACTGGAACAAGCTGGTCGAGGTCGTGCTGCGCCTAGCCGAGTTCGTCGACGATCCAAAGCAGAAGGTGAAGTACCTGCACACGGCCGCGATCGTCACCGCGCGCCAAGCCGGTGACGTAGAGCGCGCGCTCGAATTCTACGAGCAAGTGTTGAAGCTCGAGCCGCGCTTCGACAAGGCGCTGAACGAAGCCGTTGAGCTTGAGCGCGAGCGCGGCAACTGGGAAGGCGTCGAGCGCGTGCTAAAGCGCCGCCTGGATGCCGCTACCGAGGCCGACGACAAGGTCGCAATGCTGGAGAGCTTCCAGCAACTCGGCGAGCTTTACGAAAAGAACCTCGGCCTGATGGACCAGGCGATCGACGCCTACGAAGCCGCGCAAACGCTGCAGCCGGAGAACAAAGAGCGCTCCGAGCACCTGGGCGGCTTGTACGCGACCGACCCGGACAAGTACCTGGACAAGGCGGTTGCGAGCCAGGCGCTGCTGCTCCGTCAGAACCCGTTTCGGCCCGAGTCGTACAAGGCGCTACGGCGTCTGTACACGGAGACCAAGCAGGCCGACGCCTCGTGGTGTTTGTGCCAGACGCTGAGCGTCCTCAACCTGGCCGAGCCCGACGAAGAGCGCTTCTACAAGCGCATGAAGAGCGAAACTGCGGCGCCCGCGCAGTCGACGCTCGGCGACGAAGAGTGGCTGGTGCAGCTGATGCACTTCGACGCCGACGCGCTGCTCAGCAGCGTGTTCGCGCTGATCGAGCCGGCCGTGATCGCACGGCGCAGCCAGACCGCGCAAGAGCTGGGCTACGACACCAGCTACCTGGTCGACGTCACGCAGCATCCGGCGCCGGTGTGTCAGAGCCTGTACTACGCGGCCGGCGTGCTCGGTATGCAGGTGCCGCCAGCGTTCGAGAACCCGAACGATCCCGGGGGCCTCTCGTTCTTGTTCACGCACGAGCCAGCGCTGGTGCTCGGGCAGACCGCGCTGCGTACTGACGTGCCGCTCCAACCGGCAGCGTTCATCGCCGGTCAGCAGCTCACGTACCTGCGACCGGGGCTCTATCTGCGGCACCTGCTGGCCAGCGGCACGATCCTCAAGGCCTGGCTGTTTGCCGCGATCAAGCTGAGCTCACCGCAATTCCCGGTCAGCCCCGAGCTCGAGGGCGCCGTGGCCGAGGCGATGCAAGCCTTGAACGCGGGCGTGACTGGGCAGGCCCGCGACCACCTGACGCGCGTCGTGGCCAAGCTACTGACCTCGGGCGCCGCGCTCGACTTGAAGCGCTGGGTGCGCGGCGTGGATCTGACGGCCGACCGTGTCGGCTTCTTGCTGTCTCACGATCTCGAGACGGCAACGCAGATCATCAAAGCTTCCGACGAGAGCACCAGCTCGGTCACCACCGACGAGCGGCTGAAGGAGCTGGTGCTGTTCAGCGTGAGCAGCCAGTACTTCTCGCTACGACAACAGTTGGGGATCGCCGTCGACTCGTAAAGTCCTGTTCGCCCCGAGCGCGAGACAACAGGAAGGCGGGAAGGGTTTGTTTGTTCGAGCCTGCGACAGCAGCCGAGCCGCCGGACTTCGGCGTCGAGCGATCAGTAGCACCCACCCAAAAACTCTCGTCTCGCCTTCCCGCCTTCCCGCCTTCCTGTTGAATTTCAGGGTTCGGCGACCGGCTTCGCCGCGGCGGTGCCGCCGATGACGGTTGGCGCGGGCGTGAAGTTGAGGTGCGAGACCGCGCCGCTGGCGCGCCAGCCGTAGGAGCCGTCGGGGCGCTTGGCGTGCTTCATCTTCGGATCGAGATCGAACAAGCCCGGCATGCTGCCCGAGCCGAACAGGCTCTTGGTGATGTCACTCTTGTTGGTGTAGCGCTCCTGGAACTTGAACGAGACGTTCAAGCTGAGCAGGCTGGTATCGAATGCGTCGCGCAGCCGCAGCGTGCCGTCGCTGTCGAGGCGTAGATCAGGGCCGTTGGCCGAGAAATTCGTGATTTTAAGGTTACCGGTCTTGGCCTCGGCCTCGAGCGTGAGCTCCCCCGCGTCGAGTCGCGGCAGCGCGATCGTATCGCGGATCTTGGCTTTGCCGTCGCCCGCCGCAAGCCCCGTCACCTTGAGGCTGATCTTGCCGTCGGCCTTCGACAGCTTCTCTTCCGGCATCAAAAACTCGATCGTGCCGTTCAGCTTACCAGCCAGCGGCAGGCCGACGATGTCGGCGAACATCGGCGCCTGGCCCAAGTCCAGATCCTCGAGCTCGACCTCCAACTGGCGGCCCTCATCGGAATTCGACGTCGCACCCGAAAGCTGTCCACCGAATGCGTCGGCGCCGAACGAGAGGCGCAACGTACCGATCAGCAAGCGAAGCAGCGACACCGACGCATGCGCCGAGTCAATCTTGAGCACCTTCGACTTGGTGGGCTTGCCCGTCTCATCCGGCTCACCGGGTGAGGTGAAGGTGATGTTCTCGGCCTCCACCCCGTTGAGCCAGTAGGAGCTCATGTCGCCGAGCTTGAGCCGCATCGGCTTGGGGCCAGTCTGTTTGGCGTTGAATTCCTGCACGATGCGATCGCCAAGGCGATTGTACGGGAACGTCAGGTACGCAAAGACCAGCAGCGCGAACAGGTAGAACGCCACGTAGCCGGCCCACTTCAAAAGCTGTCGAACGCGCGGGGTCATTCCGAGGGCTCCTTGGTGCCCGCTTCGCTGCTGGCAGCTGGCTTTCCGTCGGCCTTTTTGGGCTCCGACGCCTTGCGATCGAACGCGCTGACCACCATGTCGACGTCGAACGAATCCGGCTCACTGGCGCGTTTGCGAATGTTGAGCGACGAGAGCGTCACCGGGTGACCCGAAGTCTCGATGCGCTCCATCAAGTGGATCAGCTTGAGCATCCCCACCTTGCGCAAGGTGATCTTGGTCGAGCGCTCGGAGTAGCGCTTACCGTGCGGCACGGCTTGGCGATCTTGACTCTCCGGGATCTCGACCGACGTCTCGCCGGCGACCTTGGCGAGGAACGCGGCCAACTGCGGCGCCGGCTGCGCGTAGCGCGCCGTGACGGCGTCGCGCCCGGCCTGGGCCTTTTCGACCTTTTCGCGTGCGTCCTCGATGCCGGTGATGGCGGCGCGCAGCGCGTCGTTCTCGTTCGCTTGGCCGTGCACGGTGGCGGCAATACCGATCGGGATCGCCAAGAAGGCCATCACACCGAACACGCCAGCCAAGATGCCGAGCAGCCGTCGTTCGCGCGGCTCGAGTCGCGAGAGTCTTTCGGCGATGCTCATTGCGCCGGCTCCTTGGCTGGTTCCTCAGTAGGCTTGTCGGGCTTCTTCTTCGCAGCGTCGTCGCCACATCGCACGTCCAGCTCGAGCACGTACTTCTGACGGTCGCTGTTCACGACCTGGGTAATCTTGGCAATTTTGGGGTCTTTGACGCACGGGTGCTTGCCAATTTCGGTCGCGATGCTCTGCGCGTCGCCGGTCGAGCCGACCACAGCCGACATTTTTACCTTGCCGCGCTGCATATCGAACTCTTCGATGTCGTGCACCATCGTGCTCGGGATCACCTTCGAGAGCTCGACGATGACGTCGAACGCATCGACCTGCGGCATCGGATCCGCTTCTTCGGCGGCTTGCGCGTGGGCCAGCGCTTCGGTGGCGGCGTCGGCGTCGCTCACCGCCTCGCCCAACACTTCTTTCGAGACCGCCGTCAGCTGGCTTTGCAGCAGCTCGTGCTCGCGATCGAGCGCGCGCATTTGCGCCCAATTCGAGAATACGAAGCTTATCGCGATCGCGGCGCCCAGCCCGCTCAAGACCGGCAGCTTCTCTTTCAAGAAACCGAAGCCTCGCTGGTACGCCAGCGGCCCGCGCCGCAGATCCACATCGCGCCCACGACCGGACGCGCCGAGCGCTAACGCGATGGCCTTGGCGAAGCGGGGCAAGCTCGCCGCGCGCTCCTCCGACACGCCTTCCAGCTCCAAAGCTGGCAATGGAGTAATCGGCACGCCGACCTCATAGGCCAGAAATTCGGCGGCGCCGGTCGCTGCGGCACCACCGCCGACCAGGTAAGCGGCCTGCAAATCCCCACCGACCGCAACGGCCGCGGACAGGAACGTCTGCCGCAGCTCGCTGGCCAGCACGCCCGCGGTACCCGGAAGCCCCGCAACGCCTTGCGAGAGCGTGCGCACGAACACCACTTCGCCCTGCGCCAGCACCGTTACTTCGGTGCGCTCCGCGCCCAAGTCGACCAGCGCAAACGGACCCGGCCCACGTAGCGAGCTCACGACCGACGCTAGGTTCGCGAGCACCAGCGGCCCCGGACCCACGCGATCCGGCTGGCGCCCCAACGCGCCCTGAATGAGGTCGATGCGCGCGCGCACCGTGTCGATCCGCGCGGCAGCCGTCATCACCACGACCGGCTCGCTCGAGCTGCGCCGACGCAGCGAGCGATGGTCGAATACCAACTCGTCGATATCGACTGGCACCTGCGCCTCGACCTCGAACGGCAGCACCTCTTCGAGCCGCTTAGCTGCAGTCGCTGGAATCGAGATCCGGTGGATGAAACATTGGTCGCCGTCGATCGCCACAGCCAAGCCGTCGGAGTGCTCGAGCAGCGGCGCGCACGCCATTTGCAGCGCGCGTTCCAAAGACGGAGCCGCGTCGAGCGCCACCTCTTCGAGTCGTCCGAGCGACAAACGTTTGTAGCCCACGACCACGCTCGCCGCGCGAACGTGGGTCTTTCCGATATCGATGCCTACGTAACCTGCCATGTGTCTCGGCTCACTCGACTTTATAGTGGATTATGGTGCCGCCCGGGGTCGGCTTGAGCATCGCCGCCATCGCAGCGTTGGGGTCATTCGGATTCGGGGTCGCCCCGTTGGCCCCGGCCTGTGGCGTCCCGGAGACGGAGCCCGGCTGAGCGTTGGCACCGGCCAGCGCGTTGTTGACCTGGGCCAGCTGGTTGATCTGAGTGGCTTGGCCGGGCGGAGGCGCGTTGCGGAAGTCGACCACGGCGTGGACGCGCACGCGCGTCTCGCGCTTGCCCGATTTGACGACACCGGTAGCGTAAATGCTGAACAGCTTGCTCTCGACCGAGATCATCTTGCTGGCCTGATCGATCGACAAAAACGGCACCGGCTGCATGCCAATCGCCTGGAAAATCTGGCCAAACGGCCCTTTGTTACTGAGCGCGTTGATGAACATCTGCGGCGACGAGAACAGCGGCACGCCTGCCATCGCGCCACGCAGCATCGTCACCATCATCAGGAATTTTGCGGCCTCGGCCGGATCCGAACACGGTTGCGCGGCCGGCGCGGTCGAGCAAATGAACGCCAACAGCGTCTGCGGGTTGGCGGTGTTGACGTTGATCGTGCCCTGCCCCCAAACCGTCACCGTGCGTTTCTCGGGGCGGTCGGGATCAGGCTCGACGAAGGTGGCCCAGAAGTCGTCGTTGAAGCCGCGCAGCTTATGCAACTCCTCCAGGCTGTCGAACGCGGCATTTTTGCGCGAATACGGGCGTTTCAGCAACTCGTAGAACGAGTCTTCGGCCGCCGCCGATTGCGCAGTCGGGTTGTTCGGGTCGCAGACGTAAGTCTCCGAATCCGGATCGGCCCAGTCGATGACCGCCGCGCACACGGCTTGGCGATCCGAAAACTGTCCGTCCTTGTCGCGCCCCTCGAACAGTGGATTGTTCTGCGGGCCGCCCATCAGCCCAATCAGCTCGGACGCCAAACGCGCTTGGCCGAAGGCGCCACCGCGCGCCGGCTCGTTCAGGTTGATCTTGGAGTCCTCATCGACGACCTTGATCTCGAACCCGGCGCCCTTCAACCCCAGGTTCTTGCCGCGGGTGAGGTCGAAGCTGCCGAGCGACTGGAACGCCTCCGCGCCCGCCTGATCGTTGAAAGCGCCCATCACGCGATCGGTAAATTCCCACACCGGAATCTGCGGCGGGGCGCTCTTCATCATCAAGAACAGCGGCGCGAGCGTCTTTCGGATCGTCGGCTCGGCAGCGATCAGCAACCGCGACAGATTGATCGCGCTGCGCGCCGCGTATTCGGCCACGACCGCGTCACGCGCGGTCAACGAGCTGCTCAGCTCGGCCGCGTTTTCGTCCTGAATCTCCGACAGCATCACGGTCAGGATCGTGAGCGAGCTGAGCACCAAGATCAGCGCGACGCCGCGGCGCTGACGTCGAGCCCGCAGCCGCCGTGCGCGCGCGCCCAGCTTGGCGCGCGGCGCGGCGCTCTCGCCGAGCCGTTGACGCGACAGCGCGCCAATCGGACGGGTCAGCAGGGCGAGCAGCTTCGACATGATTCCTACAGCGTCGCGAACGTGAGGGGTTGCAGCATGTTCAGGCCGACCTTGGTCACCAGCCGGATCGTGCCGCGGCTTCGCTCCGAGGCCGACCGCGCGCCACCGTTCAGGACCAAGATGATTCGCACCTGCAACGGCAGGCGATCAGGTTGGCCAGTGGTTTGGGTCGTGTCCCAGCTCTCCTGCCACTGGCCGGTTTGAGCGTCCAAGTACTGCAGGTCGAACAAATCGATGTCGGTGGCGAGCACTTCGACCTTGCCGCCTTTGGTCGGTTCCAAGTCGATCTCGGTGTCGATGCGCCGCACCAGATCGGTCGTACCGGAGCCGTCGGGGTTGGGCGAGCCGAAGTACGAGAGCTCACACTGGTCGGAGACGTGCGAGTTCTTGTCCAGGCGACGGTTAGCAAACGCCGTAAAATCTACGCGATCCGCCGGGGTGCCGCGCTCGCTCCTGAAGATCGTCTTCTGGACCAGCAGCGCCTGATTCAGCGGAATGTGCGCCGACAAGTAAGCGCTCTGCAGCTCGCGCGTGATGCGCGCCATCGCCAGCCGGCCCTCGCGCTGTCGATCTTGAAGGCGCGTCAAGCCGTCCTTGCTGCGCTTCATCGCCGAGAAGGCTCCGAACAGTATCGAGGTGATCGCCGCCAAGATCGCGATCGAGATCAAGACCTCGAGCAAGGTGAAGCCGCGCCCACGCCCGCGCCCGCGCCCGTTCATTTGAGGATGCTCCCGGTGGTGCCAGGCGTCGTGCCAGGGGCGCCTGGCGCACCCGGCGCGCCAACGCCTTGCAGCCCGGCCGCCGCCTGCGAGATCGCGTCGAGCCCAAGCATGTCCGCGGTGCCGAGCTGGCCTTCCTGCGGTCGGGTCAGGAACTGCGTGACCTCCATGTCGCGCTTGCTTTTGCCTTCAGTCCATTTGACCGTCACCGTGACGCGGCGAATGCTGGCTTCGAGCATCGGTTTGAGGCTCGGGTAAACGAAGCCCATCACCATGCCCTCCATGCCGGAGGCGCCAGTGCTGCCCAGCTGCTGCATGACCGAGCCCGGAGTAGCCTTGTCACCAAGCGATGCGCCCTGCGAGGCCGAAATATTCATCAGCGCGCCGAGCGGGCCACCCGCGCCAGGCGCCGCCGAACCGGGCGGCGGTGCGCCAAAACCTAGACCGCCTGGACCATTCAAGCCGGCCGAGCCCGCGGGCCCCGGCGCACCGCCGTCTTGATCCGGCTCCGGCAACGGTGGCAGCTCGACGCGCTCAATCTTCCACGAGCACGTGTAGCCCTCACCCTCACCTTCGCAGCACTCGCCCTCGTCGTTCTCGTCGGTGAGCGAAAAGCCCTTCTGCGCCAGCGTGAGCTCGATTTCGCTCATCTTGCAGCGCAACAGGTTGCTCGCCACCGTCAGGTGCTCGCCACGCGAAGCGCCAGCAAACAAACCGGCTTGCGAGCTGAGAATCACCACCAACCCCAAGCCCAAGATGGCGATCGCCACGAGGACTTCGAGCAAGGTGAAGCCGTGCGAGGAGTTACGCCTCGGCATCATTCCTCCCGCTCCGTGAAGTCTTGGTCGAAGCCGCGCGGTTCAGGGAAATCGACTTCGCCCGTCTCGACCTTGGCGCGACCGGTGAGTGGGCTTACCACCACCGTGAGCGCCGGCCCCTTGTCGCCTTTTTTCTTGAGCTGAACGATCGCACGTTCGGTCGTGCCACCCGGCCAAAAATAGATGTACGCACGACCTTCGGTGATGACCTCATCGTCGTGCTCGGTGCGCACGCGGACGATTTCGACGCCGTCGCCGAGCGCACGACCTTTCGCTAGGTCCTCGACCGCGCCGCGGACACCGGTAAGCTTGGAAAAACGCGCGCGCGGCGCGTGCGGTCCCTCGATGATCTTCTCCGATTCGGCGCGCGCCTTGTTCTCGGCCACCGTCGCCGGGTCGGCGCCACCGGTCTGATCAGCGCTCTTCTCGCGCAGCATGAGACTGTTCGACGCTTCTTCGATCGACAGCTGCTTCTTGTCGAGGTCGATCACGAGTCGCGCGGGACGGCCGGTGGCGTTGGAGCGCGTCAGGCCGTAGCGCACGCTGCTCACGATCAGCGTCGCAGCGCTCTTCACGCGGCTGCCAACCAACATGTTCTTGCCGAACAGCAGACTGGCCGACAGAAGCGCCACCAACGCGATGGCGATCACCAGCTCGATCAACGTCAGCCCACGCTGGCCGGCCTTCGACCCGAGCGGACGCCGACTACAGGGCGTCCACGGGAAGCTGGGATTGATGAAGGCCGGCACGAACCACGTTGCCTTTCCTACTCGGCTTGAGTCGTAGCGCCCTTCGGCACCGCGATGTCGTCCTTCGTGCCCTTCTTCTTGTCGGGGCCGTTGGACATCACGGTCACTTCTTCGTCACCGCAGTTCAGATTGTAGGCCTGACCCCACGGATCATTGGTGTTCTGGGCGCTGTCGAGCTGCTTGTCCTGAATCAGCTGGCTGATCGTCGGGCAACTGGTCTCATTGTTGGCCGCTTGCCAGCCTTGAACGGCCATGCGGATCGTGCGCGCGCCCGCCTCCGCGGTTTTCTTCTGCGCGTCCAGGAAGCGTGGCAGCGCGAACACGGCCACGCCACCGGCTACCATCGCCAGAATCGCAACCACGATCAGCACCTCGAACAGCGTCACGCCGCGCATCCGGCGCAAACGACGCAAGCGCGCCACCAGCGCCTGACGTGATTCTAAAGTTGTTTGCATCAGCATGTCGTTACTCCTCGACTCCTCTTCATCATTGGATCCGATCGAGACCACCGGGCACACCATCAGGCCCGCCGCTCTCGAGCACATAACTCTTGCCCAGCTCGCTCGCTGGGCAGACCAACCTCAGTTTTTGGCCCCAGGCGTCGGTGGGCGGCTCTTTGAAGCGCGCATACTGGTCCTGCAGCGCCGAGAGCGCCGGCGGACAGCCACCGTCGTGGTCGGCCATGTAGGCTTCGATCGCGGGACGCACGCCCAATAACGTGGCCCGCGTGCGCCTGATTCCCGCCTGGCGGTGCTCGTGAACGCCAATTACGACGAACAAAGCGGCGATCCCCAAGCCGAGCCCGATCGGCCTGACCCGCCCGAGCTCGATGAAGCGCCGCAAGCCTCCGCGCCCCTCCCAGGGGAACAAGATGCGGCGGTCACTTCGGCGCTTCAGGATCACAGCTACTCCACCAGCTCGTTCATTTGCAGTAGCGGCATCAAGATCGACATCGCGATGAAGCCGACCGCGCCGCCGAGCGCCACGATCATGATCGGCTCGAGCAGGCTGGTCAGCGCCACGACGCGCGTCTCCACGTCGGCTTCGTAGGCGCGGCTCACGTTCTCGAGCATCGCCTCGAGCTGGCCCGACTTCTCACCGACCGCGATCATGTGCGTCATCATCGGCGGGAACACGCCGCTGCGTTTGAGCGGTACGGCGATGCTCTCACCCTCGCGAATTGAGCCAATTGCGTCTTTGACGACCAGCTCGAGCCGGGCGTTTTCGAGCACGTTGATGCCAATCTCCATCGCCTGCAGTAGCTGCACGCCGCTGGCGAGCAAGGTTGCCAGCGTTCGCGAGAAGCGCGCCACCGCTACCAGCAGGTTGAGCTTGCCGAAGATCGGCAGTTTGAGCCGAATCGAATCCCATTTCAGGCGCCCCTCCGGCTGCTTTTTCCAGCGGCGAAAAAGGTAGATCGCCAGCCCCAGCGCGCCCAAAATCAGCCACCAAAAGCCGGCCAGCGTGTCCGAGACGAAGATCAAAAGCCGCGTGTACCAAGGCAGCGCGTGACCCAAGCTGTTGAAGATGCTCGTCACCTTCGGCACGACCGCGACCATCAAAACGCCCACCAACAGGCCGCCGATGATCACCATCAGAATCGGGTAAGCGAGCGCGGCGGAGACTTTGCCCTTCAGCCGCGCCTGGCCTTCCATGAAGTCCGCCAAGCGCTCGAGCACGGCCTCGAGCGTGCCGGATGCTTCGCCGGCCGCGACCATGTTCACGTACAGCGGCGGGAAAACCTGCGGGTGCTTGGCCAGTGACTTGGCGAAGCTCGTACCTTCGTTCAGGTTTTCGCGCAGCTCGGTCAAGACACGCACCAACATCTGCTTTTCGACCTGATCGGTCAGCGCCGCGACCGACTCGACCAGCGGCACGCCCGCGCGCACCAGCGTCGCCAGCTGCCGCGTCATGATCGCCACGTCGCTAGTGCTCGGCCGGCGAAAGAACGCCAACAAGTCGAGCTTACGCTTGTCGGTCTCCTTCTTCTTGTTCTCCTCCGTGGCGAGCGTGAGCAAGACGCCTTCTTTGCGCAGCACGCCGCGCAAACTCTTGGCGTTGTCGGCGTCGCGGAAGCCTTTAACCGGCTTGCCGGTTGCAACTTGGATACCGCGAAACTCGTAGACGGCCATGGTTCAGCTCACTCGTCGATGACGACGTCGTCTTGCGTTGCCGCGACGACTTCTTCGACGGTCGTGCGACCCTCGAGCACCTTGCGCGCACCGTCGTCGCGCATCGTGTCCATGCCTTGGCTCATCGCCGCGCGTTTGATCGTCTGTGCGTCGGCCTTGGCCAAGATGTGCGCGGCCACGACGTCTTCGAGCACGAGTAGCTCGTAGATACCGCGCCGGCCGGTGAAGCCCTTGTTGTCGCACTTCTCGCAGCCCTTCGGCCGAAAGAACGTCGGCATACCGGCACCGCGCCATCCCACCGGATCGTAGACGGCGCCGTGCACGACGTAGCGCGGCGAGAGCTTGCGCTCTTCGCGGCGGCGCGTTCGCTCCGGATCGATACCGAGCTGCTGCAGCTCGTACGGCTCGGCCGTGTAAGCCTCTTTGCAGGCTGGGCACAGCACGCGCACCAGGCGCTGGGCCAGGATGCCGATCACGTTCGAGCGCACCAAAAACGGCTCGACGTCCATCTCGACCAAGCGGTTGACGGCGCTAGCCGCGTCGTTGGTGTGGATCGTGGACAGCACCAAGTGGCCGGTCATCGACGCGTGCATGGCGATTTCCGCCGTCTCTTTGTCGCGAATTTCGCCGACCATGATGATGTCGGGATCTTGGCGCAAGAAGGCGCGCAGAGCGCTGGCGAAGGTCAGGCCGATCTTGGCCTGCACCGGCACCTGATGGATGCCGCCGATCTCGTACTCGACCGGATCCTCGGCGGTCAGGATGTTCACGTCCGGCGTATTGATGCGGTTCAGGCACGCGTACAGCGTGGTCGTCTTACCGCTACCGGTCGGGCCGGTGACCAAGATGATGCCGTCGGGGCGGTTGATCAGGTAATCCATCAACCCGTAGTCGCGATCCGAAAAGCCCAAGTCCTTCAAGTCCAAGAGGACGTTGGTCTTGTGCAAGAGGCGCATCACGATCCGCTCGTGATCGCGGCTGGTCGGGATGGTCGAAACGCGGACGTCGATGCTGCGACCGGCGATTTTCAGCGAGATGCGTCCGTCTTGCGGCAGGCGCTTCTCGGCGATGTTCAGGCCGGCCATGATCTTCACGCGCGCGACCACCGAGCTCATGAACTGCCGGCTGGCACGCTTGGCGACGAACAGCCGCCCGTCGACGCGGTAACGAACCAGCACCTCGCGGTCCTCAGGCTCGATGTGAATGTCGCTGGCCCGCTCCTTCACGGCCTGCGAAAACAGCGCGTTCACCCAACGAATGATCGGCGCGTCGTCGTCCGAGTCGAGGATGTCCTGCTCGCCGTCGTCGGCGAGACCTTCATCGCTCTCGAGCTCGCTCATCGTGTCTTGGCGCTCGTAGACACGGTTGATCGCGTCCATCACCACGCTGGCCGGAGCCACCGAGAGCGACACGCGCTTGTTGAAAATCGCCCGCACGCCGTCCACGGCGCCCACGCTCAAAGGATCGGCGCACACGACGTCGATCGTGTCGTCATGCTCCGCCATCACCAGAATCAAGTGATTTTTGGCGTAACCGATCGGGACGCGCCCAGCGACCGGCGCTTGCACGGCTTCGCTCTCGACGCGCTCGGAGAACGGCACGCGGCACTCGGTCGCGAGCGCGCGCGCCAGATCGACCTCGGTCGCCAGCTTCGACTGCACCAGCAGATCGCCGAGCGGCGTGCCCTTCTCGCGCTGTTGCGTGAGCAATGGCTCGAGCGCTTCGAGCGAGACGACGCCCTGCCGCACTAGCAAGTTTCCGAGCACGCGCTCTTCGAGCATCGTTACTCCACCCGCTCCACGTTCACGCTACGCGCGAGCGGCGTGATGCGAACCGGCGATTCGGCAGGCGAGTCGTTGCGACCCGCCGGTCCGGGCGGAGGCGGTGGCGGAGGCGCCGGAGCGGCAGGAACAGCGGCGGGCGCCGGAATGGCCGGAGCGGCGGCAGGTGCAGCGCCGCGACGAGGCGTGCGAGAGGTGGCGGGATCGCCCGCGCTACCGCCGACCTTCGGCGTGCCAGGCAGCTCGAGCGGAACGGTCGCCTCGCGCTCGGCGGTCTCAGGACCCAGCGATACACGCTTCCACTCCGCCTCCTCGGCGATCAACCGGTACGACTTCCGAATATCCTCGAGCAAGCCGTTGGTGCGCGTCCAATCCTTTGGCGGCGACCAATCCTGACCTGAGAACACGAAGTAGCGATCCAAGAATTCTTGACGTTCTTGCATCTTGCGCTCGAAAATCCGGCGCAAATCTGCCTGATCGCGGATCACGTGGGGCGTCAGGATCAGCAGCAGGTTGGTCTTCTTCTTGAGCGTCGTCGTCTTGCGGAACAGCGCACCTAAGATCGGAAGATCGCCCAGTACCGGCACCTTCTCGCGCGCGGTCGTGTAGATGTCCTGCATCAAGCCGCCGAGCACGACCGTCTGCTGGTCGGCAACGACGACCGTGGTGTTGGCGGTCCGCTTGTTGATCGTCACGGCGCCGAGATCGCCGGAAGAGGCGCCTGGCGAGCTGCTCTCCTGATCAATCTCGAGCCGCACCTGGTTCGATTCGTTGATGTGCGGCGTCACCTTGATCTTGTTACCGACGTCTTGGCGCGGCGCGGCGAAGCCACCGCCGAGAGCTCCCAAGCCGCCGAGGGCACCGAGACCGCCGGCGGCGCCGCCAGCCAGACCAGCCAGGCCCGCCAGGCCGCCGCCGACATTCTGCTGCAGCGCGATATTCTGGCCCACCTGGATATCGGCCGCGACGTTGTCGGTCGCGATGATGTGCGGAGTGGCCAGCACGTTCGACTTACCGCTGGTGGCGAGCGCATTGAGCACGACACCGAACGCCGGAATGCTGAGACCGGTGGTGCCGGGGATCAGGTTCTGCGTGCCGGCCAGATCGGGGCCGCGCATACCCGCCGCGAGGCCTTGCAACAGATCGGGGCTCGCCGGAAATGCCACCGATTTTCCAGCCTGAAAGCCGCCGAGTAGCAAGCTCTGACCGCCGCCAGTGTCGACCGTATCGCCGCCGTGGAAAGCCACGCCGAGCGTCGTCTGATCACTGACTTCGAGATCCATCACGACCGCTTCGATGAACACCTGCCGGCGCGGACGATCGAGCTTGTCGAGCACCAGGCGTAGGGTCGCGTAGTCGCGATTCGACGAGGTGATAATCAGCGAGTTGGTGCTTTTGTCCGGCGTTACGCGAACTTCACCTTCGAACATACCGCCGGCGTTGCCAGCCGCGGTCGCAGCTTCGCCCTTTTTGCCAGCGCCGCCGCCCGAACCACCAAGCATTTGGCTCAACGTCGGCGACAGCTCATCGGCGATCGCGTGTTGCAGCGGCAACACGTGCACGCGACCGGCGTCGGTCGTGTGCGAATCGAGGCGCTTCAACAAATCGAGCAGCTTCGAGTACGAGTCGTCGGTGCCGACGATGATCAGCGAATTGGTCTGCTCGTCGGCGATCACCTTGGACAAGCCGCTGGCTTTGGCGGCGGCGCTGCCCGGCTGGCCCGGCGCCGAGCCAAGCTCGAACAATTCGTTCACGCGCTTGGCCAGGTCCGGCGCGGAGCCGTTGTGCACCGGCTCGATCCAAAGCCGTTGCCCAGAGCCACCGACGTCCACCTCTTCGAGCAGGCGGATCATGCGCCGCACCTGGGTGCCGGTGTCGGTGATGATCAGCAGCCGTCCCGGCGCATAGGCCGAGACGTCGCCGTCCTTGCTCTTGAACTTGGTGATCAGCGCGGTCGCCTCGTCGGTCGAGACGGCTTGCAGGCGATACAGGCGCGTCACGTAGCGGTCGGCGTCGGCGACCGGCTCGCCACGCGCGACGATCGGCGTCGGCTGCGTGACGACGCCGCCGCTGTCGACGATCTTCAGAAAGCGACCGTGCGGCACGACGGTCATGCCGTTGGCCTCGAGGATCGACAGGAACGCTTGGTAAGCCTCTTCGAGCGTCACCGGCTCGGGCGATACGACCGTGGCTTTCACCTGGCGCACCTTCGCGCCGTAGATGAAGCGCTTCCCGGTGAGGCCGGAGATGTGGTTCACCAGCTCGGCCAAGTCGGCATCTTGCAGGTTGAACTTGACCAGGTGCCCGCCCGGCTTGGCCCGAAACGGCACGTCGGTGGCCGCCGCGATCTTGTCCATCGTGCTCGGCAGACCAGGTGCGGCGCCGGGCGGATCGCGATCCACGGGCGCCGCGACCGGCGTGATCGGCGCCGCAGCCGGCATGACCGGCGCTGGCGGAGGCGCTGGCGCAGCCGCAGGATTGAGCGGCGCCGCGAGCCGCTTTTGCCGAACCGAGTCCACCTTGTCGAACAACGACTTGCGGCGGTTGACACCCTTCATCTTGTCGAAGCCCGCGGCCGGTGGTGCCGGAGCCGCCGGTGCGGCCGCTGCAGGAGGCGCCGCGTCTTGAGCGCTTGCGCGCGCGGTGATCAGCCAAGCCAGAGCAGCGAGTGATCCGGCGAGCGGGCCGCGCGGTACGAGGGAGGAACGATGCGAACGAGCTTTCACGAAACTGGTCTCACTTGATGTGGAAGTCGATGCTGACGGGGGCACCGCGGCGGTTGACTTTGACGTTGAGGGCGCTGGCGGTGCGAAGTCTTGCGTAAGCCTCGAGGGCTTTTTCGGGGCTCGCCATGTTGAAGCCGTTGAGGGTCTCGAGCCGGTCGCCGTTCTGCAGACCGAGCGTGCCGAGCAGCGTGTCGGGTCGGATGCCGAACATGCGAACACCAACGACCTTCCCGTCTTTCTGCTCGGGCACGATGCGCGCCGACTTCATCAGCTCGGCCTGGTTCTCGAGGATCTGGTCGACGACCGAGCGATCGATGTTGAACTCGGTGTCGCTGACCTTGTGGATCTTGGCGGCGATCGCCGGATCCAGCGCCGGCGGGCCACCGGGCTTAGGCGGCTCCGGCACGGCAACAGCCGGCGCGGCGGCAGCAGCCGGCGCAGCGGCAGGCACGGCCGGCTGAGTGCGGAACAACATCGCCTGGCACAACGCACTGCCAGCCTCGATCCAAACCGCCGGCGTGTTCTCTTTCGGATTGAAGCCGATGAACGCGACCTTCTTGCCGCCGACGTCGTCACCGACGCGGCGCATGCGCGGATGCGGCTCGCCTGGGCCCTGCAGCGCCGCGACCGACCACAGCGGATCCGTCGATTCGGTGACGATCAGCACCTGGATGCCTTCGCACGCGGGCGACGCCAACGGATCGCTCAAGTCCGGACCGGCCGGCGTTGCGTCCGGCATCGTGACCTCGACCTGGTTGAGCGGCCCCGTCACCGAGTCGAACGGGTTGCGCTCGATGATCGGCTGCCCGGTCTTCGGATCGCGCGTCGGGACGGCCAGCTTGTACGGGGGCACCACGACCGGCGCCGCGCCCGAAGACGCCGCAGCGCCGATCGCGGAGCCGACGAGCTGGGTCGCGCCCGCGGCCTGGAAGTACGCGGCGACGGCGACGAGCGCGAGCACGACCCCGAGGAAGTAACGTTTGAGCAGAGCGTCGATTGCCAATGGACCGGGGCGGGTTAAAGCGAGAGACGTGCCAGGGGTCAATACCGGAAAAGCACTTGAAATCTCAGCGGTTTGTCGCAGGGTGCCCGCGCTTTTTCTCCGCCAACCTGGCAACCGGAAACGCGATTAACGTGGATCCGCTGCCAAGTTGGCAAAGGCGCGATTTCGCTGGGCTTTAGTTCACTCCGTTTCGCCGAGCTTGCGATAAATCGTGCGCGTCGAGATACCGAGCAGCTGAGCGGCCAGCGATTTGTCGCCGCCGGTGTGGGCGAGGGTGTCGCGGATCAAACGCCGTTCGACCTCCTCGAGCGGCGTGCCGATCGGAAATTGTACGGCCGACGGCGGCGCCGCGGCGGCTTGGGCGACGGCGTCAGGCAGGTCCGAAAGCGCCAGGTTCTCGTTCCGGCACAGCACCGCCGCGCGCTCGATCACGTTCTCGAGCTCGCGCACGTTGCCCGGCCACGGGTAGTCGCTGAGCTTCTGCAGCACCTCGGACGGCACGACCAGCCGCGCGCGGCCATTCTTCTTGCAATAGACGCCGAGGAAGTGATCGACCAAAAGCGGAATGTCTTCGCGCCGTGCACGCAGCGGCGGCGCCGTGATCGCGATCACGTTCAGCCGATAATAGAGATCCTCGCGGAAGCGTCCAGCCTCCACTTCGGCGACCAAATCCTTGTTCGTCGCCGCCACGATCCGCGCGTCGGCCCGCACCGTGTGACCGCCGACTGGCTCGTACTCGCCCTCTTGCAGCACGCGCAAGATCTTGACCTGCACGGCCGGCGAAAGTTCGCCGATTTCGTCCAAAAATAGCGTGCCGCCGCGGGCACGCGCAAAGCGACCATCACGCTTGGCGATCGCGCCAGTGAACGCGCCGCGCTCGTGACCGAACAGCTCGGCCTCCAAGATGCTTTCCGGAATCGCCGCGCAGTTGACGGCCACGAACGGCCCGTCGGCACGCGCGCTCTTACCGTGGATGTAGCGCGCCAAAAGCTCTTTACCGGTGCCGGATTCGCCCAAAATCAGCACGGTTGCGCTGGAAGGTGCCGCTTGCGTCGCCACGTCGAGCACGCGCCGTAGCGCCGGGCTCTGGCCGACGATTTCGCGCGTCGTCAGCAGCTTCAGCTCTTGCTTGAGCGAGCGATTTTCGGCCACCAGGCTCTGCCGTTCGGCCGCCTTGCGCACGCTCTTCACGATCGTCATGCGCTTCAGCGGCTTCTCGACGAAGTCGTAAGCGCCGTCGCGCATGGCTTGCACGGCCGTCTCGACGGTACCGTACGCGGTCATCAGTACCGTCTCGGTGTCGGGCGATACCTCTTTCAACGCGCGCATCAGCTCGACGCCGTTGGTGCCGGGCATCATCAGGTCGGTCAGCACCACCTGCACCTTGTGCTTACGCGCGACCTCGAGCGCGCTCTTGGCACCGTCGGCCGTGAACACGCGCATGCCCTCGCGCTGAAAAATCTTGGCCAGCGAGGTTTGGTTGCTGGGCTCGTCATCGACGACCAGCACCGTGATCTCCTCGCCAGTCGGCGCCGACTCACCCGGAACCGGCGTGGTTCGCCCCTCATCGTGTTGCGTGGACAACGCGTCACTCATCAAGCCAATCTGGCAGCGGACGCCAAAACTGTCAATCACCATGCCACTTTGACAACTTGGCTCGACGGATTGTCAGGCTCAGACAGTCTGCCGCCCAGCTCGATCACGAAATCCGCGACATTTGGCCTTCGCGACGTTTGCCCGCCTGCGAAATTCCTCTTCGAGAAACTCGACGGAGCCGCCAGGACGAGGCGTGCTCCCGCGCCCGCCCGTTACTTGTTGTCCGCCGCACAACGCCGCGCGACGAGCTTGCTGTGAAGCTGCTAAATGGCCAGGTCTGTCTTGATTGATTTGATGCCCATGACGCCGCCACCCAGGGCCTTACGAGCCTTCCGCGCGAGCTCGACGGCGCTGAGCCTGGCGCTCGCGTCGAGCGTCGTCGCGACCCACGCTCGGGCTGCCGACCCCGTCCCCTACCCGGTGGAAGTCACCGCGCACGCACCGACGAAAGCCGCGCCCGAAGCGTCGCCCGCGCCGGAACGCGTCGTCCCCGCCGCGCCGCCCGCCCCGCCGCCCGCGGCGCGGCCACCCCACGTCGACCCGCCACCGATCGTTTCTAAAAACGCGCCGCCAGCGCTGGTGTGGAAGTGGCCGACCTTCGGCGCCGGCGACTTCGTCGTGACTGGTGCGGGTGCGGCCGTCACGATCGGCGCGGCGATCATCAAGCCGCGCGCGCAGCACTCGCTCAGCGGCGGCATCCTGTTCGACGATGGAGTGCGCGACGCATTGCGCGCCCAGAAGCTGGCTAACCGCTACCTTTTTCGCGACGCTTCCGACGTCGGTCTATCATTGTCCGTTACCTGGCCATTCGCCGTGGACGCGCTGACGACCGCGTGGTGGTACCGCGGCAGTCGCGAGTCGGCGCAGGAGATGGCGCTGATCGATCTAGAGACGCTCGCGGTTGCGGGCGCGCTTCAGGGCGCCACCAACGTTTTCGTGAGCCGCGAGCGGCCGTTCGGACCAGGTTGCGGCGAGGGCGAGCTGCCGAGCGACGCCATCGACTGCAAGAACTCGTTCCACTACCGCAGCTTTTTCAGCGGCCACTCCGCGTTCAGCTTCACCGGCGCCGCGTTGATCTGCATTCATCATATGGAGAACGAACTGCTCGGCCCGCCTTGGGACGCGCTCAGTTGCGCTGGCGGGTACGCGGTCGCAGCCACCACGGCCACCTTTCGCGTGGTCGCCGACGTTCACTACGCGAGCGACGTCCTGCTTGGCGCGGCGGTCGGCACGCTGGTCGGCTACAGCGTGCCGCTCTTGCACTACCGCCACATGCGCGGGTCGAGCGGGCGCGCCAGCGTGACGCGACCGAATCAACTCCAACTGCACCTCATCCCGTCGCCCGGCGGTATCGGCCTTCTGGGGATTTTCTGATGAGCCGCTCTGCAGTCTTGGGCGCGACCCTGGCCCTCACGTTCGTGCTCACGCTCATCCCCGAAGCGCGCGCCGCCGAACCGTCTGGCGAAAAGTTCCCCGACGCGGAAGCTCCGCTCGGTCTGTTGCCCACGCCCCCGGACGCCTTGATGGATCCGAGCATGGCACGCTCCTGGGCCACCTTGCCGGCGCGCCCGTTCGTCGCCACCACGTTCGATTTCGGCTTCGTCTACTTTCGGCCGCGCATTTCATTCGGCTACGGCCGCCCGTTTACGCAATGGGAAGGCGTAGACTTGAACGTTATCGCGCAGACCAGCGGCCTCGGCGCCTATGGTGGCTTCCGTTTCGAAATCCCCCACCTCGACTGGCGCGCGGGGCCACGCTTTTTCTCGTCGTTCGAGCACACGTACTTGGACCGTAAGACGAGCTACCAGCGCATCGACTTAGAGCGCGTCGTCAGCAAGCTAGCGCGCACGCTCACCTGGGAGACCGAACTCGATCTCAACTTCAAGGTGGGTCCAGGCGCGCTCTTACTGCGCGGCAGCGCTTCGTACGTAACAGGCGTCCCTGAAGGTAAAGACGCCTTCGAAGAGACACTTCACCTGATCGTGAGCCCGCCGTTCGTTTGGCGCGCGCGCGTGGCCTATGTGTTCCTGTTCGGCTCGCACAACCAACATTCACTCGGCCCCGCCGTCGACGTGATCGACGTGCCCAAGCGCGCCGATTCGCTGACGATCCGCGTCGGTCCAATCGTGCGCATGCAATTATCGCGACGCGTCGACGTGCGCGGCAGCTTCGTCGCCACCGTGATCAGTCCGGATCGCATCGGCCTACGCGGCGGCGATTTCGGCGAACTCGGGCTGCGTTACCGCTGGGCGTCGGAGTAGCTCGTCACGCGTTCGTAACGCCTGCTCCCTTGCATTGGGGTTGGGTAGGCCGTGTCTGATTTTCGTACGGCCGGCCGCCAGCTGGCGGCCTGAACCCGGCCTAGCCCCAGAAAACGGCCGGTGCCTGGCGCGGGCGTGCTGGTGCCCTGCTGATGAGCTAAACCAAGCGGGTGACGGGTGGTGCTCGGGTTCGCGAGGTTCTGGTAGCGCTCTTGATGACTGGCGGCTGTGCCACGGCGCCAGCACCAGCCAGTGCGCCCGCGACGTCCGCGTCGCAGACGCAGGTTTCGGCTGCGCGCGCCCAGCAAGTCGAAACGCTGCTCGGCGCCGGGCGTTCGCTCGCAGCGGAGCACAAGCCCACCGAGGCCGAGGTGCAGCTGCGGCGCGCAATTCAGCTGGCGTGGGGATTTGGCGCGCCGTGGTCGCGCTACCGAGCCGACGGGTTGTCGGCGCTGGCCCAATGTTTGCTCGACCAGAAGCGCATCGCCGACGCGCGCGACGCGATCGAGCAAGCGTTGCGACTGCTCAAGCCTGGCTCGCTCGCCGACGACCAACTGATTTCCGATCTCGAAGCGCGACGCGCTGAATCGTTCCGCGACGAGCAAAACCCCAGTATGGCCGTCGCGCCGTTCGCCGCCGCGATCGAAGCGGCATCGCGACACCCGGCCGAGCTGGCGCCGCCGTTGATCCTGCTCTCGCTGCGCTTGGCGGAAACGCTGCAGGGTTTGGGTCGACGCCAAGAGGCGACCAACACGCTCGGTCGCGCGCTCACGGTCGCGAAAGAGCAGCAAGGCGGCGCCGCGTTGGCTCGACGCGTCGCCAGTGCGCTGGCGGTGCTCTACGACGCTGCCGGTGATCCAGCGCATGCGCAGGCGCTGCTGGCCGAGTTCGGCGCCGCGCAGAACCCGGCGCCGACCGTCGCCGCCGGCGGAGCGGTTCCAGCTGCCGCCCCGAACACCACCAGAGAGGTCGCCGCGATGCAGGCGGACTTCCGCGCTTGTTATCGCAAGTCGCTGGCCACCAACAGCGACGTCGAAGGCAAGGTCGACCTCGTGCTGCAAGTCGCGGCCGATGGCCACGTCACCGACGTGAAAGCCATCAGGTCGAGCTTGCCGAATTACGCTGTCGATTGCCTGATCAAGCGCGCTTCGGTCGGCCGATTCGACCCACCGATGGGCGGCGCGACGCAGTTCACCCTGCCGGTCACGTTCGTCAAGCAAGAGCACGAAGAGTTCTGAACGGGCCGAACCGCTGGCCGCGTGGGTCAGGGGGGCCCTGGGCTTGACCGGCTCGCTGCGCTAGCTATTGTTGGCCGCACCCACCACCCCTTCGGGGGCGATCGGTTTCGACGTGGGGACTGAAGGTTAGTTTGCGTGTGGAGGCACCCGACCCTCTCCAAAATCGGGCCGTACCAATTGCAAACGACAATGCAATCGCTCTCGCTGCTTAATAACCAGTAGAGCCGTCCAACCGAGAGATAGTTTTGGTATCGGAAGGGCGTCAATCACGAAAGCTGGGTCCCGCCAATGCTCTGGGTGGCAGGACTGAGAAAATCTGGAGCTAGGCTCGGCCACCGAATTTGCCGGACCCCGTCGGTTGGGTAATCCGACTACGCACGTGAACGAAAGCTGACTGGACGCCTCGCGGACCCGGGTTCAATTCCCGGCGCCTCCACCCTGTTTCCTGAATCAACTCGCGGTGTTCTGATCCGCCGAGTGTTCCGTCGCCGTCAGGTTGCCATTGCCGTGCACGCTCGAACCTTCAAACGGCGTTTCGAGTAGTCTGATCGCGCGT
>JBBSAB010000030.1:0-81186 GCA_038252755.1 Polyangiales bacterium | reverse complement strand
TTTGGCCAAGCCGGGCAGCATCAAGCCGCACAAGAAGTTCACGGGCGAGGTCTACGTGCTGAAGAAGGAAGAGGGTGGCCGTCACACGCCGTTCTTCACCAACTACCGCCCGCAGTTCTACGTCCGCACGACGGACGTCACCGGCTCGGTGATGCTGCCCGAGGGCATCAAGATGGTGATGCCGGGCGACAACATTACGGTCGAGGTGGAGCTCATCACCACCGTCGCCCTGGAAGAACAAATGCGCTTCGCTATTCGCGAGGGTGGCAAAACGGTTGGTGCCGGCGTCGTCACCAAGATCATCGAGTAATTATGGCCGACACTACAAAGATTCGTATTCGCCTCAAGGCTTTCGATCACCAGCTGCTCGACAAGTCGACGACGGACATCGTGGAGACCGCACGCCGCACCGGCGCTCGCGTCGCCGGACCGATTCCGCTGCCGACCTCGATCCGCAAGTACACCGTCCTGCGCGGACCGCACGTCGACAAGAAGTCGCGCGAGCAGTTCGAGGTGCGCACGCACAAGCGCTTGATCGACATTCTCGAGCCCACCCCCCAAACCCTCGACGCGCTGATGAAGCTGGACCTTTCGGCCGGCGTTGACGTCGAGATCAAGAGCTGAGGCGACCATGGCAAAAGTGGACGTTTACAACCTGAAGCGTGAAAAAGTCGGCAGCGTAGATCTCGCTGACGAGGTTTTCGCAGCCGACGTCAAAGAACAGCTGTTTCACGAAGTCGTCGTGGCGCAGCTGGCTTCGCGTCGCGCCGGTACGCACGCCGCCAAAGAGCGGTCGGCGGTCGCCGGTTCGAGCAAGAAAATCTACAAGCAGAAGGGCACCGGCCGAGCTCGTCACGGCTCGATCCGCGCGCCGATCTTCGTTGGCGGTGGCCGTGCGCACCCGCCGAAGCCGCAAGATTGGAGCTACCGCCCGCCACGTCGCGTGCGTGTGGCCGCGCTGAAGGGCGCGCTCAGCCTGATCTTGAAGGAAGGTCGCCTGACCGTCGTCGACAGCATCGACCTCGGCGAAGTGAAGACCAAGAAGCTGGCCGGCGTGCTCGTCACGCTGCAAGCCGGCAAAAAGACGCTGGTCGTGGACGAGGGTAGCAACCAAAACCTCCGCCTCTCGATCCGCAACCTGGAGAACAAGCTGTTCCTGCCTCCGGAAGGCGTGAACGTGTACGACCTCCTGCGGCACGACCACCTCGTGCTCTCCAAGGGCGCGATCAAGGCGCTCGAAGCTCGCTGCCTCGACAAGGCCGACAGCACGGAGGCCAAGCAGTAATCATGAAGCCCACCGACATCATCAAGCGCCCCGTCGCGCTGACCGAAAAGGCCACCCGTCTCAAAGAGGCGAACAAGGTGATCTTCGAGGTTGCGCTCAGCGCCAACAAGCTCGAAATCAAGTCGGCCGTCGAGACGCTGTTCAACGTCAAGGTCGCCGACGTGAACACCATCGTTATGCGCGGCAAGATCAAGCGCATGGGTCGCGGCCTGGCCAAGCGCCCGAACTACAAGAAGGCTGTCGTCACGCTCCGCGAGGGCAACGACATTCAGTTCTTCGACGAGTCGAAGGAATAAGTCATGGGTATCCGAGCCTACAAACCGACCTCACCCGCTCGCCGCTTCTACACGGTCAGCGACTTCAAAGAGATCACGACCGACGTTCCCGAAAAGAGCTTGCTCGAGTCGAAGCCGCGCACGGGCGGCCGCAACCACTACGGGCGCATCACGTCGCGCTTCCGTGGCGGCGGTCACAAGCAGGCCTACCGCGTCATGGACTTCAAGCGCGCCAAGATCGGCGTGCCGGCGAAGGTCGCTGAGATCGAATACGATCCCAACCGCACCGCTCGTATCGCGCTGCTGCACTACGCAGACGGCGTGAAGACGTACATCCTGGCGCCCGACGGCCTGAAGCAGGGCGACGTTGTCGTCTCGAGCCGCACGGCTGACATCAAGCCGGGCAACAGCTTGCCGCTCGCGGTCATCCCCGCCGGCACGATGATCCACAACGTCGAGCTCCGAAAGGGCAAGGGCGGACAGCTCGTGCGTTCGGCCGGTGTTGCGGCTCAGCTGATGGCGCGCGATGGCGACTACGCCACGGTCAAGCTGCCCTCCGGTGAGATTCGCAAGATCCACATCGAGTGCCGCGCCACCATCGGCCAGGTCTCGAACGGGGAGCACCAGAACATCAGCCTCGGTAAGGCTGGTCGCACTCGTTGGCTTGGTCGTCGTCCGCACAACCGCGGCGTCACCATGAACCCCGTCGATCACCCGATGGGTGGTGGTGAAGGCCGCACCAGCGGTGGCCGTCACCCGTGCTCACCGTGGGGCCAGCTCGCAAAGGGCCTCAAGACGCGCAACAACAAGCGCACTGACGGCATGATCGTCAAGCATCGCAAGGCGAAGGGCGGCTGATATGGCACGCAGCATTAAAAAGGGTCCGTTCATCGACGGTCACCTGGCAAAAAAGATCGAAGTCACCGTGGCGCAAGCCAAGAAGAACGTGATCAAGACTTGGTCACGTCGCTCCACCATCATCCCGGAAGCGGTCGGGCTCACGTTTGCGGTCCACAACGGCCGTAAATTCGTGCCCGTGTTCGTGACCGAGAACATGGTCGGTCACAAGCTCGGCGAGTTCGCTCCCACCCGCACTTTCCACGGCCACGCCGGGGACAAGAAGGGCGGCAAGCCAGGCGGCGGAACGCCGTCGGGCGCACCGAAGCCCGCAGCACCAGCCGGCAAGCGCTGAGCTTACGGTAGTGTAACCAAGCCGGGCGGAGTCGAGAGACACCGACCCGGCTTCGTTGCGTTTGTGGGGTTGAAGCTCGCGGCTCCACGGAATTGAGTAGTTCTGAGCTCCTCGGGCCTTCGGCTCGGGCGACGCGCGTGACGGCTCGCTAGCGCTGCTGGTCTTCCCGCGCGTCCGGCTCGTCGAGGCGTTGGATCGACGTGGCAGGTCCCAGATGTGAACTCCCACACCGTCTTGCCGTCGTAATGATTGCCTGGGCTGGGTTGCCGTTGCGCATGATCAACACGCGCTCCCCGCCCAAGAATTGGCACGAATGAATCTCGGTGCTTTGAGTTCAGATGCCGCTTAGCGCGAAGTCCCAAACGCAGGCCCAGTTCTTGTTCGTCACCGTCGTGATCGTGACTCTGACGTAGCGGGCCGAAACGTCGGGCGGGAAGTCGATTTGTTGGATGGCGCCAGTGCCGGAAAGCGTCCGCTGGACCGTATACAAGGCGTCATCGTTCGAGGTTTCGACGGAGTAGCCGTAGGTCTGCGCCGGGAGCTCGAAGCGGATCGCCAACTGCTTGAGCAGATAACCCCGCCACGGTGCCGCCGACCGCTCGCCGTTGCACCGAGCTACAGCCGAACGAAGGAGGAGCGAGCACGACCAGTGCGGCAAGGCTCAGCAGACGCTTCATGCCGGCGCGTTCAGCAACTCGTGTGCCAGCGCGAGTTCGCGAAGTTGCGGCCGCGAGCGTGAACCGTCTTTGACACCCCTGTTGCGCCGCTGCGACAGGGGTGAGCGCCTGCGTGAAGTAGTTCTACTCGCGCAGCGCCGTGAGCGTGCCGCGGATCTGCGAGAGCGCGCGGGCGTGGGTTTGGGGGCGGTCGTCGGGGGAGCTGAGGAATTCGAGGGCGCTGCCGATGTCGGCGAGCAGGCCGCGGGCGTACCAGTCTTGAGGCGGTGTGAGGCCGCCGTCGGCGAGGCCTTCAAGCAAGCGAGGCTTGAGTGAGTGGGGCAGCGGGGCGCCGCGGTAGCGCAGCAGGTTGCCGAGATCGGCCCAGTGGTTGCCGGCGTGCGCGAATTCCCAATCGAGGATGGCCGAGACTTCGCCATCCTCGGCGATCAGCAAATTGCTTGGGTTGAAGTCACCGTGAACCAAAAGCGGTACGTCGTCGTGCGGATAACGTTCGCGCGCGCGCTGTAAGAATTGCCATAGCTCGTCGCGCAGCGGGCCCAGGCGTGTAGCCGCTGGCGACTCGAACAGCACCCGCTGTTCGAAATCGTCGAAGGGCCAAGCTTGTACCACGAGCTGGCCGTCGTTGGGGTTGGCCGTCAAGTCGCCGCCGTGGTCGAAGCGGCACGCTGCCAGCTGCGCCAAGGCGTGGCCCAGGTTGCAGGCGGCGCTCTCGAGTCGCTCGCAAGGACCCGCGTTGAGCACCGCCTCCAGCGTTTCGCCGGGCACGAATTCGAGCAGGGAGAAGGCGTGTCCGATGTTCGCGGAACCTGGCGAGCTGCCGACCAGCGTCGCCAGCGGCACCAGCCGGCGACAGTGCTCGTAGAGCGCGCGCTCTTTCGCGCCCAATCCGTCGCGAGCGTGCACGCGCAGCACGAATTTGCCTGCGCTCGTATCGAGAACGTAGTTGGTGTTACTGCGACCCGACTTCGCCACCGTGTGCGAGTGCAGGTCCGCGTTCGGAACGAAGCTGCGGAGCGCCTCCTCGAGCTGGGCTGCGCCCAAGGCGATGAGTGGACTCCGGCGCTCGATCGCGCTCGGGTCGGTCGCGCTGGAAGCTACTTGCCGCACTGCCATTTGCTCATCAGGGCGGTCTCGAAATCGCCAGAACTACTGACCCTCGCCGATCCCAAACCATCAGGCCCGATCCCTAACACGCGCCGGGCCGCTGGTCAGTTGGTGCACTCGCCGGCTGCAAGGACGCCGGTACTGGCTGCGTTGGCGATGCAGGAGTTGGCGCAAGTCTTGTGATCGCAGCCACACCGCCGCTGCTGCCGTCTGGCGTCTTGGCGGCGTGGGCTGAATCGCGACGCAAGGGTCCTTCTAGGCCGACGCGCGCTCGGCTATGAAGCGGGATGACCCGTGGACCGCGGCTCTCGGCACTTTGGCTTCCGCTCGCAGTCGGCGGCTGTCTGGGGCAGACGCACCTGCCGAGCCCGTCGCCCGCCGCGGCTGGCGCCAGCAGCGCTGAGAGTGCGGTGCTGAAGACCGCGCGGACCAGCGACGGCTTCGAGCTCGAGACGACCGCGGGCGTGATGCAGATCACGACGCCGCGCGCCGACACGTTTCGAATCCATTTGGCGCGCAAGAAAGGTGCGCCTGGCTTGTCGTCGTTCGCGGTCGAACCGGCGGCATTGCAAGGCGCAATCATCCCCCAGGTAGAGGAATCGGACACGCTGCTGATGCTGCGCACCGAGCAGGCGATTTTGCGCATCGACAAGAAGCCGCTGCGGCTGCGGCTGATGAACGTCAAAGGCGAGGTCGTCGCCGACGAAGCGCTCCACGTCAGTTGGGAAGATCCGGGCGTGCGGCTCGATTTCGGTCTGAAAGACGGCGAGCGGGTGTTCGGCTTGGGCGACAAGGTGCAAGGCTTCGACCGGCGCGGGCACGTGTTCGAGCTGTGGAACACCGACGCCTTCGGCTGGAAGGTCGACGCTGATCCGCTCTACAAGTCGTTGCCGTTCTGGCTCTTTTTGAAAGACGGCCAGGCGCACGCGGTGTTCGTCGACCAGCCCGCGCGCGCCAGCGTTGATGTCGGCAAGGAACAAGCCGCCGTTCTCCGTTACCAAGCCAAAGCGGCGCAGGCTTTCGATGTCTATTTGTTCGCCAGCGCTGAGCCGAAACAGGTGCTGGAGGCCTACACGGCGCTGACCGGTAGAACGCCGTTGCCGCCGCTGTGGGCGCTCGGCCACCATCAGAGTCGCTACGGCTACAAGTCCGAAGAAGAAGTGCGTGGGGTGATCGGGCGCCTGCAAAAAGACAAGATCCCGGTCGATGCGGTTTGGCTGGACATCGACTACCAGGCTGGCAACGCGCCGTTCACCGTCAACACCACGGCCTTCCCGACGTTCGCCACGATGGTGAGCGACTTCAAGACGGCCGGCGTGCAGACGATCGCCATCACCGACCTGCACGTAAAATCGTATCAGCACCTGCCAGCCGCCGGTTACGCGCCGTACGACACTGGCGCAGCGGGTGACCACTTCATTCGCGCTCAGAACGGCTTCTTCGAGGGCCCGGTGTGGCCGGGGGCGAGCGTGTTTCCGGAGTTCACGCGGGCCAAGACGCGTGCGTGGTGGGGCGGCTTGTACCGCGGCTTCGTCGAGCAGGGCGTGGCGGGATTTTGGAACGATATGAACGAGCCGGCCGTGTTCGTGAAGGACAAGACCTTCCCCGAAGACGTGTTGCATCGGCTCGACGACGGCACCAGTGCGGCTCACGTGCTCGTGCACAACGCCTACGGCATGCTCAACGCGCGCGCCACTTACGAGGGCGTGCGCCTGCTGCGGCCCGATGTTCGCCCGTTCATCCTGACGCGCGCCGCTTACGCCGGGGCGCAGAAGTTCGCGGCTTCATGGACCGGCGATAACACGGCTGATCGCTCGCACTTGGCCGTCACCATCCCGCAGCTGCTGAACCTGGGCCTTTCCGGCTACCCTTTCAACGGCGCTGACGTCGGTGGATTCGTGGGCTGTCCGGACGCTGAGCTGTTCGCGGAATGGATGGAGCTGGGCGCGCTGCAGCCATTCTTTCGCAACCACAGCGCGAAGGAATCGTGTCGGCGCGAGCCGTGGCTGTTCGGCGCGGCAATCGAGGCGCGCACGCGCAAAGCCGTCGAACGCCGCTACCGGCTCTTACCCTACTTGTACACGTTGTTCGAAGAGGCATCGCGGACCGGTGTGCCGGTGATGCGACCGCTGTGGCTCGAATACCCGAACGATGCAGCGACCTACGGCGTCGACAACGCCTACTTGTTGGGTCGCGAGCTACTGGTCGCGCCCAAGCTCGTCGCCGGGGCGGCCCGCTACCGGGTGATCCTGCCGGCTGCCGATTGGTACGACACCGAGACGCTGGCGCTTGTACCTGGCGGCGCCCACGAGCTCGAGAGCGCGGCGGGTGACAGCGTACGGCTGTTCGCCCGCGCCGGCGCAATCATCCCCGAAGCGCCGGTCACCCAGAACACGCACGAGCCGCCGCAGGGCCCGCTCACGCTGACGGTGTGGCCGGGACCGGACTGTGCGGGCTCGCTGTACCTGGACGACGGTGAGACCTTTGCTTTTCAAGCGCGCAAATCGCGGCGTTTGCAACTGACTTGTGACGAGGCAAAGTCGAAGGCAGAGTCGTTCATTGCCGTACAAAGCAGCTCGACCGGTGACTACGCGGCGTGGTGGAAAACGGTGCGGGTGGTCGTCCATGCCGTGCCGCATGCGCCACAGGCGGTCGTCGACGAGAGCGGCACCAAGCTCGCCCACGACTACGATGCCGCGAAGAAGATCTTGGTCGTGACGCTGCCACGCGCCGCAACCGATTTCCGCTTTGTCGCCCGTTGGTGAGCCATGCCCGAACAACCACCCAAACCAGTCGTCAAGCCAACGTCGATCTACTCGGCTGGGCGCCTGCGCTACGAGGCGCGCGGGCTGCGCGTGACGCCGCTGTCCGATCTCTATCACTTCTTGATGAAGACGAAGTGGTCCAGCTTACTCGGCGCTTTCGCGGTGATCTACTGCGCCGTCAATGCGCTGTTCGCCTTGGCCTACTTGGCGGGTGGTCCGGGCACGGTACTGAACGCGCGCCCCGGCTCGTTCGCCGATGATTTTTGGTTCAGCGTCGAGACCTTTGCGACGATTGGCTACGGCAACATGTCGCCCGGGACGACGTACGCGCACCTGCTCGTGACCGCCGAGTCGTTTGCCGGCATGTTGGCGGTGGCGCTCGGCACCGGGATCTTGTTCGCGAAATTCTCGCGGCCGATGGCCAAAGTCGGCTTCAGCAAGAACGCCATCGTCAGTCTGCGCAATGGTCAGCCGTGCCTGATGTGGCGCATCGCCAACCGCCGCGGTAACGCGTTGCTCGACGCGACGATGCAGGGTCACGCCTTGATGGACGACGTCTCGAGCGAGGGGCACCGCATGCGCCGCGTGCATCAGCTGGAGCTGGAGCGTAGCGGTATGCCGATGTTCACGCTGGCGTGGACGGTCATCCATCACCTGGACGAAAAGAGCCCGCTGTTCGGCCTCACCGTCGAGAACATGGGCGAGCGGCTGGTCGGGCTGATCGTGAGCTTCTCGGGCGTCGACGACACGATGGTGCAGACCGTGCACGCTCGGCAGTTGTACAATCCGGAAGACCTGCGCTTCGGCGCGCGTTTCGTGGACATGATCGACAACTCGACGCCCGGCACGTTGATCATCGATCACGCGCAGTTGGACGAGTTGGTCCTCGAAGAACCGCGGCCGAACGACGGCGACAAGTAGCCAGCCGCGGCAGGTCTAGGACCTGGCGGGCCAGGGTTTCGGGGGATTGTCCATATCGTCCCCGCGATCCTCCATACGTTAGTGGTCCAATCTCGGCTCGAGTAGGCGCTAACTAATGTGTGACAGAGCGGCGCGCGTCCGTTTGGAACGGCGGCTATCGCAGGAGTTTGTCCATGGTTTGGATGCAGCGGACGTGCGCCGTGGTCTTGGCAGCGCAGAGCGTTTGGCTCGGCGGCTGTGGCGATCCCGTCGCCGCTCGCCCAATTGGCGCTGCCGGGGGCGGTACCCCCTCTGGCCTAACGGCCGGCGCTGGTGGCGGCGGCGGCCTCGCGACCGCTGGCGACGCGGGCACTGGCGGCACTGGCGGCGCTGTGGTTTTGCCAGCGGACGACGTGCCGGTCGACTTCTTCCGCGACATCCAGCCGATCCTTGGCGACTACTGTGTGCGCTGTCACGGCGGCGTGCGCGAGCTGGGCAAGCCGCCGCTCAACCTGCAAAGCCGAGAGAACGCGGCGTTCGTCCTGGGCCAGCCTGGCTTTCCCGAAAGCTCGCTGCTGTACCTCAAGGTCTCAATCGACGATCCGGAGCTGCGCATGCCGCTCGGCCAGCCAGCGTTGCCCGCCGACAAGCTCAACAAGCTGCGGCGTTGGATCTTTCAAGGCGCGCCTTGGCCCACGCAGTGGTCCTTCGCACCGCTAGCGATGGTCGACCCGACCTCGCTGCCAGTTTCGAACGAAGCTTGGGTCAAGACGCCGCTCGACCGTTTCGTGCTCAATCGGCTCGACCAAGCCAAGATCACGCCGTCGGCTGAGGCCAGCAAACCGACGTTGATCCGCCGCGTCTCGCTGGACCTGGTCGGGCTGCCGCCGACCCCCGCGGAGATCGACGCGTTCGTCGCCGATGGCGCGGCTACGGCTTATGAAACCGTGGTCGATCGCCTGCTGGCGTCGCCGGCATTCGGCGAACGCTGGGCGCGTCATTGGCTGGATCAGGCGCGCTACGCCGACAGTGATGGCTACGAGAAGGACAATGGCCGCAAGAATGCCTGGCGCTACCGCGACTGGGTCGTCGATTCGCTGAACAAGGACCAACCCTTCGACCAATTCACGATCGACCAACTCGCTGGCGATTTGGAGCCGAACGCAACGCCGCTTTCGCGGCTGGGTACTGGATTTTCCCGAAATACTCTGCGCAACGACGAAGATGGCTCCGACCCCGAAGAGGACCGCACCAAGCGCGTGCTCGACCGCGCTGCGACCGTTGGCACGGCATGGCTTGGCCTCACGATGGGCTGCACGCAGTGCCACAGCCACCCGTACGATCCGATCAAGCACCAAGAATTTTACCGAATGTACGCGTTCTTCGACAACGCGGACGAGGTGACGACCGACGTGCCAAACGGTACCGGAACGATGCCGGCTGATGTCTTGACCGAACGCAACAGTAACCGGCGCAAGACCTACTTGTTCAAACGTGGCGACTTCTTGAATCTCGACAAGAGCGTGGAGCTGCAAGGCGGCACGCCGGCGGTGCTACCGGCGCTCGCGGTGCGCGGTACGATTCCGGATCGTTTGGATCTGGCAAAATGGCTGGTGGACGCGAAGAACCCGCTCACGCCGCGCGTCTTCGTCAACACCACCTGGTACCACCTGTTCGGGCAAGGGTTGGTCACGTCGCTCGAGGACTTCGGTTCGCGCGCCATCTACCCGTCGCATCCAGAAATGCTCGACTGGCTGGCGTCGTCGTTCGTGAGCAACGGGTTCAGTCGCAAGAAGCTGCTCCGGCAGATCGTGCTGTCGGCTACCTACCGCCAGGCCTCGGTGACGCGACCGGACATCGTGAACGACCTCGAGAACACCTTGCTCTATCGGCAAAATCGCGTGCGCGTCGAGGCCGAGATCGTGTCGGACGCGTTCCTGGCGGTCAGCGGCCTGCTGTCGAACAAGCGCGGCGGGCCCAGCGTTTACCCACCGATTCCGCCGGAAATCCTGGATATCACTTACAATGGCATCGACTGGCCAACCAGCACCGGGGAGGACGCGCACCGGCGCGGGCTCTACACCTGGCATCAGCGCACGCAGCTGTACCCAAGCTTGGCTGGGTTCGATCGCCCCTCGGCCAGCGTCAGTGTCACCGGGCGTGATCGCTCGAACACGCCTCTGCAACCGCTGATTACGCTGCACGATACGGTTTACGTCGAGGCGACGCAGGCTTTCGCGAAGCGCGTGCAAGAGGGCGCGACGACCGGCCTGCACGACCAAGTGGCGTTCGCGTTTCGGCTCGCCGTGGGGCGCTTGCCGACGGACGAAGAGTCGGCTGAGCTAGAGAAGCTCCACGCGGACGCGAAAGTGACATTCGCGGCGGCGCCCGACTCGGCGAAGGCCGCGGTGGGCAAGTTCCAGCCGCAGGGCGTGTCGACCGCCGACGCAGCGGCCTGGATCGCCACGGCGCGCATCATCTTGAACCTCGACGAATTCATCACCCGGGAGTGAGCCTCAGATGCATCCAGTCCTCGAACGTTGTTTGCTCGATCGGCGTGAGTTTCTGACGACGGCTGGCGGTGGGCTCGGCGGCCTGGCGCTGGCGCTCATGCTCAAACAGCGCGGAGCCAACGCCGCGGACGCTCAGCGACCAGGCGCGCTGCAGTATCCGATCAAAGCCAAAAACTGCATCTTCCTGTACATGGCGGGCGCGCCTTCGCAGTTCGACTTGTTCTCGCACAAGCCGCGCTTGAACGAGCTGAACGGCAAACCGCCGCCGGCCGGCTTACTCGACGGCAAGCGCTTCGCGTTCTTGCAGAAGGATACGGCCGTGCTGCTCGGCACCGACCCGAGCCGCACGTTCGCCCCACAAGGCAAGAGCGGCATGGTGTTGTCGAACCTGCTGCCCAACCTGAGCAAGCACGCCGACAAACTGTGTCTGATCAACTCGATCTACACGACGCAGTTCAACCATCACCCCGGGCAGTTGGTGATGCAGACTGGGCACAACCTGCAAGGGTATCCGGCGATGGGCTCGTGGCTCGAGTACGGCCTGGGCAGCGGCGATCAAAACTTCCCTGGCTACGTAGTAATGAACTCGAGCGGCGCGTTTAGCGGCGGCGAGACGTTGTGGAACAGCGGCTTCTTGCCGTCGACTTACAGCGGCGTCACCTTCCGGCCCACCGGTGACCCGGTGCTAAACCTCAACGTGCCTGCGGGGTTCACGCGCGAGAGCGAGCGGCGTGGGCTCGACAGCTTGTCGCGACTGAACGGGATCCACAAAGCGCAGCAGCTCGACCCGCAGATCGCCGCGCGGATCGAGAACTATGAGTTGTCGTTCCGGATGCAGACCGAGGCGCCATCGATCGTCGATCTCTCGGGCGAAAGCCAGGCCACGCTCGATCGCTACGGGCTGAACCGAGCCGACCCCAACATCGAGATCAAGAGCGAGCGCGCGCCGGCACCGGGAGTTTACAAGAACTTTGCGCGGCACTGCTTGCTGGCGCGGCGCATGGTCGAAAAGGGAGTGCGCTTCGTCAACATCTTCGCGGGCTCTTGGGACATGCACTCGCAGCTGAACCCCGAGATCCCGTTCTTCGCCGGGCTGGTGGACCAGCCGATCGCCGCGCTGCTACAGGACTTGGAGGAGCGCGGCTTGCTCGACGAGACGCTGGTCGTGTTTGCCAGTGAGTTCGGACGTACTCCGCTCGGCGAGAACCGGCCCGGCTACGCGACGGTCACGGGCCGCGATCATCATCCCGACTCGTTCAGCGTTTTCATGGCCGGCGGTGGCGCCAAGGGAGGTCTGACCTACGGCGAAACCGACGAGATTGGTTGGTCGGTCACCAAGGATCCAGTCGACATCGCCGATTTTCACGCGACGATTCTGCGGCTTTTCGGGGTCGAGCACTTGGCGCTAACCTATCCGCATTTGGGCGTTGATCAGCGGCTGACGCCGCTGACCCGCGAAGCTAAGGTGATCGAAGCGTTGATCGCATGAGCGTGCAGAACCACATGAACATCGAACGTAGCTGGGCTTTGAGTGCGAGCGTGATGCTGCTCGTCGCGGCGTGTCACACCGAAGAGCCAGCAGGCGGCGCGGCGGCCGCGTCTGGAAGCGCTGGGCAAAGCAGTGCAACCGCCGGCGTTGGCGGAGGCATCGGTGTCGGCGGCTCGGTCAACGGTGGCGTGAGCGCCGGCGGCACGGGCGTAGGCGGTGGTAGCGCTGGTGCGGCCGGTGGCGGTGGGCAGGCGTCGTCGAGCTTGGCGTTGTCGGTCGGACCATTCGCGACTTGCGCCGTCGGCGCCGACCAGCTCGTCAAATGCGTTGGGCGCTGTGGCGGTATCGGACAGGGCGGTTCGCGCGACAAGGCGCCGACCGGGTTGCACGCGGTCACGGTCGCGGTCGGTCGCGACTTCGCCTGCGCGGTGTTGACGGCTCCGGGTCCGAGCGGCGTGGTTCAGTGCTGGGGCGCCGGCGCTGCTGCGACACCGCCAGCATTGACCGAGGCCGTCGAGCTGACGGCGGGCGACCAGCATGCGTGCGCGCTCGGGCGCCAGGGCGCCGTGACGTGCTGGGGCGACTCCGCGCACGCCGCGCCGGACGGAGTCGTGGCCAAGCACGTGGCGGCTTCCGGCGCCATGACCTGCGCCATCATCAGCGACGACTCGGTGCGTTGTTGGGGCCCCCGCCCTGCGACGCCGCCCGCAGACTTGCGAGCGTCGCAGCTGGCGCTCAGCAGCCAGTTGTCCGACGCCGCACAGGGCCCGCGCTTCGGTTGCGCCGTGACGCTGACAGGCGACGTTCGCTGCTTCGGCGACGACGTCGGAAAAGTGCAAACCTTGCCGAGCGGACTGAAAGCCAAGCGGGTCGCGGTCGGTCGTAGCAACGCGTGTGCGATCGCCATCGACGACAGTGTGACTTGCTGGGGCACGCCGCCGCGCAACGCCACGGGGCTACCTGCTGGGCTCAAAGCCAGCGCATTGTCGCTTTCTTTTCGCAGCGCGGGCGCCGTGACATTGGAGCAAAAATTCGCCTTCTGGGGCGACACCAGCGATGGCAGGAGCAGCCTATGAAGCGCGACGGACGACGCAGGTTTTTGGCGGCTGCAGCCAGCTTAGGCGCGACGCTCACGCTCGGCGCGCGACCCGAAGAGGCTCGCGCCCAAACGCCGATCGTGCTCGGGACGGGCTCGCACCGTTACGAATGGGTCAACGGCTGGGGCGTGCTTCCGGGCAGCGTCGACTATGGCAACACGCACGGCGCGATCGTCATCGACGAAACCGAGCGCGTGTACCTGAACACCGACACGACCAAAGCCGTGCTGATGTTCGATCTCGATGGGCGCTTCATCGGCTCGTGGGGTCAAGAATTCGCGGGCGGGCTGCACGGCATGGCGATCGTTCGTGAATGTGGTGGTCAGGAGTATCTGTACCTGACCCACACCGAGCGGCACGAGGTAGTCAAAGCCAAGCTCGACGGCACCGTGATTTCCACGTTGCCGTTTCCGCAAGGCTCGGGCGTGTACGCGATGCCGGCGCAGTACAAGCCGACCGGCGTCGCGGTCGCCCCGAACGGCAACGTCTACATCGCCGATGGTTACGGGCAAAGCTGGGTGCACCAGTACGATCCGGCGGGCGCCTACGTGCGCTCGTGGGGCGGTTTTGGCTCCGAGGACGGCAAATTCAAGACGCCGCACGGTATCTGGATCGACACGCGCACGGCCACGCCGAGCATCATCGTCGCCGATCGCGAAAATGGCCGGCTGCAGATCTTCGATCTCGACGGCAAGTTCATCAAGGCGGTGTCGGGCTTCCGCCGCCCGTGCGGCATCCATCAGTTGGGTGAGGACCTAGTCGTTCCGGATTTGGGTGGGCGCGTCACGATCTTGGACAAGGACAATCAGGTGATCACCCAATTGGGTGACAACCCGAATCAAGCGCTGCGCGCTCAAAACGGCGTCGACAAGCCGCAGTGGCAAGACGGCGTTTTCATCGCGCCGCACTCCGCGCGCTGGGACAGCGACGGCAATCTGTACGTGATGGATTGGAACTTCCGTGGCCGAGTCAACAAGCTCCGCCGCCTCGACTGAGCCGGAAACGGCTCCGTTTGCTGTTTGGCCGGCGTTTGCTGCGCTGCTAGTGGTGGCCTGCCTGGTGCTAGGCGTGGGTATGTTCGGCGTCCGCTCCGCGCCGTCCAAGCAGAATGCCGACCTGTGGCAGCGTGAGCTGGCGACCGGCATCGAGCTGGCACGCCGCGAAGGCAAGCCGCTTCAACTGCGCTTCAGCACGCGCACGGTGCCGCTCGCCAGTCGCATGGACGACACGCTGCGCAGCCTGCCGGTCGAACAGCTCTCACGAACGCACTTCGTGAACGTCGAGCTTGACGCCGCCGTGAACTCCGAGCTGTTTCGCCGTTGGCTCGGCAGCGCGGGCGCGCTGGGCACTTGCATCCTCGATTTCACCGACGCGGCGGAGCCGGACATCGTCGCGGTTTTGCCCGGATTTGCGCAGCCTACGCGCTACGTCGAGTTCCTCGACGGCGCCGCCCGCGCCGTGCCCAAGCTGCGCGAGCTGCGGCGGCTTGCGGCCAAGTCGGATGCGGCACGCCTCACGCTCGGCGAGCTGTACGCGACCCAAGGCAGCCAAGCCCGCGCCCGCGCGTCGTTCTCGCAGGTATCGGCACCGAGCGCACTGCACGGACCTGCGCTCGAGCATCTCGCGCGTCTCGACGCCGAAACCGGACAGATCGCCCTCGCTCGCCTCGAGCTAGATCAAGCTCGAACCGCGTCCGGCGACAGCAATTCCGACCGCTTGCTCGTCACGCAAGCCTTGGTGCTCTCCGCCGAGCGCCGCGTCACGCCCGCCATCGAGCTGTTGGAGCGCGCCCTGCCGCAGCTCTCGACCCCGGCCGAGCTCGCTCAAGGCCTCCTGCTGCTCGGCACTCTCGAGCACGAGCTTGGTCAGGATACGCAAGCGCTGGCCCACCTGCGACGCCTCCGTGAGGAAGCACCCGGCACCGCCTGGGCCCGCACCGCCGACGAGCACCTCTTCCACATCGAACACCCCGAACCTGGCCACACGCACTAGTTGGGCCTGCATCGAAGCCTATCGGCGGCGTTTGCTCGAGATGGCTGTATGCATGATACGCACTATTGGGTGCCGTTGGTGCGCACAGTTCGTGCGTTGCATGCGTTGACCAGCAGCCCAGAGCGGCGCACGCTCGTTGCCATGCAGAAGTGGCGGATGGGAGGATGGCTTTGGGGCGTGTTGGCGCTGCTCGGCGGGTGTGGCGATACGACTGAGGAGTGCCTGAACTATGCGTGCGCCAACGCAGCTCACTTGGCGGGCGCCATCGATGCGCCGCCGGAGCTTGGCTTGGTCGATGTGCATTTCTGTTCCGAGGGTGGGTGCAACGACATCCTGGTCGATGTCGTCGCCGAGCCGCTACAGTGCGTGCGCGCTGCGCCATCGATGGTTTGTTTCCGACCGAGCGGGAGCAAGCTGGAAGTAGACGCGAGCTGGAGCTACGGGGAGAGCGACGACCCACCCAAGAATGGTACCGTCTACGAGCTTCGCCTCACGAACCACGAGACGGGTGAGGTCTTGCTGGATCAGGCGCCGAAGGCTACCTTTAGGGTGACACGCGAAGACAACTGTCACCGTTGCTGGAGCGCAGAGATCGACCTATGAGGCGCTAGCTCCCGAGCCACGGGAAAATTGCCAGACCGAGGGCGCGCTTCACGAACCAGAGCGCGGCCACGCTAGCGATCAGGCAGCAGGCCGGCACCAACAGGTGACGGCGGAACCAGGGGCGGCGGCGCGCCCAGACCAGTGCGGGGAAGCAGGCGAACACCAGCAGCAGCTGGGCTAGCTCGATACCGACGTTGAACGAGAGCAGGGTAGCGACGGTGCCGCGGCGGGGCAGGCCGATTTCGGCCAGTGCCGACGCGAAGCCGAAGCCGTGGATCAGGCCGAAACCGGCGCTGGTCAGGGCGCGACCTTGCGGATTTTCCTGAAACAAGTTGTGAAGGGCGACGATCACGATGCTGAGCGCGATCAGGCTCTCGGTCAGTGCGGTCGGCAGCTTCACCAGGCCGAGCGCGGCGACGATCAGGGTGATCGAGTGACCGAGGGTGAAGCCGGTCACGATGCCGACGACGCGCCGTAACGTGCGCTGCGCATCCGACGCGGCCGCGCTGGCAGCACCGAGCAGCAGCGACAGCACGAACAGCACGTGATCGAAGCCGGTGAACACGTGCAGTGTCCCCAGACGCACGAACTCTGCCAGTTGTGCCAGCAGCGTCGGCGGCATGCCGACGACGTAGTCGAGCGAGCCTTGCCGGAATACGTGAGCGCTGCCGTCGATCGCGCAGACCACCTCCGCCGTGCGGTCGAGATCCATGCCGTAGTCGCAGCTCAAGGTGACGGGGCCGTCGGGACACGAAAAGTCGAGGTCGAAGCTTGCGCTGCCTGGGCGTTCGGTGAGGTTTGGGCCACGCGCCGCGAGCGTGCATTCGCCGCGTGGGGTCGTCGCACGCAGATGGCCTTCGATGTCGCGTAGCGGCTGGTCGGTTTGGCGCGCGAGCGCGAGCGGCACCTGGAGCGCGACGTCGAGCCCACCCGCGACGGCGTGCGCGGTGCAGTACGAGGTGTGCCCGACGTGCGCTTGGGCCGGCGCTGCCAACGCGCCGACCGCCGCCAGCCACGCCGCGACCAGCGCCCAGCGAAGGCGTGCGCTAGCCTTTGCGCAGCAGTCGGTATTCGCTGGGCGAAACGTCATTGATAGCCCGAAATACACGCGAAAAATACAGCTGGTCCTTGTAGCCGACGCTGGCCGCGATGCTCTTCACGCTGTTCTGGGTGGTGTCGAGCAGCTGGCAAGCGCGATGAACGCGTACGCGCGTGAGGTAGTCGATTGGCGCGTAACCCGTGTGGGCTTTGAACAGCGCCGAGTAGTGCGACGGCGAGAGGCCGGCCAACTTGGCTAAGCCCTGCACGTCGAGGCTGCGTTCAAGATGCTGCTCGAGGTATTCGAGGCTGACTGCCACGCGCTGCTCGGCGTCGTCCGACTCGTGAGCGGTTTCCCGCGCGCGCCGCACCAGTACTGCAAATAGGTGGCTCAGCGCTTGGCTGGCCTGCAACAACTGCGAGAAACCGTAGCCCTGTTCGGCGACCTCCAACACCTCTTCGAACAGCGCCACGGTGTGCGGATCTTTGCCGACGGACAACACTGTCGCGCGGCTGGCCGCGCCCAGCTGCTGCAAAAAGGGTTCGAGCAACGTTCCCTTGGCGTGCACCCAATGAATCGTCCACGGTCGCCGATCGTCGGCGCCGTATTTGTGAGCAACGCCGGGCGGCACAATCAAAAGCTCACCCGGCTTCACGCGTAGCTCGACGTCGCCGCTGCGACACCAGCCGCCGCCCATCACGCAATAGATCAGCACGGCTTGGTCGATACCGTCGGAACGAGCCCGGGCATGGCCGGCCGCTTTCGGGAAATAGCCGACGTCGGTCGGAATCATCGCGCCGAGCAGCGGCTGCGGTAGCGCCTGTGCGATCACCGAACGTGGCAGCACGACGATGCGTTGTCCCGGGAAACCTTCGGCAATTTCGAGAGCCGCCAACGCACTCGAAGGTATCGTGCATGACGCGCACCGTCGATGCTTTTGAAGCGCTCGGCTTCGATTGGCGACTTTCGCGTCAGCCCGCGTGCACGCCGTTTTGCGCGAGGCCCGGCAAGATCACTTCGTCGAAGGCTTGCTCGAGCGCGCGTTCGATCAATGGTCGCGACAGGTAGCCGAGCGCGTGCAGCTCGGGGTCGGCATCGCAGCTTCGCACGGTGAGGCGGCTCGGGGAAGTGACCCGGTCGGGCGTTTGCGCTGTTAGACTGCGGTCGTGCTGCCCGTGACGCCGCCGTCGCCAGAAAGGCTCGCTGAGCTCGGTAAAGGGCGCGACCTTTACGCCGCGCGCGCCTGGCGCGACGCGGTTGACGCGCTCGGTCAAGCTGACACGAAGGCACCGCTCGAGTTAGCCGATCTGTGGCGACTGGCTTGGGCGGCGGGCTTGTGTGGGCGCGACTCGGAGAGCTTCGCGGCGTTCGAACGCATCTACCACGCGCAAGTCGACGAGCATCCAGAGGTGGCTTTTCACGCAGCGTTCTGGCTCGGCTATCGTTTGATCCATCAGCAGGAGCCGAGCCGTGGGCAGGGTTGGTTGGCGCGCGCCGAGCGCTGCGTCACGCGGCTGCCGCAACCGTGTGTCGAAAGTGGGTACATGGAGATACCGCGCATCCGCGAGCACTACTTCGCTGGCAGGTACGCTGAATCGCTGGAGCTCGCGACGCGCGCGGTTGAGCTTGGCAGCAGCCTCGGTGATCACAATCTCGGGGCGTTCGCGCGCAACCTGCAAGGTCGTGTTTTATTGCGGCAGGGTGCGCGCGAAGCCGGCTTGAAGCTGCTCGATGAAGCGATGCTGGCCGTGACCGCCGGAGAGCTGGCGCCAAACATCACGGGCTTGATTTACTGCTCGGCGATCGAGAGTTGTCAGGCCGTGTTTGCGCTCGATCGCGTGCGTGAATGGACCGAGTCACTGCGCGGCTGGTGCGACGCGCAGCCGCAGCTGCGGGCATTCTCGGGTGCGTGCATGGTCAGCCGCGCGGAGATCCTCGAGCTTGCCGGGCAGTGGCCGGAAGCGCTCGAGGAAGCGCGTCGGGCCGCCAAGGAGTTGTTCGAAGCATTCGGGGCGCGCGCCACCGGCGAAGCCTTGTATCGACAGGCGGAGATCCATCGGCTGCGCGGCGAGCTTGGCGAAGCCGAGGCGCGTTACGGCGAGGCCAGCCAAAGCGGACGGGATCCGCAGCCCGGTTTGGCTTTGCTGCGGCTCGCGCAAGGCCGAAGCGATGTGGCCGTTCAATCGTTGCGGCGCGCGGTTGCCGCCGCGACCCTGCCGCTGGCACGCGCACGGCTGCTGCCGGCGTTGGTCGAGATCTTGCTCGCAACCGACGCCGTGGAAGAGGCGCGCAGCGCCGTGACGGAGCTCGAAGGCATAGCAGCCACGTTCGGCGCGGAGGCGCTCGGCGCCGTGGCGGCGCGCGCGCGCGGCGCAGTGGAGTTGGGGGGCGGTGACGCGGCAGCCGCGGTGGCGCCACTGCGAAGCTCTTTCGAAGTGCTGCAGCAGCTGGGCGCGCCGTACTTGGCGGCGCAGACGCGGGCTTTGCTCGCCTGCGCCTACCAGGCGCTGGACGACGAAGACGGCGCTCGCCTCGAGATGGCCGCGGCCCGCAGCGTGTTCGAGCGCCTCGGCGCATTGACGGACGTGCAGGCCGTTGACCTGCGCCTGGCCGGAGCGAGCGCCAAGCCGAGCGTTGGCGGCCTCAGCGCGCGCGAGCTTGAGGTGCTGCGCTTAGTCGCGTCGGGCAAAACGAACAAGCTTATCGCCGCCGAGCTGTGCCTGAGCGAAAAGACCGTCGACCGCCACGTCAGCAACATCCTCGCCAAGCTCAACGTCCCGTCACGCTCCGCCGCCACCGCGTTCGCGTACGAAAACAAACTCGTGTAACGCGCTGCGCGGTCTGAGATCTTTTCACAGGGAGATCGGAAGATCGGGAGCGAGAGTTTTGGGGGTTCGAGACGAACGATGGCGAGCGGATCCTGCGCAGTCGCCGCGCGGCCGCGTGCGGCTCGAACCACAAAAGCTCCCGATCTCCCGACCATCTGTGAAAAAATCTCGATCGTCCAGAGCGGCCCCGCGACGCCACGGTAGGTTCTGCAAGGAGGGCTGCGTTTTGGCAGCCCCTGGGTAGAAATACCCAGCGCGATTTTCGCGCAAAATGGGGGCTTGTCCCGAAGCGCCGGGGCTACCGGATTGCCTACCTTCAGCTGCACGCGGCGCGGAGTCGCAGAGGAGGCAAGAGCCATGGGCGCAGCAGTCGAACTAGTTCGCGAAATCGAGACGCAACCGAACCGGGAACGCTTCGACGTGATCGTCGTGGGCGGCGGGCAAGCGGGTTTGTCCGTGGGTTACTATTTGGCGCGGCGCGGGCTGAAGTTCGTAATCTTGGACGCCAACGAACGCGTCGGCGACGCCTGGCGCAAGCGTTGGGACTCGCTGCGCCTGTTCACTCCAGCGCGCTTCGATGCGCTGGTCGGGATGCCGTTTCCAGCGCCGCCCGACGCGTTTCCGACCCGCGATGAAATGGCCGACTACCTCGAAGCCTACGCCAAACATTTTCAGCTTCCGGTCCGCAATCGCACGTGCTGGAGGACGGTCAGGTGCTCGACGTCGCAAACGTGGTCTGGTGCACCGGCTACCACCAGAGCTTCTCGTGGATCGATCTGCCGGTCTTCGACGAAAGCGGCGCACCTCGGCACGAGGGGGGTGTCGTCCCTAGCCAGCCGGGGCTGTACTTCGTCGGGCTGCATTTCTTGTACTCGATGTCGTCGAGCATGATTCACGGTGTGGGCCGCGATGCCGCGCGCATCACGACGCACTTGGCGGCACGACCGAGGGTGGTGTAGTTCGATCGCACCTTGGCTAAATCGAAGCTACGGATCGGCATCGTCGGGACCGGCGGCATGGCGGCTCAGCACGCCGAGAATTTTGCGAAGCAAAAGGGCGTGACGCTGGCGGCGTGCCTCGACGTCGTGCCCGGCAGAGCGCGCGCGTTCGCCGACAAGCACGGCATCGCGCGCGTCGCCGAACGGCTCGAGGACTTGCTGGAGGAGGTCGACGCCGTCGCGCTCGTTACGCCCGACCGCTTTCACCACGAAGGCGCGCTGGCAGTCTTGCAAGCCGGCAAACACTTGCTGTGCGAAAAGCCGCTGACGGTCACGCTGGCCGAGGCTAAGGCGGTCGCGAAGGCCGCTAAGCGTGGCAGCGCGCGCGGCCAGATCGGGATGGTGAACTTCAGCTACCGCCGCTCGGCAGCGCTGCAGAAGGCGATCACACTGGCCGGCTCCGGGCGGCTCGGCGAGCTGCGTCACGCCCACGGCTTCTACCTACAGAGTTGGATCGCGACGCCGATCTGGGGCCACTGGACGAACGAGATGTGGCTTTGGCGAATGAGCACCAAGACCGGCTCCGGCGGCGTACTCGGTGACGTCGGCTGCCACCTGCTCGACCTGATGACGAGCGTAACCGGCGACGTCAGCGAAGTGCGCTGTGCGCTCGGCAACTTCCCGAAGGTGGGCCAAGACGGTAAATCGTATACCAAGTGGAAGGGCCAGCCGCTCGACGCCAACGACACCGCGATCATCGAGCTGCGCTTTGCGCAGGGCGGCCTGGGCGTGCTTCACACTTCACGCTGGGCCACCGGGCACGCTAACCATTTGCGACTCGAGGTGCACGGGACCGAAGGCGCCGTGATGTTTGATCTCGACCGTTCGTACGAGACGCTCGATACCTGCCTCGGCAAGGACGCCGCGTCGGCGAAGTGGAAGACCGAGCAGCTAAAACCCGCGCCGTCGATTTACGAACGCTTCGTCACCGCCATCAAAACCGGTCAACAGGACCAGCCGGATCTGCTCAGAGGCGCACAGATCCAGGCCTACCTCGACGCCTGTGAGCGCAGCGCGCAGAGCGGCTCGTGGCAGAAGGTCTTGAAATGGCAGTGAGCGCGGCCTAGGCCGTTTGACCCACGCGGTCCGGCAGGGCGCGCGCTAGCGCAACTGCTAGCGTGCGATAGTCGAGGGGCTTGACCAACAGTTCGCGAATGTTGTGCCCTTCGAAGCGTTCGCTGGTCAAAGTGGCCGAGTAGCCGGAGGCGACGATCACCGGCAAGTCGGGCCGCAGGCGCAGGACGTCGTCGGCTAATTCCAGGCCGGTCCGCAGCGGCATTGTCAGGTCAGTCACCAGCACGTCGAAGGTATGCGGCTCGGCTTGAAACGCCTGCCAAGCCGCTTCCGAATCCTGGAACACGTGCGGTTGATAACCCAACCGAGCAAGCAGGTGCTTGGCCGCCGAACACAGCGCGTTTTCGTCATCGACGAACAGCACGTGCTCACCATGACCGAGCGGAATGTCGGCAAGCGCGTCGTCGATCAGCGATTCAGCGACGGTGACCGCGGGCAAGTACACGCTGAACGTCGTACCGCGGCCGAGCTGACTGCTCACGGTGATGATGCCTTCGTGCTCTTTGATGATGCCGTGCGCGACGGCCAGGCCCAAACCCGTGCCTTCGCCCAAGCCCTTCGTGGTGAAGAACGGCTCGAAGATCCGCGATAGCACCTGCTCGTCCATGCCCGCGCCGTTGTCGGTGACGGTCAGGCGCAAGTAGTTGCCGGGGCGGAGCTCCACGTGCGGGCTCACGGCGGTGGTCGCCAACCGGTAGCGCGAGAGCTCTAAGCGCAGCTCGCCGCGGCCCTGCATGGCGTGGCTGGCGTTGGTGCACAGGTTCATGATGACTTGATGAATTTGCGTCGGATCGGCCAAGACTTCCGGCAAGTTGGGGGCGACGTCCTCACGGATCTCGATCGTCGCAGGCAAGGTCGAGCGCAACAACTGCAGCGCTTCTCGGAGCATCGGCGACAGCGAGCAGGTGGTGCGCTCTTGGTGGTGGCGCCGGCTGAACGACAGAATCTGCTGCACGAGGTTGGCGGCGCGTGCACTGGAACGCAACACTTCGGCGAGTTGACTCTGCAGCTCGCTGTGGTCCGGGTTGTCGAACTGGGCGAGCTGCGTGTACGCGACGATCGCCGACAGGATGTTGTTGAAGTCGTGGGCGATGCCACCCGCCAGCGTGCCCAAAGCCTCGAGCTTTTGAGTCTGACGCAGCTGTTCTTGTAGCTGTGCGTTGCGCGCGTCGGCTCGTTTGCGCTCGCTGACGTCGACCAGCGTACCGGCCAAGCGAAATGGTTTGCCGTTGGCGTCCGAGTCCAGTCGGCCCTTGCTCAGCATCCAACGTTCGGCGCTGTCGCCGCCGAGGATGCGGTGCTCGCTGGTGTAATCACCGCTGCCGCGCTCGAGTACGCTCGCTATCGCTTGCTCCACGTTGACGCGGTCCTCGGGGTTGACCAGCGCCATGTACGCGTCGAACGTGCGCGCGAAGCTGCCCAGTGGGCGCGCCAGAATCGCGTCGATGTTTGGCGACCAAAACGTGGCATTCGTGGCGATTTGCCACTCCCAAGTGCCCATGCTGGCGGCGTCCAGTGCGAGCGCCAGGCGCTCAGCGTCGACGCGCGAGCGCGCCTCGGCTTCGCGTGATGTCTGCTCGGCTCGTCGCCGTTCGCTGACGCTGGCGGCGAACAAGAGCGCGCTGCCGCAGGCGAAACCCACGTAGGTCTGCAGCAGCAGCAGCCGCTCGTGCAGCGATTGTCCACCCCACGGTGAATGCCACACACCGCTGCGCGTGCTCGAAATCGCAATCAACGCCAACACACCCAACGCCAACGTGACCCAGCGCTGGCCCAGCCGCAGCGCCGGCCAAGCCAACAGCGCCAGCAGCACGTACGGCCCGGGCGCGATGCCTGGCAGGCCCTGCGGGCCGTGGAAGGCGGTGAACGCCACCGCTACCCAAAACAGCAAGAACGTGAATTGTTCACCCAGCTTCGGCCAGCGCCACTCCGTGCTGGAACGCTCGACACCCGCCCACGCCACTGCCAGCGGCGCGACCAGCAACATGCCCAAGCCGTCGGCGATCCACCACGTGACGTGGGCGCGCCAGAAATCGATGCCATGTACGACCGCGGTCGTACCGGCGCCCACCACGCTGGCCAGCACGCTGCCGAAGGTTGCCGCGCACAACAGCCCGGTGACCTCGCGCACGTGCTCGAACGTGACCTTCGCCTCACCGCGCTCGATGCACCAGAGCGCGATCAGCAGCTCGAGTAGATTGGACGACAGCGCTCCGAGCGCCGACAGCAGGCTGGCCCCGACGAGCAGGTTGGCCGCCATGTTGACGCTGCCCAGGACAGCGTAGACGCGCCTGCGCTCCGAGCGCCGGGTGAGCAGCAGCGCGGCCAGTCCGACGCCGCCAGCAGGCCATACGGTCGACGTGTGCGTCGTCGGGTCCAAAAACACCTGCCCGAGCTGGTTTGCCGCCCCGTAAGCGATGGCGATCGCCGTCAGCCACAGCGCGGTTGCTCGCCGGCCCTCGGTCATAGGCCGCGGATCATCCCCGAATCCGCGGGTTCCGACAAGTGAACGTTACTTTCGTACCGCTTACCTGACGTCGTTCTCTCGTACGCCTACTCGTCGCTCCCGCGTAACGCCTACTTAACGACCGGCTCGAAGCACTTGATGTTGGTCTCGATTCGGAAGTTTGACTCGGCGGTCTGGCGTTCGGCGTGGAAGATGTCCATCGAATAGCTTGAGCCGGCGGTGATGCCGAGCGCGGCTGCTTGCTGGTCGAAGTTGATCACGCCCTTGAGCGCTTGATGCTGCCCGCCGACGTCTAGCGCCAACTTGCCGTTGATGAAGATCCACAAGTCATCGTCGCCGCGGAACGTGAAGGTCTGGCCCGCCGTGTATTTGAACTTCACGTGAATTTCGGTCGTGAAGTGATAGTTGTGCGTCTGGCCGACGGTGTTGCCGAAGCCCTTGTTGTCGATCGGGAAGAACGCGTTCGTGTCGTACACCGAAATGCCTGAGCCGGCGGGCGTCTCGACCAGCGGGATTTCCCCGGGGATCTCTTTGTTCACGCCGTCGGTCGTGTTGTACCACTGGGCGAACGTTGACCCGTTCTTGATCGTGTAACTGATCGGCGTGATGTCCCACGGGACGCAGGTGCCGATGCCACAGTCACCCGTCGGGTTGGGGTTGGCAGCGGTATAACAGCCCGGGCCCGAGACGAGGCGCCGCTGCTTGCCCGCACCGAGCGGCACTGACGGCATCGCCTGCACGAGATCTGGCATGCCCGTGTACGCCACCGGTTTGCCGTCGGGGCCGAGGTCAGCCAGGACCAAGCCGCAGCCGATGTCGTTCCAGCCTTTGAAGATCTGCCCGTCGGTCTGCTTGATCATGCGCGCCGACGCTTCGAAGTCGTCGTGACCACCGGCTTGGCCATACGCGTTGAAGTCGCGGTAGACGACCGGCAAGACCTGGCCGCAGCCGTCGCCTGAAGCGCCGCCGCCGGTCGTGCCAGCGACGGGCAGGTTCAAGCTGCCGGCGTCGGAGTTGATATTGAGGCCCGAGCTGCCGCCGGTGCCGTTGTTCGCGCTGTTGCCGGCGCGCCCGGTGTTCTGCGTCGTGGAATCGGTGTTGCCGGCTGCCGAGCACCCGGCGAGCGCGAGTGGGAGAGCCGTCAGAGCCAGGGCGAGCACGGAAAACGAGCGATGGGACAACACGAGGTCTCCTTGTTGAAGGCCAGCGGCGACGCGACCAAGGTCATTCTGGCACCAACCTGGAATCGGTTCCAGTCGGATTGCGTTTTGACGCACGGCGGCGCGGTTTTTCCGAGTCTTTCGGGAATCAAACGGGGAGACGGGGAGGAGGGGAGGAATTTTTCTTGGGCGAAGCGATCGGTTGCCGCGTCGGGCTAGCGTCGAAGCTGCACCCGCGGTCGGCAGTCAATCCATCTCCCCAACTCCCCGTCTCCCTGTTGAATTCATACTCGCGCGGCGCCTCGGAACCACTCAGTGGCGGCGCAGCACGTCGACCACGAAACTTACCAGGTCGACCAAATCGTCGAGCATGCCGGCCGAGCTCAGGTTCGGCGGAGTCTCCAACAATCCCGCGCTGGTGGCTTTGGGTGTGCTGATTTGGATGATGGCTTGAGCCTTGGCCAGACCGCCGCGGCGCACGAACTCCAGCACGCGCGGCAGCTCGCCGGCGTCGAAGTACGTGCCGTGCAGGGTGCAGACGTCGACGACGATGCCGCTGATGCCGCCGAAGTTCTTGCGATTCATGAGCTGGCTGCAGCTCGGGCAGGGACGGTAGTGCACCGGGTCGGCCATCGGGTTGCCGCGCGGCGCTTCGGCCGGCGAAGGCACGGCGCTACCCAGCACGGCGCGCTGCTCGACCAGCGCACGCAACAGGCCGTGCGTCACCATCTGCCCGCCGCAGCGCGCGCACGCGTGGAGCTCACCGGGGCCGGCCTTGAACGCCTGCAGCGGCCGTTTGCAGTCGGGGCAGGCCTGAACGCTGCTTTCGGGGTGCGGCGCGAGACCCAGCTCCAGGCCGCAGCCGCGGCAGTGTAGGTCGTCTGGAAAATTCAGCTCGAAGCAGTGGCCGCAGCGCAGCGTGGCCAACAAGGTCGAGCAGTGGCGGCACGTGCGCTCGTTCTCACGCGCAAACGCGCCACACACTGGGCACTGGTAGACGCGAGCCTCGGGCATCTTGTGCGAGACTACTTTGGCATTGGCATCGGGGGCCAGCAGCCTTACGAAACGTCGATGCTGAAGCCGTTCGCCACGCTAGTTTTAGCGGCCTTCGCGGCGGTGCCTGCGCTCGGCTGCTCGCGCGACAAGTCCGGGCAGGCAGCGCCCGCGTCGTCGGCCGCGCCGCTAGTGGAAGCGCCGCTCGCGGCTGGCGCACCAGCGCCGGACGTGACTTTCGCGCTCGCCACCGGTGAGCAACTGGCGCTGACTAGCCTGCGCGGCAAGCCGGTCGTGGTCTACTTCTACCCGAAGGATGACACTCCGGGCTGCACCGTCGAAGCTCAGGAGATCCGCGATCTCTACGAACAGCTGAAGCGCAGCGGGGCGGTCGTGATCGGCGTCTCCACCGACGCTGCCGACTCGCATCGGGCGTTCGCTGAAAAGCACCAGCTGCCGTTTCTGCTCGCGTCCGACGAACAGGGCAAGCTCGCGCAGGCGTTTGGCGTCCCGCTCAAGAACGGTCGCGCCAGTCGCGTCAGCTTCGTGATCGGCGCCGACGGTCGTATCAAGCGCTCGTTCCCGCAGGTCACGCCGAAGGGCCACGCCGCCGAGCTGCTGAGCGCCATCTCCAGTTGACCTGAGGATTCAGGAAGGCGTTTGGCGTTCTTCAAGCCATAAATCCGATTCAATAGCGCCACGGCTGACGGAGCGCGGACGCTAGGCTCGATCCATGCGCCAGGTGTTTTCTCGCCTCGTCATGGCTTCGGGCCTGCTGGCCCTCGCGTGCGCGACAGCGATGGAAGACGGCCCGCTGCTCGGCGATCAACCCACGGGAACGAGCGGCGCCACCGGAACTGCCGGCCTCGGCGGATCGCTGGCGATCGCTGGCAGCATCAACGGTACCTCGGGCGCGAGCAGCGCAGGCACGACCAGCATGCCGATGGGCGGCAAGGGCGGGACTGGCTCCACCGCGTTCGGCGGCACCGCGACCACCAGCGGCGGTGCGGGTGGCAGCTCGAAAGGCGGCAGCGGGGCAGGCGGCCAAGGCACAGCCGGCAGCGGTGGCGCGGCGGGGTCGGCGGCTGGTGGCAAAGGCGGAACGGGCAGCGGCGGCACCGGTACGTCCGGCACTAGCAGTGGTGGCTCGGCTGGGAGCGGCACCGCCGGCACCGCGAGCACGACTTGCAACGGTGTCGCGGATTGGAGCGCCAAGACGTACGCGATCGGCGATCTGGTGGCGTCGACCTGCAGCGGCCCGTTCGCCGCGACCTGCCCAGCAGGTCAGTCGCACAAGTTCGAGTGCAACCCACAGGCCGGCGCGGTGGGCCTGCCGTGGTGCGGGAACCGCCCGCCTGGAGTCGAGAACGGCTGGGCGGAAGCGTGGATCGACAAGGGTCAGTGCACTAAGTAACGCGTCGCCAAGACAGTCCCTAAGTCCGGCCCAGCGGCGCTGCAGCTTACGCTGATTTGCTTGAGCCGTTGAGTCGGTCAGTGACCGCTTCGGCGACGTTGCTGGCGATTTCGAAGGCAATCGTGATGAGCGATGCGTTCCGCTATCGCCGTCAGTCGCCGTCTCCTTTGTAGTCGCTCGAAGCGCCCGCGACGGCTCAATTGGCAATCAACGCGGCGCGGCTTTTCTGGGCCTGAAAAGCGTGCTGTGATCAGGGCATGACGCTCTCGCGCGCCGCCTGGCCCGTCTTCGGTGGGTCGTGTTTGGTCTTGATGGTGGCGTCTGCGTGCGGCTCGAAGCCGGGCTCGAACGTCAATGGCGGCACGGGCGACGGCAGCAGCGCCGGCAGCAGCAACAACAACGGCAAGGCTGGAAAATCCGGAACCGGTGGCCCAATCCTCGGCGGCTTGGCGGGCGAGTCAGCCACCAGCACGGGCGGCACCTCAGCCGTCGGCACCGAGTGCGCCGGTGACCTGATCCAAGCCGAACGCATCCCACTCGACATCTACGTGATGCTCGATCAATCCGGCTCGATGACAGAGGCGACGCTCGGCAACGCCAAGGTGAACAAATGGCAGGCCGTGAGCTCCGCGCTCACCGACTTCGTCAGCGACAAGGCGTCGGACGGCATCGGCATGGGCTTGCAGCTGTTCCCGGTGCTGGACACCCAAGCTCCCACCTCGTGCACCAAGAACGCGGACTGCAACCATTTCGGTTCGTGCTTCCTGAAGGCTTGCTGGGGCTACGCTGATGGGCTGCTCCCGTGCGACACGATTGGGGATTGCGGGACGAGAGGGGAGTACGGCCCCTGCCAGGCGTTCGGTAGCTGCAGCGCGAACACCGACTTCGTTTGTCCCACCACCAACCTGGGCAAAGCGTGCGGCATCGACGCGGCGACCAACAAGGACTTGGGCACCTGCGGGGCGCTGGTCTCCAGCACGTGCACGCTCACCGACGACTGCCGCCCGACCACGTACGCGACGCCGGCAGCGCCGATCGCGCCGCTGCCCGGTGCCAAGGCGGCCCTAGTCGCGGTGCTCCAAAAAGCCATGCCGAATGGCTTCACGCCGACGCAGCCAGCGCTAACCGGCGCGATCGATCAAGCCAGCACCTGGGCGAAGGCGCACACCGATCATCAGGTGGTGGCAGTACTGGCAACCGACGGCTTGCCCACGCTCAAGACCGCCGGCAACTACTGCGCTCAAGTGACCAAGCAAAGCGCGAATGCTGACGTCAACGCGGTTATCGGCGTCGCGAGCGGTGGGCAAAAGGGGATGCCCAAGGTTTCCACGTTCGTGATCGGTGTCGTTGGCCCAGCCGACGTCGCCGCGGGCGCGCAGGACATTTTGGACGCCATCGCCGCCGCGGGCGGCACCAAGCAGGCGTTCATCGTCAACACCACCGGCAACGTGCAAACCGAGTTCCGCGCCGCGCTCGACGCGATTCGCTCGGCGGGCCTGTCGTGTGATCTGCTGGTGCCGCAGCCTGCGGCCGGCAAGACCCTCGACTTTGGCCAGGTCAACGTGACGTTCGACAACGGCAGCGGCCCGACCGACCTCGGCTATGTAGAAAGTGCGGCGAATTGCGACGCCACGATCGGGGGCTGGTACTACGACGTCGACCCCGCCGCCGGAACGCCGAAGCGGATCGAGACTTGTCCCGCAACCTGCACGGCTTTCCAAAAGACCGACATGGGCTCAGTGCAGATCAAGCTCGGCTGCGTGACTCGCGACGTCGTCAAGTGAGCCTGGAACGCGGCTCTCCAACGAGCTGAAGAGCTTGCGAGCCGCTCAAAATCTCGTGACGGATGAGCGGGGTTGACCCAATCATTCAACATGCCCCGTTTTTCGTGTGGCAGCGCCTTGGGTACGGGTGCGCTGCTCGGCTCGTTCATGCTCTTGAGCTCGTGTGGTGACACGTCGAGCAATACCAACGGTAACTCGATGCCCGGCGACGGCGGGGCAGCCGGAGAACCGTCGAACACCGGCGGTAGCGCTGGTACCGGCGCGCGCGCTGGCTCGGGCGGGCGCGCTGGCGGCAGCCAAGGCGGCACCAGCAATCAAGCTGGCTCTCCCGAGGGCGCGGCCGGCGATCTGCCGGTGATTAACGGTGGCGCTCCGGTTGGCGGCGCTCCCGGCGGTGAGGCGGGCGCACCCGAAACCGCAGGCGCTGGTGGCGATGGCTCGCCCGCGCTGACTTGCACCGACCAAGACGGTGACGGCTACGGCTCGGGCGGCGGCTGCCTCGGCCCCGATTGCGACGACGCCAATCCGCTCGTCAATCCGAGCATGCTCGAGCTCGCCGACGACGGCAAAGACAACGACTGCACGGGCGGCGATCTGAAAGCCGCTACCGGCCCCGGCTATTACGTGAACGGCAGTGACGCCAACTGCACCGACGGCAACGGCGCGCTCGGCACCAAGCTCGCGCCGTACTGCACGATCGAGATGGCGGTGGTACGCGCTTACCAGGCGACCGCTGCCGACGACAAATTCGGTCGCAGCATCTTCGTCGCCAAGGGCACGTATCCGCTCACCGTTGGCACGCCGCGCTCGATGCGTGTTTACGGTGGCTACGACGCGAGCAACTGGAGCTACGACGCCGCGCAAAACGTGACGATTCTGGGCGGCGCCGACGACATGAAAGATCTCGACGGCTTCGCGGGTTTGTCGAGTTGGCTCAGCGTCAACGTCAACGCGACGGTCGCGATTCAGGGCTTTCACATCCAGGGCGGAAAAAAGCCGGGCGCGCCGATCTTCGCCGTCGAGATCAACAGCTCCGGCAAGGTCGAGTTTTACGACAACGTGATCACGGCCGGCGAGGGTGTCCAAACTTTGGCCATCAACATCCAGGCCGAGACCAAGACCGATCCGACGACCAGCAATGTCTGGCTGATCAAAAATCGGATCAGCGCTGGCACGCCGAGCAGCAGTAGCAACTACGGCGTGAACAACCTCGGCACCGCCGTGCTGTGGGGCAACGTCATCGACATGGGGCAGGGCTCCGGGACCGCGCAAGCCTTCGGTGCCGCGGTCCAAAACTACGGCCGCATGACGCTCGTCAACAACGTGCTCAACGGCGGCAGCTACGGCGCCGCCGTCGACTCCAGCTATGGCTTCATCAACTCGAAAGCCGACGGCTTGCCGGATCCGGGCGTCGCGTTCGCGTCCCACAACGTGATCTTCGGTGGTCGCGGCGCGGTGTTCTCGACTGGCGTCCTCAACGCCGCCGAGCTCACGCTGGTGAACAACGTGCTTGGCGACCGCACGCCCGGGCCGCTAACGTTCGCGCAGAAGCCGACCACGCTCGCGACGGCGCTGAGCACTGGCTTCGCCGCCAAGACGTCGCTGGCGAACAACGACTTGGTGCAGCTCATCTACAGCGACGAGGTGAGCCCGCCGAATGCCGGGGCGAACCGCCACCTCTTCCAGTACTCGGACCAGACCACGCACTCAGTTGACGATCTCGGCGCCGTGAACGCCTGCGCCTGGACCGGCTGCGCGTCCGGAATGACCGGCCAGAACCTGGCCGTCGACCCCGGCTTCGTCGGCGCGAGCGACTTTCACCTCGCCAACGCCTCCGCCCTCATCTCGAAGGGCGCCGATCCGGGGCGAACCACCGCTCGCGGCCTGTCGAACCTCGACATCGACGGCACGGTTCGCCCCTCTTCTCAGTGGGACATCGGCATCGACGAGCGCTAAGCGCCGCTCGAGATCGCGTCTCAGCGAGGGCTCGAAAGCCGGCCGAAGACCGAACCTCGGCGAGAGCTTTCGAGACTGACGCTGAACGCCCGACCCCCTCCATGGAAAAAACCGTGCCGAAAGTGTCTCCGAAGGCTTGCCTAGTGGGAGGGCCTTTGCTACGAAGCGCGTCCCCTTAGCTAGGCACATCCCAAAAAGATGGTCCTAGCCAGCCGCCACCAACACGGGCGGCGCGCGGCGGGCCTCTTTCCAACCTGGACGGAGGCCTTTCATGCCGCGGCCCTCGGTGACGGATGTCGGAGCGCCGGCAATCGTCGCTCCGAGGGCCGACAAGTCTCACGGAGAAACTGTCGCTATGATTAGCAACGCCAAAGCCAATTATCAGAGGATCAGTCCGCGCAAGGCGCGCATGGTCGTGGACTTGATTCGGGGACGGGACGCAAGCGAGGCTCTGCAAATCCTCGACTTCACCTACAAGGCCGGTGCGCCTTTCGTGAAGAAGCTGCTGGCGAGCGCCCTCGCTAACGCGCAGCAGAAGAACCCCAGCATCGACGTCGACTCGCTCTACGTGAGCCGCGCGTCCGCTGACAAGGGTCCGAACTCGCATCTCCGCCGCTGGCGGCCGCGCGCACAAGGTCGCGCGACCCAAATCCAGAAGGGCGTGACGCACATCAACATCGAGCTGGACCAGCGCTAAGCGCTAACAGCTGACGCCGAGAGCAATATGGGACAAAAAACTCATCCTTATGGCTTCCGTCTAGGTGTCATCAAGACCTGGACCAGCAAGTGGTACGAGGACAAGCAGTACCAAACGTGGCTGCACCAAGACATCCGCATCAAGCGGGCCGTCAAGGAATTCCTCTACAACGCGAACGTCGCCTCCGTCGAGATTGAGCGCGCGGCCAACAAGGCCAAGGTCATCGTGTACACGGCGCGGCCGGGTATGGTGATCGGCAAAGGCGGCAAGGGCATCGAGATCCTCAAGGTCGGCAACCTTGCCACCGCCGTTAAAGGCGAGACCAAGTTCGCCGGTGTCCAGTCGTTCACCGACAACGAGGTGTTCATCGACGTCCAAGAGGTGCGCAAGGCCGAGACCAACGCGCAGCTCGTGGCCGAGAACATCGGGACGCAGCTCGAGCGTCGCATCGCCTTCCGCCGCGCCATGAAGAAGGCGCTGCAGACGGCGATGAAGTTCGGCGCCAAGGGCATTCGTGTCCGCTGCGCCGGTCGCTTGGGCGGCTCCGAGATTGCCCGCGTCGAAACGTACCGTGAAGGCCGCGTCCCGCTGCACACGCTGCGTGCCGATGTCGACTTCGGCCTGGCCGAAGCCCGTACCACCTACGGGACCATCGGCATCAAGGTTTGGATTTTCAAAGGTGAAGTCTTGCAGCGCAAGGCCCGCCGGATCCCCGAGTGATGCGTCATGCTTCAACCTAAGCGCACCAAGTTCCGTAAGCAGCAGAAGGGCAAGAACCGCGGCCTGGCCTGGAAGGGCTCGGACGTGTCGTTTGGCGACTTCGCGCTGCAGGCCGTCGATCACTGCCTGGTTACCTCGCGGCAGATCGAAGCCGGTCGTATGGCGATTCAGCGTCACGTCAAGCGCGCTGGCAAGCTGTGGATTCGCGTGTTCCCGGACAAGCCAATTACCAAGAAGCCGCTCGAAGTCCGCATGGGCTCCGGCAAAGGTGGCGTCGAAGGTTGGGTCGCCGTGGTCAAGCCCGGCAAGGTCTTGTTCGAGATGGCTGGCGTGCCGGAAGCCGATGCGCGCCAGGCGTTCAAGCTCGCGGCCAGCAAGCTACCGCTGACGACCAAGTTCCTCATCCGGAGTGCGCTGTGATGAAAGCCAAGGACCTGCGTGAGCGGTCGACCGAAGACCTCGCCGAGCTCAAAGCGACGATGTCCAAGGACCTGTTCTCTCACAAGATGAAGAACTTCACGGGTCAGCTCGACGATACGAGCTTGATCAACAAGACCCGCAAGGACATCGCGCGCATCGAGCTGTTGCTCGGCGAGCGAGCGTCTAAAGGAGCTAAGTCGTGAGCGAGACGGAAGCAAACAAGGGTTCGCCCGTCTACCGCCGCAAGCTCATCGGTCGCATTTCCAGCGACAAGATGAACAAGACGGTGGTGGTCGAGGTCATCCGCTTCAAGCGCGACACCATGTACAAGAAGTACGTGCGCGTTAAGAAGAAGTACAAGGCGCACGACGAGACCAACCAGTACCGGACTGGTGATCGCGTCGAGATCCAAGAGCACCGACCGCTCTCGGCCGAGAAGCGCTTCATCGTCACGCGTCTGATCAACCGCCCCGCCTCGGAGCTGACGGTCAAATGATCCAGACCCTATCCTTCCTCAACGTCGCCGATAACAGCGGTGCAAAGCGCGTGCAGTGCATCAAAGTGCTGGGCGGCTCGCGCCGCCGTTACGCGCACGTCGGCGACATCATCGTCGTCGCGATCAAAGAGGCTCTGCCGGGCAGCAAGGTGAAGAAGGGCGATACGGCCAAGGCCGTCGTCGTCCGCACCGCCCGCGAAGCACGTCGCGCCGACGGCAGCTACATCAAGTTCGACGACAACAGCGCCGTCTTGATCAACGCGCAGTCGGAGCCGGTCGGGACCCGCATCTTTGGCCCCGTCGCTCGCGAGCTCCGCTCGAAGAAATTCATGAAGATCATCTCGCTCGCGCCGGAGGTGCTGTGATGAACCGCCTCGTCGTTGGCACTGAAGTGATCGTCATTCGCGGTAACGACAAGGGCAAGCGCGGCAAAGTCGCCAAGCTGCTCCCGGACAAGGGTCGCGTCGTTGTCGAAGGTGTCAACACGGTGAAGCGTCACCTCAAGGCCACCCCGCAACGCGGCGGCGGCATCTTGCAGGTCGAAGCGCCCTTGCCCGTCTCGCACGTCATGCCGGTCGATCCCGAATCCGGCAAACCGACCCGCGTTCGCGTCAAGGTCGAAGGCGACAAGAAGCAGCGCATCGCCAAGAGCGGCGCGGTGCTAGCCGTCGCGAAGGAGAGCTGAGCCATGAGCGAAACCAGCGCCCCGCCCGTCAATCCGCGGCTCCGCGAGAAGTACACGAAGGAAGTCGTCCCGACGCTCATGAAGCGTTTTGGCTACACCAACGTGATGCAGGTCCCGCGGCTGAAGAGCATCGTCCTCAACATGGGCCTCGGCGAAGCCGTCGGGAACCCGAAGCTGATCGACGCTGCCGTCGGCGAGCTCACGCAGATCACCGGTCAAAAGCCGGTCGTCACCAAAGCCAAGAAGTCGATCGCGACTTTCAAGCTGCGTGAAGGAATGCCGATCGGCGCCAAGGTCACGCTGCGGCGCGAGCGGATGTGGGAGTTCATGGACCGCCTGGTCACGTTGAGCCTGCCCCGCGTTCGCGACTTCCGCGGCACCAGCCCGAAGGCCTTTGACGGCTCGGGCAACTACACGCTCGGTCTCAAAGAGCAAATCGTTTTCCCGGAGATCGACTTCGACAAGGTCGAGAAGATCAAGGGCATGAACATCACTTTCGTCACAACCGCCGACACCGACGAGGAAGCCAAAGAGCTCCTTGCCAACCTCGGCATGCCGTTCAGGAGCAGCTAAATGGCACGCGCTTCTCAGTGGGCCAAAGCCAACCGTCCCGCGAAATTTTCGACTCGCATCGTGAATCGCTGCAAGGTTTGCGGCCGTTCACGCGCGGTCTACCGCGACTTCGGTCTGTGCCGTATGTGCTTCCGCCTCCTCTCCCTCAAGGGTGAGATTCCGGGCGTTACCAAGTCGAGCTGGTGATCTCATGATGACCGATCCGATCGCAGATCTTCTGTCGCGTATTCGTAACGCGGCGATGGCACGCCACGAGCTGACCCGGCTTCCCGCCAGCAAGCTCAAGAAGAGCGTCGCTGAGTTGCTAAAGGCCGAGGGCTACGTCTCTGACGTGCGCCAAGAGGAATGGGGCCCGCAAAAGCACCAGACCTTGACCATCGTGCTCAAGTACTCGACCACCGGTAGCAACGAGCGTACGAGCGCCTTCCAAGGCATTCGTCGCGTGTCGCGCCCCGGCCGTCGCGTGTACGTGGGCCACGACCAGATTCCGCGCGTGCTGTCCGGTCTCGGGATTTCGATCCTGAGCACGTCGCACGGGCTGATGTCGGACAAGGAAGCGCGTCGCCAAAAGGTTGGCGGCGAGCTCCTGTGTGAGGTCTGGTGATGGCTACCGCAACTGCAGCCGCTATCCCCGAAGTTCGCCTGTCTCGCGTTGGCAAACGTCCGGTCGTCATCCCCAAGGGTGTGACCGTGAACGTCTCCGACGTGAAGCTCGAAGTACAGGGTCCCAAGGGCAAAATGTCCGTTCCGATCCCGGGCCTGGTGACCGCGAAGAAGGATGGCGACGCCATCAGCTTCACGAGCTCGGCTCAAGGTCGCGACGCAGCACGCCTGCAAGGCCTGGCGCGCGCGCTGTTCGCCAGCGCCGTCAAAGGCTCGGCGGAAGGCTACGAGAAAGTGCTCGAGCTCGTTGGCACCGGCTATCGCGCCGAGGTCAAGGGCCGGGTCATCACGCTCGCGCTCGGCTTCTCGCACCCCACCAACGTGGAAGTGCCGCCGAGCATCAACGCGGTCGTCCCGCCGGACTCCAAGGGCACCCAGCTGGTGCTCACCTCGGCTGACAAGGCGCTGCTCGGGCAGCTCGCCGCCAGCATTCGCGATCTTCGTCCGCCAGAACCGTACGGCGGCAAAGGCATCCGGTACCGCGGCGAGAACATTCGTCGCAAGGCCGGCAAGGCCGCCAAGGGCAAGGGTAAGTAACCATGGCCAAGCTCACGGGTCGGGAGCGCCGCAAGCTCCGCATTCGCAGCAAAATCAGTGGCACGAACGAACGTCCGCGCTTGAGCGTGTTCCGCACCGGTCGTCACATCTACGCCCAGGTCGTCGTCGACGACGACGGCAAGACGCTGGCCGCGGCTTCGACGCTTTCGGGCGACTTGAAGAACACGCTTGGCGAGGACAACAAGACCGATTCCGCCAAGAAGGTCGGCGCGTTGATCGCGAAGATCTGCCTCGAAAAGAAGATCGAACAGGTCGTTTTCGATCGCAACGGCTACCTCTATCACGGCCGCATCAAGGCCCTGGCCGACGCCGCGCGCGAAGCCGGTCTCAAGTTCTGAGGACACGAACATGGCGATCGAAAATATCGACGAAGAAAAGCTCAAAGAGCGCGTCATTCACATCAACCGCGTTGCGAAGGTCGTGAAGGGCGGACGCCGCTTCAGCTTCAGCGCGCTGGTTGTCGTGGGCGACGAGTCCGGCCATGTCGGCGTTGGCCTCGGCAAGGCGAACGAGGTCCCGGAGGCCATTCGCAAGGGCAACGACCAAGCTCGCAAGAACATGTTCAAGGTGCCGATGATCGGCTCAACGGTTCCGCACGACGTGATCGGTCACTTCGGTGCCGGCCGCGTGCTGCTCCGGCCAGCATCGCCTGGAACTGGCGTTATCGCCGGTGGCGCCGTGCGCGCTGTCGTCGAGTCGGCCGGCATCCACGACATCTTGAGCAAGTGCCTCGGCACGACCAACAAGCACAACGTCGTCAACGCCACGATTGCGGCGTTGCAGATGCTGCGCGCGCCGGAGAAGGTCGCTGCGGCTCGTGAGAAGTCGACGGACGAGATCGTCGCCGACTATCCGGTCGCCGCCATGGCCAGCCACGCTGGTGAGGCTTCGTCGATCGTCTCTGGCAAGACCGCCGCAGGGGCGTCGTAATGACCAAGCTGCTCGTCACCCAAGTTGTCAGCACGATCTCGCGTCCGCACACGACGCGCGCCGTGATGAAGGGCCTCGGCCTGACTGGCCTCGGCCGGAGCGTGACCGTGGACAACACCCCGTCGTTCCGCGGCATGATCAAAAAAGTGCTCCACCTCGTTAAGGTGGAGGAGAAGAAGTCATGAGCACGATTCTCGCTCGCCTCACCCCCTCGCCTGGTTCGACTAAGGTCGCCAAGCGCCTCGGCCGCGGCGTCGGTTCCGGCCTCGGCAAGACCTGCGGCAAGGGCACCAAAGGCCAGAAGAAGCGCCACGGCGGCAACTTCGGCAAGCTGCACTTCCAGGGCGGCCAGACGCCGATTCAGCGTCGTTTGCCGAAGCGCGGCTTCAACGTGCCGTTCCCGGTCTTCACCGTCGCCTTGAATCTTGCCGATCTCGAGCGTTTCGACGCCGGGACGGTCGTCAACGAGGCCGCGCTTCGCGAGTCTCGTTTGGTCCAGGGCCGCGGCGCCCGCATCAAGATCCTCGGCGACGGCGAGCTCACCAAGAAGCTCACCATCGAGGCCCACGCCTTCAGCGCGTCGGCCATGGCCAAGATCGAGAAGCTCGGCGGCAAAGCCGTCGTGATCGACACCACGGTACCGGCGAAGACTGCGGCCGCAAGCTAAGCTGAGCCCATGGCAGCACTCGCCGGCTTCTCGAACATTGGCAAGGTGCCGGAGCTGCGGCGCCGCATCATCTTCACGCTAATCGTCGTCGCGATTTATCGCGTCGGCGTTTTCGTCACGACCCCCGGGGTCGATCGCGTGGTGATGCACCAGGTCGTCAAGGGCCAAGGCGGCATCCTCGGGCTGCTCAACTTGTTCTCGGGTGGCGCGCTTGCCAACCTGTCCATCTTCGCGCTCGGCATCATGCCGTACGTGTCAGCCAGCATCATCATGCAGCTGATGGGCCTGGTGAGTAAGCAGGTCGAAGAGCTCAAGAAAGAGGGCGAGGCGGGGCGACGCAAGCTCGAGCAGTGGACGCGCTACGGCGCCGTCGCGCTCTCGTGCTTTCAGGCGTTCGGCGTCGCGATGATGCTCGAAGGCATGAACAACTCGGACATCGGCGGCGGTCGCAACGGCGACGTCGTGACGGCGCCGGGTTGGGGCTTCCGGTTGCTGACGATTTTGACGCTGACCACCGGCGCGTCGCTATTGATGTGGCTGGGTGAGCAGGCGACGGAGCGAGGCATCGGCAACGGCACGTCGATGATCATCTTTGCCAGCATCGTCAGCGGCATTCCTGGCGGGGTAGTCTCCTACTGGCAGGGCACGGGCGGCGACATCCAACCGCTCGCCATCGCCATCTTGCTCGGCGTGTTGCTGCTCAGCATCGCGGTAGTCGTCTTCTTCGAGCGCGCGCAGCGCCAGATTCCGATTCAGTATTCGCGTCGGCAAGTCGGTCGACGTGTGTACGGTGGGCAAACCGCTCACCTGCCGCTGAAGGTGAACATGGCGAGCATGATCCCGCCGATCTTCGCCTCCAGCTTGCTGATGTTCCCGGCCACCCTGGCCAACATGAACATCCCCGGCATGCAGGCGTTCAGCTCGCTGCTCAACCGCGGCGACTGGCTGTTCCACGTGCTGTTCGCCACCCTGATCATCTTCTTCGCGTTCTTCTACACGGCGGTCACGTTCCAGCCGGTCGACGTCGCCGACAACCTGAAGAAGCAGCAGGCGAACATCCCAGGCATCCGTCCCGGTCGCCAGACGGCTGAGTACATCGATCGCGTGTTGACGCGGCTCACCACCGGTGGCGCGATCTACATCGCCGTCATCTGCACGGTTCCGTCGATCGTCGCGCAGTCGTTCCGGATCCCGTTCCAGTTCGGTGGCACGAGCTTGATCATCGTCGTCGGCGTCGCGCTCGAGACGGTGAACCAGATCGAAGCTCACCTGATCACGCGCAGCTACGAGGGCCTGACCGGCCCGCGTATGACTCGCCTCTCTGGGCGGAGGCCTGCATGAAGTTGATTCTGCTCGGCGCTCCGGCCAGCGGCAAAGGCACCCAAGCGGCTGTCTTGTGCGAGAAGTTCGGCGTGCCGAAAGTTTCGACCGGCGACATGCTGCGCGCCGCGCTCAAGGACGGAACCGCGCTCGGCAAAGAAGCCGCCGGCTACATGAACGCGGGCGGCCTGGTGCCGGACTCGGTCGTGATTGGCCTGGTCGAGGAGCGCCTCCAGCTGGCGGACGCCAAGCCCGGTTTCATCCTCGACGGATTCCCGCGGACTGTGGCCCAGGCCGATGCCTTGGACGCGCTGCTCAAACGTCTAGCTAGCTCCGGAGGTGGGGTGGCCCCACCGACCCACGGGATCGATTTCATCGTCCAAATCGATGTTCCGCGGGACCTTTTGATGGAGCGCGCCACGCTCCGCCGGACGGACAAACGGACTGGACAAATCTACCACCTCAAGTACAGTCCGCCGCCCCCGGACGCTGAGCTCGAACACCGGGCCGACGACCAGGAAGAGACCGTGAAGAAGCGCCTCGATGCATACGACGCGCAGACGGCGGCTCTGCTTCCGCACTACGAAAAACTCGGCGTTCTGCGCCGCGTGGATGGAGTCGGATCTCCCAAAGAGGTTACGGCTCGAATGCTTTCCCAGATTGCCGGCTGAGCCGGAGAGAGACACGGAGGATCGTAACGAAGGAACAGACTGAAGCCGGCATCATCGAAGAGGTTCTTCCAAGCGCAATGTTTGGAGTTCGCCTTGACGATGGTCGAAGGGTTCGCGCGGGAGTCGCTCCCGCACTCCGCCACGCAGTCGTAAGGCTGATCAGCGGTACCCGAGTCAGCGTCAAACTTTCCGAGTTCGATCCAAACCGCGGTCAAATCACCGAAACGATTTGAGGCACGTCATGAAGGTTCGTCCCAGCGTCAAGAAAATCTGCGAGAAGTGCAAAATCGTGAAGCGCCGCGGTGTGCTGCGCATCATCTGCGACAACCCGCGTCACAAGCAGCGTCAAGGTTAAGAATATGGCTCGTATTGCTGGTGTAGATCTTCCCCGCCGCAAGGCAATCGCTTTCGCGCTCCCGTACATCTACGGCATTGGCCGCTCGACGGCGCGCGCGCTCTGCAAAGCCGCGAACGTGCCCGAGTCGCGCAAGGTCGACGAGCTGACCGAGACTGACGTCAAAGCGATCCGCGACGCCATCGAAGCCTCGATCAAGGTCGAAGGCGACGCGCGCCGCGAAGTTCAGCAGGCCATCAAGCGCCTCATGGACCTCGGCTGCTACCGCGGCCTCCGTCACCGCAGGAACCTTCCGGTGCGCGGTCAGCGTACCCGCACCAACGCTCGCACTCGCAAGGGTCCGCGCAAGAACCTCGGGCGTCGGGCCTAAGGGGAGCACCCAGCTAAATGGCAACAGCAACTACCGCTACGACCAAGGGCCGCCCCGCCAAGAAGGTCGTAAAAAAGAACATCTACACGGGCATCGTCCACATCCAGTCGACCTTCAACAACACGATCGTGACCATCACCGACGTAAACGGTGCGGTCATCTCTTGGGCCAGCGCGGGTTCGCGCGGCTTCAAGGGTTCGCGCAAGAGCACGCCGTTCGCGGCGCAGCTCGCTGCCGAAGAAGCGTCGCGTCGCGCGCAGGAGCACGGGCTCCGCTCGGTCGCGGTGTTCGTGAAGGGTCCGGGCGCTGGTCGTGAGTCCGCGCTGCGTGCTCTTCAGCAAGCCGGCTTCAAGGTCACGCTGATCCGTGACGTGACGCCGATCCCCCACAACGGTTGCCGGCCGCCCAAGCGCCGTCGCGTGTAATTCGAGAAGCGGAAGTTATACAGATGGCTCGTTATATTGGCGCAGTTTGCAAACTTTGCCGTCGTGAAGGCGGAAAGCTCTATCTCAAGGGTGAGCGTTGCTTCAGTGAGAAGTGCGCGGTCGGTCGTCGCCCGTACCCGCCAGGCCAGCACGGCCAGGCACGCATCAAGCTGAGTGAGTACGGCCTCCGTCTTCGCGAGAAGCAAAAGATGCGTCGCATCTACGGCCTGCTCGAGAAGCAGTTCGCCGGTTACTACGTTCAAGCGACTCACCTCAAGGGCCGGACCGGCGAAGAGATGCTGGGGCTGATCGAGCGCCGCCTCGACAACGTCGTCTTGCGCATGGGCCTGGCCTCGAGCCGCGCTCAGGGCCGTCAGCTCGTGCGCCACATGCACGTCAAGGTGAACGGCAAGTACGTCAACATCCCGAGCTTCGTGGTTAGCCCGAACGACAAGATCGAGATCGAGGAAGCAGCGCGGAAGATTCCGTTCATCGCTGCCGCCTTGGCCGCTGCCGGCAACCGGCAGCAGGCGAGCTGGATCGAAGTCGACAAGGAGAACTTCTCCGGCACCTTCAAGGGCATGCCCGTTCGCGAGGAGATGAACGAGCCGTCGGTGCGTGAGCAGTACGTGGTCGAATATTATTCGCGCTAGTTCGTGACGGGCGGAGCAGATAGGACCCCTCCTTCTGTTCTCCCGGGGGCTCAGCCCCCGCCCCGCCGAAGTGAATTCGGCAGGGCCCCACCCCCAGGTTTTGGGTCCCTGCCCAAAACGCAGCCGGTGGGCGATTCGCAGCAGACTTCAGCAGCAGACCCAAGACTTAGACGACAGCTACAGCAGACAGAGAGCTCGACGGAGCTCGCAGCGGGCAGGCCGCGGAGTCGATGAGTGGAGTTGGATCCCTCACGGCTTGGGACGGTCGCGCAAAACCCTGAACCCAAGAAAGAGAGCATCGAATGGTAACGCAAATGATGAGCCGTAACTGGCGCGACCTGATCCGTCCGAAGGCGATCACGCTCGACCCCGAGTCGAACAACGAGATCTACGGCAAGTTCACCTGCGAACCGCTCGAGCGCGGCTTCGGCATTACGATCGGCAACTCGCTGCGTCGCGTGCTCTTGGCTTCGCTTCAGGGTGCGGCAATCACTGCCGTCAAGCTCGAGGGCGCGCTCCACGAGTTCACCACGATTCCGGACGTCGTCGAAGACGTGACGGACATCATCCTCAACCTCAAAGAGGTGGTGTTCAAGGCGGAGTCGCCCAAGACGTACACCGTGCGTCTCGAGAAAGAGGGCCCCGGCCCCGTTCTCGCTGGTGACATCAAGGTCGTCGACGGTCTGACCGTCCTCAACCCGACGCATCAGATCGCGACGCTCGACAAGAAGGGCCCGTTGTCGATGGAGCTCACGGTCAACGTGGGCCGCGGCTACGTCTCGGCCGAGCGCAACAAGTCGCCGACGATGTCGATCGGGACGATCCCAATCGATGCGCTGTTCTCGCCGATCCGTAAGGTGAACTACACCGTGCAGAACGCGCGCGTCGGCCAGGTCACCGACTACGACAAGCTGGTGCTTGAGGTGTGGACCAACGGCGCCGTGCGCCCGGTCGACGCGGTCGCGTTCGCCGCGAAGATTCTGAAAGAGCAGCTCTCGATCTGGATCAACTTCGAGGAGAGCGAAGAAACGAGCTACCACGTAGCTGGCGGCGACGACGAGCCGCTGAACGAGAACCTGTTCCGCTCGGTCGACGAGCTGGAGCTGTCGGTTCGGTCGGCGAATTGCCTGCAGAACGCCAACATCACGCTCATCGGTGAGCTGGTGCAGAAGACCGAGCAAGACATGCTCAAGACCAAGAACTTTGGTCGCAAGTCGCTCAAAGAAATCAAAGAGATCTTGTCCACGATGGGCTTGGGTCTCGGCATGAAGTTCGACAACTGGCCCGGGATGCTGGAGCGCTGGAAGGCGCAACAGGCTCAGGGCTAGCCCATCGCCTTTCTTGTCTCCGGGGGCACAGCCCCCGCCCCGCTGAAGTGAATTCAGTGGGGCCCCACCCCCGGTTTCGGGGGTCCCTGCCCCGAAACACAGACGATTCTAGACTGAGGAAACGAGAACACCATGAGGCACCGTAACGCCGGGCGGCAATTCAGCCGCAACACCAGTCACCGCAAGGCGATGTTTCGCGCGCTAACCGCGAACTTGGTGGCGCACGAGCGCATCGAGACCACCGACGCCAAAGCCAAAGAGCTTAAGCGCGTGGCCGAGCGGCTCATCACTCACGCCGTCCGTTTGGGCGAAGTGGCCTACACCCCGCAAGACAAGCTGAGCGACGCCGATAAGGCGAAGCGTCACGCTGCCCAGGCTCACATGGGACGCTTTCTCCGCCGCTTTGCGGTGGTGAAGCAGTCGGGCGAGGACGTTAAGATCGATCTCGTCGAGAAGGTGTTCCTCGACCTGGCACGCCGCTTCAAGGGCCGTCCGGGCGGTTACACGCGCATCATCAAGCTTGGTCACCGTCGCGGTGACAACGCTCCGATGGCGCTGGTCGAGTTCGTGGTCGAAGCGACTGGCGAGCCGCACAAGCCCGGCGTCAAGAAGGCGAAAGCCGAAGGCGCCAAAAAGGCAGCCAAGAAGACCGAAGCTTCTGAGAAGAAGCCGGCCAAGAAGGCAGCCAAAGCCGCAGCCGGCTGAGGAGCTGTCACGGTGCCACGTAGGCGTAGTCGGACGATGAGTCTGACTACGCTTTTGTGTTTTGTGGGTCTGGGTCTCGCGGCGGCTTGTGCGGGGCCAAGCGTGCCGTCGCCGTCGCCGGCAGGGCTGCCGGCTGCGCCTTTGGGGCAACCTCGAGCAAGGCCCGCCGCGAGTGGAGCAGCGGTCGCCGACACTGCTCCGGCGGGTCCAGCGCCAGCGCCTCCACCCGCTGAGGCCCACGAGATGGCGGCCTTGCTCCAAAACGTTTGCCAGATGGGGACGCTGCCCAAGCCGTCGCCTGGCATCCTGAGCTTTGGCTGCGCGTGCTGTGCGCCGTTTGACGGCTGCAGGCCGAGTGACGCGCCATTGGTCGTCGACCAGGAGGTGTATTTCCCGAGCCAGGCGGTGAGTGGCGCCTTCACCAGCGCGGGCGCCGACCAGCGTGCGTTACCGATGGCGGGCTGCGAGCCGCACTCGGAGAACTATGGCGGCATGGTGCTGCTCGAGCGCGGTCCGAACGGCTTCTTGTTTCACCGCTACGTCAGTGGGCTGAGCGCCGACCACTGTTGGCCGGTGCGGCGCGACGACGGGCGCGATCTGCTCGTGTGCACGCGCGGTGACGTCCATCAAGGCATGGCCGACCAGCAGCTGTTCGTTTGGGATTTCGCCGATTCCGACGCACAGTTGCTCGGCCGCGACGCGCTGCTGTACGTCAGTGACGACGAGATGTCCGGTTGCTGGAGTGACCTCGGAACCGCCGTCGCTTCGACCGAGATGCGTACGCCCAGCCTTGGCAAGCGCGCTGGTCATGTCGAAATCAGCGTCGAACTCGACGTGCGCGAGGGTCGCGTGAATGCTGCCTACTTGGCGCGCTGCAAGGAGCGGCAGCAAACGCCCGACGATGCGCCAGTGAACGCTAAGCGGCGCCCGCGCATCTTGCTCCGGGGGCACACCGAGCGCGTGACGTTCCGGTTCGACGGCGCGAAGTTCGTGCGACGCTAGCGGGCGCTCAGCTACAGCGAAAACCCAAACGCCGCTCCGAGGTAAAGCACGATCGGGACGACACCGACTGGCGGCGGCGTCTCGAACCCCGGGACGTGTTCGACCTTGTCGACTGTGTTGGATCCGGAGTTGAGCAGCAGGGCGACGCCGCCGAAACCGCGCACGTCGAAGCCGCCGTCCGAGCGTTTCTCGCCGCCGAGCTCGAGGTTGAGCCAGCGTGCGCGCTTCCAGCGGCGCCACGGCGTCGCCGGACGCTCACCGCCCGCGTCGAGCACGCCCTGAGGAATGCTTAGCATGCCGTAGCGCGTGAGCAGACCTTGGCTGAACCGGCCCTGCGAGTAACCGCCGCCAACGAACAATGACGTCGGCCGGTTTGGGGTGAAGCGGACGCGCAGCATGCCGGCAAACTGCGGCCCTTCGAGGTTGGTGCCCACGCCCGCGCCGAGCGACACCCAGCGGATCGGTGCGTACTCGAGGGAGACGCCGAGCAAGCCTAGCGGTGTCGCGAGCCCGACGTTGGCGTCGAGCGCTAACCGCCGCTCCGCCCAGCCGCTGTAGACCGTGGGCGGTTGAGGCGCTTCGGAGTGTTGCTCAGCGACAACACTCGCCGAGCCTTCGGGTGGCGACTGTGCCGCCGCCACCCCAGATGTCGTTCCAGCCGCCAGCGCTAGAAGCCAAGACACGCGCATACCGCAGCGTATCAGCAACGAGCGTGCCGGCGTCGGTGCCGGCGGCACTGGCAAACGGATCGGTTACTCAGCGGCTTGGCAGACGAAAAATTGAAAGGTCTCGCAGACGCAGCCGGGCTCGCCGCCGTGGCATTCGCAGTCCTTGCCGCAGCTGCAGTTGGTGCCACCGTAGATCGGCGTGCAGTCGCTGCGGTGCGTGCAAGCGGCTTCGGTGTCGAGCTCGCCGCAGGTTTCTTCGTCTGCTGGCAGGCACTCGTGCGTGTCCGGCGAGCAGTTGTAGCCTGGCTCGCAGTCGCGCTCTTTGGCGCAGGCTTTGGGCGGCACGACCGGCGTCGCAGGCGTGCCAGCTTCGCCCAAGTGCGGTGTGCCAGCGCCACCCGGCGTGCCGCCGGCGTTATTGTTGGCGTTACCGGCGGCGGCGCCGTTGCCCGCGCCGGCGCGCGAACTGGCGCCGCCGTCAGTCGGCCCGTGAGCGCCCTTCGAGCTCGAGCCGGCGTGATCGGAGCTTGCCCCGACGTCGTCGCCCGAGTCGAACGAATCTGCCCCGCAATCGTCGTAGTGCTCCACGTTGCAGGCGACGAGCCCGAGTAGACACACGACGAACCCGCCAATCGACTTATTCATGCTGATCTCCCTCGCTAGCGACCGTTAAGCAAAGAGACGCGTCGCCTCGCTGCCGCGGAAGCGAAGGAGGAGAGCGCCCCGAATTGGGTTACGGCAGGCAGTGCCCGCGCCGCCCGAGACTGTTCAATGCCGAGCGCCGAATCTCGACGGTCGCGGAAGGTTTGGAGAAATTGCCGGTTTCTAATGTCGCCCTGCTCGGATTCGATCACGCCGTACTGGGCGGTCACGTGCTCGACGCTTGGAAGCTACCGAGCAGCGTCGCTGAGGTCGTGGCTTGGCACCATCAGCCCGGGCGCGCGTTCGAGCACGGCGGCGAGCTCGGGATTGGCGTCGCGCTGGTTAGAATCGCCAATCGCATCGACTACCAACTGCGCGTGAAGCCAGAGCTCGACGAGGCCTTCATCGCCGAGCTGGCGCAGGACGGCTCGGTGCAATACACCGGCTATCAAGCCCAGATTCTGACGGCGATGTGGCCGAAACTGAGAGATGCTGCGCAGCAGATGCTCAGCGCCATCGGCGGCTAGGGCGTGAGGGTGGGGTGGGGTCCGAGTTACGTTAAGGCTCGGGCTCAGGTTTGGACTCGGGCTCAGGTTTGGACTCGGGCTCAGGCTCGGACTCGGGCTCAGGCTCCGGCTTGGTCTCGGGCTCCGGCTTCCGCGCGGGTTTTAGAAGGATGAAGGCGATGGCGGCAGCGGCGGCGGCGAGGATCGAGCCGGCGGCGATGAAGCGGGCGTTTTCGGAGCGCTTGGGCTCGCCGCGTTCGAAGCGGGCGAGGGCGGATTTGGCGCGTGGGTTTTGCGAATCGGTTTCGATGGCGCGCTCGAGCAGGGTCGCGTCGCTGATGCCTTTTTCTTCGAGTGCTTCGGCTTCGAGCGTGAGCCGCAGGCTGGTGGCATCTTTCAGCTTGGGGTCGAGCCGTTCGGCGCGGCGCAGCGCCGCGATCGCGTCGGCGCGCGATTTGTCCTGCGCCGACTTGGCGAACGCGACGTAGCCAGCTGCCAGCTCCGTGCGCTGCTCGAAATTGGGGTCGTAGGCGAGCAGCTTGTCGAAGCTCTCGCGCATCGCTCCGAGATCGCCTTTGGCGCGCGCGGCCTGACCGTCTTCGAAATATTTTCCGACTTGCGCGAAGCGCAGCCGGTCGAACTCACTGAACAGCTCGCGTGCCGTGCGCTCCCACGCCCAATCGCGCGGGGGCTTCTTGCCAACCACGTTCTCGTAGGTGTCGCGCAGCTGCCAGCTGGCGACCTCGCCCATCAATGCCACTGACTGGCGCGAAGCCTCGCGCACCTGGGCACGCTCGCTATTGGCGAACGAGACGACGATTCGCACCGCGTCCGGGTTGCGAATCCGCCCGTAGGCGCGCAGGACGTCGGCCAGGACGGCTTGATCCTGCGTTTGCACGGCTTCGCTGGGGATGCCCTTGCCCAGCATGTCGAGCTCGCGCACCGCCCACTTCGCGATTTTCTCGGCTGGATGCCGCTGGGCCTCGACCAGCGCCGGCACGGCCTTTTCGCCCAGCCGAGCGAGCGCGTTCTGGGTCGTGATCCGCAGGAATTCGCCGAAGCGCGCGTACACGTCGACCAGCCCGCGCACCGCCTCCACGCTGCCGATGCTCTCGAGCATCCTCGACAGCGAAAGCACCGAGACCAGGTTGCGCCACGCTTCCGACTTGGGTTCGGCCTTGTCGGCCAGTCGCGCCAGGTAGTCGAGGCCCGCCGACGCCTTCTCTGACTCGTCGTCGTCCTTCTTGTCGAGCAACTGCTGCCGCGTCTTGAGCAAGAGGCGCTTCATCGCCTCTTTGTCGGCAGCGTCGGCCAGCGCACCCAGCCGAAAGCGAATCGCGCTGACATGCTTCGGTTTGGCCTCGAGCAGCTCGCGCACGGCGGCCTCGCGGTCCTGCGCGTCGTCGGCCACGACTCGCCCGAGCAGCGCGTCGACCTCGGCCAGGTCGCCCGCAGGTGGTCGCGTCACCTCGATGCTGGGCGGGGTCGGCAGCTCCGGCAGCTTGTGGTCGCTGGCGGTCTTACTCGGTGGCGTTTCGGCCTGCGCACACGGGCACACCGCCAGGGCGGCGATCGAGAGCCACAGCCCGAGCCCGAGAGCGCGCGAGCACGGCATTAGTCGAGGATGCGGAAATCCGGAAAGTCGCCCGTGAAGCTGCGCCAACGCGTGTCGACGCGCTCGACCCGAGCGGCCGTTGGGCCCTTCTGCGCCCAGCCGTACAGCTCGCGGATCGACACCTCTTCGCCCTCGGCGACGATCTCGATCGTGCCATCGGCGCGGTTCTTCACCCAGCCGGTGATGCCGAGCCGGCGCGCTTCGCGCTGGGTGGATGCGCGGAAGTACACACCTTGTACGCGCCCGCGCACCAGCAACTGGAGCTGCTTTAAAGCCATGCCGGTTCGAAGCTTTCGCAAATCCGAAGCCTGGCTGCAAGCCTTCTTCCTGGCGGGCCTTCAGGGACTACCCATAAGTCGTTCTTTGGTGCGCGAACCCCCACTAGAAAACCGGCCATGTTTCGTGGTTCGATCGGCTTCGTGACGGGCACCCTAGGCGTCGAAGCGCGTGCAGCATCGGAGCGAGGGCTCTCGGTGCACGAGCTTACGCTCGCGCTGCGCCACGAGGAGCGGGTCTCGCAGGCGCTGCGCGAGGTCGGCATCGCGCTCGGAACGACCTTCGACCTCGACGACCTGCTCGAGCTGATTCTAGGCAAGCTGACAGAGCTGGTCGAGGCTGATCGCGCCACGCTGTACTTGCTGGACGAGGCCAACGACGAGCTGCTGAGCCGGATGGTGGTGGGCGAGCAGGTGCGCTCGATCCGCATGAAGGTCGGCCACGGCATCGCCGGCTTGGTGGCGCAGACTGGCCGCGCCTTGCGCGTGCGCGACGCCTACTCGGATCCGCGCTTCGAGCGCGACTGGGATCTACTGACCGGCTACCGCACGTCGAGCATCCTGGCGGCGCCGCTCAAGAACCACGTCGGACGCACGATCGGCGTGATTCAGATCCTGAACAAGAAGGGCGCCGACGAGTTCACGACCGAGGACGAAGCGATCTTGTCCGCGCTCTCCACGCAAGCCGCAGTGGCGATCGACAACTCGCGCCTTTTCCTGTCGCTGATTCAGAAGAACAAGCAGCTGCTCGACACTAAGGGTGAGCTGGAGCGCCGGCTGCGCGATCTGTCGCTGCTGTTCGAGCTGGAGCGCGCGACCGGCCGCGCCACCTCGCTCGAGGAGCTGGCGCAAGCGCTGCTCGGCCTGTCTGCGAAGTCGGCTGAGGCGCGCGGCGCCGCGCTGCTCGTCGCGGAGGAAGAATCGGGCGATCTGGTGCAGTACGTGTACGACTCCGAAGCGCCCGAGACGCTGACGCGGATCGGCGTGAAGGCGGGCGAGGGCTTGCTAGCGGCGGCCATGTCACGCGGCGAAATGTTGCAGGTAAGGCCGGGCAATCGCAGCCCGGATTGGCACGAGCGCGTCGAGGGCAGCCTGGCGTTTCCGGTGGATGCGGCGCTGGTGTTGCCGCTCGAAGGTGAAAACGCGCCGCTCGGCGCCGTCGGCCTGTTCGGCACCGCCGGCTCCCGCGCGTTCACGAGCGAAGACGAGAGCTTGATGCAGCTGGTCGGCGCCAACGTTTCGACCGCCGTGCGGCTGTTCTTCGCCAGTCAGGCCCGAGAACGCGGCGAACGGCTGACGTCGATCGGGCGATTGCTGTCGCAGGTGATTCACGACTTCAAGACGCCGATGACCGTGATCAGCGGCTACGTACAGCTGATGGCCGACGCCGGTGACACCAAGAAACGCCACGAGTACTCCGAGGAAGTGCTGAAGCAATTCGACGTGCTGACCGGCATGCAGCGTGAGGTGCTCGAATTTGCCCGCGGCGAGCGCACGCTGTTCGTGCGGCGCGTCTACCTTCACAAATTCTTCGGTGACCTACGGCGGCAGCTTGAGCTGGAGCTGACGGGTCTTCCGATCGAGCTGAAGGTCGACATCGACACCAAGGTCGTGGCGCGCTTCGACGAGGCGCGCGTCGCTCGCGCGGTTCACAACCTGTGCCGCAACGCGATCGAAGCCATGGACAAGGGCGGCGTCCTGACGCTGAAGAGCAAGCTCGACGGTAAGGATCTGCTAATCGCCGTCAGTGACAACGGGCCGGGCATTCCGGCGGAGATCGAGCATCGGCTGTTTCAGTCGTTCGTGACGCTCGGCAAAGAGGGCGGAACCGGGCTCGGACTAGCGATCGTCAAGAAGATCGTCGAAGAGCACGGTGGCAACGTGACGGTGAAGTCGGGGCCAAAGGGCGCGACTTTCGAGCTGCGGCTGCCGCAACCCGAGTTACCTGACGCGAAGGCTGCCTCGCGCAAGGGCTCGAAGGGTCAGCGCTCGACGCCGTGACGGGCTAGAACAACTCCCGGATGTCGGCTCAGCATAGGTTGCCACTGCTTCAAGAGCGCGAGGACGAGCTTTCGAAGTGTGCGTACTGCCCCAAGCTGTGTCGGGCGACGTGCGTGGTGTCGGAAGCCCTGCCGCGCGAAGCGCTCACGCCATGGGGTAAGATGACGAACGCCTTCGACGCGGCGCGCACCGGCAGCGTCGACGCCGAGCGCGCCGAGCTGGCCTGGGCTTGTAGCAATTGCTTTCGCTGCCGTGAGGCCTGCGACCACCGGAACCCGGTCACGCAGACGTTGAACGACGCGCGCGCCGACTACGTCGCGCTAGGCCACGCACCGGCGGCCGTGCAGGCGTTGCTCGAGCGGCAAGACCTAGTAGCGGCGCAGCACAGCGTGGCGGTCGAAGAGCTCGAAAACACTCCCGGAGTTCGACCCGATTCGAGCAGCGCGCTCTTGCTCGGCTGTCGCTACGCTAAGGTTTTTCCGGACGAGGCGCGGGCGGCGATCCGTTTGGCGGTGCAGCTGGCAGGCCCGGTAAAGCTGGTCAGCGGTTGCTGCGGAGCGTGGCAGCGCGCGGCCGGCGCGGTTCGCGAAGCCGACGCCGCGCGTTCGCAACTCGCCAGCGAGCTGGGCGACGCTAAGCGCTTTTTCGTCCTCGATCCACGCTGCGCGCTCGACCTTTCCGATCTCTCGCCGACCACCCTGGTCGAGCTTGCCGCCCGACACCTCGCCCGCTTTGGCCCGGCACCCGCGCGCGAAAAGCCGCTCCGCTACCACGACAGCTGCGCGCTCGGCCGTGGTCTCGGCTTGTACGACGAGCCGCGCCGCCTGCTCTCACGCATTGCCGGCAGCACACCGCTCGAGCTGGAAACGCATCACGAGCACGCGCGCTGCTCGGGCGGCGGCGGCATCTTGCCGGTCAGCATGCCCGACGTCGCCAAGGCTGCCGGGCAGCGCTTGGTCGCGGAACATGAACGCTTGGGTGGTGGCACGATCGTCACTGGCTGCGCGTCGAGTCTCTCGCAACTGCGCCGCGCCGGGGCCGATGCCGTCGACCTCATCACATTGCTCGAATCCGCGCTCTCTGCGCCCGCAACTCCCAACTCCCAACTCCCAACTCCCAACCCTCGCCCGCATGACTGAGCCCCAGCGCAAGCGCCGACCCGTCGCGGCCCGTGTCTTCGCCTCGTTCGCTGTCGTCGTCGTGGCGTTCGCTGCGGCTTCGGGGTTTTGTGTATTCGCTCAGCGCCAAGCTGTCGAAGAAGCGAACCTGATGCGTTCGGGTTATTTCCCGCTCGCGCTCGCGGTGCGCGACATCGTGGCCAAGCAAGACACCTGGAATACGCAGCTCAATCACATCACCTCCGCGCGCAACCCGGCGGATATTCGCGTCTGGTTCGATTTCGCGCTCAGCATGGGACGCCCACGGCTGTTCACTGGCGCACGCAGCGCGATCTCGCGCGCGTTCCTGGAGCGCGGCGAATCACAGCGCATCGGCCGCGAGCTCATCCACGACATCGACGAAGCCGAGCGGTTCGTGAGCACCGACGGTGAACGGCTCGATCGGCTGTTCGAGGCGCTCGATCGTCGCGACACCGGCCAGGCCGAGCGACTGCGTGACGAGCTGGTCACGCGCGGTCTTCAAGAAGGCAAGCGCCTGGCCCAGCTCGAAAAGCGCGTCGAAGAAAACGTCGATCGGCTGGTCGCGCAGGCGCAAGCACGCGAGCGGGTGGCGACCTGGCTGTTGGTGTCGCTCACGTTGGCGACGCTGGCGATCGGGGCCGGTATGGCGGTTTACGCGCGGCGCATGCTGCTACCGCTGGGTTTGGTGACCGAGCGGGCCAAGGCCGTGGCGCTCGGCGATTTGAAGCCACGCCCAGCCGTGGTCTCGAACGACGAGATCGGCGAGCTGGCGGCGACCTTCGAAGGCATGGTGAGTGCGATCGCACGCGCCAACGAGCAGCTGCTGGCCTCCGAACGGCTGGCGACGATCGGCAAGATGGCGGCGCACGTCACGCACGAGATCCGAAATCCGCTGTCATCGATCGCGCTCAACCTGGAGCTGCTCGAGGAAGAGCTGCCGGCCTCGGCCGACGAAGCCAACAACCTGCTGCGCGCGATCAAGGCTGAGGTCGAACGCCTCTCGGGGCTGAGCGAGCAGTACTTGTCGGTAGCTCGGCAACGGCCGCAAGAGAAGCGACCCGAGAAGCTCGGCGACATCGTCGAGGAAGCCTGCGAGTTCGTGCGGCGCGAGCTGATGCTAGCCGGCATCAAGCTCGAACTCGCGATTGACCGCGACGTCGACGAGCTCACGTTGCCGGTCGACGAAGCGCAGATCCGCCAGGCCCTGCTCAACTTGTTGCGCAACGCACGCGAAGCTATGCCGCAAGGTGGCAGCGTGGTGGTGAAGCTGCTCAAGGCCGAAGGCGGGGGCTTGGATTTGGTCGTCGATGACGAAGGTGTCGGTATGCCCGCCACCACGCGCGAGCGGCTGTTCGAGCCGTTTTTCACGACCAAGCAGCACGGCACCGGCCTCGGGCTGGCGATCACGCGGCAGATTGCCGAGGCCCACGGCGGCGGTATCAGCGTCGAGCCGCGCGAGCCCAAGGGCACGCGCATCGTGCTGCACCTGATGGGCTGAGTTAGCGTTACTTCTTCGAAGGAATCAGGTCGAAGTGGCCGCCGATGGTGAGCGTTGCCCAAGCGTGGCCGTCGCCGTCGTCCAAGCCGTGCGTCAGCGGAAGTGCCGTGCCGGTTGGACCCACCCGCTCAACGCTACCGAAACCACCGACGCCGATCGTGAGCAGTGACGAAAACGAAGTCATGCGGTTCAAGCGCCACTCGCCACCTAGACCGAGCCGCGCTTCGAACGGTGCGTCGGTGAACTGATATTGGACGTCGTTCTCGAAGAACGTGCGTGCGCGCCGATAGCCGACCGCCACCTCGGTCAGGAACCCGAGCGCATCGGGGTTCGATGAGGCACGCAGCCCGATGGCCCAGAAATCAGTCTCCGCGCCGTTTTGGGCGCCGTCGATGCCGCTATCGCTACGGCCCGAGCCGAGTTGCGCGCGCTCCCAAAGGCCGAACGCGGTGTAGGCGCGCGATAGCCGCATGCCGACGTTGAGCTCGAACATCGGCCCGGACGCGGCGTAGTCGCGCCACGGCACGCCTTGCAGGATGTAGCCTGCGCCGCTCGTGACCGGCTTGGCTTTCGCCCAGACATTGCCGAACGGGAAGAACCAGCCGATGCGAGCACCAAGCACGAGCGAGCTCTGAGGCGCGAGGTGCCGGGCTTCAGGTGGCGGTGGCGGCTCGAACGACGGCGGCGGAGGCGGCTCGAACGGCGGCGAATCCTGCGGCGACGGCCCTGCGGGCGCCCGCGGCGGTTGTTCGACGAAGTATTCGTCGCCGGGCGGCGCTTTGGCGGGCGCGTCGGTAGGCGGGGCGGGCGTCGGGCCGGCGTCGGGTGGGCCCGCTGGAGCTGGTGGGGCTGGCGTCGGGGCAAGCGCCGGGGTCGGCGCTGCGGTCGACGCTGGAGCGATTGGTATCTGGGCTCGGGCCACGCTCGGCGCGACCGCGGCCATTCCTAGGAGAACGGCAACGCGCTTCATGCGGGCTTCATAGCATGCAGCGTGCTACTGCCCGCCCGCCGCGTTCCCGCCCCAGGACCGCGACTCTTCACGCAAAACCGCGCCGCCCTTGAAACCACCACCCTTGCAGCAAGACTGGAAATCCCTTGGCAGCTACGGGACCTTGGGCATGGAGATTGCGCTCAGCGTCGTGGTCGGGCTGTTCGGCGGTCAATGGCTGGACAAGAAGCTCCACACCGGCGGCTGGCTGACTTGGGTCGGCTTCGCTTACGGGCTTGCGGCCGCGGGGCGCGCCATCTATCGAGCGGTGCGCAAGTCCAACCGCGAGGCCGTTGAGGCCGACCAGCGTGAGCGCGAAGCCCGCCAGAAGTACGACGACGATGCCCAACACCGATGAAGAGCAAGGCCTGCGCGGCGCGCTGTGGGCGATCGCGCTGACCGGCGCAGCGTTTACGTTGGCGTCGCCGTTCGTGCTGGGCGAAGGTGGCATGGTCGGCGTGGCGCTGGGCTCGGCGATCGCGGCGTTCAATCTGTGGTCGCTCGGTCGGATCGTCCGCGCGTTCATGAACGGCGCCGGCTTGCCGTGGGTCTTGTTGGCCGCGTTGAAGCTGGTTGGCTTGCTGGCGGTGATCGCGGTGGTGCTGAAGCTCGGCATCACGACGGTTATTCCGCTCGCCGTCGGCTACGGTGCGCTGCCGCTCGGTATCGTTTTCGCTCAGCTTGGCTCGGCGCGACCGCGCGCCGCTACTTCCCCGAATATTCAAGGCGGAATCAGCGAAGATTCCGGCCCCGAAGGTCGATAGATGCCCGAACATTCTTCTTGGCTCACGCTCATTCTTTCGCACTTCCGCGAGACGCTCGATCACAACGCCCAGCTGCTGGGTAACAGTGTCGTTGGCCATCACGCTCCGACCTGGCACAGCTTCGAGCCGCTGGCCGCGTCGCTGTTGATCATGGTCTTGATCCTGTTGATTGCCGCCCGTGTGCGCTCGCGCCTGCAGCGCACCGAGGAAGCGGTCATCCCCGAAGACAAGCTCACGCTGCGAACGTTCATGGAGGCGTTCCTGGCCTACTTCTACGACCTGGCCAAGAGCGTGATGGACGCCGAGCGCGCCAAGAAATACTTCCCGCTGATCGGTACGGCGGCGATGTTCGTTTTCTTTGCCAACGTGATGGCGCTGATCCCGGGCATGCCGGTCGCTACCAGCAACCTGAACATCACCCTTGGGAGTGCCCTGGTAGTGTTCGTGCTGTTCAACGCCTACGGTTTGATGACCAACGGCTTTGGCTACGTCGCGCACTTGGCGGGGCCGGCCTGGTACCTGGCGCCGTTGATGTTTCCGATCGAAGTCATCTCGCTTTGCGTGCGGCCCGTCACCCTGGCCGTGCGTCTCATGGTGAACATGGCGGCCGACCATTTGATGCTCGGCTTGTTCCTGTCGCTGGTTGCCCTGTTGGTGCCGATCCCGCTCATGCTGCTCGGCTGCCTGGTAGTGCTGATTCAGACGCTGGTTTTCACGATGTTGACCTGCATCTACATCGGCCTGGCGACCGAGCACGAAGCTCACGGAGCTCATCACTGACGCTCGCTTTCAATCACCTCGGAAACGCTCGAACGCGAATGCCCCGAGCCACTGAAAAACGAGTGGCAGGGGGAACAAAAACGCACTAAGAGCGGGCCCTGAAATTGCCCCTGCCCTCAAGAGCAGGTCTTCGGCGCGAACCACGCGCCACGCGGAGTAGAAGGAGTCCTTTAATGTCGAAGAACAAGCTCAAGCTTGCCAGTGTTGCCATCGCTACCCTCACGTCGGTCCCCGCGTTCGCGCAGGGCGGTGATGCCGCTAACTCGCCTGGCTCTGCGCTGGCGATTGGTGCGGCGATCGCGATCGGCCTGGCAGTGCTGGGTGGCGGTCTCGGTCAGGGTCGCGCTGCGGCTGCCGCTCTCGAGGGCATCAGCCGTAACCCGGGCGCGGCTCCGCGCATTCAGACGCCGATGATTCTCGGTCTGGCTCTGATCGAGTCGCTGGTGCTGTTCGCGTTCATCATCGCGTTCTTGCTCCAGAGCAAGATCTGAGCGCGCGTTTCCGCGTTCCCGCGGGCTGAGCCGAAGCGACGAGGCCTACTCGTCGCCGATTTGGCTCAGCCCGACGGATAGTCGCGAACGCAACTCCAACAGATCGAACGACCCGGGCGCCGAGCGCTCGGTGATACCGCGCACGACGTTGTGTGCACGGTCGCGCGCGACCGCTGACAGCCCCAGGCGTTCGGCGAGCAACTGCAGCACGCTCGTCTCGGCGTCCGACGCCTTGCCGTCGACCTCGGCCATCCAGCAGCTGGTCGCGTACGTGAACAGCCGCGTCAGGCGATTCATACGCACGGTCTCGACCTCATCGAGCGTTACCTTGCTCGACAGCGAACGGTCGACGCTCGCCAGATCTTCACCTTGAACCAAGAGCTGCTTGGCGGCTTGGCGCAGCGCTTCGGCTTCGCGTGGGTCGATCGACCCGTCAGCCCAAGCGACGGCGGAGAGGGCCAGCAGCGTATCGCGACCGATTTTGAGCTCCATCAGGTTCTCCAGTTTCGCGAGCACATTCCGGCTTCGTAGTTACGGCCGCGGTTCGCGTTGTACTACCTAACGCGGACCAAGCTTCCTTGTTCGTAGACCGTCGGCAGCGCCGCTGTCCAGCCGCTTGGCAGCCGCGGGCTGGCCCAGTCGAAAAGCCGCTCGGCATCGGCTGGGCTGAGGTTCACGCAACCGTGGCTCTGCACGCGGCCGAAGGCGTGATGCCAAAACGTCCCGTGCAGGCCGTAGCCCTTCTGGAAGTACATCACCCAGGGCACCGCCTGGATCGCGTAGTTCTGGTTAGCCTCGAGGTTCTCGAGGTTGTCCATGTCGCTCGACGCCAGCTTGACCCAGATTCGGTGCAGGCCCTTCGGGGTGGCGAGCACAGTGCTTTCCGGGCCACGCCCGGTCGAGACCAGCGTCGCGAAGACCGGGTGGTCACCGACGTAAGCGGTCAGCGTCTGCGTTCCGAGCTCGACGTCGAACCAGTGCTCGCCGGCCTTCACCTCGGGCGGACGCGCCAGGCGCGACGGCTGCGTCACTTCGGTTGCCGGAAGCCACTGCTGCTCACCCGAGCGCAGCCACTGCTTGCCGGCAAGCTCGGTGGTTTCGAAAACCTGCAGGCGGGTTTGGCGCGGCACCACTTCACGTGCGGCCGCGCCGCCCGGCTTGGTTCGGAAGTGCGCCTTGTCGCTGTTCACCCACGCCACATCGAGCGCGTCGCCGACGGCGCCGCCGCGAAACGTCGGCGTCGCGACGCGCCGCAGGTCGCGCAGCGGGATCCAAAAGCCGTGGCTGCTGAGGCCGTAGCGCTCGCCGCTGGGCTTTTGCCCCTGGCGCGTGATCGCTACGCCGAAGCCGGGCAACAGCTGCGTTTCCGGCACGCCGTCTTCGGCGACCAGCAGATCCCCATACCCGAACGAGCCGTCCGGCCCGACGAAGTAATAGTCGTAGGGCAGGCCGTCGGCGCTGTGATCACGCGCTCGCTCCGGCGGTGCTGCGGCTGCGGAGGCTTCGCCACCTTCTTCGCACAGCCACGCCAGCGGCCCGACCAGAAACCAGCGCCCGCTGCAGCCGCCGCTGTGGGCCAGCTCGAACACCGGCAGGCGCGCGCCGCGTTCGGCGGCTCCACGTCGTGCCGCGCCCTTGTTGGGCTCGGTGAACAGCGGCTCGTCGCGCCGCAGCACCATCACGCTGCGGACGCCTTCGAGGCGGTCCGGCGCGGCCGACGTCGCTGTCGCGCTGCTCAGTGTTGCCAGCAGCGCGAGGCTAATCAGCGAGCGTCGCAAGCGACCTCAGTTGAAGGTGAACTTCAGCTCGTGATCGCAAACCCGGAACGAATCTCCCTCGGAGATGACCTTCCGCTGCACGCGCTGGCCGTTGTACTCGACGCCGTTGGTCGAGCCCATGTCGACGATGTAGTACTGGCCGTTCGAAAACTCGATCATCGCGTGCTGGCGCGAGACGTTCGGATCCTTGATCGTCAGATCACTCGACTGCTTGCCGCGACCGATGATGAAACGGTCCTTGGTGACCAGGAACGTCTCACCCTGATAGCTGATGGTGAGCTTGGCGCCGGCCGTACCGGGCGCGGCAACAGCGGCCGCAGCGCCGCGACCAGGCGGCGGCGGAGGAGGCATGCTGCGGGCACCACCGCTCGGCATCGGCGGCGGCGGCGGGCCAGGCGCACGGCGCGTCGGAGCGGGCAACGCAGAGCCAGGCCCTGGTAGCGGAGGCGGAGCTGCCGCGCCGGATGCTGCGGGTGGCGGCGCGACCGCGCGCTTGCCAGGGGCCGCCGGCGGGGGCGCAGCCACCTTGGCGGGTGCGGGCGGCGGCGGCGCTGGCGGTGCTGCCAGGCCCGACGAGCTGGGCGCCGGGCCCGACGACGGGGGCGGCGCGGCCATCGGCGGTGGGATCGACGGCGAGCCTGCGGCGGCGCCATAGCCGCGCTGGCGGGCGTACTGCTTCATGGCATCGTTGACCAGGTAATCCACGGAGCATTCCAGCTCGCGCGCCATCTGCTCGAACTTCTGCCACAACGCGTCTTTGCACTGAAACGTGCGCGTAGTCTTCTTGTTCTGATCCGCCGTCATCGCTCTTCTACTTTGCCGCCTTGCGCTTCTCCATGGCTGGCTTGACGCAGTGCTCGACGAAGTCGCCCAGCGTCGTCACCTCTTTCGTCTCCGAGCCCTTGTCGGTCTGAACGTCGCATTTCCAGTCGCAATCCTTGGCGTCGGCCTTGCACTTGGGCGTGGCGGTGTGGTCCGAGGTGAAGCTCGCGACCTTGGAGACGTCGGCAGCGGTTCCGACCGTGTAGTAGTAGCCCAACGCGGCTAGGCGATCCTGCACCGGGTGGCCCGGGCCGGCGTACTTTTCCGCAACCTCGGCGGCGGCCGGGGTGCCTTTCATGTTCGCGATCAGCTGGCCGTACTTGAGCGGCTCGGTGATCGCCATGTTGTCGGCCTGGGCGAGCTTGGTGAAGAACTCGGGCAGCTGCGGCGTCTCGCTCATCTTGAGTACGAGCTCGGCCGCGACCCAGCGCACCTTCCAGTTCGGATCTTTGAACAGGTCGTAGAGCTTGTCGATCACCAGCGCACGCGGCAGCTCACCGACGCGCTGGAGCGCCACGTCACGCACCCCGTCTGGTGTGTCGGCTGCCCCGGCCACGGCCAATACGGCAGCGGCATGCGTGCTGTCCTTCTTGTCCAGGTTGCCCTGCAGCGCTGCCATCGCCGCCCCGCGGCGCTTTTCCGGCTGCGTCTTGTCCTGGGCGAACGCGAGCAAGAACGCGACGGCTGGCTTGCCGCCGACCTTCTTCATCGATGCGAAGACGCGCATCAGCTCTTCTTCTTGGAACTTCGCGAGCTGGGCCTTGAACTGGTCGGCGCTTGGGCTGAGCTTGGAGGCCTTGTTGGCGGCTTCGACGCCGGGCGCCTTCTGCTTGATCCAAGTCTCCGAGTTCACTTCCAAGGCCACGGCCACCAGCTTGTCGCTGGCCTTGGCCTTGGTCGCGTCATCACCGAAGTCGGCAATCATCGCCGAAACACGGTCGATCTTCGCGGCGCCGGGCACGATTAGGTCAGGTAGCGAGCGCACGCCGTCGGCCTTGAGCTCGCGCAACACCTGCTCCATGCCGAACATCTGCGACGTGTCGTCGAGCCGATCGGCGAAGTTGGTCGCGGTCCAGCTGGCGAGCGTGGTCTTGAGGCTCTTGCGCAGGGCTTCGTCGGTCAACAGCGCGCCGTCCTCGTGGGTGAGCAAGGCGAAGGCCGCGTCTTTGTAGGGGATGGTCGGATCCGCCACGGCTTGGCCGGCTTGCGCCGCCGGCAGCGGCTTCAGCATTTCTTCCTGAAGCTTCGGCACCAGGCGGTTCACGATCGCGCTGCGCGCCACCGGCTGCATCTGAGCCAGCGCGTCAATCAGCCCGGGCTGCTCGTCGGTGCCTTGAATGCCGATGCGACGACCGCCGCGCGGCTTCATGCTGATCAGCATCTCGGCCGCTTCGATCCGCAGCTCGGTCGGGTACTTCTCGTGCGTCAGGACGGCGACGAGCTTGCGTGGGCCCTGGGATTTGCTCCCCCAGGCTTGGATATTGCCGCTATCCGTGCGGCAGCCGGCGCTGGTTGCGGCGAGCGCACCCAACAGGACAAAACTAGATAGGACCTTTGCGCGCATCATTCTCTTTGAATTTCGCTGTGTTTGGCCGTGTCCCATCATGGTGTTCTTCGCCCCTGCGCCAAAAGACCTGCCATCGTACCCTCGCGTCGCCCACAGACTCAAGCTCGCGGCAGCCTGAGCGCGCGACCGGCTTCGCTTAGTGAAGTGCGGCTTCTGGGCTGGTGAGGGAGAGCCGTAACTTGCATGCCCAGAGTAAAATGATGTAAGTAAAGGTAACCAAAATGGGTGTCCGACTGTTTTCGGCCAGAAATGCCCTCGAAGCCAACTTGGCGGCGCGCGCGCCCGCACCTGCGGAGCACGACCGGCCGAAAGGTCAGCAATTTCATGGGCGGCTGCTCGAGGCCGGAGCCTTGCTCCTCTTTTCGGCCGGCGCGTTCTTGGCGCTTTCGCTGGCCAGCTTCCGGATCGACCCGTTCGACCCCACGCAGGGTGGGAGCGACCTCGCGGGGGCGACCGGAGCTGCGATCGCGTCGGTGCTGGTGCAGGGCTTCGGCGTCGTCGCGTGGCTGTTGCCGCTCGACCTGGCTTTGCTCGGCGCGCCGTTGTTCCGCGGGCGAGTGCCGGACAACCTCGGCTATCGCGTCGCGGCGGATGTGCTGGTGGGCGTCGTGTTGTCGGCGCTCGTGCAGGTCGCGGCGCCGGAGCTGACCAGTTTTGGTTCGGCGTCAGCGGCCGGCAACGTCGGCATGCTGTTTGGCGAGCTGTCGCGCCAAGCGTTCTCGACGTTGGGCTCGTTCTTGGTTGGGCTGACCTGCGTGGGTTTGATCCTGATTGGGCGCAGCAGCTTCTCGTTCATCGAGTGGTGCCAGCGCACGTCAGATTGGTCGGCGCTGTTGGTGCAACGACTGACGGCGCTGCTCGCGCACGTCCACGGTGCGTGGATGAAGGCGCGCGCGCTGCGCCGAGCAGATCGCGAAGCGCTCACGCAACGCGAAGCGCCGCGCATCGAGCTTCACGACAAGGACAAAGACGAAGCCATTCTGATGCACCTCGAGGAGGATGAATCGGATTGGATCCCGCTCGACACGACCGGCGAGCCGCCGCTGGCGATCTCGGAGGCGCTGCGCGCCGGGCTCGGCGATCGTGCGGCGCTTTCGGGGTTGGAAGAGATCCTGACTGGCGCTGCGCCTCGTGTCATCGAAAAGCCGAGCGAGAACGAAACAACAGGAAGGCGGGAAGGCGGGAAGGATTTGGGGGGTTCGGCGCGCGCGCCACGCGCCGTCGAGAAGAAGAAGGCGAAGCCGGCAGAGCCCGCGGTTGAAGAAGAAGACGACGAGGTCGCCGAGGTCGAGGAAGAGGCCCCGCCCGCCCGCAAAGCCAAGACTGCGCCGCCGCCTGCAGCTGGACCGACGATCGTCGCCAGCAATCCAGCCGCCGAGGTCAAGAAGGCCAAGGGCGCGGAGAAGGCGCAAAAGCGCGGCGAGTTCCGGCTACCGGCTTCGACTTTGTTCGACCCGCCGAGCGCCCAAGCCCCGGAAATCGACCGCACCAAGATCTTGGAGCACGCCGAGCAGCTGGAGAAGACGCTGAAGGACTACGACGTCTCCGGCAAAGTCGTCGAGATTCATCCCGGCCCGACCGTCACCACCTACGAGGTGACGTGCGAAGCCGGCACGAAGGTTAGCCGCGTCGCTGGCTTGGCGGATGACTTGGCGCTCGGTTTGTCGCGCAAGGTGCGGATCATCGCGCCGATCCCGGGCAAGAGCCGGATCGGCTTCGAGCTGCCGAACGACCAGCGTATCCCGGTCAATTTCCGCGAGTTGATTGAAGACCAGCGCTTCGAGAAGCTGTCCGAGAAAGCGCCGCTGCCGGTGGTGCTCGGCCGCGATATCGTCGGCGCCCCGTTCTACGCAGATCTGGCGTCAATGCCGCACGTGATCGTCGCAGGTGCGACAGGCGCCGGTAAGAGCGTTGGCCTGAACGTGATGTTGGCCAGCCTGCTGATGCGGCGCACGCCGCAAGAGCTGCGGCTGTTGATGATCGATCCCAAGGTGGTCGAGCTGGCACCGTTCGACGGCATCCCGCACATGCTGCTGCCGGTCGTGACCGACATGAAGCAGGCCGCGACAGCGCTGCGCTGGGCGGTCGACGAGATGGAGCGGCGCTACCAGCTGTTCGCCAACGCCGGCACCAAGAACATCACCACCTTCAACGGTTGGGTCGAGAAGGTGCGGCGCGGCGAGCTGCCGGCGCCGCGCGTCAACGAAGTGCAAGCCATCGACGCTGACGGTGAGACCGTCACGGTGCCGACGTCCAAGGATGCCGGCGATGGCGTGCTCTTGCCCGATCCGCTGCCGTACATCGTGATCGTGGTCGACGAGTTCGCCGACTTGATGATGCAGCAGGGCAAAGAGGTCGAAACGTCGGTGGCGCGCCTGGCGCAGAAGGCGCGCGCGGCTGGCATGCACGTCGTGTTGGCGACGCAGCGCCCGAGCGTTGACGTCATTACCGGCATGATCAAGGCGAATTTTCCGTCGCGGATTAGCTTCCGAGTCGCGCAGAAGGTCGACAGCCGCACGATCTTGGACGAGATGGGCGCGGACCTCTTGCTGGGCCGCGGCGATATGCTGGTCAAGCTGAACGGCGACACCGACATCCGCCGCGTGCAGTGCCCGTTCGTCAGCGAAGAGGAAGTCAACGGCCTGACCGAGTACCTGCGAGCACAGGGCGCCCCCGAATACAACGACCTGATCTTGAAGGCCGCCGAGGACGAGGCCGAAGAGGCCGGGGGCGAAGAGCCGTTGGATGCCCGCTACGACGAGGCGGTCAGGATCGTGGCCGAGACTCAGCGCTGCTCGACCAGCTGGCTGCAGCGGAAGATGACCGTCGGCTACAACCGGGCGGCCAAGATCGTCGAAATGATGGAAAAACGCGGTGTGGTTGGACCGCCGAACGGCGCTAAGGACCGCGAGATTTACGCCCATCCACAATAGGTTGCGACGGGGCGATGCCCCCAAGACTGCTTGGTTCGTGTAAAAGGCTGCTCTCAATGACCGACACGGGGTCGCCCGATTTCCCTGCCGCGAAGGACGACGACGACGACGACGTCGCCTGGGGCTTGTCGACCGCGCAGGTGCAATGGAAGCGCGGCTCGCAAGCTGACGCGATCGTGTGGCTTCGGCGCGCGATCGACGCGGCTGTTTCCGTTGGCGCGACGTGGCGTGCGGCGGAGCTGACTCGCCAAACCGACGAGCTCGAGAGCTACTTGGTGAGCGGCCCTGCTGCTGCACCTGCGCCAATGTCAGTTCGGGGTGAGGTTGCGGTCGATGATTTCGACGGCACCGACATGATCGACGATGAGGCGATGTCGTTGCCGCCCGACGCCGAGCTCGACGAGCCGGCCGTGGTCTCGCTCAGCGCGGACGCCACCGACGAGCTGACCGACGTCACACCCGACGAAGAGCGGCCGCTCGAGGACGAAGCCATCGAGGAGGTGGTCGAGATCGACGAGGACGATATCTCCGAGGACGACATCTCGGACGACGACGTCGCCTCGGACCACGACGCGGCGCCCGAAGACGCGCTGCCCCGCTTCGCCAGCGAGGCACCCACCGCCAATTTTCCGGACCCGGGGATGAGTTCGCCTCCGGCGACCGAAGCCGAGACGGCAGCCGAAGCCGAGACGGCAGTTGAAGCCGAAGCCGAGACGGCAGTTGAAGCCGAAGCCGAAGCCGAGACGGCAGTTGAAGCCGAAGCCGAAGCCGAAGCCGAAGCCGAAGCCGAGGCGGAGGTTCCCGATACTGAAGAGGATCCGTCGCCGACGCCGGTGCGGCTCAGTGTCGCGGATCCGATTGAAGCCGAGCCCGAGCTTGAGCCGGAACCCGAGCTTGAGCCGGAACCCGAGCCCGAACCCGAGCCCGAACCTCAGCCTTTGCCGGCGCCCGCGCTCGCTCCCCAACTTACGGAGCCGATCGTCGTGGGCATCTCGCTTGCCGAGATCCGCGGCTTCGAGGATTTTCCTCCCGAAACCCAGCTGGCGCTTGCGCGGGTTGCGCGGGTTGAGCGGCTGGCGACCGAAGAGGAAGTGAGCGGTTTTGGTCTGGCGCTCGTCCTCCGCGGTGCGGTCAACGTGATGCCGGCGATCGCCGATGTCGCGTGCGGTGCAGCTGGCGAGCGCGAGCTGATTTACGGTCGCGGCACGCTGCAAAACGGCGTGGTCCTGCGGCTGGTCGCCACCGCGCCTGACACGCAAATCGCCATTTGGGACTTCGACGCGATCGAGCCGGCACTCGCCGCATGCCCCTGGGTGCTCGAGGAGCTGCAGGACGTCGCTGATCGCTATCAAGCCTTGGCCGGTGTTGCGATGGGCCCAATGGGCGATCGCTTGGACGATGCACTGCGCGGCATGGTGCTCTCGCGCTGCAAGCTGGTGAGGCTGCTGCCGGGCGAACTCTTGGTCGAAAAGGGCAAGCCGGTTGGTGGCTTGTTCATCGTCGGCGCCGGTCGCATCGAGCTGGGCACCGACCCGGAAAATCCGGCGGCTGACGGCGAACTCGGCCCTGGCGACTTCTTGTTCGCGCAACAAGTCCTGGCTGGCGGTGGTGCGACCAGCACTGCCCGCGCGGGCGCATCGGGCGCGCTACTGATGGCTACCGACCGTCATTCAGCGCACGAGCTAATGCTCAGCGTCCCGCCACTGCTCGAGCTTCTGGCTGGATGAGCTACAGCGTCGTTGGCGGCTGGTGACCATGCCCGCCGATTTCGGGTTTTGGGCTCGTTTTCGCTGCGGTCCGATGCTCACGTACCGACGTACGCTCCGCTTCAGTCCTCGCGAAAGCCTCGTCAAAATCCCGAACTTGGCGGGCAGCTGTTGGTGAGGTCCGAACAGTCGGCTCGCCGAGCGCGGTGCGATTGTCGCCTAGCTCCCAGATCAGCTCTTCGTAGCCTTGCGCGCCGGCAAAACGCAGGCCGAACCAGCGTGCTGCGCCCGAGATCGTCGGGCGGCCGTCGACGCGCACGCGCGGGAAATTGACGCGAAACGCGCTGCGCCACGGCGTCGTGTAGGGAAAGTACGTGAGCTCGATCGCGCCCGGCTTGCGGATGCTTTCAATCTCGGACGGCGCCGTTTCGGTGCCTTCATCGTCGACCAACCGCACGATCCAGGCCGGCTCTTTAGCGGTCAGGTCATTCCATTTGTACTTTTGCGTGTAGAGCGACACGTAAAATTGATGGCCGTCGCGCGTTTCGGCCAACGAACGCTCCAAGAGCGAGTGGCGCTGATCGACTGTGAGTCGGTAGTCCTCGGCGTAACGCACGACGTACGCCCAGCGAAAATCCCACGACTCGTAGGTCGCGGTTACACTGAGCACGTTGTCCATCACGTTCACGTTGGTGAACTGCTTGTCGCGCGTCCAACTCTTGAGCACGCTGTCGTAGTCGGTCGCGACGTACTCGCGCGGCCCCTCGTGGAGCTGCACTTTGGGCGTCGCGCAGCCCACCGCGCAAAGCACGAGCGAAACGGCTGCCAATATGACTCTCATGGGCTACTTCCGGCTCACTTCTTGGCGTTGGGCGGGGCCGCGGCGGGAGCGCTGGCCGAGGTATCGGCTTTGGTGCGCTCGTTGATGACCTTCTTCGTATCGGAGAAGGTGACCACGGCGATCAACGTCAGCAGCATCGCGAAGCCGAGCGCGTGGACCACGACTTCGATCCGCGCGTTCGGCTTTCTGCGCGTGATCGCCTCGTAGCCGAGGAATGCCAGGCGACCGCCATCGAGCGCCGGGAACGGCAGCGCGTTGAAGCCGCCCAAGTAGGCGCTCAACATGCCCAGGAAAGACACGTATGACAGCCAACCTTCGCTGGCCGCCTTCGACGTCTCATTCACGATTCGCACTGGGCCGCCGAAGTCCGGCGGGTCCTTCAGCGTGATGATGCGCGCCAGGCCGATGATCGAGTTCTTGACCACGACGTACGGCATGATCAGCGCTTCTTTGCCGGCTTGCTTGAGCGACACGGGCACGTTCTTGGTCAGCGGCCCGACGCCGATGCGACCCTCTTTGTTGTCGTTCTTCGGCGTGATCGTCAGCTGTAGCTGCTGCTTGCCACGCAGGATCTCGAACACCACCGCGCGGCCTGGGTTCTTGACGATCTGCTGGCGCATGGAGTCCCAGCTGTCGACCTTCTTGCCGTCGATGGCGGTGATCGTGTCACCGGTTTTCATCTTGGCGGCTTGCGCCGGACCGTTGTCGAGCACGTCGACGATTGGCTTGTTGGTGATCTGCGGGACGCCGCCGACACCGAAATAGATCAGGAATAATACCGACGCGAACAAGTAGTTCGCCAGCGGCCCAGCCAAGATCGCGAACACGCGGGCGAACAGCGATGCGTTCGCGTAGGAGGTCTTGTCGTCCGGGTCGATCTCCTCGAACGGGTTCATCCCCGCGATTTGCACGTAGGCCAGAAATGGAATCAGCGCGACCTGGTACAGCGTCTCGCTCTTCTTGCTCTGGTAACGCAGCAGCGGTGGACCGAAACCAATGCTGAAGCGCACGACGCGCATCCCCGAGGCTCGAGCCGCCAGCAAGTGACCACTCTCGTGCACGACGACGAGCAGCCCCAGGCCCATGATGCCGGCCACGATGTGTAGGGGACTCACGCCGTCATTTATAGCGTGCCAAGGACAGCGGGGCCATACGGGTATTTTCCGCAGAGTCCTTGCCGATCGCGGCCGCCTGTCTAACTAGACCTAGAGAAGGAACGAACAGCCCACCGAGAACGCTGGGTAGCCAATCCGCATCGTCAGCGTCACTTTGTCCGAGAAGTGGTAACGGCCACCCAAGAAGAAGATGAACGGGTCGACGTCGAGCGCGCGCGGCCCACTCCAGGCGTGGTAGTTGAGCGCCACGCCCGGCTCGCCAAACACCGACCAATTGCGGCTCAGGAAGAAGTTCCACTGCAGCACGACCGGGAAATAGAACTCGTTGAAGCCGTTCTGACGGATCCGGTTTTTGCAGTCGCCTAGCGCGCCGCCGTCGACGCAGTAGTCGCCGCGCCCGTAGCGGGCGAAGTCCGCGCCAAAGCCGATCGCGACCGAGTTGTTGATCGATGGCACGAAACCGTTGCGGACCAACGGAATCGACCCGCGAAACCCGAGGCCAAAGCCGGTACCGGCGGCGTAACCAGGCGGCTCGATGAAACCGAGCACAATGTGCGGCTCGGCCTCGAAAACGTAACGCGGGTGATCCCCCGGATTCTTGATGATCATCGTGTCGGCGTGCGCCGGCCTGGGCCAAGTCGACACGGCGAGTACCGAAAGCAGCGCGCTTCCGAGCGAGGTGAGTCGGGACAGGCTTCGCGGCTTCATGGCCGTACTATCGCCGGCTCACGCCACCCCTGCCAACACCCGGAAATTTGCAGCACCATGATGCCCCAGGCCAGTCGGGCCGCTCGGGCCGATCGAGCAGCGAAACAACAGGAAGGCGGGAAGGCGGGAAGGTTTTGTTTGTTCGAGCACGCGATCGAGACCAGGCGACTGTCCTGATTCGACGAGCTGACCAGTACCACCCACCCCAAAAATCTTCCTCTCGCCTTCCCGTCTTCCCGCCTTCCTGTTCTCTCGTTCGTTCGGGGCGGTTTAGGGAGGTCTGGTGGAAACTACGCCGCAATGCTAGGGAAGCCGCCGCATGTCCGAGCAGAATTTGCCGAGTGGGGTCGATCCGTCCGCCAATTTGCAGCTACAGGGCGGGGCCGCGATCGTCGCGCCCGTCAGCGCATTCCCGGGTGGCGTGCCCGGCAACGCGCTGATCGTCTTGCCGCTCAGCAAGCCGTCTGACGAGCTGCTCGACTCGATCAAGAAGGGTCCGGTCGCGCTCGAGATCGACCAGATGTGGAAGATGCTTGGCTTCAACGGCCCCGCCGTGCAGGTGCAGGACGCCGAGGGCCGCCCGATCGCGATCGGGCTCGAAGATTTGCTCGGCGGTCTCGACAAGCACTGGCAAGAGAACAAAGAGGACGTCAACCGCGGCCGCCTCTACGCGCAAGAGCTGATGAAGTACTCGCGCTTCGAGCAAGCCGAGAAGGTGCTCGGTCGGCTGGTTGCGCTCGGCGGCACCGGTGACGATTGGTTGGCGCTCGGCATCGCGCAGCTGCAGCAAGAGAAGTGGGATAAGGCCGAAGCCACGCTGAAGGGCGCGCAGAACCTGCTCGCCAAGAATCCGTTCCCGACACTGCACCTAGCCAAGGTCTATCAAGGCCAGAAGCAAGCCGCGAAAGAGCGCGAAGCGATCGAAGCCGCGATCAAGATCGAGCCGAACGCGGTCGACGCCTGGGCTTACCTGTACTCGCAGATCCGCGCCGCGGAGAGCGAAGAAGCGGCGATCACGGCGGTCGCGGCGCTGGCCGACGTGGAGCCGAACAAGCGCTCGGCGGCGCCGTACATCGCGCTGCAAGGCTTGTACGCCAACGAAGAGAGCGGTCGTGACAAGGCGATCGAGTTCGCCAAAAAAGCCGTCGAGCGCAACGACGGCGATCCGCTGGCGCTGATTTGCCTGTCGGCCCTGTACGGCCAAGCCGGCGATCTCGACTCGGTGATTGCCTTGCTCTCCAAGCACGAGTCGAAGATGACGAGCGACGTGCGGCTCGCCAACAACTACTTCGAAGCGCTGTTCCAAAAGCGCCACATCGATCGCGTGACCAAGCTGCTCAACGCGCTGGCCGGTTCGCAAAACCGCGAGGTGAAGCAGTTCGCCATCGAGCGTTCACGCGCGGTCGCGCAGTACCTGCAGCAGCAGCAACAGCAGCTGGCAGCAGCCGGCGGCGGCGTGCCGGGGCTCGGCGCAGGCCAGCCCAAGCGCGTCTGAGCCAACCCAGAGCGCGAATCTAGCGCTTTTCCGCGGCGAAAGGCCAGCATGCCGGGCTTTCACCGCGCAATGCTAGCCTGCGCCTTGGCGGCGCCGCTGCGCCCCCCCCATGCTGTTACTCGTCCTCACCGTTCTGTGGTCGCTGGTTGTGTCGTTCATGTGTTCCGTGAGCGAGGCGGTAGTGCTCACCATCACGCACGCCCAGATCGAAGGGCTCGGGCACTCGCGTGGCGCCGACATTTTGCGCGACTTCAAGCGCGAGATCGACCTGCCGATCGCCGCGATCGTCTCGTTTCATACCGTGGCGCACACGGTCGGCGCGTCGGTGTGCGGCGCGATGTACGTTAACATCTTCAGCGAGCACACGCTGTGGGTCTTTTCGTTGGCGTTCACGGTTGCGGTGTTGATCTTCTCAGAGATCGTACCGAAGACGATCGGCGTCACGTACGCGGCCAAGCTGGCGATACCGGTGGCGTACTCGGTGCGTGTGTTGGTCGTAGTTTTGCGACCGATCTTGTGGCTGACGAGCATGTTCGCGCGCCTGCTCCGGGGCGACACCGTAAACCCGGTAACTTCGCTGGAAGAGATCAAGCTGCTCGTCGCGCTCGGCCGCAGCGAAGGCGCGTTGGCAGGACGCGTCGCCGACATGATGGAAGGCGCCGCGGCGCTGAAGGAGCTGACCGCGTACGACGTGATGGTGCCGCGGGCGCGAGTCACCTACCTGTCGGGCGAGCGCGATTTAGAGCAGAACCTGCAGGTGGTGCGCGATTCGGGGCACAGCCGTTTTCCGTACACGCCCGACGGCAATCCCGACCGCTTCGACGGCATGGTGCTGGTGAAGGATCTGATGTTCAAGCTGCGCGAGACCCCGGAAGATCCGGACTGGAAGACGCTGGCGACGCCGCTGCTGGTGATTCCGGCATCGGCGCAGCTCGAGCGCGTGCTGCGCACCTTCCAAGAGCAACGCCGGCACCTGGCGCTGGTCGTCGACGAATACGGCGGCACGCAAGGCATCATCACGCTCGAGGACGTGCTCGAGGAGATCGTCGGTGAAATCGAGGACGAGACCGATCGCGTCGATCAGTCGATCATCCGCCGCGCCGACGGCAAGCTGGTCTGCCGCGGCATGGCTGAGACGCGCAAGCTGTTCGAAATCCTCGGCGTCGAGGCCGATTCGGACATGGTGACCGTGGCGGGCTTCGTCGCCGATCTGGTGGGTCGCGTCCCGCGCATCGGCGACAGTGTCGAGTGGCACGGCTGGCGCTTCACGGTGACGCGCGCGACCGCGCGCCGCGCCGAACGCATGGAAGTCGAGAAGCTACCGAACGTCGAAGAACCGCGTATGTCGAGCAAGCGCCCGCGCAGCGTTCCGGCGGACGGCTGACGCGCGCTGGGGCGAATTGGCCCTCGCCTTTTGAGGGTGTGATTAACACCTACAGCAAAGAGTTATCGTTTTAGCCGTTTGCTAGCCGCTTCCTCGCCTCTGACACAGTGAGTTAGGGCTATTTCTCTGCCGGTTGCCTTGACGATGGTCGTTTCTTCTCGGATGCTTTCGGCGCGTTAGCCAAGGGGATACGAACCATGAAGAACCTAAAAAAGCTTTGTTTCATCTTGAGCGCCGGCAGCATCGCCGCGCTTTCCATCACCGCTTGCGGTGACGACCCAGTCACCCCGACGGCCACGGCCGGCACCCCCGGTGCTTCGGGCTCGACCGGCACGTCCGGCTCAACCGGCACGTCGGGTTCGACTGGCACGTCCGGCTCGACTGGTACGTCGGGCTCGACCGGCACGTCCGGCTCGACTGGTACGTCCGGTTCGACCGGCACTGCCGGTGCAGGCGGCAGCGGCACGGCTGGCGCAGGCGGCAGCGGCACGGCTGGCGCGGCCGGCGCAGGCGGCGGCGCGGGTGGTGCAGCTGGTGCAGCCGGTTCAGGTGGCGCGGGCGGCGCGGCTCCGAGCGCTGACTGCAAGAAGTGGTGCGAGGGCGACATGGGTCTGGTCAAGAAATGCATGGGCAGCAACTTGCTCAATCCGTCGGTGGACACGGTAGACAAGTGCATCTCCAAGTGCACGGCTCCTACTGCCGCAGGTGACAACGGGCTGGCTTGCTGGATCAAGCACACGGGCTTCATCGCGATGGCGTCTGACCAGACCCCGCATTGCGGACACGCGAGCGGAAAGCCCGGCGCGGCGGGGCCTTGCAACGAGATTCCTTAATCCCTGAGTTCTGATCGATAGCGGAATCACGGCGCGCAAGCGGACTCGCATTGCGCGCCGTTTCCTTTTGCGGCGCTCAGAGCGGCCAGCTAGCATCTCTGTTCGAGCGTGATTTACCGGATTCTGGGACGCATGACGCCGACAAGAACCCTGGCCCTCTCCTTGCTCGTGAGCGTCGTGGTCCTCTCCTGCGGAGACGACTCAGGGCCCGCTAACGCCGGCGATGGCGGGGTGGGCGATGCTGGCTCGAGCGGCGGCGCGCCGATCCCTTTCTGTGCCGCACTGAACGTGATTCGGGGGAAGTGTCAGCGCTGCCATCAGACGCCGCCTCGAGATGGCGCCCCGGTGCCCTTTCTGACCTATGCCGACACGCAGGCTCAGTACTACATGACGGACAAGAAATGGTCGGACACGATGCTCGCCGCCGTCGGCAAAGACTTCATGCCTGACGTTTCGCAGAATGAGCCGCCGACGAATCGCACGCCGCCGGTCGAGCCTTTGACCGCGAGCGAAAAAGCGACGCTCATGGGCTGGCTTCAGCAGGGAGCCAAGCCCGAAGGCGGAGCGAATTGTCCGTGAGCTGGTCGCGTGCGTTGCTGTTCGCGTCGGCACTAATTCTCGGGTGCTCTGGCAGCGAGACCTCGCTCGAACGGCGCGGCGGCCCGCTGCCGACCGATGAAACGGGCGGCGCCGATTCGGGCCCAATCGTGCCGTTCTGCGATGCCTTGACGGTGATTCGCGCCAAGTGCCAGCGCTGTCATCAAGATCCGCCGAAGAACGGAGCTCCAGTGCCGTTTCTCACCTATGACGACACGCAGGCTCGGTATTACGCCACCGACATGAAGTTCTCGGACGTGATGCTGCCCGCCATCGGGAATGATTTCATGCCGTTCGTGGCGCTCAATACCGGCGAGAACCCGATCATGCCGCCGGTTGAGTCGCTGACCGTTGAGGAGAAAGCGACGATGCTCTCCTGGTTGAAACAAGGCGCGCGCCCGGAAGGTGGGACGGAGTGCCCGCCTTGAGGCGGCCCCCGTCCTCAAAAGCGCGCCGTGCAACAGAGCAAAATCAGCAACTTGGGTGCTGTGACAGGCTACGTCCGCCGTTCAGTTGACAACTGAACAGTCGAGCAGTACTAATCAGCTCCAACGACGACGAGAGACGTCGGAACGATTCAAACGGGAGCCCGCGTGGCTCCGCCGCAGGAGCTGCACCATGGAAGACAAGCGGAATTCGAAAGCGCTCGAGCTGGCGATTGCCAGCGTCCAGAAAGAGTTCGGAGACGGCGCCATCATGCGCCTCAAAGACGGCGAGAAGATCGGTGGAGACGTTCAAGTCATCCCGTCCGGCTCGCTCGGCTTGGACATTGCGCTCGGCATCGGCGGCTACCCGCGCGGCCGGATCGTCGAGATTTACGGCCCGGAATCCAGCGGCAAAACGACGCTCACCCTGCACGCCATCGCCAACGTCCAACGCCAGGGCGGCGTCGCAGCCTTCATCGATGCCGAGCACGCGCTCGACGTTGGCTACGCCCGAAAGCTCGGCGTGAAGACCGACGAGCTACTCATCAGCCAGCCCGACTACGGCGAGCAAGCGCTCGAGATCGCCGATATGCTCGTGAGCTCCGGCGCGGTGGATCTCGTCGTCATCGACTCCGTCGCGGCCTTGGTTCCGAAGGCTGAAATCGAAGGCGACATGGGCGATTCGCACGTCGGCCTGCAGGCGCGCTTGATGAGCCAGGCACTGCGCAAGGTCACGGGCTCCGTGAACCGTTCGAAGTGCATGATCTTCTTCACCAACCAGATCCGCATGAAAATCGGCGTGATGTTCGGTAGCCCCGAGACCACGAGCGGCGGTAACGCGCTCAAGTTCTACGCTTCCGTACGTCTCGACGTGCGGCGTATCGGCGCGATCAAGGAAGCGGGTCCGCCCGGCAAAGACATGGTCGTCGTCGGCAACCGCACTCGCGTCAAGGTTGTGAAGAACAAGATGGCGGCGCCGTTCCGCGAGGTCGAGTTCGATATCTTGTACGGCCAAGGCATCAGTCGTTCCGGTGAAGCGGTCGACATGGGTTCGGACGCCAACGTCATCCAAAAGAGCGGTGCTTGGTTCTCGATCGACGGTGAGCGCATCGGCCAAGGCCGAGACAACGCGCGCACCTACCTCGAGGAGCACCCCGCCTTGATGGAGAAGGTGGTCAGCAAAGTGATGGAGCACAACGGCTTGAAGCGTGGCGGCCCGGCCGGCGACGTGGCGGCTGGTACGTCCGTCGCGCCTGCGGGTGCTAAGCCTGCTGCTGCGCCCGAGGGCAAATCGGGAAAAGGTGAAGCCGGCGCACAGCCGGCTGCAGCCGACGCCAAGTCGCCGAACGGCTCTTCGCCGAACAACGGCGGCGCTAAGCGCCCGCCGAACGCTCGCCCGAGCTGAGAGCGACGCGCTGGGTCTGCTGTGAGCGCACACTTCTCGTGTGCGCTCTGCGCCAGCGTGCCTTCATGGATCCCAGGCTGCGGCCGGCGTCGTCCATTGCAGCTGGACGGCGTCGGCCGTGATGCTTTGGGGCCAGAGCCGCAGAATTGCGGGCTTTCCGTGCCCTTGAAGTTTCACACCCCAGGGTGACCTTGGCGGCGGCCGCGCGGCCGAATCTGGCCAATTCTCCCGGGGGCCCGTTGGCCGAAAGCGCGGAATGGTTTTGGGGTCGCGGACTTACGAATCCCTGAGCCAGTAGACTCATTCATTTCCCTTAACCATTTGAATTCATTAGGAGATACCTGATTCCTTGACGGGCCCCATCGCGACCCCTAGGGAAGCCAGAACGGTCTGGTTTCCAATGGCTCCGCAGCTCCGATTCCCCTGGCACGCACCCCCCGTAGGTCGCATCGGTCGCGCTCGCGCGTCGGTTGTCGCGCCGCGGATGGCGACTGCTGCGGTGCGGATCCCTCAGCAGTCGATTCAGCTGCCGATCAAGGGCTTGGCGAAGGGCCCGCAGATCTTCATTCACGAAGGCGCCCGGCAGGCGCTGGAGCGGCGGCTGGAGCTTTCGTTCGGCGGGCCAGTGCAGCTCGGCGTGACCGACAACAGGCGCCGGATGGTGACCCAGACCAAGTCGCGCGGGCGGCTCCGGGTCCGCCTACACATGATGTTCTTGGGCGCCGATGAGCGGGTGAAGAGCGGGCTCGTTGCCTACGTGGTGCACGGCGATCGCGACGGGTCCCAGGTCGTCGGCGACTTCATCGAGCAGAACCTGCACCGTATCCGCGCGTCACGGAAGGCGCCCGGGCAGCTGCGGACCGCCGGCCAGGTCCACGACCTGGACGCGATTCTGCACGACGTGAACCAGCGCTACTTCGCCGGCACGGTGAGCGACGTGCTGATCACCTGGGGTCGCAAGACCAGCCCGCACGCCAGCAAGCGCACGAGCATCAAGCTCGGCAGCTACAGCGCAACCGAGCGGCTGATCCGCATCCATCCGGTGCTCGACCAGCGCTGGGTGCCGCGTTACTTCGTGCAGTACATTGTTTACCACGAGCTTTTGCACCACCTGGTGCCCGAAGCCCGCGTCTCGGGCCGTGTGCTGCTCCACCCGCCCGAGTTCCAACGCCGCGAACGCGACTTTCAACAATTCACCCGCGCGCTGGCGTGGGAACAAAAAAATATCGATCGGCTGCTGCGCGCGCGTTGAAGGGTGTGGGCGCAGGCAGCTGCCCGCGCTCTGATGATTCATCGCATTGGCCGGGCGAGCGGGGACAACAGGAAGGCGGGAAGACCGAGATTTAGGGTGGGTGGTACTGGCAAGTGGACGCAGGGGGATCGCGATTGGGCCTCAGGCGCCTGTTCGAACAACAGAAATCTTCCCGCCTTGCTCTGGGCATTCATCGCATTCCGACGTTCGCTCGGCGACTCACTGGGTTTGTTGAGCAGGGTTTGCACGGCGCGCTTCCGTGTCGCAACTGCGCGCTGACCCCAGCGCGCTGTGGTACCGCGCCGCGCGATTCTTTCCGCGGCTGTACATGCCTTCGGCGAGATTGAGAGCAACCGAGCTGCTGCAACGCCTGAGCTGGCGCGCGAGGTCGCGGTCCCGAACTTCAATCCGCCGCAGCGCTGGCCGCAGCTGCTTCAAGACCTCCAAAACGACGTGATAAATCCGGAGCATGTTGCCTTCCTTCTGACGCGCTGAACTGCACGCCAGCCGCCCCCGCGCTTGCTCTGGCGACCCGGGTCCAGGCTGAGCGCGAGCGCCACCGAGCCGCTCACGGCCGCGTAGCGGCCGCTGCGGCCTGGATGCGGGTCGCCAGAGCAGGCACGCTAAGAAGGCCAGGCAATCGAGAAGACTTACGGAGCCGTCAGTTGCGCGTGGGTGTCAGGTGCCGCGGAACCGACAGCAGTTTCCGTCTCGTGCGGCCCCCGCACCGCGGCCCCCGCACCGCGCGCCCCGCCCGCGCGAACGCTGAGCGCTGCACGCCCGCACCCGCATTCACCGGGGACCGCTACAAAAGGTTCTGCAAACAGGCCGCATTTCGGCAGGCCAACCGAGATGAGACCACTGCTCAGCCGTCTTGCCGTTCTCTCGTGCTCGAGGCGAGAAACGAATGGTCAGCCCGCGCTTGGGGGCACGGCCTACATCTCCAGTGCGATACCGAGCAGCCAACTGCTGCTGCCGATATCCAACACCTTGTTCGACCCGAAGCCATCCAGCTGCGGTCGGAACCATTCGGCAAAGATGTAGGAGTTGTTGATGCCGACGATGCCGTCGGCGGAGACGGCGTCGTCTTCGTCGAGCACGTCGAGCAGGAACATGGCGCCGAGCGCGTAGGTGAGGCCGTAGGAGGCGCCGCGCCCCTTCTTGCCGTCGGGGGCGGTGGCGCTGCGCTGGCCGTCGGACGACCACCACAGGCCGTAGCCGATGCCGAGCTTGGCGTACGGCACGAGCGGCACCTTGAAGTCTTTGGCGATGACGTCCGCGCGCGCCACGCCGACCAAGTACATCGGCATGATCGTGAGCCGCGTGCTGGTGGCGGAAAGGCCGCTGCCGTTGGCGAACGGCGCCTTGGCGGTGAATTTGGTGTAACCCCAGCCAAAGCCTGGCGCGAGCGTCCCGAAATGCGGGATGCGCAGGACTTGCCAGTCGACCTCAGCGCCGAAGATGTAGCGATTGGAGCTACCGAAGGTGTCTGCGAATGGCGAGCCGCTGACTTCGCTGTCGACCTCCGGCAAGTAGCGCCCCAAGCGCAGCTCGAAGGCCGCGTCCTGCTTGGATTCGGTCCGCACGCCGCGTCGCTGCCCGTAGCCGCCGAACTCGTCGACGCCTTGCGCGTCGGCGGCCAAGCTGGGTAGGAGGATGCAGGCGGTGGTCGTTAGCGCGGCGAACAGTCGCCCGAGGCCACCGCTCATTTCCGTCTCCTCCAGAATGCGCAGGCTCCGAGCATCAGCGCCAGGCCTATCGCCAATGCGTTGTGATGCGCAGGAGCGAACGTGCAGTAACCGCCGCCAGCCGCGCCGCCGGCCTTGTTGTACGCCTCAAAGAAGCCGGTGACGTCCTTCGGCGTGCCGCAGGCCAAGCTCGAGAGCACACCGACGTTGTTGACGTCGTCTTCGGTGGCGATGGCGATCGCGTACGGGTTGTCGTTCTCCAACACGGGTTTGGTCTCGCCGCCACTCGTACCTTGCACGGTGAGCTGGCCGCAATCGATGGCGCCGGCCGGAACTTTCTCGCCCGGGATCAAGAGACTTGAAGTGCAGTTCGGATCGAGCGCTGCGCTGGTGCCCGCGGTCCCGGCGGTGCCCGCGGTCCCGGCGGTGCCCGAAGTGCCGGCGACTCCACCGGTGCCGCTGGTGGCTTCTGCTCCCGGCGTTCCGCCGGTGTCGGTGCCGGCAGTTCCGCCGGTGTTGGTGCCGGCGGTTCCACCGGTATCGGTGCCGGCGGTTCCACCGGTATCGGTGCCGGCGGTTCCAGCCGTAGCGTTGGTGCCGGCGGTTCCGGCCGTTCCGCCAGTGTCGGTGCCTGCGGTGCCGTCGGCTCCTGCGGCTCCTGCATCACCGCCGTTGGTCGCCGGGGCGGGGCCGACCGGGCTGCAGTACAGGTGATAGTGCAGCAGGTTCGACTCGCCGGTCGGAGCGGTGAAGGTCGTGACGAGCGTCTTGTCACCCGGGTTCGCGCCCACGTTGGTCGGTGGCGGCGGGGCGGTAACGTCGTACTTGAACGCCCACGAGGCCGGCGCCGACGTGACGAGCGACGTTTGGTCCTGCGCGTTGTAGACGACGAAGAACAGGTTGCGCGTCTGCAGCCCGGCGCCAGCGACGCTGTCGCAGGCTTCCTCGCCTGCCGGCTCGGTGCCGGTCGTGCTGTACGGCTTGATCATGTCCCGAAACGGGAGCTCGATTCGGGTCTCGAGCGCCGAGCCGGCCTTGACCAACACGCAGCTCTTGGTCACGGCCGTCGCGCTGCGATTCGCTGGGACATCGCAAGCCGCGCCCGACCACACCTCGAAGGTGCCGTTGGGCGCGGCCCCGCCCTTCACCGAGTAGGAAAAACTCGCGGTCGCGTCGTCGAGGCAGTCCTTACGGTTGAGGATGTTGATCAGACGATCCGCAGCGCGGTGCTTCCACGTGGGTGGACTGAAGGTGAGGATGCCGGTTGGCTCAGCGGCGTGCGCCGGGGAAGCGGCGATACCGAGCGCGGCGAGCCAGAGCGTGGCGACGAAGAGGCGAAAGAAACGCATGCGGACGAGGCTTTATGAGCACACGGCGTGCCACGCCGCAATCGCGGCGCTCACGCGGCCGAAACGGCCCAAGTGCAGGGCTCCCACGGTGCCCGCCGGACCCGAGGCGCGCCAGGTTGGCGCGGGTCGCGGAGGCGCTGACAAACTGTCAGAGCCGCACTTCGACGTGCTGCTGGCGGCGCAGGTTGTCGAGCCAGGTGCGGCGCGCCTGGGCCATCTTGTCCATGTAGACGCGCTCGCCCAAATCTCGCTTGGCCGAGTCGAAGTCAGGCAGGTTGGACGGGTCGCGCTCCAGGACTTTGAGGATCACGAAATCGGGCCCGACCCGGAACGGCTGCGAGACCTGACCGGTGCTCAGCGCCAGGGCGCTGCGGGCGAGATCAGGCGGTAGCGCGCTCGGTAGGGCTTTGTTCATCGCGCCGCCGTTGCCGCGCGTCGCCGTATCTTCGGAGACGGCACGGGCGACACTGGCAAAGTCGTCGCGGTGCGCGCGCGCTGCGGCCGCGTCGGCGAGCTGACGCGCCTCGGCGGCGCTGTGGTTCGCGCCGCGGATCACGATCCACGCCAGGCGCACGCCGAGTTGGCCGCGCTCCTCGACTTCGATCTTCTGGTAGGCGCCGCGCAGGTCTTCCTCGGTGATGCGGATGCGGCCTTGCAGGCGCACGTTGAGCAGCTTGGCTTCGAGCAGCTGACGGCGTAGCTCTTCGCGGTACTTCGACTCCGGCATCCCAGCGCGCGCGGCTTCGGCCAGCACTTGCTCGACCGCCATCTTGTTCTGCTGGGCGACGCGCTTGAGCGCTTCATCGATTTCGGTTGGCGTGATGTTGACCTTGGCAAGCGCCGCGGCCTTCTCCATCAGCTCTTCGTCGACGATCTTTTGGAGGACCGCTTTGTAGACCTGCGAGATGGCGGCGTTGCGCTGGGCTCCGACGGGCACCGTTTGCTGAACCTGCAGCATGAACGGCTCGGCGCGACGCCGCAGATCACTGAGCAGAATCGCGCGCTCACCGACGGTGGCCACGATCCGCTCGACCACCGTCGCGTGTGCGGAGGCGGCGGAGAGCACGCCGCCGACCACGACGGTGCCAATCAGGCGCTTAAGTGAGGGTCGAAGGGCCAAGGGCGCAGGGTCATAGCACTCCCGGCTTGACTATGGAGCGTGATTGGCGATGCTGTCCGGGTATGGGGCGTTTGGCTTTGGGTGCTGCGCTACGGATGTTTGCCGGCGCTAGCGTCGCATTTCTGTGGGCGCAGACCGGCTCGGCCCAGGTACCTCAGGCACCCGCCGCGCCCCTACCGCCCGCGCCGGCCGCGCCCACCCCACCGCCTCCGGCCGCCGAGCCCGCTCGGCTGCCGGCGAGCCCGCCCCAGCCGAAGGTTGCTGAGCCTCCGCCGCTCGATCCACCGCCCGCTCCAGAGGCGCCGCCGTCACGACCTGTTTTTCTGCACACCGGTGCGGAGATGGAACGTTTGAAGTCCGGGCGTACGAGCCGTGCGCCAGCGTCCGCCAGGCCTGAGCCGAAGCCGTCGAAAGCGCTGCCGCCAGACTTCGTTCTGCACTCGTCGCCGTGGATCGATTTTACGCTGACGAGTTTTTACATGGAGGACCGCGTCGGCAACTTCCTGAACCTCGGCGTTCAGTTTGGTGGCTACGTTTTCGAGCGGCTGCGCGTCTCAGCGCGCATGATCACGCCGCTGGAAGATGTCAGTGACGGGTACAACAACTATAGCTACGCCGGTTCGAACGGCTCGGGCTCGTTCGAGCGCGTCGGCGCCCGTTCGATGTCGGTGCTGTACGGTGCCTCGCTCGGGCTGTTGATCACCAATTCGAAGACGTTCGTATTTGGGCCAAGCCTGCAGTTTCAACGCACCGACGTGAGCGCGTACGGTAGCGCGCTGGCGCTCGGGTTGCCGTTCGAATGGACGACTCAGCGCAACCTGCGGGTTGGCTTCGAGCTCGGTTTCGGCCACGCGTTTGGCGGCAATGTCCGCCTAGTCTGCCGCAATTTCGTGACGAATACGTCGTGTGGCAATCAGACTGCCGACCGCCCGAGCGGGACGACGGTTTTGTTTCAGTATTCGATGGGGTGGAGCTTGGGTAGTTTGTGAGGTTGTGGCCTCCGGAGGCATTCCTTGGGTTTCACCTCGGCGGCCCCAGCGTCTCGCGGCTCTCGCGAGTATCACCACGGCGTTTGCGCCCGGCCTCGCCGGGTTTTCGACCCACCTCTCCATTTCGATCGTGATCTGCTGGTGCCAAGGTCGGTTGAAGGCGATCCAGCTCGTGCGCAGGCGCACTCGCGATCCACGGGACGAAAATTCAGATGATCCAGGGCGAGAAGTAACTGTTCGGGGTTGCGAGCTGCGCGATTGGTAGCGGGAGTTACATCGGCATGTCGGGGCGACTCGCCGTCGTTACGAAGAAGTTGCGCGGCCAGTGGCGGTAGTAGTCGCCTTTAATGATCGCGGTGCCGTCTTCGGGGTCGACGTCGTCGGTCAGCTTGCCGAGCACGCGCACGAGCGAGCCGCGATTCACGCTCTTCTCGCCGATGTCGTCGGCCGGTGAGAGCTTGAGTTGTGCGTGCACGATCGCAAACTCGTGCTCGCCGACGGTGACGCGGCAGGTCGCTTCGTCGAGCGCCTCGCACAGGTTGCGCACTTCGAGCGTACGCACGCTGAGCGTCAGGTAGGCCATACCGTTGGGGCCTTCGGCGCGCTTGTTCACGATGCCGAACAGGCTCACCTTGTTCTTCTTCCACTCGGCCTTGTCGCGCTCGGCCATCACCGGGTCGTATTCGTGCGCTCCGTCGGCGGCGTCATCCTCGGCGCTGAGTGGCGCGTAGGTGCGGCTGTAGCCGTACGGGCCAGCCGAGCTGCAAGCGGTGACGAGCAAGAGCGCAAACGCAGACACCCAATGACGCATGGACCTCGCGAACTAACACGACGGCTGCCGCCGCGGAAGCAGGCCCAGTCTTGATCCGTTGTCTGGACCCCGCGCGAGCGCGGCCCCGGGAAGGGGCTTGGCCGTGGGATCGGGATCGGTCTCGGCAGGGGCTTCGGGCAAGCCAGAGGCTGGGC
>JBBSAB010000029.1:0-83093 GCA_038252755.1 Polyangiales bacterium | reverse complement strand
GGCGCCTGAGGCCCAATCGCGATCCCGCTGCGTCCAGTTGCCAGTACCACCCACCCCAAATCTCGGCCTTCCCGTCTTACCGCCTTCCTGTTGTCCCCGCTCGCTCGGGCAAGATGCGATGAATCATCAGCCGCCTTCCTGTTCGCTCGATCTGCTCGAGCCGTTACGGAGCTACCACTTCACGTTGACGATTGGCGGCTGCAGCTCGGCTTCGGCGTGCGAGAGCGGTAGCGACAGCTTCACCGAGGCGGAGCCGTGCTTGAGCTCTTTGAGATCGAGCCCTTCGACCTTGGTCAGGTCGGCGACCGGGAAGATCTGATCGGGGCGGAGCGCGCGCACGATTTCCGGGGGACCGGCGACGACGACGTCGACGGTGCGGGGCATGACCGTACCGCCGGGCACGCCGACGACCTCGATCGGCCGGTTTTCGAAGCGTACCTCGCTTACGCGTCGCGCCACTGTCACCGCGACCATCGCCGCTTGCGGACCCAGGTAGCGGACGCGCGGCGGTGGCGAGTCGATGCCGAGCCGGCGCTTGTGCACGCCTTCGCTCAGGCCTGAGACGTCGAACGCCGATAGCCGCGCGAATTGCAGCACTTCGATCGAGCTGACCGGGCCGCTGACGGTGATCGTCTTCGGATCGACCTCGGGCTCGCCCTTCACCACGTAGCCGTCGGCGGCCTGACTGGTGATCGCCGCCTGAATCGGGATCTGCCGCGTCGCGACGTCTTCCCACGTCAGTTCGATGCTCGAAGGATCGATGATCGTGATCTTCGTCTCGGGCGGGAGCGTGAACATGCTCTCGTCGAATACGACTGATTCGCGGCGGCCGTCGCGCAGATCGATTTCTACCGGCGGAATACCGGCTTGCAGCAGGCTGTCGATGGCGCGCGCGCTACCTTGCAAGGTCACGTGAATGCTGGCCGGAATCGGCGTCATCAGCTCACGCTCGGAAGCGGTTTGCGGCAGCCGCATCACCAGCGCCACCGGCACCGTGCGCTGCTGTTCTTCCTCTTGCCCGTGCACGAAGGCGAACAGGCCGAGCGCGAACACCAATGCCAACGCCTTCAAGCCGAGGTTCTCGACCAACGACTCGCGTACGAAGGTCAGCAGGCTGGTGAAAAAGGTGCGCAGCACTTCAGCTGTCTCCGTGTGAATCGCGATTGCCGGACGCGGGCGGCGCCACCACTTCGCGATCAGCTGAGGTCGTGACGGGCGTGCGCAGCGGAGTCCCCGGGTGGACGACCGGGGCAGCGCGCAGTGGGGCGGAAGCCGGCGGTGTAGCCGGCGTCACGCCCGGGCCACCAGTGCGCAACGGCGGTGGCGGCTCGCTCTTCGGTCGTACCACCAGCGGCTCGGGCTCTGCGGCGATCAAACTGATGCGCGGCGGCGCGATCGAGTCCGGCTGGCTGTCGCGGGCTTCGCGCGGGTCGCGGCGGCTGGTCGGCGTCACGTCGAGCTCGACGCCGGTGCTGGTGACCGGCGGCGCCTTCGACAGCGACTCGGGCGGCGCAGTGTCGCGAACGGGCTTGTTGCGGCGCGATTTCTTGCGCACCTTCGGGCTGAAAATCGCGTCGAGCATCGTGCGCAGCTTGGGGCCGTCGAGGTTGCTGGCGATGTTGCCATTGAAGCAGAAGCTGATCGTACCGCGCTCTTCGCTGACGATGACGACGACGGCGTCCGTCTCTTCGGTGATGCCGAGCGCGGCGCGGTGGCGTGAACCGAAGCTGTCGTCGACCACGCGCCCCTCCGGCATCGGAAAGAACACGCCGGCTTTGGCGATGCGCAGGTTGCGGATCACGACCGAGCCGTCGTGCAGCTTGTTCATGCTCTCGGGCAGGAACAGCGCCACCAGCAATTCGCACGTGACCTGCGCGTCGAGCGTGTGGCCTTTGTGCACGCCGACGAACTCGTCGAGGTTGGCGTCCTGCTCGAACGTGATCAGGGCGCCGATGCGGTGGCGCGCTAGCTCAGTCGCGGCGTCGACGACTTCGTCGATGACCTTGGTTTCTTGCGCGCGCACCAAGCTGCCGAACCAGGCGCGGCTGCCGACACGCTGTAGGCCGCGGCGGATGTCGCTCTGGAACACCACCACGATGATCAAGAGCATGCTCGAGATCAGCGCGCCCATTACGCTGATCACCGTCACCAGCCGCAGGAACTGCGCGACCAGGTACAGCACGAACACCAATGACAGGCCGAGCCCGACCTGCATCGCGCGTGTGCCGCGCAGGACCAAGAGGGCGCGGTAGGCCAGGTAGTAAACCAGGAACACGTCGAGCGCGTCCTTGGCCAGCTGGACCGGGTTTCGGCCTTCCCAGTAGGCGCGGACGGACTCAAACATGAGCCGCCGCCGTCCGTGCTTCGGGCCGGCCTAGCTCGTCGGCCACCGACAAGGCTTGGCGTACGGCGCGCACGTCGTGCACACGGAGCACGTTGGCGCCTTGGGCGGCGCACCACAGGCAAGCGGCGATCGTCCCGCCGAGCCGCTCTTCGGGGCCCACGTCGTCGACAGCGCGGATGAACGACTTCCTGCTCGCGCCCACGACCAGCGGCACGCCCAGCTCGGCCAGCTCGCCGAGGCGGCGCAGCAACTCGAACGATTGCCAAGCATTTTTGCCGAAGCCGATGCCGGGATCGAACCAGACGCGCTCCCGGGGCAGGCCCACCGCGACCGCTCGGTCCCGCGCCGCGCACCATTCGCGTCGGACGTCGCTGACCACGTCTTCGTAGGCGTCGTCGGGGTAGTCCGAAAAACCAGCCATCGACCCGAGCCCACCGCGGGTGTGCATCAAAATCAGCGTCGCGCCGGCGCGGGCGGTCACCCTGGCCAGCTCGACATCAGCCAGGCATGACACGTCGTTCACGAACACCGCACCGATTGCGAGCATGCGCTCGGCCACCTGCGGGCTCGTGGTGTCGACCGAGACCCGCAGCTTGCCAGTCGCGACCGCGTGGGCGACCACTGGTTCGATGCGCGCGAGCTGTTCGTCGACGGAGACGGCGGCGGCCCCGGGGCGCGATGATTCGCCACCAATGTCGGCAATTTCAGCGCCTTCGACGCGCAGTTGATCGACGCGTGCGAGCGCCGCGGCTTGGCTTTCACTTCGACCTGATTGGTAGAACGAGTCCGGCGTCGCATTCACGACACCCATGAGCAAGGCTCGACGCCTGCTCTGGACGGACCCAATCTGAGCCGAGAGCGCACCCACCCTTTGCGGGTAGCAAGATGTGGGCCACTTCGCAAGGTTTTGCGGCAATTTTATTGGAAGAGCACGTCGCTCACGAGGCCCTTCGCAGTCCACTCCTGAAACCACGCTCCGATGCTCGCACCGAGCTCAGCCTCGGCTTCGGGGCCATTGGCGGCGAGCTCAGCAGCGGCGCCGAGCGGTTTGCCCGCTGCGAGGCCCGCCAAGAAGGTGAACGCCACCTGGGTCAGCGGCATGTCCCAGAGCCGCAGATCGCGTCTGTACACGACCAAGCGCTGCGGATTCTCGTCGGGGATGGCCACTGCTTCGTCACTTTCAGCGCGAAGCCGGCGACGCAGGTCGGCGACCGGATAGCGAACCGAGACGAGGCGCACCGAAGGAGCGATCACCAGCCGCGCTTCGGCGAACGTCTCTTCCGGGATTGCCGCTAGGCGCTCGGGCGCGAGTGGCGGCGTATCTAGCGCGTCGAACACTTCGATATATGCGAGCTCGAGCCGCGCCATGTCGAGGCAGAGCGCTTGGTGCGGGAGCCAACTCGCGCGCTCGATGACCTCGGGCAGGCGCGCGCCGAGATCACGCAGGGTGTAACTGTCAGGCGTGACCTCGCGCAGGTACTGTTCGGCGAGCTTTTCCCAGTCGTCCTGGCCCAAGATGCCGCCTAGGCCTGGAAAGTCTTCCAACAGCGAGCTGGTGTGCCGGAGCCAGAATTGCTCGCGGTAAATCTCGAGCTGTTCGACCGGCGAAAGCCGATCGTTGCCGGAGACGTGGCCGGTCGCGAAAGCGCTGAAGCCAGCGTCTTTGGTCAGGGAGCCAGCGTGACGTAGCGCCAAGGCCATGCGGCGCTGCAGCTCGGAAAGGGTGTCGCTCATCCAATCGACTCGCTGGCTGCCGACTCGCGCGGGCCGCCTTGTTTCCAGACTGAGGTCGCGTCGGCGGCGAGCGTCGTCTGCGCGGCGGCCACCTCGGCCGGCAGCGTGCGACCCTCGCGTCGAGCCAGTCCTTCGTCCCGGGCGCGGCGGGCGCGTTCGGCTTCGGCAAGCAGCACCGGCAGCTCGGGGATTTCGTCGTCCCACTCGATCAGGGTCGACACCGGACCGGTCAGCGCGATCGTCTGGCGGTACAGCTCGAGCACCGGCTCGATAACGGAGCCGCGGTGTGTGTCGATGATGTACTTGCCGAGGTTGGTGTGGCCCGCCAGGTGGATCTGAAAAATTCTTCGATGCGGCACCGAGCGCACGAACTCTTCCGCGTCGAAGCCGTGATTGAACGCCGAGACGTAGACGTTGTTGACGTCGAACAACAGGCCAATGTCAGCGCGCTCGGCGACCTCGGAGATGAACTCCCACTCGCTCAGCGTGCTCGAGCGGTAGGTGAGGTAACTCGAGGTGTTTTCGAGGGCAAAGGGCACCTCTAAAAAGTCCTGAATCATGCGCGCCCGCTCGGCGGTTCGGCGGACGGCCTCGGGCGTGTACGGAATCGGCAAGAGGTCGTGCAGGTGCGCGTTGCCCGCGCCGCACCAGCAAAAGTGGTCGGTGACCCATGGCGTCTTGGTTAGGCGCACCAGCTGCTTGAGCCGGGTCAGGTACTCGCGATCGGGCTCTTCGGGCCCGGCGATACCGAGTGACACGCCGTGCTGGACCACCGGGTAGTGCTCGAGCACGCGGCTCAGGTGGTAGAGCGGCTTGCCACCCTGCACCATGAAGTTTTCGCTGATGACCTCGAAGAAGTCGACGCTCGGTCGCTCCGCCAGGATCGCGGCGTAGTGCGGCACGCGCAAACCAATACCGACGCCCAAATCGAGCTTCATCGCATCCGAGATTGCCATCGTCATCCCACAAAAGCGAACGGCCCACGTCGAAGTGACGCGGGCCGCACGCTACCGTTAGCGATTACTCACTTAGGACAGTGACCGTTACAGCCGCCCTTGCCTTTGCACTCATTTTTACCTGAGCAGGCGTTCGCGTCGGTCTTGCAGGAGCCCTTGCTCTTGCACTCGTTCTTGCCCTTGCAGCATTCCTTGGCGCCCGCGGCGTCAGCGGCCGGAGCGGCACCGTCGGCGCCCGGCATGGCCGCGTCGGCGGCCGGAGCGGCCGGAGCGTCGGCTGCGGGAGCCTCGGGGGCCGGGGTAGCGCCGCCGCAGGCCGCGAGGGCACCAATCATCAAACCAGCAGACGCCGCAGACACGATCGACTTCGAAAGACTAAAAGCCATTGCCACTCCTCATTACGTATTGGGGGTTAATTGCTGAGACGGCTTGAAACCGTCAACGACCGAATGTGTTCCCGAACGGACCCAGCTATGCCGGAAGACCCTGTTCGGTTTCAGCGGCCGAGAGTTTAGCTGCTACTCTTCGAGAACCGCCACTTTCCGTTGCGCGCGGGCACCCCCAAGTACGAACGGCGAAAGCCGTCGGATCGGTCACGGCCTTCCGATGTGGACCAAAACGTCAGATCCTCCCGCGTTTGCCGAGCGCCGATCGCGGCTCTCGGCGCGCTTGCGTGGCCCGGCCTTGCTCGTCGCGGGGCAGTCAAGACCGCGTAATTTTCAGCACAATCGCTTCCCGTTTCGGGCCGAGAGCCACTTCCTCTACCTGGTAGGCCACTCGATTGAGGGCGCCGCACTCCTGGTTCAGCCGTCAGGCGCCACGCTGTTCGCGCCGCCGGCCGACCCGGAGGCCGAGCTGTGGACCGGCCCGATGACCACGCTCGACGATTTGTCGAAGCAGCTCGGGCTGGAGGTCCGACCCCTCGACGAGCTGCACGGCGCCGACGATATCGCCGCGCTGCCGCCGCAGGATTTGGAGACCGCGCTGTGGCTCTCGGAGCTGCTCGATCGCGATTTGGAACCTGGCGGCGGGGTCGAGCTGCAAGGCGCTGACGTCGAGCTCGCGGAAGCGATGATCGCGCTTCGGCTCAGCCACGACGCTGCCGCCGTCGAGCAACTGCGTGAAGCTGCAGTCGTCACGTGCCGCGCGCACATCGCCGGCATGCGCGCGACTGCTCCGGGCAAACGCGAGGCGAGTGTGCGCGCCGCGATGGAAGCGGAGATCACCGCTACCGGTTGCAACACAGCCTACGGCTCGATCGTGACCGTGCACGGTGAAGTACTGCACAACGAACGTCACGACGGTGTGCTCGGCGCGAACGATTTGCTACTGGCGGACGTCGGCGCGGAGACACCGGAAGGCTTCGCTGGCGACGTGACGCGGGCGTGGCCGGTCGCTGGCCGGTTCTCCGCGACGCAGCGCGCGCTTTACGAGGTCGTGCTCGCTTCGCAGCTGGCGGCGATCCTAGCGGTCAAGCCAGGCGTGCGCTACCTCGACGTCCATCGCGCGGCTGGGTTGGCATTGGTGGAGGGCTTGCTCGGCGTTGGCATTCTGCGTGGCGATGCGGCAGACCTGTACGCGCGCGGCGCCGCGGCCCTGTTCTTTCCGCATGGCGTTGGACACCTGCTCGGCATCGACGTGCACGACATGGAAGATCTGGGCGATCGCGCCGGCTACGCCCCGGGGCGCACCCGTGCCACCGCGCCCGGTGACCGCTACCTGCGGCTCGATCGCGATCTCGCCCCGGGCATGTGCGTGACGATTGAGCCTGGCTTCTATCAAATCCCGCGGATTTTGGCGCGCTCGTCGGAGGTGGGCGAACTCGAGAGCGCGCTCAATCGCGTCGAGCTCGAGCGTTTTGCAGACGTGCGCGGCATCCGTATCGAGGACGACGTGCTCGTCACCGAGCGGGGCTGCGAAGTGCTGAGTGCGGCCGTGCCCAAGACGGTCGACGACGTTCAAGACGCAATGCTGGCCTGAGCCAGCCGGTCCTCGCGAAAGCCTCGCCAGAAGCCAGGCTGAGCGGGCGGGCAGCTGATAAATGAGACCAATGGTCAGCCGTCTTCCTGTTGATTGTTCTTGGAGAGGCCGTGTTTTTGTTGGGGCTGCCCAGCTGGGCAGCCGTAACTGGGCCTACCCAATCAAATCGCCGCGCGATCTAACCGTGCTTCGGCGGCGTGCACGGCTTCGCGCAACGCCGGATCGACCGGCGCCGTGGTGGCCACGACGTCTTCGGCAGAGGCGCCGGCGGCGATCGCGGTGCGCGCTTCTGCCGAGCCGGTGAGCAGGTCGAAGGCCGGGATCGTGGCTTCGAACTCGTACGGCGTGGTGCGGAACGCGAACGCTTCGGGCGCTTGCGCGCGTGCCAGCGTGATCAAGGTCAGGTAGGTGGCGACCGGCCGGAACAGCGCCGGGTTGGTGACGTGCAGCATCACGCCGTTGCAGCGTTGCCCGGCATGCTTCTCGAACGTCGGCTTGAACGTGACTGGCCGCACCAAGACACCGGGTGTACCGGCTTCACCGAGCGCCTGCGCCAACGCCGGCCCGTCGAGGAACGGCGCGCCGACCAGCTGGAACGGCGCGGTGGTGCCGCGGCCCTCGGACAAGTTCGTGCCCTCGATCAGGCAGCCGCCGGGGTAAACCAGCGCAGTTTCGAGCGTCGGCATGTTGGGCGACGGCATGATGAACGGCCGGCCCCAGGCTTCGGCGGTGCGTTGCCGCTCCCAACCAAGGACGCGCGCCACCGACAGCGCGCCGTCCGGACCGAGCGCGTGCCCGTCGCGCTCGAAGATCTGCGCCAGCATTTCGCCGAGCGTGAGCCCGTGGCGGATCGGGAACGGCTCCAGGCCGACGAACGACAAGAAGCCATCGCGCTGCGGCGCGCCCTCCAAGCTCGCAGGATCTCCAGAGATCGGATTGGGGCGATCGAGCACGACCGTGTGAATGCCTTTGGCGGCCGCGGCGCGCGCGGCGAGCAGCGCCGACCACACGTACGTGTAGTAGCGGCTGCCGACGTCGGCCAGATCGATGACGAGCAGCTGAATGCCCTCGAGCTCTTCAGCGGTCGGCGACAAGCGCTCCTTGTTGTCGCCGTACAGGCTGATGATGCGCGGCCCGGGTGCAGGCTCGGCCGCTGCGGTGTCGCCCGCACTGCTCGTGTCTCGCACAGCTTCCTCGGCTTGCGCGTCGGCGAACAAGCCGTGCTCGGGCGTGAAGATGATCTGCGGCGTGGCGCCGAGCTCCTCCAACACCGTGAGCAAATGCCGACCCCTGCGATCGATGGCGGCCGCGTGCGTGAGCACCGCGAGCCGCTCGCCACGCAGACGGCGGCGGAGGTTTCCGATCTGGGCGCTATAGAGCTGGTCGAGGCCGGCGAGCATGGGGGCGTGTATATCCCGATCCCGCCTGGCCGGAGCAAAGCGTGATCCGAGGGCAGAGTCCGGCTTCCGGCCCGACTTCGGCTGAAGTCGTTGCGGGGTCTGGCGCGGTGGTGTAACTTTTTTGCACAGTGCGCCGAGTCTTGGTCGTGGATGACGAGGAAAACCTGCGGGTCGTGCTGCGCACACTGTTGCGTCGTCACGGCTACGAGGTCGAAACCGCCTCCAGCGGCGAGGAAGCCCTCGGCATGGTCGACTCGTTCGGGCCTGACGTCGTGCTGACCGACGTGCGCATGCCCAAGATGGGTGGCCTCGACCTGCTGTCGACGCTCAAGGCCAAGGGCAACGACGCGACAGTGATCGTCATGAGCGCCTACGGCAACATGGATCTCGCGCTCGATGCGATGAAGGCGGGCGCGTACGACTACGTGCAGAAGCCGTTCAAGCCGGACGAGGTCGTGCTGGCGCTGCGCAAGGCTGAAGAGCGTGAGCTGTTGCGGCGCGAGAACCGCGCGCTGAAGGACGAGATCCGGAAAGAGCATCGCTTCGAGGACATCCTGGCCAAGAGCCCGCGGATGCAGGAGATCTTCCGCACCATCACCAAAATCGCCGAGTACAAGACGACGGTTCTGGTGACGGGTGAGAGCGGCGTGGGCAAGGAGCTTGTCGCGCGCGCGATCCATCGTCGCAGCACGCGTCGCGGTGGGCCGTTCGTGGCCGTCAACTGCGGCGCGATCCCGGAGAATTTGCTGGAGAGCGAGCTGTTCGGGCACAAGAAAGGCGCCTTCACCGACGCCGTGCACGATCGTCGCGGGCTGTTCGAAGAAGCCACCGAGGGCACGCTTTTCCTGGACGAAATTGGCGAGCTACCGCTGGCTTTGCAGGTGAAGCTGTTGCGCGTGTTGGAGGACGAGAAGATCCGCCGCGTCGGCGACACGCGCGACCTGCAGGTCGACGTGCGCATCATCACCGCGACTCACCGCGACTTGCACGCCGAGACCAAGGCCGGGCGCTTTCGCGAGGACTTGTTCTACCGGCTGAACGTGCTGCCGATTCATTGCCCGCCGCTGCGCGAGCGCAAGGACGACATCCCGCTTTTGATCGACCATTTCGTGGCCAGGAACAACACGCGGCTCGGCACGTCGATTCGCGGTCTCGACACCGAGACGCGGCGTTTGCTCTACGAGTACGCCTGGCCGGGCAACGTGCGGGAGCTCGAAAACACCATCGAGCGCGCGATGGTGCTGTCAGAAGGCGAGCAGATCATCGCCGCTGACTTGCCCGAGCGCATCCGCGAGGCGCGCGACCCGGTGCAGGTTCAGCTGGCCAGCGGTGAGCTGTCGGTCAAGAAGACCACCCGCATCATCGAAGAAATCCTGATCCGTCGCGCCCTCCAAAAGACCAAAGGTAACCGCACCCGCGCCGCCGAGGTCCTGGAAATCTCGCATCGAGCGCTGCTCTACAAGATTAAAGACTACCAAATTACGGATTTGTAGCGTCACGGCGGATTTGTGGCGCAGGCAGGGAAACAACAGGAAGGCGGGAAGGCGGGAAGTTTTTGGGGTCGAGAACCGGTACACGGAGGTATCGGGGCTGGTCAGCGGGGTGCCGGTTGGAATGGCAATCAAGGAAATCCTTCCCACCTTCCCGCCTTCCTGTTGTTTCGTTCTCGTTCTCTTGTCTAAGATGCCGGCCATGAAGCGCGTAGTTCTGGGTGCGTTCGTTCTCAGTTTGGTGGCGGCGTGCGGTCCGAGCATGGAAGCGGACCACGTGAAGACGCCTGATGAGCTGATCGCCGACCAAGAGGCGGCGGGCGACGAGCAGCTCAGGAATCAGAAGAAGAGCGGCGACTACGACGACACTTCGCCCGGCACGACCGACGAAGACAAGCGCCGCGGTTGGGACACCAAGCAAGCCGATATCGAGTTGCACCGCGCTTCGCACTCGGCCGAGAGCTGCCCGGAGTCGATCGAGGAAAAGGCGCCCAAGGGCAAGGGCAAGCCAGCCGCGCTGGGTAAAGCTACCCTGGTCTTGACGTTCGCCAACGATGGGCACGTCAAGACGGCCGCCATCAGCGATCCGTTCGGCGAGGACACGGGCATCGGCAAGTGTGTGCTCCGCGCGATGAAGAACATCATCGTCCCCGCGTATCAGGGCGAAGAACAGGTCGTGAACTGGGAAATCGACCTGAGCGGCGGTAAGAAATCCGGTCCGGTCGGTGGCGAAAAGCCCGAGGGCGACGCCGACAAGAAATAGCTCCGGCCTTTAGGCTCGACGCGGGAGTGCGGGCATGGAAGAACCGCTCTCCCTTGTCCGAGAACGAGCAAATCTTCGACCCTGCGCTGCGCGCGGCGAACCTCGCCCTGTCCGGGCGTAAGCGCCGTGAGGTCAGTCGCATCGCATCGATTGAGCTGCGTTTCACCGATGGTCGCAGCGGCGCCTGGGAAGCCCTGGCGATGATCTCGGTCGGAGTCGCGACCGCGCTGTGCGTAATCGGCGTCTGGTTCCTCTAACTCACGCCTTTCTTCCCCGCGTGAGGTTCTCAGCCGCCCGCCCGACAAGCCTGGCTTGGGGCGAGGCTTTCGTGAGCACCGGAGCGGAGCGTACTTCTGTACGTGAGCACCGGAGCGGAGCGAAAACGAAGCCCGAAGCCAGGATCGTCGGGCGTCCCTACCGGTCGAGACGACTAATGGGCTAACGGAAGCGGGCTTTGCCTTTGGCTTCCCACCACTCGCGATAGCGGGTCTGGGCTTTTTGGCGCTCGGCGATCGGTAGGTCGTCGTAGTAACCGAAGTATTCCTTCGTCGTCGACTTGAGCTCGTCGCCGGCCGCGCGCCGAATGTCGGGCGAGTCGTGCAAGAGTGCGTCGATTAGCCATTCGATCCGGTGGCGCGCCGAATTATGACGCCACCATTCTTCCCAAGCTGCCGCTGAATTGCCGTAGTCCTGGCGAGCGAGCACGACCAGCGCCCAGTGCGCCGAGCGGATGATGTCGACGGAGCGATCCTCGAGCAGCCGGAGCACGGTCGGAACCGCGCGCCCGTCACGCAGATCGGCGATCGCTTCGATCAGCGCGTGGCGTTGCTGTTCGGGCCGTGACGAATCACCCAACAGCTCTGCCAAGCCGATGTGGATCATCGCGCGGGCTTCGACGTTGGCCTGCATCAGCCGACCTGCCGCGAGCGCGGCGCGTCGAACCTCTTGCTCGTCGTCGACGAAGCGCCGCACGATCGCGCGGGCCGCGTCTTCGTTCGCCATTTCGCCCAGCAGCCGCGTAGCCCACGCGCGCACGTTAGGGTCGGCGTCGGCGGTGCGCACGACCAGCACCGCAGCCGCTTTGACGCCGATGCGCGCTAGCGTGCGCAGCACCGGACCGCACTCCGACGCCCGCGACGGCGCGTTGCCGACGCCGCGCCGCAGCTCGGCGGTGATCGGCCCGGGAAACGAGCTGGCCAGCACGGCCACGGCGGGCTCGCCGATCTGCACCAACTTGTCGCCGGCCGATGAGCTTCCGGCCAGTAGCTGATCGAGCAGTGCCTGGCAGTCGTTGGCCAGATCCACGATCACGGTCGGCAGCTTCAGCTCTTCCGAGCTCTTGGCCATCGGCAACGGGCGGGCGCTGTGCGCGAGCGAGCGCGACGCCGGCGCGAGCGGCACGCCGTCGCTATCGGGCGGCAAATCCAGCTCGTCTTCGAGCGAGGAGGCACCGATCGAGATCTCCGGTGCCTCGGGCGACGCGTCGGCGGGGGTAGCTGCTTCGGCCACCGCGGCTCGCGCTTCAGGCGGCACCGAGCGGCGGTCGCCGGCCGTCTCCGCTACCAACTCGAGCTTGCGGCTCTGTGCGCCGACGCCCGGCTGCGTGCCGCGCTCTTTGTTCTGGAAACTGAAATCCCAACCCTCTTCGGGCGGCTCGACGTTTTCGAGCGGAGTCTGTGAGACAGACGACGCGCTCGCTTTGCTCGTCTTCGGCGTCGGCGCTAGCGAGCCCTGCGCGGGCGTCTTGCTGCGCGTCAACGAGCCAATCGAGATCACCGGTCGCATCAGGCTGCTCGATTTGGAGCTTGGTGGCCGGGAGGAAACCGGCGCTTCGTCGAGCTCCAAGCCGCCCAAGCCATCGACGCTTTCTACACCCAGCGCCGCTGCCAGCGCAGCCGCTCGCTCTTCGACCCGCGGGATCGGAGCGTTCTTCGGTCGCGTCGGCACGCGCGGCGGTAGCGAGGCGCCAGCGCCGTGTTTGCGCTTCAAGATCAAATGCTCGAGCGTGTTCGAGACCAGCGTCGCGAACGAGATCACCTGACCCACGGTGTTCAGCTGAACGTCTTGGTGCCCGTGATCCCCGTACAGCACCAACACCGCGCGCTTGCGCACGTGGATCGGTAGCATCAGCACCTGCGGGCCCGGGCGACGATCGAGGTCGCGTGCCAGCGCTCCGTCCAACCCGCCCGCCTGGAGGCGCAACAGCGAGAAGCTGTCCGACGCGGCGGCGCGCGACAACGCGCTCGGCAGGTCCAGCGGAATACCGAGCGAAAGCACGCGCGCGCGCGGCGCACCAGCGCCGGCAGCGTCGCGCCCCTCCGCCAAATCACCATGCATCGCGAACAGCGCGGTATACTCGAAGTACTGCGAAGCGAAGTCGAAGAACGCGCGCAGCACGCTGTCGGTGTCCTCCGCCTCCATCAGATCGCGCTCGGCCATCGCCGGCGTGTACGGACCCAGGCGTCGCGGCTTCGGCTCTCTGCGTGCGAAGGTCGTCAAGTCGACCTGGCTCGGCGGCACGGCGCGCGTGCGCGGGGCGGGCGCGACGGGCGGGGGCTCTTCGGGCTCCTCAACGACCGGCGCCGGCGGTGTCGGTGGCGACAACGGGCCCGGCGCGACGCTGGGGTTCGGATCGGGGCGGCCAGCGAGCTTGGCCAGAATCCGCTCGGCCCGCTGCTCGAGTGGCATGGCGTAGTCGCGGGCCAGGGCCTGCTGAATGCGCACGCCGAGCGCGATGCACTGTTCGATGCGTAGACCGAGCGAGAAGCCGAGATCGCTCTCCACCTCGCTCGGTAGCGGCTCACTCACTGCGACCAGCAGGGCGTCGCCGCGCTGCTCCAACGGGTAGAGCACGAACCGCTTCGCCAAATCCTTCGGCACCAGCCGCAGCACGTCGCCGCCAGAAGCCGGCAACTCGCCGGCGGGGGCCGCCGCGACCTCGTAGCTCTCCGCCAGTAGACGAGCGAGCTCCGCCTCGCTCACAGCAGAAAGCTCGAGCAAGTTCGTGACGAGATCGCCGCCGTACATGGCTTGGCGCGCCAAGGCCTCCTCGACGTCGCGCACTGAGGCCACGTTGTGCTTGACGATGCTCGAGCTCAGTGTCGGCATTGCCCTCGGATCAACGATCTTCCTTACCCCGACGACGCCGACTTTGGAAAGCAAGTGGCGGGAACTCGGCAAATGCGGGCCGTTCGGCCGACGGGAAGCGCGTCGCGACGCGACCAATTTGCGCGATCTGGAGGCCTGCAGGGCTCAGCGGGCCGGGCCGGCGCCGCCCGCTGAGGAGGCACCGTTGGGGAGGTCCCATTCGCAGATCGACGCGATGGTGTGAAAGCAGGCGCGGTCGTTCCAGGCGCCGTCCGCGGTTTGGAACGCGCAGTGCTCGTAGCAATTGGCCCCGCTCGTCTCGTTGGGGCAGTTCGTGCCCACGGCGTTTGGCTGCCCGCTCTCCCAGTTCGCGTACGCCCACGGCTCAGCGTCAACCCAAGTGTACGGACCGGTGCCCTTGGTCCTGTCGGGACGGCCGTCGCTCGCACCGATCCAGTGTGCGGCGTCGAGCAGGTCGTGCGCGAACGTGTCCTCGGCTTCGTCGGTGAGGGTGACCAGGTGGCCCGCGAGGGCTTGGCAGGCGTCGCGCGCGGCCGCGAACGTCAGCTTGTCGGAGTTGACGCGGTAGCAGTGGCCGTTCTGCTCGTTGGTGACGGCGCCCTCGAGCATTTCGCAGCTTTCAATGCCCTTGGCTTGCCCGCCACCGCCGGAGCCGCCCGACGTGACCGCGCCGGCAACGGAGCCGCCGGAGCCACTTGCGCCGCCACTGAGCATGCCAGCCTGCGAGCCCGCTTCGCCGGTGCTCACGCCGCCCGACGTCTGCCTCGCGCCGGATCCGGAATCGGTTCCAGAAGCAGCCGCAGCAGAGCCGCCAGCGCTGGCCGCAGCAGAGCCGCCAGCGCTGGCCGCAGCAGAGCCGCCAGCGCTGGCCGCAGCAGCGCTCGTCAGACCGTCGTCCGCGAACAGCGCGTTGTCCTTCGGTGAGGAGCAGCCGAACGCCCAGAACGGGACCAGCGCCAGCGCCAGCGCGATCGACGACGGTAGCGGCAACGCGAGCAATGTGACGGGAGATCTCATTGGCGGTACCCAACTAGTAGCCCGAACCCCTCCGGACCGAGCCGCCTCCCCCTTAAAAAATAGTCTTAACCTTGCAAAATTCCCGCTTTGAGGTACGGCCGGTTGCACCGCGGTGGGCGTGAAACTACCGTGTCTTACGATGTCCGAGACCTCCCCTGAAGCGGGCTCGGGCTCGGGCAAGTACCGTACCTTGTTCGAGCTTGGGCAAGGTGGCACAGCCAATGTGTCGCTGGCCGTCGCCAAGGGACCAGAAGGCTTCAAGAAGCTTTTCGTCGTCAAACAACTGCGTAGCGTCTACGCCAAGGATCCGGAGTTCCGGGCCATGTTCATGACCGAGGCCCGGCTGTCGGCGCGCCTCAACCACCCTCACGTGGTGCAGGTCTATGAAGTGTTCGAGCAGGACGTCACGCCGACGATCCTGATGGAGTACATCGAGGGTCAGACGCTCGACGCGGTGCTCGCGGAAGCGACGCCCAAGCTGCCCCTTGAGCTGCACCTGCGCGTGTTGGCGGACGTGCTGAGTGGCTTGCACTACTCGCACGAGCTTTTCGATTTGAAGCACGCACCGCTCAACGTGGTGCACCGTGACGTCTCGCCGCACAACGTGATGGTGAGCTACGAGGGTGTCGTCAAGGTGCTCGACTTCGGCATCGCCAAACTGTCGGGCTCCACGGTGGAGACCGAAGCCGGAGTGATCAAGGGCAAGCTGCGTTACATGCCGCCGGAGCAGATTGCCGGCGAGGACGTCGATCGGCGCGCGGACGTGTTCGCGGTCGGCGTGATGCTGTGGGAGGCGCTCTCGGGCAGCAAACTCTGGAAGGGGCTGTCCGACGCGACGATCATGAACCGGGTGCTGGCTGGCGAGATCCCGCAGCCGCAGAACGCCACGTCCGACATTCCGCCCGAGTTGACGGCGATCTGCATGCGAGCGCTCGCGCCCGAGCGGGATGACCGTTACCAAACCGCGCTCGAGCTCGAGCTCGAGCTCGAAGAGTACCTCGCCAAGCGCTCCCACTACGTGTCGGCGCGCGAGCTGGGGAAATTCATGACCGAGCGCTTCGCGTCGGTGCGTGAAGCCGTCGACCACCGCATCGAGAGCGAGCTCGGGCAAGGGGAGTCGTCGCACCCGCCGCCAGGCTCGCTGCTGGTGCGCAACGCCACGCCGTCGCGCACCGGTTATACCGCTTCGCGCAGCGCTCACGGCGAGCCGCCACGCTCGAAGCTGTGGATCTACGCCGTCGCGTTCGTGGCTCTCGGCATCTTGCTGCTGGTCTGGGGTGTGCGGGAGAAGCCCGAGCGCTTGGCGGCATCCAGCGCGAACAGCCTCGGGACTCCGCCTGCGGTGCGCAGCGTGAGCGTTTCGATCGAAGCGCGGCCCGAGAGCGCGAGCATCACGCTCGATGGCTTGCCAGTACCGAATCCGTACACTGCGGAGCGTGCCTGGGACGGTGGCAACCACCGCGTGCGTGTCGCGGCGCCGGGCTTCGTGCCCGAAGAGACGGGCGTGCGCTTCGACGCCGACGTGCGGATGTTTCGTGCGCTTTCGCCGTCGCCGACCAGCGCCTCGAGCGCAACCGGGGCCGCGGCGCCTTCTTCGCGCCCGCATGCCGGAGCGCACGCCGCGCCGTCTGCGGCGTCCGCCCCGGCACCGGCACCTGCACCCGCGCCGGGCTCCTGTGATCCGCCCTATTTCCTTGACGCGCGCGGGATCAAGAAATTCAAGCCAGAGTGCCTATGAGAGCGCGCGTGGCGGAGCCGATGCCGCCCCCGGCACCAGCTCCGCTCCTGGTGTTGGCCTAGGCTGCCTTCTGCTTTTGCACGCGGTGCGCCTGTGACGGGAGCGCTTCGAGCGTGGCGCCTCGCACCGAGGCGTACAACACTGGATCGACGAGCAAGTTGTCGCGCGCTTTGTCGCGGCCCTGACCGATGCTCTTGCCGGCGAACGTGAAGTGCGTGCCGCTCTTCTCGAGTACCCCGGCGCTGAGCGCCGTCTCGACCAGATCTGCACCTTGGTCGATGCCGGTGCCCCAACGAATGTCGAACTCGGCTTCGGTGAAGGGCGGGGCGACCTTGTTCTTGACGACCTTCACGCGCGTGCGGTTGCCGACCAAGGTCTCGCCGAGCGTCACCTTGCCGATGCGCCGCACGTCGAGGCGCACGCTGCAGTAGAATTTGAGCGCGTTGCCGCCGGTCGTTGTCTCCGGGTTGCCGAACACGACGCCGATCTTCTGCCGCAGCTGATTGATGAAGATCAGCGTGGTGTTGGTCTTGCTGGCGATAGCTGTGAGCTTGCGCAATGCCTGGCTCATCAGGCGCGCCTGCAAGCCCATGTGCGCGTCACCCATATCGCCCTCGATCTCGGCTTTCGGCACCAAAGCGGCGACCGAGTCGATCACGATCAAGTCGACCGCGCTCGAGCGCGTTAGCGCCTCGGCGATCTCCAGCGCTTGTTCGCCGCAATCGGGTTGCGAGACCAGCAGCTTCTTCAAGTCGATGCCGATGCCGCGCGCGTAGCGCAAATCGAATGCGTGCTCGGCGTCGATGAACGCCGCGACGCCGCCGGCGGCCTGCGTTTCGGCAATCGCGTGCAACGTGAGCGTCGTCTTGCCACTCGACTCTGGCCCGAACACCTCGACGATGCGCCCGCGTGGAAAACCGCCGACGCCGAGTGCCTCGTCGATCGCCAGGCTGCCGGTTGGAATGACCGCGACCGGCTCTACCGCGCGCTCACCCAAGCGCATGATTGCGCCCTGGCCGTAGGTTTTTTCGATACCTGCCACCGCTTCGCGGATGGCGTCTTGTTTTGATTTCTTCGCTTCAGACATTTGGGAAAGTCCCCTTCTGCTGCGGGGCTCAGCAAAGTCGGTGCCAGCGCGCGGTTGCGCTCGAAACGGCGGTGGAAGAGCGCGCGACGCCCGGCCGCCGGTGACCGTTCGGCCGCCAGCGCCGGTCCCGCTGACGTGACCGGGCCGCTGCGAACGGAGGGTGGCAGCGCCTGCACGTGTTTCTGCGGCGTGTCATCCATCGATGCCGAGCGCGAAAACCAGCCGCCGCGAAGGCGATAACGAGGGTGATGGCCGGGGCGCGCTCGAGGCCCGTGGGCGCGCGTTGGAACCAGTGCTAGGCCTGCTCGGTTCGGTCGCGCCAAGCCCGGTTGGGGCGCAAGCCGAACAGAGACGCTGGAATCCCGCCGCGAATTCTGTATAAGCCGCGGTCGAGCTTCAAGACCTCAGGAAAGCAAAAGGAACGAAGAAATGATCAAGGTCGGTATCAATGGCTTCGGCCGCATCGGTCGCATGGTTTTCCGCGCTGCCATCGGTCGCGGCGACGTCGAGATTGTCGCCATCAACGATCTGCTCGAGGTCGACTACCTCGCGTACATGCTGAAGTACGACTCCGTGCACGGTCGCTTCAAGGGTGACGTGCAGGTCAAGGACGGCCAGCTGGTCGTCAACGGCAAGACCATTCGCTGCTCCGCCGAGACCGACCCGACCAAGCTCGCTTGGGGCGCGGTCGGCGCGGACAACGTCATCGAGTCGACCGGCATCTTCCTGGACAAGCCCGGCGCCGAGAAGCACTTGGCCGCTGGCGCCAAGAAGGTCGTGATGTCGGCCCCGTCGAAGGACGAGACGCCGATGTTCGTGATGGGCGTGAACGACGAGAGCTACGCCGGTCAGGCGATCGTCTCGAACGCTTCGTGCACCACCAACTGCCTGGCGCCGATCGCCAAGGTGTTGAACGACAACTTCGGCATCAAGCGCGGGCTGATGACGACGGTTCATGCCGCTACGGCGACGCAAAAGACCGTCGACGGTCCTTCGAAGAAGGATTGGCGTGGTGGTCGCGGCATCCTCGAGAACATCATCCCGTCATCGACCGGCGCGGCCAAGGCCGTCGGCAAGGTGATCCCGGAGCTGAACGGCAAGCTCACTGGCATGGCGTTCCGCGTGCCGACCAGCGACGTGTCGGTGGTCGACCTGACCGTCGAGCTCGTCAAGGAAGCTTCCTACGACGACGTCTGTAAGGCGATGAAGGCTGCCTCGGAAGGCAAGATGAAGGGCGTCCTCGGCTACACCGAAGAGAAGGTCGTCTCGACGGACTTCGTGGGCGAGACCTGCACCTCGGTGTTCGACGCCGAGGCCGGTATCCAGCTCGACAAGACCTTCCTCAAGGTCGTGTCCTGGTACGACAACGAGTGGGGCTACTCGAACAAGTGCATTGACCTCGTGAAGCGCATCTCGGGCTGAACAGGTAGCGCCGAACAAGCGGAAGGCCCTGCTCGGAAGAACGGGGCCTTCTTGCGTTTGTGGGATACGGCGGACACGACCCTGCGGATGCCGCAAATTGGCGTGCTATCTTTGCCGTAGAGGTGACTTGGCATGGGCCAAAGGGATGCGCACGCGGTTGGGATGCTCTGGGCGGTCCTGGCTTCGGTCGGGATCGCTAGCTGTGGTGGCTGCGACAGCGGCGCCAATGGTGGCGGAGCCGGCGCGGAGGCAGGAGGACAGTGGCAGCTGGACGGCGCTGGCGAGTCGAGAGAGGCCGGGAAGGAAAGTGCCGCGGGGGCTGCGTCAGGGGGCCGTGCCAGCTTGCCGGATGGCGTCGGCGCGGGCGCGGAAGCAGGGCAGGGGGACGAGCTAGGCGTTCGGGGCGGCTCGGGCGGCTCGGGCGGCTCGCCCGACCACACCTCTTGCGCCACGGAGCGCGCTAGTTGGTGGAGCGGCGAGACAAACTCCTGCCACGCCTGCCCGGCCAACGCGATGGTAGAGTGTGACGAGATCGTTGCTGGCGCCAGCTACGACGCCGAATCGAGCACCCTGGCGCTGCAACTTCCGCCTGGTCGACTCGAGGTTGCTACCGCCTCGCTTGGTGTGACCTTCAACTACGAGGACGGGACCGAACACTACGCAGATGTGAAGGGAGTCATCAGGGGTGACACGCTCACGTTCCATTTTTCGCCCTGGCGTCGCTCGGGAATCGCCTTCCTATCCGGCGAGCCCACAATCATGGATAGCTGCGGTGATTACCTCTACGTGCATGCCCCCGGTTTCGGTTTCGGTCCCGCGATCATGGTTGAAGTCGATCCCATTAGTGGCCAGGGCGGCGCGGCCAACTACCCTGACATCCGTTGCGGCAAGACCAACTGACACGCTGGAAACCAGCCATCCAACCCCTCATCAGACATTCGATCGCGCGGGGGCGACCGCGTTAGAACGCGATGAAGTCGCCCTCTTTGGCGACGCGGCTCGTGGACGAGTAGCTCAGCGCGTCGCCGTCGATCGCAAGATCGAGCGTGACGACGATTGCACCGCGCAGCGTGCGGAACATGTAGACGACCTCGGTTTCGCGGCGCGGGCGTTGCCGTTCGAGGGCCTGACCACTCAACACGGTGGGCACGCCGATGTTCAGCATCAATGCGAAGTTGAGCAGGCGATTCTTTACGCGGCCAGCGAGCTGGTTGGTCAGCTCGCGCAGCAAGTCGCGTGCCCCGAGCGACGTCGCCGGCATCGGCGGCGTGAACAGCGAGAACACTGGGTCGGCCCACGACAGCGACAGGCTGCCGCTGGCCTTGGGCGACGTCAGCGTGACGATGCCGGCCAGGCCGAAATAACTACCTTGGTGTGGGTTACCGACCGATGAAGGTAATGGTGCGACCGCGATGCCCCGAGATTGAAAAAGCTCGACTGTTGAGCTTTGAACCAGGGCGTCGATCAGCGGACGAAGCGCTGCCGGCGCCGCATTGCGCGACGAGCTGGAGGGCGATTCGCCTGGGGGAAGGCGTGTAGCGGACAACGTCCTGTGCTCTAATAGATATCACGGCCCGCGCCGCGGCCAATTAAAGTCCCCTCAACTTTCTAGGGGCAAGGCCGTAAACCAGCGACGTAGACAGTCCAGCCAAAGCCACGAGGATGCGGTGAAAAAGGTACTCGTCGTCGATGATTCTGAAACCATTCGCCTGGAAGTAAGCCGAACTCTCGGTCAAGCCGGGTTTTCTGTGCTCGAGGCGCGTGATGGCGCCGAAGGGCTGGCGATCGCGACGAAGAACCCGGATCTCGCGCTGCTCGTGCTCGACGTCAATATGCCCGTCATGAACGGCCTGGACATGCTCGAGCGGCTTCGGCAAAACCCCCTCACTGCTGACATTCCGGTCTTGCTCATGACGACGGAAGCGGAAGATCGGCTGATTGAACGCGCCAAGAAGGCTGGCGCCAAGGGCTGGTTCATCAAGCCGGTTAAGCCGGAGATGCTGCTCATGGCCACCAACAAGTTGGCGCGCTGAGAGGCTCCCATGTTCGTCGAAAGATCCGAGACAACGCGAGCTATCCAAGCCCTAGCCGGCGCCGCTTGCACCGAGCTGATGCAAGCCTATGGCGTCCAGCTGAACCCGTCGTTGGGCTGGGGCGAATCCGATGAAGTCATGTTCTCCGGAGTCATGGGCTTCGTCGGCGACAGCGTGCGCGGCACGTGCTTGCTGGCGGCGCCGCAAGGCACCGTCGAAGCAGCTGCGCCGAGAAACGCTGGAGCGCGCGACTGGGTCGGCGAGCTCGCGAACCAGCTCGTCGGGCGCTTGAAGGCGAAGTTGATGGCGCGCGGCGCCACGATCGCGCTCAGCACGCCGGTCGTGTTGCGCGGTGTGAAGCTTTCGCCGCTGCCACGCACCGACGTCGAGCCGGTAGTGTTCGAAAGCACCTCTGGTAAGGTCCTGGTTTGGCTCGAAGTCGAAATCGACGATGGCTTTCAGCTCGGCGAAGAGCGCGCGCTCAAAGCCAGCGAAGGCGAGCTGCTCGTTTTCTGAGCCGGCTCGGCGCCTTCAGATCAAATCGAAGTCGAGCCGTAGCGTGAGTGTTGGCACGATGCCGTACTTCTCGAGTGCTTGGTAGCCGCCGCTGAACATCGCCAACAGCGGAATGTTGGTTGCGGCCAATCGAGCGAGCCCTTGGCGCTCAGTCGCGCGTAGCCCACGTCACAGATGCCGTGCGCGTGGCTCGTGTTCATTGCAATGTGCGTGCTCATGAAGATCTGAGGCAAGGCGTCGCAACGCGCGATCAAGACTTGATGACCTTTTTGCCGAAGCTGCGCTTTTCGCAGCTTGTGCTGCGTATGGCGCGCATGCGTGTGTCAGAACAGTCACAACCTAAAGCGTTTGCATTGCTGCCGCCGGATGCGAGGCTTGGCGCGTAATGGATGAACCCCAGCCGCTGAACGTGCTGCTCGTCCCAGGCCTTTTTGGCTTTGGTAGGCTCGGCGACATCGACTACTTCGCGGGTGTGCGCGGCTTGCTGGAAGCTGCGCTGCTCGAACGTGGTTTTCAGGCCCGCGTCACCGAGGTAGTGACGCCGCCGACAGCGTCGATTCGTCGGCGCGCCGCGCACGTGCTCGAGGCTCTGGTCGCCGTCGCCAAGAGCTCGGGGGATATTCACGTCATTGGCCACTCGACAGGTGGGCTAGACGCACGCCTGGCGATCGCCCAGACGGCCTCGCTGCCGACCAAAGCGCGTCTCGATGACTACGCGCGTTTGCGTTCGGTCGTCTCGATCTCTTGCCCACACTACGGCACCAACGTTTCTACTTACTTCACGCGACCGGTGGGGCGGGCGCTGTTTCGAATTGGAGCGCGCTACTTGGCGTTCACGCTTGAGCGCGGCAAGCTACCGCTCAAGATTGCTTTGCGGCTCGGATACTTCGCCTTGCGCGTGAGCGATCCCAAGCGTCGACGGCGCGGCACGTTCGACCAGTTGTACGAACAACTGCTGAACGACCTGACCGACGAACGTCGGACCGAGGTCGTGCAGTTCTTGCGACAGATAGCCGACGAGCAGGCCTTGTTGTTCCAGCTGACCCCCGCCGGCTGCGATTTACTGAACGCATGCACGCTCGATCCGCCGCTGGCTTACGGATCTGTCGTCAGTTGCGCGGCCCCGCCACGCTTTCGCGTGCTGCTGGGGTTCGTGGTCAACCTGTACGCCCAGGTCATGTATCCGCTGTATTGGCTGCTACATCGCCTTTCGCGCGAGAAAGACGACGCGCTGCGACAACAGCACACTGCGCTCCAGCTCGAGACCGTGGACGTGGGACTGGGACGGCCCGCAAGTGGAAGCGATAGCGACGGTGTCGTTCCGGTGTTGTCGCAAGTTTGGGGACGGGTCGTGCACGTCGCCCACGGAGATCATCTGGATGTAGTCGGTCAGTACGGCGCGCGCGGTGCGGAGAACAGCGGAGAGGGGGAGAACACCAGCTGGGGTGGTGATTGGATCCCGAGCGCTTCCGGCTTCAACGCCGCGGCGTTCCAAGCACTGTGGTCTGATGTGGCAGAGTTCGTTGCCGATGCTTCAAGAGCGAAGCGAAGCGACAACACAAACTCTTGATCATTTTAGTTGACGAGTTGCGTGGCGTCGGACATAACTCTCTTACGGGTCGCGGAGTCGCGTTCCCCATTTGAGGTTCCGTTCAATGTCGCTTCATCGCTATCAACCAATCACCAAACAGCCGAGCAGTCGTATGCTGCCGGTCACGTTTGTGTGTGTGGTGCATAGCCTCGCAAAGCCCAGGTTTTGCCGAGATTTGTGGGTTGTCCTGGCCTCTGGACAGGAAGGTACTTACTAGGCGGTCGTCGAGTCGTTCTTGAATGGAGCGCTCGCAAGGCCGCCTAGGGAAACCAGGCGGCCTTCGTCGTTTGTGGCTTCGTTCGAAGGACTCGTTACTGCTCAGCATGTGAAACACCGCATGCAACGATACATCGACTCGAAGAATCGATATCAGAGGTGCGTCGTTAGTAAGACGCCGCCGTTCGGGAGAAGTGTGGGCTGGGTCTTGGTTCTCTCCGCGCCTTGAAGAATCGTCGTGGCGATCAGCGCTGATTGACGCACGCAGCGTGTGCCCGGTCTCGCCGGGTTTGTTCACTAAGGTCGTCATTGTCGATCGTGATCTGCTCACGCCAAAGCCGGGTGAGCTGTTTCCGGCTCGCGCTTCGCGCTCGCGAGATCCGGTGGGCGTTTCTGCGCGCTTAGGTATTGGAGGAGGAAACTATGGAAAACATCAAGCTGTGCCTGTGAGCACAGGCGCGCGCAAGCGCACGAGCACCCGTGGCGTAAAGGCAGCGCACTCGGTTCTTAACCGATGAGGCAAAGGTTCGAATCCTTTCAGGTGCACTGAGCGTGTCGTCGGCAGACGCGCTCGACTATTCCGGGATCGTCTATTCGGCAGGACGCTGGGCTCTGAACCCAGAAAGCTAGGTTCGACTCCTAGACTCGGAACCAAGCTCGCAAGAGCTTGTCTCAATCGACGAAATCGCGACGGCTTCGCCGCGATGCACGGGAAACGTGTGCCCGCAAGCGGGCAGCTCCTTGAAAACTTGGTACCAATGGCCGCCGGTAAAACTGCCGGCGGCCGAGCGTTGTGCGGAGGCGTCGCTGCCTTCGCACTGATTTCAGCGTGGCCTAACGGTAAGGCATCCCACTGTTAATGGGAGAGATGGAGGTTCGAATCCTTCCGCTGGAGCCGGGGTGCGGGCGTGCTCGTCACGTTCGCATCCCCTGTGCCCTTGTAGCTCGAGAGTCGAGCAGCCGTTTCGTAAACGGCAGGTTCCGGTGCGATTCCGGACTCGGGCCCTAGCCATGCGGCCATGGTTCAATAGCAGAACGCGAGCTTGCCAAGTTCGAGATCCGGGTGCGATTCCTGGTAGCCGCACCGCGACGCTGACGTCGTAGATTCGAAGACCAGGGGGTGTAGCTCAACGGGAGAGCGTCCGGTTTGCACCCGGAAAATACGAGTTCGATTCTCGTCATCTCCACCATGCCTTAGCCAAAGGACGGGCGACCTAAAAACTGAAAGCGGGTACCGTGAGAAACGGGGCGCATGAACTTGCTCCACAAGAGCACCTGCGGGCGACGTTCGCAGGGAATGGCTGCGCGGGGTGAGGTGGTTTCAGGGTTGCGGATGCACCGGGCATCGCTCGCAAGGGCGGTGCAGGGAAGCGAGTTTCCCAACGGAACCTTTACATGCGTCGTGCGGGTTCGAATCCCGCCTAAGGCACCGTTCCGCGGGAGGCACGCGCCTCCCCGCCCCACCGAGGTGAATTCGGTGGGGCCCCCCCACGCGGCTCGTCGCGCGTGGGCTCCTCGCGCTGCGTTCCTTGGAGGAAACGAGTCTCATACGCTCGGCCATGGTGGTTCGATTCCATCCGCAGCGACCACGCAAGCGTAGCCCAACAGCAGAGGCAGCTGCTTCAAACCCAGCCGAGTGAAGGTGCAACTCCTTCCGCTTGCACCAACATCCCGACGTAGCCCAACGGCAGAGGCAACGCGCTTAGAACGCGTTCAGTGTGGGTTCGAATCCCTCGGTCGGGACCGCCTCTGTTGCGAGGCGTTTGAAGGAAAAACCATCATGTTCAACAGGCAGCGTAAGAGGTGAAGCATGTCCACGCGTACTTTGATGCTCACTCCGTGGATGGCTCCGTACAAGGTGATCTCGTGGGAACGTGCGATCGTGCTTTCGTACCTCGGCAAGGTCGAGGTTCTGGAAGAGTACGATATTGACGTTCCGGCGGTGTCGATCACGCTGCGTACGCCCGCAGTCGTTCGTTTGACTCGTGCGCGTGTGCCGATTCAGAACAAGGTGCGTTTCTCGCGCACGAACGTCTTCTTGCGTGACGGCTTTCGCTGCCAATACTGCGGCGAGAAGCGGCCGGTGAGCGAGCTCAACTACGACCACGTGCTGCCGCGCTTTCGCGGCGGCAAGACGGTCTGGGAGAACATCGTTACATCGTGCTACGCATGCAACGATCGGAAGGGGAGTCGCACCCCGGCAGAGGCTGGGATGACATTGCTCCGTCAGCCCAGCCGTCCGAAGACCTTGCCCCTTCCGCCCGTGATTCGTCCTGGCTCGATCGTTCCCGAGGTGTGGCGGGACTATTGCGCGATTGGTGGATGAATCACCCTCAGCTGAACGCGGAATCCTCTCCCGTCGTTCGCCCGTCTTGGCCTCGTTCCGCGCTCCGGCGCACGTACGAGTCTGGGTCCAGACGCTAAACAGGACCACCTATCTCCGGGGCGGCACGCGCCGCCCCGCCCCGCTGAAGTGAATTCAGCGGGGCCCCACCCCACGCGGCTCGTCGCCAGTGGGCTTCTCGCGGAGTAGCTACGGGCCCGGGATTCGTCCTCGGAAGGCGACTTGCGCAGTAAACGCGAGGCCATCGGCTAGACCGTTCGACTCGGTACGGGCCCACCGAATTTGCGGGGGCGTAGCTCGAAGGTCGAGCAGGCGGCTTTTAACCGCTCGGGGAGGGTTCGATTCCCTCCGCTCCCACGATGCCCCATTCGACTTCAGGGAGGTCACGGGTTTTTCACGCCCGTCAGGTCGGATCGATACCGACATGGGGTGCCCGCGAGGACACCAAGCTGACCTAGTGGTAGCGCCGCGTCGAAACCGCGGAGGGCTCGGCGCGAAACCGAGGGTGTCCACTCGACGATAACTAAGTGTGGCCGACTGGTGAGGCACTCGGTTCGGATCCGAGACTAAGGGAGTTCGATTCTCTCCACTTAGACTGTTTCGGGGCCCAACCCTGAAACGAATGGTGACGTGAGGGAGCTGGTGAACCCGGTGCACTATGAATGCATCTTCGACGGGATCGGAACCCGTACGTTACCCGAGGCTCTCGCTCGCGGATCGAGCGCGCGGTTTCCTAAGCCGAAGCTGTCGCGTTCGACTCGCGACGGGAGCGCCAACAGGACTAGGTATCGGTCGTGACGTCGTCCCAAGCTTGGTTCATATAGCGAATGAGCCAATTGAGCGCGCGATGGCGCTCGACGATGATTTCCTCGTTCGCTTTGGGGTTCGGTCGACCTTTCACTCGCAGGTCCACGGCCGCCCAGTCCAGCCGGTAGTACAGGTCGTTCTGGTCGAGAAGCTCGGAAATCGACCGCAGTTTTGCATCCTTCCTGAACGCGGCGCCGCCCTTGTCGTGAAGGACCGCGACCTCTTTGGCGACGTTAGCCTGCTCGCTGGGGAGGCCTAGGTCTGGCAAGTAACCGAGCGCCCAGAGGAAGACGTGCGTGCACTCGTAGCGCCACGTGAAATCGACCAGCTGATCCTGGGTCGGCGTCGGGTTGTCGATGAAGGCGCGCTCTTTTGGTGAAAGATCGCGCGATGCTCCAAAATCCAGCAACAGCTTGTCGACCAGCTTCTGATCGCGGCTCTCACCTTTGATGGCGCACAGCGTGATGGCGATGCAGCGGTTCGCCACTTCAGTTTGCGCTCGCGCCGTGATCGCCGTGTCGTTCTCGACCACCGGCAGGGTATCGAGCACCGGCAGGCCCCACTCTTTGATGACGGCTTCGCTCCGCTGCTTGCGAGCCAGCTGTGCCGAGGTGGGGTGTGGACTGTCGAGATTGGTTCGCGCAATTCCCTCCAGCTTCTTTCCGTGACCTGTGGATAGCCTCCGCTGCCTAGCCCCAGATCCGGGGTTCTCTTCGCGCAACCCGTTGCCGAGCAGACGGCAATCGCGACGATGATCCCAGCGACCCTAGCGACTTCTCCGCGCATGACGTTGGACGCTACACCGATAGCGACGATAGCGCGAATGCTGCCTGATGCGACTGGTGTCGCAGCCTCTCTGTCTCAGAGGTGAGACCGGTTCGACTCCGGTAGGCAGCGCTACGGGTCCGAGCGACGCTTCGCAACGAAGCCTCCAAAACTTCGAAACCAGGTTCAACTCCTGGCGGGCCCGCCAATGCGAGCAAGGTGTACCGGTTGCATGCAGGTCTTCCAAACCTTGAGGTCGGCGTTCGATTCGCCGTGCTCGCACTGTCTCCGCGGCGGCACGCGCCGCGCCGCTGGAGTGAATTCTGCGGGGCCCCACCCAACGCGGCTCGTCGCTGCCACTTCTCGCACCAGCCGAAGGGATCGGCGGGCCGCCTTCTAAGCGGAATTGCGAAGGTTCGAGTCCTTCCTGGTGCACACGCCGCGTTCGACTACTGGCTAGGTCACGAGGTTCTCAACCTCGAAGAGCGAGATCGATACTCGCACGCGGTGCCACGTCTCTGCCCGCGGACCGGGCGGCCTGGCTACGAACTAGGCTTAGGTGGTTCGACTCCATCCAGAGACACCACGCCCTCGCCAACGGATTTGGCGGCGATGCTCCGAACGTCGCACGACGCTGTTCGACTCAGCACGAGGGCACGAGAGCATTCTGGGATCGTCTAACGGCAGGACACGAGCTTTTGGAACTCGCTATCGTGGTTCGACTCCACGGCCCAGAGCTACGCCGAGCGAGCACAGCTGGTGACGTCCGTGGTTTTACAGTCCACTCGACTCCTCCGGTTTCCGCGAACGAAAAACGACTTTGGTACCAAGTTTTCAGGACTACTCTTACTTACAAGGCCCTCGGTCATGTCGCTCAAGTATTACGCCCAGAAGGTGGGCTCAAACCACTACGTGTTGCCGCGCACCGGCACGATGCGTACCGACGCGCACGCGTTCTTCTCCGAGGCGCTGTTCGACGCGACCGAAGAGGCGATGTGGCAGCAGCTTGCCGCTGGCGCGTCGTATGCAGGCGTGATTGGCGCCTACCTCATGCCCGACGCCCACCCCGGCTACGGTGTGCCGGTCGGTTGCGTGATCGTCACCGAAGACACGATCATCCAAGCCGGTTCTGGCTACGACATCTCGTGTGGCGTGCTGTACATGCGCGTCCCGAAGTTGAAGGCTGAAAACGTCGCTGACTGGGAACAGCGCGCGCGCTGGGTCGCAGCCGTCGAAGAGCGCGTGGCGACCGGCGTTGGCTCGCATCGTCCGCACAAGATGCCGCGCTTCTCGCACCGCAAGGCGAACGACATCTTGCGCTTCGGCGCCAAGGCGATTGGCGTCCACGCTGACTTGTGCGAACGCCAGTACATTCCGGTTGCCGAGGACGCGGATCTCGAATCGATCGACCGCGCCTACTCCAAGGCCGTGCCGCAGCTCGGCTCGGTCGGTGGCGGTAACCACTTCATCGAGATGCAGGTCGACCGCGACAGCGGCGACGTCTGGGTGATGATCCATTGCGGATCGCGCGGCTATGGCTGGCAGACCGCCAACCACTTCTTTTACGCTGGCGCCGAGTTGCGGGGCTTGCCGAAGAACCGCCGCGAAGACTCGTGGTTGCGCGTCGACGAAGAACTGGGTCAGAGCTACTGGGCTCACCACAACAGCGCCGCGAACTACGCGGTGGCGAACCGCCACATCATCGTGCAAGGCGTACAACAAGCGCTCGACGAAGTCTTCGGGGCGGCGGCCGAGGTGTACTACGAGATTTCGCATAACCTCGTGCAAGAAGAGACGCTGGTCTTGCCGGACGGCTCGACCAAGCGTGGCTTCGTCCACCGCAAGGGGGCGACGCGCGCCTTTCCGGCTGGGCATCCCGATCTCGCGGGCACGGCGTGGGAGAAGACCGGTCACCCATGTCTAATTCCGGGGTCGATGTACGCAGGCGCGGCGATCTTGTTCGCGCAGCCGGGCGCCTCGGCGTCCGCGTTTTCCGTCAACCACGGCTCCGGGCGTCTGCTCGGTCGCGGCGCAGCCAAGCGCCAGCTCGAGGCGTCGCACGACGCCATCGACCGCGAAATGCGCGAGGTCGAGCGCGAGCTCGGCGGCGTCAAGATTCGTGGCATCGTTGGCAACACCGCGCGCACGCCGCTTGACGAATGCGGTCACGTCTACAAAGACTTGGACGAAGTGCTGGGAGTCTTGGAGGCCGAAGGCATCGCCCGAGTTGCGCATCGTCTGTACCCGGTCGCCAACCTCAAGGGCACCGACTGACCGGCGTTCCTCGTTCTTCAGCCCTGTCGCCGCGCCTGCTATTCTCGGGCTGCTATTCTCGGGCGTGAGCCACATGGCCAAGAAACCGCGACCACGAACCCAACGTCGTGAAACCGAGCGCACGGTTAGCAAGCTTCGGGAGGCGCGCGAGCGCTTGTTCGAGCTAGAGCTCGGTGGCGCCGCCGAACGACCGCTGCCCGTTGCGAGCCCTGCCGTCGTGGAGATCCAAGCCGAGTCGGTGCCGTGCCCGCGCTGTGGCGCGAAGCACGATGTCGTCGAGCACGTCGCCATCACGGTTGCTGGCATCAGATTGCGCGAGGCGCGCCTGCGTTGTCGCCAATGTGGGACGAGTCGCTCATTGTGGTTTCGCATCAGTGATCCGGGAACGAATTGAGATGACCCGTCACACGCGGGCGATGAAAGCGTGTGAATAAATCTTGACGTTCACGAAAAGGAGACGAGGCGTCCGGTTCATCCAGGCGACATCCAAGTGCTCGGAAGCCGTCAGGAGGGCCGGCGGGCGGACTTTCTTTTCCTGACCGTGGCTGGTGCGTATCGGGAATGTTTCTAAACCATTGGCGTGGTCATCAAGTTCGTTTCGGATCGAATTACGACAGGCTCACGAAACATTCATGAAAAAGAGACCGCGTTAGGTCTTGGTCGCTCAGGAGCCAGAGGGCTTGAAACCTCTGGCAGGGCTCAGAACCCGTCCACCCCCACGGTCAGTCCGTCCCTTCTCAGAGGTACCCCAAGATGTCCAAACGGTTGCTCCTCGTCGTGCTCTTCATTCTGGCGCTGCTGCCAGCTAGCGTTGCGTGGGCAGAAGACGCTCCGGCTGCCGCCGCTCCGGCTGCCGCTGCCGCTCCTGCCCCCGCCGCTGCTCCTGCCGCCGCTGCCCCTGCCGACGCCGCCGCGGTCGACGTCAAGGCTCTTCAAGATCGCGTCGGCGACCTCGAGGCGTACATCAACAACGGCGCCCGCGTTGCCAAGGACGCTGACGGCAAGGATCGCGCGTCGCTGGTCTCGGGCGCTGGCCCCGGCCACAACGGCTGGATGATGGTCTGCGCCGCCCTGGTGTTGTTCATGACCTTGCCCGGGCTAGCGTTGTTCTACGGCGGCCTCGTCCGCAGCAAGAACGTGCTGAGCGTGATGGCGCAGTGCCTCGGCCTGGCCGGTGTGGTCACCATCTTGTGGTGGGCGATCGGTTACAGCTTCGCGTTCGCGCCCGGTACGCCTTTCCTGGGTGGTACGGCCTTTGCCATGTTGAATGACGTCGGCGCCATGCCGAACACGAACTACTCGGCCTGGGTGTCGCAGAACGTATTCTCGATGTACCAGCTCATGTTCGCGATCATCACCCCAGCGCTGATTGTCGGCGCGATCGCCGAGCGTATGAAGTTCAGCGCGCTGATGCTGTTCATGGTCGGCTGGATGTTCATCGTCTACTTTCCCCTCGCACACATGGTGTGGGGCGCTGACGGCTTCATGAACGGCGTGTGGAACAAGGACGCCGGCATCAAGGCGATCGATTTTGCCGGCGGCACGGTCGTGCACATGTCTTCCGGTTGGTCGGCGTTGGTGCTGGCGCTCATTGTCGGTAAGCGCAAGGGCTTCGGCAAAGAGAATTTCGCCCCGCACAGCATGGTTTTGACCATGATCGGCACCGGTATGCTGTGGGTTGGCTGGTACGGCTTCAACGCCGGCAGCGCAGTCGCAGCAGACGGCATCTCGGCGCAGGCCTTCACCACCACCACGCTCGCTACGGCGGTTGCCTGTGCGGCTTGGCCGGCAGCGGAGTGGATCTCGCGGGGCAAGCCCTCGGTGCTCGGCTTCTGCTCGGGTGCGGTTGGCGGCTTGGTGGTGATTACGCCCTGCGCGGGCTTCGTCACCTCGTCGGGCGCGGTCATCATCGGCGTGCTGGCCGGTATCGTTCCGTTCTTCGCTTGCACCAAGCTCAAGTCGGCGCTGGGCTACGATGACGCCCTCGACACCTTCGGCGTCCACGCCATCGGAGGCACGATGGGCTCGCTGCTGGTTGGCTTCTTCGCAACGGCGGACGTCAACGCCAACCTCGCCTCCGACTGGATGAAACCGATCGTCGGCAAGACGCTGTGGCTCGAGCAGCTCAAGGCGATGGGCCTCACCATCACCCTGGCCGTCGTTGCCACCTGCGTTCTCGGCTACGCGCTCAAGGCCACGATTGGCTTGCGCCCGAGCGAAGAGGACGAGGTCACTGGCCTCGATCTGAGTGACCACGGCGAGCGTGGTTACCACTCGAGCGAAGTGGCCTGATTCCTACAGCGAATCAGCCACGAAACTCGCGAGCGGCAGACACCGGAACTTCCGGGCTGCCGCTCGCGGCTTTTTGTGGGCAGTCTTCCGGCATGGAACTGCCTAGCTATGCCGAGCTGGCGAAGATGATCGATCATTCGCTGCTCAAGCCGACCATGACGACCGACGAGCTGGACGCAGGTTGTCGCTTGGCGCTCGAGTACGACGTGGCCAGCGTCTGCATCATGCCGTACTACCTAGCGCGGGCCAGCGACATCCTGCACGGCAGCGACGTACTACCGAGCACTACGATCGGCTTCCCGCACGGTGGTCAGAGCAGTCGGGTCAAGCAGCTGGAGGCCGAGCAGGCGCTGAGCGATGGCGCGCGCGAGCTCGATATGGTCGTCAACATCAGTCAGGTGTTGAGCGGAGACTTCGACGCGGTCAGAACCGACATTCTGGCCGTCCTGCAGCCGACCCACGCACGCGGGCAGAAGCTGAAGGTCATCTTCGAGAATTGCTACCTGACCGAAGCGCAGAAGATTCGGCTCTGCGAAATTTGCGGTGAGCTGTCGGTCGATTGGGTCAAAACCTCGACTGGCTATGGCAGCTCGGGTGCGACGCTCGACGATCTGCGCCTGATGCGCAAACACTCGCCCGCGCACGTGCAGATCAAGGCCGCCGGTGGCATTCAGGATCTCGAAATGCTGCTAAAAGTCTGTGAAACCGGCGCCACGCGCAGCGGCTGTAGCAAGACGCGCGACGTGCTCGACGAGCTACGAAGCCGCCTCGCCCTTGGCGGCCAAAGCTGACGTCAGCTCGCTCGGCGCGCTGTCGCGCTCGGCTTTGCGCGGCGTTTGTAGCTCGGCTTTGCGGCTATCCAACAGCGCGCGCAAGCTCTCGCGGGTGACGCCGAGTCGTTCGGCGACGCCGCGCGCCAGCGACGTCTTGGCGACACCAGGTGTGAAGCGGTACGTCGCGCTACCCGACGGCCCCAGCTCGACCTCCAAAAACGTCAGCTCCACAGGCCGCTCGCGCTCAAGCCGCGCCGCCAGCCCCAAGAAGTGAGTGCTGATGAACGCAGCCGGCGACAGCTCCCCGAGTAGCTCGATCAAAAGCTCGAAGAGCTCCTCACCCTCGGTGGGGTTGGTGCCCGAGCAAAGCTCGTCCAGGATTGCCAACCCACCGCGTGGCAAGCTCTCGAACAGGCGGCGGATGCGCAACAGCTCGGTGCCGAGCCGGCCTTCGCTCTGGTCGGATTCGGCCTGCTGCACGAGTGACACGAACATGCCGCCGCGAATCGACAGCCGCGCCGCGCGTGTCGGCACGAACAAACCTGCCTGCGCCAACAGCTGACTCAGCCCGACCGCCTGCAAAAACCTGGTTTTCCCACCGGAATTGGGACCGGTGACGATGTTGATCGCAGACGGGCCGTGCGCGATGTCGCACGGGACCGGCGCCGAGGTTTCGACAGCGCGCGACCAGATCTTTGACGAACAGATCGCGCGCGAAAAGCTCAGGATCGAAGCTGGAGCGGCCGGGGTTGTAGCTCTTGAGCACGCGCTCGAAGGCCTCGGGCGAGCTACCGGTCGCGAATGCGAAGGTGAGTGTCTCCGCAAAAAGTCGAGCGTCGAGGCGTAGGCGTGGCGTCGGCTCGAGCAGATCCGGCGGCTGCATCTAGGCGCCCAAGGCGACGAGCCGCTCCGTCAGCTTCTGCCGCAGCTCGGCGTAGTTGGCCGTCGCACCGCTCTTGGGGCTGACGTTGCTGGCGGCGTCGGTCGCGGCGAAGGCTTCGTACAGCGTCGCGAACGGAACCTTGCCGACGGCTTCGGCCGCGCGTAGCGCTCCACCGAGGGCCGAAGAGTTACCGACCGACAGCGCGCGAATTTCGGCTCCGAAGACGTCGGCCAGCACCTGGCGGATGCCGCGATTCTTTGAGGCGCCGCCGGTCACGCGGATCAGCTTCGGCTGCTCGCCGATCCAGTCCGAGTGGCGCTGCATGCTCAGAGCTTGGGCTTCCACGATGGCGCGCGCCAGCGCCGCCGGCTCCTGCCAAGCGACGAATCGCTCGCTACCGAACAGTTCCACCTTCGGCGCCAATAGCTTGGGTGTCATCTCTGGAATGAAAAACGGCAGCATCAGATTGCCTTGGTTCCCCGGCTGCGTTTCTTCGAGGATCGCTCGTTCGAAGGCTGGCCAAGACAGGCCGGTCTTCTCCGTCACCTTTTCGCGCGCCAAGGAGCCGTTGGCAAAACAGATCAGGCACATGAAGCCGCCGGCTGGGTTGCCGAACACGTGCCCGAAGCCACGCGGGTCGGTGTGGGGCTGGCGCATGGCCGCGAAAACGGTGTCGCTCGTCCCCATGCTGATCACGGCGGTGCCCGGCTCCGTTGCGCCCATGCCGACCAAGCTCGATGGATTGTCGCCGGTGAATGCCACGACTGGCGTGCCGGTTTTGAAGCCGTACTTCTTCACGAAGTAGTCCGCGATTTGCCCAATCTGGGTCCGCGAAGGAACGGCGGGTGGCAGCTTCTCCGCCAACCCCGGCGCGGTAGCGGCGATGAGATCGGGGCTCCAGGTGCCGGTGGCAAGCTCGAGCAGGTTCATGCCCGCGCCGTCGCCGTGATCGATCGGCGCGCTCCCGCCGATCAACAGCGACGCCATGAAGGAGCTGACCAGGTGGATCTCGCGGGTCCTCGCGTAGGCTTCGGGGTCGCGCTTGTAGAACGCACGGATCTGCGGACCAGTGAAGCGCTCGATCGCGCGCGAGCCGCTGAGCGTAACTACCCGCGCATCGCCTCCCACCGCGTCGGCGATCTCGCGACACTCGGCGCTGGTTGCGCTGTCCATCCAAATCGGTGACGTGGTGCGGCTGAGCAGCGGACGCACTTGGGTGACTAGATCCTGATTTGGATCCCAGGCTGGCACGTCGCTCAGGCGCCGCGCGAGGTAGACGGAGCCGTGCTGTTGGCCCGCGCCGCTGATGCCTTCCACGGTGCTGAAGTCCGTGCCTTGCGCCTTGAGCTGACCGAGTAGTAGATCGAGCGCTTCCACCCACATCAGCGGATCGGCATGCTTGATCTGCGGATTCTCATCGGGCAGAAAGCCGCTCGGTGAGCGGTACTGCGGCAGGTTTTTGCCGAAGTTCACGCTCTGGTCGAGCACGACGCGGCCGGAAACCGTGTCGATGACCATGGCGGAGAGGCTTTGCGTGCTGGAATCCAGGCCTAGATACAGTCCCATGCCCCCAAGCGTAGTGCTCTGGGCCGAAAGTCTCAATCGATGACAGCGCTTCCTCGGGCAAATGGCCGGCGCGCACTATCTTGTAAAAACAGCGCTTGCTTCCGCCGTTACGTGGCGTGAAAGGTTCGAACGTGATCAAAGTTCTCGCGCCGGCGGGCAGTGCGTGACGCCGCCCATCGAAATCGATCGCAGCCAAAATTTGCTGGTCGTGGTGCGCTTTCATCGCGGCCCGACCGACGACGAATTTCGGCAGTACATCGCCGATTACATCCAGGTCTTGGACAAGGAGCCGCGCTTCGGCGCGGTGTTCGTGACCACGCCGACCATGCCGATGACGCCCGCGCGCCAGGTAAGAATGCAGGCGCAGTTCATGAAGGGCCACCGCGAAAAGATCGCTGAGCGTGTGGTCGGCGTCGCGTTTTCGTTGTCCAGCCCGCTGATGCGCGGTGTGCTACGCGGCGTGCTGATGATTCAGCCAATGCCGTGTCAGCACACCGTTGTCGGGACGGAGGCCGAGGGCGTGGCGTGGGTGAAAGCACGCTTGTGGACGGATCATGTGCGGCGCATGAAGGGCGCGGCACCGTAAGCTTTTCGAAAGGTAGGTACAGTTGGGTGTTTCTCGTGGGGCGCTGACGTTCACGCGCCTATTCGTGCAAGGTAAACCGCCTAAGGATTTGCGAAAGCGCTACCTGGAGGCGGTGCGGCTGCGTAAATTCACGCCGCTCAGCCCCGAGGACGAAGCTTCGGAGGCGATCGGCTGGTGCGTGATCGAGCGGCCGTTCGATCTGGATTTTCAGCCGGATCACCTGTTCTACGATCGCTTCGTGCAGCTGGGGCTGCGGGTCGACAAATGGAAGATCCCTGGCGTCTTGATGCGCGCGCAGGTTGCCGACGAACAGCAGCGGATGCTGTCACGCGCCGGGCGCGAGAAGCTGACGCGCGCCGAAAAAGACGACATCAAGCTGCGCGTGATCGGGCGGTTGCGGAAGAAGATCCTGCCAACGTCGCGAGCTTTCGACGTGCTCTGGGACCTGGATGCCGGCACGGTACTGTTGTTCACGCACTCGGCGCGCACGACCGAGGAATTCGCCGCGTTGTTCGAATCGACCTTCGGGCTCGAGCTGCAGACTGACAGCCCGTACGCGGCGGCCGGCCGCGCGCAGCTGTCCGCTGCAATGCAGAAGGTTTTCGAGAAGGTCGAGCCGGTCAGCTTCTCGGCGGGACGTAAGGCCAAGAACGCGCTCGAAAAGGTGCACGCCAAGCCCGATCCTGACGAGGTCGAGCCGACCGCACGCGGCAAGGTGTCGGCGGAAGATCAAGAGGAGATCGACGAAGAGCAGGCCGAGCTGATCGAACGCATCGAGACGACGCGCTTTTTGGGCGCGGAGCTGTTGCTTTGGATTTGGCTGCGCCAAGAGCTGTTCAACGAAAAAGTGGCGCTCGGCAAGCTGGGGGAGTCGGAAGCGTGGATCGATCGCCAGCTCACGCTCGAACACGTCCTGGACAAGACCGAGCGCGTGACCGTGCGCGGGGCGCAACCTTCCGGTAGTCCCGAAGCACGCGAAGCCGTGCGGAACATGAAGTTGCCAGTCGCCGCGCGCGTGGTGCTGCGCATCGAAGAACAAGATTTCGCCTTCAACTTCAATGCGCCGCGCTTCTTGATCGGCGGCGGTGCGGTGCCGGCGCTGCTCAAAGAGGAGGGCGACGACGCGTTCTTGGAGCGAACGAATCTGATCGAGCGCCTGACCGGTTTGCTCGACGCGCTGTTCGCGGCGTTTCTGCGCGAACGGTTGGCACCGAGCTGGGCCAAGGCCTGGCAGCCGGCGCTGGTGGCGTGGATGGAGGGCGAAAACGTGCCCGCCAGCGTGCTCAAGGAACTAGCGGCCGTGACTCGGGCGGCGCGGCGCTCGGCCCCGGCCTAGGCACGCGGACTCCGTTCGCGCCCCCTCGTGCGGCTTTCTCTGCTGCAAACCTCAAGTGACTAGGGCCTGAGTCGCCGGGCCAGTAGCGCGACGCCGACGAACGTTGCGCAGCCCCCAACGGCCGTCAGGTTGGCCGTCCATAACGGATCGAACACCAACACGAAGCCGCGGCCTTTGATCAGCGCCGCGAAGCTCGAGACGCAGAACGGCATCATGTATAGGCGCACGACCTGCCACCGCTCGAGGCGCGTGCGCGCACGCCCACCGTGGGCGGTGCTCAGGTACAAGCCGGTACCGATGATCGCGCTGATACCGAGCGAGCTCAGCCAGAGCCCCACGCTCGGATCGAAATAGCGCTCGAGCACGAAGCCGTACCAGATCAGATAGCACCACAAGACCAGCCGCGGCAGCGTGAGCTCGGCCAGGTAGCGCATGAGCGACGGAGCGCGTGGAACGTCCGTCGGCGTCGCGACGCCGGTGGTCAAACGAATTGCCTCGGTTGTCCGGTAGCTTCGATCACGCTGGTCCAGACGTCGTCGCCCGGATCGATTTGCTTCCGGCTGCGCGTGGCTAGCGGCATCGGCACGTGGACGAAGCGGCCGTGCCAGCGGCCGATCAGCATTTCGGTGTTGCAGGCCATCGCGGCGTGGACCGCGTTGCGCGCCATGTTCCAGCAATAGACGCTGTCGGAGGGTGAAGCCGCCACGCTTCGAATCGCGTAGCTCGGGTCGATGTACTTGAGCGTGACGTCGCGTGCTTCGTGCCGAAAATGCTGCGTGATGCGGTCGCGCAGGAACACCCCGACATCGCCCAGCTTGGAATTGCCGCTTTTGTCCGCTTCGGCGCCGGCCGCTAACAGGTCTTGTGCGGCGCCTTCGGCGACCACGATTACGGCGTGGCCTTGGCGATCCAGCACGCGCTCGACGTAGCGCAGTACGCCGTGATCGCCTTCGAGCTGCATCGGCACCTCGGGGATCAGTACCAAATCGACGTCGGTGGAAGCCAGCGCGGCATTGCAAGCAACGAAACCGGAGTGGCGACCCATCAGCTTGACCAGGCCAACGCCATCACGCGCGCCGGTGGCTTCGACGCGCGCGGCGCGGATCACTTCCACCGCGGCGGAGTAGGCACTCTCGAAACCAAAGCTGCGGTCGATGAAGTGGATGTCGTTGTCGATCGTCTTCGGCACACCGACGACCCCGATCGAAAGTCCGCGCTTCTCGATCTCGGCGCCAAGCTGCATGGCGCCGCGGATCGTGCCGTCGCCGCCGATCACGAACAAGAGGTTGATGCCGAGTGCTTCGAGCGTGTCGACGAGCTTGATCGGATCCTGGCTGCCGCGAGAAGAGCCCAAAATCGTGCCGCCCTGGTGGTGGATGCGCGACACTGTCTCGGGCGTTAACGGCTCGGGCGTCACGCCGCGCGAGATCATCCCTTCGTAGCCGTAGCGGAAGCCGGTGATGCGCTTGACCCCGTAGCCGAACCACAGCTCGAGCACCAAGCCGCGGATCACGTTGTTCAGGCCTGGGCATAGGCCGCCGCAGGTGACGATGCCGGCGCGCACGCGTGGGGAGTCGAAGAACACCCGATTGCGCGGCCCCGCCAGCTCGAACGCTGGCAGCTCGCGCAACAGCTCCGGCGCGCTCGGCAATTGGGACAGGCGGTCGTCGACCAGCACCTTGTCGGCTTCACCCACGAACAGCATCGCGCCTTCGCCCAAGTGTGCGGCGGCCGGCGAGGGGTACCGGCATTTCCCCAAGTCTTTGATGGCGACGTCTTCGGCCGAGACGGGCCCGCCCGCTACGGCGTCGAGCACGCATGGCCCGCGACGGCTGGGCGGCGGCGCGGGTTCAGGGCGAGCGACTTGCGCACACATCGGCTTGGATCGTGCGCCCGCGTGAGTTTCACGAATGAGTCACGTGGATTATCGGCAGGCGCAGGCCGGTTTTCTGCAGCGAAAAAGTGTGACGGCGCTTTTTCCTGGTTCCCGGCCGCGCGTCTGGGTATTTCCTGGCCGCTCAAATGGCGAAGAATCTTTCTGACATCGGGCTGGTTGGCCTGGCAGTCATGGGCCAAAACTTGGCTCTGAACATTGCGGACCACGGCTTCAAAATCTCTGTTTACAACCGCACCACCGCGACCACCGATAAGTTCGTGGCCGAGAACCCCGATACACCGGGCGGCGTGGTCGGTTCTCAGTCGCTCGACGAGTTCGTCGGCTCGCTCTCCAAGCCGCGTAAAATCGTGATCTTGGTCAAGGCGGGCGGCCCGACCGACGCGGTCATCGACAGCTTGCTGCCGCTGCTCGACAAGAACGATATCGTGATCGACGGCGGTAACGCGCTGTGGACCGACACGATTCGGCGCGAGAAGGCGCTCAAGGAAAAAGGCTTTCGCTTCATCGGCTCCGGCGTGTCCGGCGGTGAAGAAGGTGCGCGCTTTGGTCCGTCGCTGATGCCGGGCGGTGATCCGGCGGCGTACAAGGTGCTCGAGCCGATTTGGAACGCGATCGCCGCGAAGGTCGACGCCAAGACTGGCAAGCCGCTGATGGGCGCTACGCCTGGCAAGCCGATCTCGGGCGGCGTGCCGTGCTCGACGTACATCGGCGAAAACGGCGCCGGTCACTACGTCAAGATGGTGCACAACGGCATCGAGTACGGCGATATGCAGATGATCTGCGAAGCGTACGACCTGTTGCGCGGCTTGTCGGGCATGAAGCCGGCTGAGCTCTCGGATGTCTTCACGAAGTGGAACAAGGGCATCCTCGACAGCTTCTTGATCGAGATCACGGCCGACATTTTGGGCCAAAAAGATCCCGTTACCAAGAAGCCGTTCGTGGACATCGTGATGGACGCGGCCGGCCAAAAGGGCACCGGCAAGTGGACATCAGCCAATGCGCTGGACATGGGTGTACCGGCACCGACGGTCGCTGAAGCGGTTTTCTCGCGCTGCCTCTCGGCCGTGAAGGAAGAGCGCGTCGCGGCTTCGAAGATCCTCAAGGGTCCGGGCAAGAAGTACAAGGGCAGCAAGAAAGCGCTCGTCGACGCCGTGATGGACGCCTTGTACTGCTCGAAGATCTGCTCCTACGCGCAGGGTTTCCAGCTGATGCGCGCCGCTCAAGAGGAGTACAAGTGGAAGCTCGACTTCGGTGAGATCGCGCAGATCTGGCGCGGCGGCTGCATCATCCGCGCCAGCTTCTTGCAGAAGATCACCGAAGCGTATGCGCGTGATCCTAAGCTCGCCAATTTGCTGCTGGACCCATATTTTGCCAAGACGGTGAAGAAGGCACAGAAGAATTGGCGCAAGGCGATCTCGCTCGGTGTCGAATGCGGCATCTCGCTGCCCACGTTCTCGAGCGCGCTGGCGTACTACGACGGCTACCGCACGCCGCGGCTGCCCGCCAACCTGCTGCAAGCCCAGCGCGACTACTTCGGCGCTCACACCTACGAGCGCGTCGATCAACCGCGCGGCAAGTTCTTCCACCTGGATTGGCCAGAGAAGAACCGCCCCCAACTCAGCATCTAAAAACAAATTCGAGGCAAGGCTGCGCGAACCCCGCGCAGCCTCCGCGGACCCTCTTTTCCCATCAAAAGAACGGTAGTTTCTGCGATTCGGGCCGCGGGTTGGCAGCCAATCAGCGATGCATCGCTTGCAGGACGTCGTAGCGATTCATCAGGGCGAAGCGGGCGGGTTCGGGGTTGTTTTGGTCGACCATGTCGCCGAGGCCGGCTTGTACGTTGTCGTTGAAGGCGGCTGGCGCGAGCCCGGATAGAGCCAGTTCCAAACGGTCGCGGCGGAAGTCTTTGATCATGGCCTGCGCGAGCACGTCGTACGCGCTGGAATCGATGTCGGTGCGGGCTGGAATCGAGCCTTTGATCGGATTGAAGGCGTTTTGGCCGGCGAGTGACGCGAGCGTACCGAGAAAATCGAGCGCGTCGGCGCGGCGCGGTGCGCCCTTGGGCAGTGGGAACGTGTCGGCCGTGAACACGAAAACCCCAGCTGTTCCCGGGAAAGGCACCTGGCCGAAGCTCTCGCCGGGCACGCCACCCAGCTGCTTCAACGTACCTTTGGCCCAGTCGCCCATCACCGTCATCGCAGCGCGACCGTCGTGCACCATCGCGACCGCCGCGTCCCACTCTATCTGTCGTGCGTCGGCGTTGGTGTACTGCCAGAGCCGCAAGCTTTCGTCGAGCAGCTCCAGCATGCGCGGGTCGGCGGCGGCATCGACTTTGCCGCCGAAGTAGTCGTCGTAAAAGCCTGCTCCCTCTTTGGCGATCAGCAGGTTCTCGAAGAAGAGTAGCGACAGTGTCCAGCTGCCCTTCGCCCCGACCGCGATTGGCACGATACCTTGCGCCTGCAGCTCGTCGGCGACGGCGTACAGCTCTGCCAGGCTTTGCGGTGGCTCGAGCGCGAGGTCGGCGAACAGCTGCTTGTTGTAAAACAACGAGTTGGTGCGGTGAATATTCACCGGAATCGCGTACACCTGACCGTCGAACCCGGCCGCAGACAACACCGCTTCGGGGAACACGTCGCGGAAGTCTCGCCCCAGCACCGCGTGGCCGCTCAGCGGCTCGAGCTTGCTCTCGGCCGCGTCGGTGCCGTTGTAGAGCACCCAGCGCAGCAGATCTTGCCCGACATTGGCTTGAAAGGTGTCGGGCGGCTCGCGATCTTCTAGCCGCGTGCGCAGGCGATCGCGTGCTGTCGCGGAGTCCTTGGCTGCGGCGTTGATGATCTTCGCGCCGGGGTACCGCCGATCGTGCACGGCGAGCACGGCGTCGAGCGCCTCGACCTCGCCGGGCTTCGTCCACCAACTGAAAAGCTCGACGAGCGGCGGCGCGGCTGCTCCGTCCGTCCCGGAGCACCCGAGCACAGCGCAGGCGGCGAGCACGCCCAACCATTCGGCCTGAAATCGCCTCATGAGGCTTCCGACAAGGTATCACGCCCAACGCCTGCTGGTCGTGTGCAGGCGAAAACCAGTGCTATTCGCTCTGGCCCACCACTCTGGCCGCCGCCCAAGGTAATCTGTGCGGCGAATGTTCCGTGGCCCGCGCCGGCGACGATTGCACAGCCGCGTGGCGCAAGCCTTTCTGGCGGGTCTGTTGGGCTGTCTCCACGCTTGTTCGCTGGTGGTGAGCGCCGACTCTTTGCAAGCGGGCTGCCCCGCCGACCAAAAAGCTTGCGACGGGCACTGCGTTTCGCGCGCTGACCCCGACTACGGCTGCAACGCCGACGGCTGCCGACCGTGCGTGATCGCGCAAGCGACCGCGCGCTGCAGCGACGCTGGCCACTGCGTAGTGGCGTCGTGCCAGGGTGAGTTCGCGGACTGCAACGGCGACGGTGACAGCGCCGACGGCGACGGTTGCGAGATCGACACAGCGCACGATCCGGCGCACTGCGGTGGCTGCGACCGCGCGCCTTGCATGGTGCCACACGGCGCTGCGGACTGCGCTGGTGGCAGCTGCTCGATTCGGCAGTGTGACGACGGGCGCCGCGACTGCAACTTCGATGTCAGCGATGGTTGCGAGGCCGAGGCCGCAGCCAGCTGCGAATGACTTACCACAGCTGGTGGACGAGCGGCTTGACGTCAGCGTCGTAGAGGTCGGTGAGCCGTTGCAGCAGCTGCGGCTCGAGGCCGCCCTTGACGCCGACTCCGACGTTTTGCTCGACTTGCTCGGGTCGCCGCGCGCCGGGAATCGAGCAGGTGACGGCTGGGAATGACGCGATGAAGCGCAGCGCGAGCTCGGACAGGCTCATGCCCGGCGGCAACAGCGCGCGCAACTTTTCGACGACGGCTAAGCTCTTGTCGTAGTCGAAACCCGAGAAGGTCTCGCCCTTGCTGAAGGCTGCGCCTTCACGGTTGAAGGCGCGATGATCCTCCGCGTGAAATTGCGTCGTCGGCGTGAGCTTCCCGGTCAACATGCCGGACGACAAGGGCAGCCGCGCCAAAATGCCGACTCGGCGCTCAAGCGCACGCGGAAAGAGCAGCTCCGCCGGCCGCTGGCGCAAGATGTTGAACACGAGCTGCAGGCTCTGAATCTCCGGATACTCCAGGGCTTTAAGGCCCTCTTCGGCGCGCTCCACGCTGGCACCGTAGAAGCGCACCTTGCCGGCCTGCACCAGGTCGTCGAACACGCCGAACACTTCGGGCATGTAGAAGACGTCGGTTGGCGGGCAATGGATCTGCAACAGATCGATCGCCGATACCTCCAGGTTCTGGAGACAGCGCTCGACATAGCCGGTCAAGTTGGCGCGCGTGTAGCTCTGCGCGTCGTGCGGATTGGAACGCCGCCCGATCTTGGTCGCGACCCAGAATGGATCACGCCGTTCGTGGCGCAGACGCGCCAAGAGTCGCTCGCTGTGGCCGTCGCCGTACACGTCCGCCGTGTCGAAGAAGTTGACGCCCAAGTCGAGCGCGCGGTGCAAGGTCTGCATCGACGCGGCGTCGTCGACGTCGCCCCAGGTGCCACCGATCGCCCAGGCGCCGAAGCTGATACTAGAGATCTCGAAGCCGGTGCGGCCGAGCGCGTTGTAGTGCATGGCCGATGCATATCAGGGCGCGGTTTCGCGTGCTATGAGCCCGGGGCCTGTCCGCCCCCGTCACCATCGAGAGTCCGAGCCGCGACCCCGCAACGAACCTGCCGCGTGCAGCGGCGTTCATGGTGGCGGCCGCCTTCTTGTTCGCGCTGATGAGCGTGATGGTCAAGGTCCTTTCCCATTCGCTGCCGAACGCGATGGTGGTGTTCCTGCGCAGCGGTTTGAGCCTGCTGGTGTTGCTGCCGCCGATCTTGCGGCGCGGCATAACCCAGCTGCGCACGCTGCACCTGCGTGAGCACATCGTGCGCGGCACCGTCGGCATGGCGGCGATGTATTGCTTCTTCTTCGTGATCGGCAAGCTCGGACTGGCCGAAGCGCTGTTGCTCAATTACTCGTTGCCGCTGTTCATCCCGCTGGTCGAGCGCGCGTGGCTCGGCGAGCCGGTGCCGCGCGGCATCTGGAAGCCGCTGGTGATCGGCATGCTCGGGTTGGTGTTGATCCTCAAGCCGGGTTTGGGCTTGTTTCAGCCCGCTGCACTTATCGGCGTGTTCGGCGCGTTGTTCGCCGCGACAGCGCAAGTCGGCGTACGCCGGCTCACGCTCACGGAGTCCGTCACCAAGATCGTCTTCTACTTCTCGGTCTGCTCGACGCTGATTGGGCTCGGGCCCGCGCTGTTCACGTGGGTGACGCCCGCCGCCAGCAGCATTCCGGTCATCTTGGCGATGGTCGCCGCCGGCACTGCTGCCCAGCTGATGATGACGCGCGCCTACCAGCTTGCCCCGGCCGCCCAAGTTGGACCGTTCATCTACGGCTCGGTCGCCTTCGCCGCGCTGTTCGATTGGGCGATTTTCTCCCGACATCCGGACGGCTTGAGCAGCCTCGGAACAGCGCTCGTCATCGGTGCCGGGATCCTCGCGTTACGCGACCGGCGGGTGCGGAGGGCGGCCTAGCCGTAGCGTTCGCAAGGGCAGCGCGCACGTCGCACGTCGCCCCTCAAATGCGAATCGGCCCACCGACGGCGGGTGCCGTGGTGGGCCGGTTCAGTGTCACGTCACCGGGCCAAGCGCCCGGGCGTCACGCGCGTCGCGTCAGTCGGTGATGGCCGACGACGCCGTACCGCCGGCGACCGGAGCCGGCGTCTCGGTGCAGAACAACTTTACGCCGCCCGCCGCTGCCGGGCACTCCGAGTCACTGGTGCAACCGACGAGCTCGCAACGATGCATGGCGTTGCAAACGCGGGTGTTCGGGCCGTAGGTCAGGTTGCCGTAGTTGCATTGACGGTCGTTGTCGCACTGGGTGTCGCAAACACCTTCGGGCATCAGGCACTTGGAGTGGATGTCGTTGTTGTAGGTGGCGCAGAAGGCGTCCGACTCGCACGCTGCGGCAGCGACGCAGACCTTCGTCTTCGTGTCGCAGGTCTTGCCCTTCGCGCAGTCCAGGTCCTCGCCGCACTTGCGGTAGCACGCGCCGGTGTAACAGGTGCACTCGCCGGCGGTGCAACGCTCGACTCCGCCTGCGTCGGCGACGATCAATCCCTTATCGCAGTCCACGTCCTTCTTGCACGTGGCCAACGCCGCGGGCGGCTCGCACTTGCCGCTGCCTTCGGTGTCACACAGCGACGTCAACGCATAGCCGGCGCGTGAGTACGTCGGGCAGCCCTCGGGGGTGGCATAGTCCTTCGTGCAGGTCGCACCGTAGACGCAGCGGCCGGCGTCGCTACAGGTCCAAGTGGTCTTGCCGCAGGTGCAGTAGGCAGTCTTCGCGAAACAACGAGCCGCGTTTGCCGTCGTGAGCACGGCAGCGCCGCAGTTGACGCCGTCGAGCACAACCTCGAGCTCGGCACAGGAATTGACACCCGTACCGTAGGTGGGCGCTAGCGCATTCGCGATGTGCGTCGCGACCGGCAACTCACAGCAATCGTCGGCGATCGTGCACTCGGCACCGTTACAGCTCTTGCCAGTCGGCTCGAGGCCGCTGTCGGTCGGCGTACAGACGCCAATGCTATTGGAGCCGATGGCCTTCGCCTCCGGGAAGTTGTTGAAACCGTCGCTGGGCAAACAGGCCAGGCCCGTTGCGCAGTCCGAGGTCAGGCCGCAGGTTTCGCCCGGACCACCAAGCGTGGGGCCGCCCACGGGGCCTGCGCCGCCTTCGCCGCTCGATGCGTCTTTCTGACAGCGCTGGCTCAGACAGGCGAGGCCGTCTTCGCAATCGGCGCGCTTGGTACAGGTTTCGCCTTCGCCGCCCAGCACGGGGGGCTTGGGGCCGGTCACGGTGGCGCCGGTGCCGTCGCCGCCTTCGCTAGTGGAGCTACCGCCAGAGCTGGTGGTGCCCTTCTTGTTGTAGCAAGTGTGATCGATGCAACGCAGGTCGTCGTTGCAGTCCGACGTGGTATCGCACGAATCACCGAGCGCGCTCCGAGCGAGCTTGGCGTCGCTGTCGCAACCCGTGACGAGGCCGCCCGTGGCGAGCGCCGCGAGACTAAGAAAAGACCAAATAACCGTATTTCGCATAATTACTCCTCCGACTTGTTTTCGGCGGACTCCGAGGCAGCGCTCGGAGTCGAATTCCATTACTTCTGCAGCAGCTTGAACTCGATCCGCCGATTCTCTTGGCGGCCCTTGTCCGTTGCGTTGTCGGCCACTGGCTCATTCGGCCCCGCGCCGCGCGTCTCGACTCGGTCAGTAGCGATGCCCTTGCTGACCAGGTAGTCCTTCACCGAGTTGGCGCGCGCTTGCGACAGCTCGATGTTCTTTGGCGCCTCGCCGACGTTGTCGGTGTGGCCGCTGATCGCGATCCGCAGATCGCCGTATTGCGTCAGCACCTTGATTGCTTCGTCGAGCACCTTGTTCGACTCCTTGCGGATCGTCGCTTTGCCGGTGTCGAACTGGATGCCTTTGACCACGCCGGCAAACTTGGCGACCTCTTTGGGTAGCTCGTCCGGACAACCGTCGGCGTCTTGAAAGCCGTTCTTCGTCTCGGGTTGGTCGGGGCACTGGTCGACCTCGTCCAGAATCCCGTCTTGATCCTTGTCGTGGATCGGGCAGCCGTCGGGCGCGACGCCCTTCTCGGTCGGGCATTTGTCTTCGGGCGCCAAAATGCCGTCGCCGTCCGGATCCGTGCTGGGACAGCCGTCGTCCGCGGCCGGCGGCAGATGATCTTCGGGCACGGTCGGGCAGGCATCCTGCGGATCGTTGATCAGGTCGTGATCGGTATCGATCGGCGCGGCAACGGCCGCAGGGCAGCCGTTCGGGGCCACGCCTGGCACCGCCACGCAGGCGTCTTGCGGATCGAGGAAGCCGTCACCGTCCGAATCCTTCGGCACCGGCGCGGACTCAGCCGGCGTGCGGCCGAGCGTGAACGATAGGCCGAGCAGCAGCTCGAAGTTCTGCACGAGGTCGCCGTCTTTGATTGACGGGTTCGCGCGGTTCTCTTGCATGAAGTTGTCGCGGAAGTCGAAGCGTGCGCTCAAGCACTGAGCGATCGCGTATTTCACGCCCACGCCGACGTGCAGCTCCGGATCCTTGTCTTTGCCGAGCGTGCTCGGGTCGCTGCGCAGGCTCATGCCGCCGCCACCGACGAGCAAGAACGGCACCAAGCGGTACGCTGGGTACTGCAGGACCGCATGCCCGCGGTAGGTCCAGATCGTCGCGCTGCCGCCGCTGACATCGGTCTTGGTCGGGATCACTCCGACTTCGCCTTCGACGCCCAGCCACGACAGTGGGTAAAAGCCAGCGCGCAGGCCTAGATCGAGCCCGGTCTTCAGCTTTTGGTGTCCGACGGCCGGTGACTTCTCGATCAGCTCCAGGTTTTGGAGGTTGTGCTCCTTCGAGAAGAAGGCAGCACCGCCGTACACGCCCAACTCTAGCGCCATTGGCGTTGGCCGAAACTGATGCCAGTAGTCGTCCGCGCCACCCGACGCCGAGCCCGAAGCGCTCGCGCCAGCGTCGGACGCCTGCATCGAAAAGCCCGCTTCCGCCGCGTGGGCACCGGACGGCGCCACGGACAGAGCAGACACGCCAGCAATCAACCCGAAGAGGTAAGAAAAAGAACGCATTGGTAGAACAGAGTCCCCTAAGAAAATTCCGAAGCCGTGAAGGAAACCTCACTTAGGCATTTTTCGCAACATCTAGGATCGATCCGCGTCGATGTGCGTTATCGCCTCAGCTCGCTTGAGCGCTCGTCCACGGGTGTCTGAAAACAAAGGGCCGCGGCCGGTTGGACGAGCGTCAACCCCACGAATTCATGCGCGAAGCAGGCCAAGTTTTCTGTCGAAGTTTGGCCGGCGGGTACTATCTCGTGGGCTCGGCGGGTCCCTTCCCGACCACTGCCGCAGCTCAACTCACAGATCTTGAATCGGAAAGATCGATCCAGAGGGCGATGTCAGCTTGGTATTTTTGAAGCTGATGTTTTTGCAGTTGACGGATTGCAGGCCCTGCTCGGCCACGATTTCGACATTTTCGAAGGTGACGTCGCGGATCGGCAGTTCGGGCAGGCCCACGATGTCGATGGCTTGTTTGGCGCCGCGCGCGCTGATGTTTTTGACGTGAATGTTACGGATCGTCGGCGGCGTGGCCGACTTCGGCTTCAGCGTAGACGACGCGTAGAACGTCGTCAGCTCGACGACCACTAGCCGAATGTCTTGGTGGCGCACGTTTTCGTAGAACACGTTCTCGATTATGCCGCCGCGTCCGCGCATCGACTTGATGCGCAGCCCGCGATCTGTGCCGACGAAATCGGAATCGGTGACCCACACGTTGCGCACGCCGCCGCTCATCTCGCTGCCAATCACGACTCCGCCGTGCCCGGCTTCGCCGTGCAACCGGCGCACGACGATGTTTTCACTGGGCTTTTTGACGCGCCAACCGTCCTCGTTCAAGCCTGATTTGATCACGACGCAGTCGTCGCCGGTGCTGAAGAACGAGTCTTCGATCAGCACGTTGCGACTCGAGTCGGGATCGCAGCCGTCGTTGTTCGGTCCGGTGGTTTGCACGTGTACGCGGCGCACGATCACGTTCTCGGAGTACACCGGATGGATCGTCCAGAACGGGCCGTTGGTCAGCGTGACGCCCTCCACCAGGACGTTCTTGCAGCCGATCGTCTGAATGAAGCTGGGGCGAAGACCGCCGACGCTGGTCAGTACGCGCTTTTCGGTCGGAACACCCGAGGTGACGAGCTCGTACAGCTTGGTCGCGGATTCTTGCTGCGTCTTCTTCCACGGCCACCATGCTGAGCCCTGACCGTCGAGCGTGCCGCCGCCGGTAATGGCGACGTTCTCGCAATCCCTGGCGTAGATCAGCGGCGAAAATCCGTATAGCTCTTGGCCCTCCCAGCGTGTCAGCACGGGCGGCAGGTAGTCGTCGAAATCCTGACTGAACAGCAGCGTGGCGCCTTCGGCCACGTGCAGGTTGATGTTGCTGGCGAGGTGAATCGGCCCGGTCAACCACTTGCCTGGTGGCACCAGCACCGTGCCGCCGCCGGCGGCCGACGCTTTGGCGACCGCTTGGCGAAATGCGTTGGTCGCTTTGATCGCAGCGTTGGCGACTGCACCAAAATCACGGATGTCGAACACACCGGCTGGGATTTTCGGCCGCGTGGGTTGCGGCATCGCGAACGGCGCCGTCACGCGCTCGATCGGCTCGGTCGGGAAGTAAGGGGTGGGTGGCGAAGGGTTAGGGGTTGGCCGAGAGCGAGACGGCGCGTGCAGAGGCGAGCTTGCCGGTGCCGAGCTGGTGCAAGCCGTGGCACACAGCAAGAGGAGCGACAGGGCGCGCACGAACGACATGGGTCCATCTCCAAAAAATGGCTCGAAAAGATCCGCGCTCGCATGAAGCGCCTTGAGCGGCGAGCAGATACTTGGGAGGCGAGTTGGGCGTAGCTGCCGTGCCCACAAAAAGCGAAGGGCGCGATCATCATCTGACGATCGCGCCCAAACACCGAGGCAGGGCTCTTGCCCTACCGCGCTCTTCGATCAGCCCGCGCTGGCCGAGCCACTCGCCGAAGCGCTGGCTTTGACCGACACGTTGATCGACACCGAGGCCTTGGCCTGGGCTTCGAGCGAAGCTGCGAAGCAGCCGCCGACCTTGAGGGCCGCGGCGCCACCGCTCGTGACAGCAGCCTTCGCGCCTTCAGCAGCCACCTTGACGGCGCCCACGACGCCCTCGAGCTTGCTCTTCATGCCGATCGAGATCTTGAGCAGACCCGGCAGGTTCTTCGTCAGCGCCGCCTTGAGCTTCATCGCAGCTTCGACGTCGGCAGCGCCTTCGACCTTGACGAAAACGGTCGCCGGCTTGCACTCGGCCTTGCCGTTGACTTCGGCGTTGCAGTGCGCTTTGCACTCCGCGCTCATCTCCGGCGGCTTGACTTCGCCGCTGCACTTGGGCGCCTTCATCTCGACGCTGCACTTGCCCGAACAAGTGCCCTTGCAATCGCCCGCGGCTTTCATCTCGCAGCTAGCCGAGCACGAGCCCTTGCAGGTGCCGTTGCACTGCGCGTCGGCTTTGCCCTTGCACTTGCCTTCGCAGGTGCCCTTGCAAGCAGCCTTGCTGTCCTTGCCGTCGCACTTGCCGTTGCAGTCGCCGTCACACTTGCCGGAAATATCGGCGCTGCATTCGCCCTTGCACGTGCCACTGCACGAACCTTCGCAGTTCGCGGAGGCCTCGACCGTGCACTTGCCCTCGCATTTGGCGCCGCACTCGCCGCTGATCTCGCCACCCTCGCAGCTGGCCTTGACCGAGCCGGGCTTGACGGTTGCGTCGCACTTGGCGGCGCAATCCATGCTCGCGTCGAGCGACGCTTCGCACTTCGGCGGCTTGATGTCGACGACGACCTTGCCCTTGGCTTTGGCCTTGAACTCGCCGATCAACTTGCTGGCGACGTTGCAAGCGGCTTCCGCCTTCTTGCCCGGTCCGTCTTCCTTCGGCTTCAGGTCGTCATCCTTCGCGCCGAGGTCCTTAGCGAGGTTGCTGCAGGCCAGGACGACTTCACCTTCGACGTCAGCCGCGATGGCTTGTACGTCAGCGCCAGCAGCCAGAGCCGCCTTGACCTTGCCTTCGAGCTCACCCTCGAGACCGAAGTTTGCGCTCATGATCGCCGAAGCGTCAGCGATGTTGGCGGGGCAGCCGCCTGGCACGCCCGGTACGTTCGGCACGCCCGGCAAACCGCCTGGCATTTTGCCGCAGTTGATGACGAGCGGGACGCTGGCGACGAGCAACAGCGCCATGACTTTGGACGAAAGGCTTCGGCCTCGTTTGGCTGACATTCTTCAATTCTCCCTTAGGAAGCCGGGCTTTCTGCCCGAACCCAGGCGGACGCTATTCCGCTTTTTCATTAAGGGAAAGCGGACCCTGAATTCAGCGGATTTTATGGCAAATCAGCCGACGCGCCGGCTTTTCAGGGCCTCTTGGAGGTCCCAAATCGGCCCCGCGATGAAGGACAGGCCGTCGTCGCTGAAGGCTGGAGCTCGCTTCTCGAATGCGGCGTGACCGAGCAGGTTGAGTGCCCAGCCGGTCGCGAACGCCCCCAACGATCCCGCCCACAGCGCGCCGGTGATCGGGCTGAATGGCTTCGAGGCAAAGAGTCCCGCCGCGCCGCCGACGATCAACGGAATGCCCAGCAAATGCAGGGTGCGGTTCGTGCCGTTCTGATGCGTGTCGCGATAAAATGCGAGCGAGGCTTGCCAACGCTCGGCGGCGTTGCCGATGAACTCGGGGTGGCGCGCGCGCCAGTCCTTCTCGAGCAGCTTCACGCCCGCGCCGAATAGCGACAGCGCGCTCAGCTTGAAGCCCGCGCACAGCGCGCCCATGCCCGCGATCGAGAGTGCGACACCGAGCTTTGCCGTGCTGGAACGTTGAGGCATGAAAGTTACATTACTACGCGCAGCGTCACTTGGCGCACGGTGTCAGGTCGCTTTTCGATGTTGGCTGTGCGCGCCGCGCAATGGTGGCCAAGAGCAATTTTTGTGGGCCAGCCGGTAAACGAGCGGCCACCTACATCGGAGTGCCGACGTCCCATCAGTGAACTGCGGTCTTTCGGCGCGTCACTGCGAATGGGTTTCCTACCTACCGGGCACTAATTGAGCATGGTCACTTCGTCGCAGTCCTTGGCGCATTCTGCGTGGCTCGTCACGGGCGCGCTCGCCTTGGGGGGCGCCGCTATCGCGCTCGGCGCGTGCACGGTCGACTCGCAACCCGGAGATGCCGGCGCGGGTACCAGTGCCACAGGCGGCAGCGCGGCCGGCACCGCAGCTGGTGGCACTACCGGCACCGGTGGCGCCGTGAACGGTGGCAGCAGCGCGGGCAGTACCGTGAGCGCGGGCACTGGCCCCGGCCTCGGCGGCACCGCATCGGGCGGCGGCGGCGGTGTCGGTGGTAGCGGCGGAAGCGCCGGCAGTGGCGGCTCCACCAGTGCTGGTGGTGCGGTGCCCGAGGTCAGCTCCGAGGGCGATGGCGACATCGTCGTCGGTCCCGACTACGCGAAAGATCCGAACCTCACGGATCTGAAAAATCCCAAGGGCAAGCGCTTCACGTTCACGATGAAGTCGTCGGACAGCGCGATCTACAAGGGCACGGACGCGACGCTGAGCAAGCCGTGGACGGGCGGCAAGACCGTCTTCAATCGTGGCATCACCGTCTACGTGCCCGCGCAATACAAAGACGGCACCGAAGCGCCGATCTTGATCATCCAGGACGGCGGCGGTCCGATCGACAGCATCTCGCGCGCACTCGACAACCTGACGATCTCCGCCGACCCGCTCAAGAAGCTGCCGCCTTTCGTCGCAATCGCGGTGCAGAACGGCAGTGATCGCGACGGATCCGACGGACAAGGCTCGGAGCGCGGGCTGGAGTACGACACGATGTCGGATCGCTACTCGACCTTCATCGATACCGAAGTGCTGCCGGCGGTGATCGCCGATCCGGCGATCAAAGCGGCCTACCCAGGCCTCAAATTCACGAAGGACCCGCAGGGGCGCGGCGCCTTTGGCTGCAGCTCGGGCGGCGCGGCGGCGCTCAGCATGGGCTGGTTCGCGCCCAACCTGTGGCGCCGCATCATCACCTACTCGGGCACCTTCGTCGATCAGCAAAACCACGCGCAGACCGCCGAGATGGCGCTGTTCCCGTTCGGCGCCTGGGAGTATCACTCCAACAAAGAGCTGATCAAGAACACGCCGAACAAGCCGCTGCGCATCTTCATCAACGCCAACGAGACCGACAACGGCGCGACCGCCCCAGAGAGCGGCCACCACAATTGGGTGATGGCGAACGAGCGCACCGCCGCCGCGCTCAAGGCCAAGGCCTACCACTACCAATACGTCTTCGCGAAAGGCCTCGGCCACTGCGCAGGCCAAGTCCAAGACCAAACCATCGCCACGGCGTTGTCTTGGGCGTGGCGCGGTTACGTAGCGAATTAGGTGAGGGGGCTGCCGACGCGCAGCCCGAATTGCAGAGGCTGTCGTGGCGGCCAATGGTGCCGCTGGCCGCCGCGGGTGGGGCGCTCGCCAAGCGAGACCCTCGTCCAGCGCCGTGGGTTGTGTTCCTCAAAAACGGCCGAACAACAACGGTGATCGGATAGTCTCAAGCGAGACTATCAACCTCCCTTTTCTTGCGGCAGGTTTCGAGTCGGGTGCTCACGGGCTCGCCCGCGCCACCCTCGGCCCGCCCGTGGCCGCGCTGCACGCAGGCGCGAGCCCGCAACTGGCGGCTAGCGGCCGCCAGTTAGCCGAACAGCTCCGGCAGCTTTCCGGTGACTTCGCCGAATTTGTCGCCAGTGTAGCCGGCCGCTTGCATGGCGCTGAGCAGCACGTTACCGGGGTGGGCGTTTTGCGAGACGATGTGGCGGCCGGGCATCAAGCCGCCGGCGCGGCCGCCGACCAGTAGCACCATGCGGTCGACCGAGTGGGTTTGGAAATTAGCGGTGCTGTCGTTGAGCTGAATGCCGTGGCCGGCCTCGGGCATGAACACGATCGCGGAATTGTCGAGCACCGTGCCGGCGCCTTCGGGCGTCTTTTTTAGCTTGTCCATCAGGTAGGCGTAGTGCCCGATGTGCCAGCCGAGGCACATGCTGACCGGCAACTGGCCGCGCGTAGTCGCGTCGCCGTTGTGCCCGCACTCGTGCAAATCAGCGCGGATCGGCATGCCGAAGTCGGTCGAGATTTTGAACACGTTCATGTGCGATTGAAACACGGTGATCTGCAGCGTCGCGACGCGCGTGATGTCGCAGACGAAGGCCATGTGAATCAGATCCGCGAGCAAGCGCGCGCGCGTGTCTTCGTCGCTGTAGCCGGTGTTGGTGCCAATCGTGTCGGAGCCCGAGCCGGCGTTGTCCTCGCCGAGCGGGAGATTGTCGGCCGGCGCCGTCGGTTTTTGGCATTGGTCGCCGGACATCGGCGGCGCGGCGGCGATCCGCATCTCCAGATCGCGGATCTCGTCGAAGTGTGCGCCGAGGCGGGCCTTGTCGGCGGTGCCGAGCTTGCCCAAGATGCGCTCGCGCTTGTCGGTGATCAGTGAGAGGACGCTTTTACGCGCCCGTAGCTGGAAATCGTGTGCCGCCTGCTCGCTGCCGTCTTTGGGCGTGAACGCATCGAACAGCGAGTGGTAGACGATGCCCGGATTGGTCTGCGCCTCGATCGCCTTGCCGCCGTCTTTGTACGAGATGTACTGGCGGCCGGAGAAATCCGAGCCGGACAGGTACCAGCTGGGTTGCGCGCGCAGCACGAGCGAGTCGAGCGTGGTCTTGTTCAAACCAGCGACGATCTGATCGCTGGTGATGCTGGCGGCCTTGAAGCTGGAGGTGGTCGAGCGCGTGCCGCACAACAGCGGTCCGGCGCCGCCGCCGTGAAAATCGCGGAAAGCGCCGCCCGCAGGCACCATCGCGCCGTCGGCCGACGTGGTGTTCCACGGGATTTTCAGGTTGCTGACCATGCTGAAGTCGCCCATCAACCCGAGCTTTTCGAGTGCTTTGAGCGGGGTCGTCACCGGATAGCCAGCGCCGGCGGCGGTATCGGCGATGAAGTGGCCGGTCTCGGTCTTGCGTACGCCCGCGACCTGGGACTTGTCTTCGTCCCAACTGTCGCCGCCGATCGATTGGCCGGCGAACACGATCGCGTAGCGTTTGGGCAAGGCGCCGGCTTGGGCGAGCGCGTCACCGTTGCCGTTCAGCATGCATTCGAGCATCGGGAGCCCGACTGCCACGCCGCCCAGGCCACGCAGCAGCGAGCGTCGCGGCAGAATGAATTTCCTCACGGCACCACCTCCTCTTGACGAAGACTAAAGCGGTCGTCGGCGACATAGTGGGTGAGTAGCTGTTGCAGGCCGTAGCCGTCGGCTTTGAAGCTGGCCAACAGCGCGGCCTTGCTGGCGTCCTCTTCGGGCCGCAGCTCGCGGCCGGCTGCGTAGGTCATCAAGTGCTGCATGAAGCAGGCTTCGACCTTGCCGCTATCGACGAGCAGGCGCGCGAGCTGGCCGGGGCCGCTGAACTCGCCGAAGCCCGGTAGTGCGCCTTTGTCGGGCAAAACGCACTCTGCGTGGCCGTCGTCGTGCGTGCGGTACTTGCCGCCGATGTCGTAGTTTTCGAGCCCATAGCCGATTGGATCGAGCTGGCCGTGACACGACGAGCAGCTCGCCAGCGTGCGGTGCGCATCGTAGCGATCGAGCTTGCAAACCTTGTCGGCGGCGGCCGGTGGCTGATCCACGTTTACGGTGGCGGGCGGCGGTAAGACCTTGTTACACAGCAAGCGCGTCTGCACGAAGATGCCGCGCTGCGTGGGGCTGGTGTCGCTGAACTTGCTGAACGCGGCCAGCACGCTGCCGTGCGAGAGGATGCCAGCACGCTTGTCATCCGCATAGCTCACCCAACCGGCGCCGCCAGCCGGCGCGGTCAGGCCGTATTGCGTGGCGAGCGGGCCGTTGACGTAGGTTTGCGACGACGTGAACAGGTCGAGGTAGCTCGACGGCTGATCGAATACGACCTTTTCGATCAACTTGTTGGTCTCAGTGTTGAAGGCCGTGGCCAGCTCGGGCGAGGCCGGAATCGCCCGGTAACCGAGCCACATCGAGTGAAATCGCTCCAGTTGCCCGCGCGCATGCGCGTCGGTGAGCAGCCGTGTGGCGGCGTCGGTGCGCGATGCCGCGTCGACGAGGCCGCCTGCTTTGGCGGAATCGAGCAGCGCTTCGTCCGGGCCGCTCCCCCAAAGTAAGAACGACAAGCGCGACGCCACTTCGTAGCTGTCGAGCTTGAAGATGCCGGGCTCTTTGGTCGCGGTACCGGTCTCGATGCGGTACAGCACCTCCGGATCTTGCAGCATGCTGCGCAGGACCAGGTTGACGGCCGTGTAGAAGTCGTGCGGCACATCAGCGTTGGCTTCGGTAGCGTAACTCTGCAGCGTGAGGTACGCGGTGACTTGCTCGGCGCTGAGCGGGCGCCGGTACAGGCGCTGGCCAAGGCTCTCGATCGTGGTCTTCAGGCAGGCAGTGTCGCCGGGGCCGGTTGGTGTGCACGGCACGACTTTGCCGCGGTTTGCGGGCGAGACGGCACGGTCGGCGACGTCATCGGCCAGCGCTTCGAGCGATTCGATCAGCGCGCGCGAGGCGGCTTGTACCGTGTAGTCGTTGTCGAACGGGCGGTACACGTCGTCGTTCAAGAACTTGTTCGGCGCGACGGTGTCGTCGCCGAGCACGTCGCGGAGCGTGTTCGACAGCTCCGCGCGTGACAGCCGTCGGGCCACGCTCGCCGACGCCGTCGTCAAGTTGCCAGGGCCGACGGGACCGTTGCCCGCGCCTGGGCCCGGGCCTGGGCCGTTGCCGCCGCCGTTCTGCGCGCCGCCGCCGCTCGCCTGACCGACCGGCGAAGACGAGTCCGTGCCGCAGGCGACCAATGATGCAGCGACACAAAACACGCTTGCCAGGGCGACAAAACGTGGCCCGCTGCACTTGAGCCCATTCAGTGCATGCATGCCGGGATCTTAACCCCATGCCTGCTCTACACGGAACCGTTACCGGTCTCGGGTGGGCAAATAGCGAGGTGCAGTGCGCACGTTGAGCGCGATTGCCTTACACGCGGGTTTAGGTTGCGAAGCGCGTTTCGGTGATGGTGCCTTCGACGATGCCCTTGGCAAACGTTACGTAAAGCGACCCACTCGTGCGCACCAGCTCGAGGTTCGTGAACTTCTCCAGATGCTTCTCGAGCCCGTCGAGAAAGCTCGGTTCCAACAGGAAAAGCTCAATCTCTTCCAGCGCGTGGATCTTCCGCGATGCCGCTTCACGCTCCAGCAACACCCGCTCGGTCGCGCTGTACAACGCCACCCGCCGTGCCGCTTTCGACGCTCGATGCAGCCGATCCGCCGACGGCGAGCCCACATCAATCCAGGCTACGAGAACTCCCGTCGGATCATGAATCGAAACTGGGGGCTCCTCACTGTCGCTCAGCCCCCCCTTACTAAACGCAATCCCCTCTTCATACGAAAGGCAGTAGGCGAGGACTCGCTGCCAGAAATAGCGCGGGCTCTCCGAAGGGTGGCGGCCCGTCCGAACATCGAGCTTTTCGTAAACGCCGCGATCGACGTCGGAGAGCGTGATGTTGAGACGGTAGACGGTGGAGGAGAGCGCCATTGGCCAGACGTAACACTCCTACGCTTGGCGGCTACTGCGCTGCGATCGCAAGGGCAAGCGCTGCCTCAGGGACCCGTAATGAGTGCACCGGCGAGATGGCCGAGTCGGCCGTCTCTTCCCGCCAACCACCGGGCCGCGCCGCCTGATGGCGTTTGGGTGACCTATCCCTATCCCCGCGACCTGGTCCGGCACTTCGCGTTCGGCCTGTGTGAAGTGCTGCAATACACCGGTGACCGGCTGAAGCTGCGCGACATGCACGGCCCCGGCCGCATCCGCGAGATCGTGCTCGACATGCTCGATATTTCGCCGCCCACCGAAGCCAACGGCAAGCGCACCTTCAAGCTCAGTCGCAAGGCGTAGCAGCGCCCTCTCAGTCTCTCGGCGCCATCGACAGGCGCTGGAAGCCGCGCCGGGCTCAGACTCAGTTGCGACCCCTGGCCGGCCGTACTATTTGACGTCCATGACGTTCCGGGTTGGATATGTGGGGGCTCAGCGCGCGCTGATGGCTTGTTTACTCGTCGGTACCGCTTGCACCCACCACGATCGGGCGCCGTTCATCGACGAAAACGGTCCAGCGGTGGTTGGCTCCGCCGGCGACGATTCGGGGAGCAGTGGCGGCAAGCAATCGAAAGGCCAGACCGCCGACGCGGGCGCGACGACGACGAGTGGCGCGGCGACCGGAGGCGCCGCTGATGACGCCAAACCCGGTGGCGTCGAGGCAGGGTTGCTGGATCCAGGCGAGGTCTACATCTACGGCACGCTGGCTGAGGGCTCGGCAGGCTACGATGCAGTGGCGCATTGGAGCAGTCCGAATACTTATCTAGTTGGCTTCGACGAACACACCGACGGGCAGTCGCTCCACATGTTCAATGGCCTTTTGGCGTACACGATCGTGTTCGCGCAGGGCATTCGCACGTTCACGCCCGAGTTCGCGAGCACCCTCAAGCCAATCGACTTGAAGTACCCGAAGGATCCGGCCAGAAACGATCCGATCTTGGAAACCCCGCCGTGCTTGGCCCAAGACACCGGACCGATCGATTTCCTGACGAGCCCCGATGGGCGGCTCATCTACCTTTGTCCGGACAAGGCCTGGTACGAGGCAGGCACCAAGGTCTACGAGGGCGAAGACAACCTGCTTGCGATGGGCTACGACGGCTTGATGCTGGTCGGAGGCTTCAATCCTGGAGTCTTGAATCTCAAGGACGGCCAGCGACGTTCGCTCGACGGAATCACTGATTTCAGTAACCGCGTCGCCTCGCGGGCGTCGCACGACGGCTTCCATATCGTGTTCCAGTCGAAAACTGGAAACGATACGCCAGAACTGTGGCTGATCGGTGCCGACGCCACGACTAAGCGCCTCGACACGTATCCGCTGCCGCCGGAGTCGATTCGAGTCGATGGCAGCGGACAGCTGTCGGCTAACGACGAGCTGTTTCAATTCGGCAGCGGCCCCAAGGCGTTCGAAGGCGTGATCGTGCGCCGCAAGCTGGATGGCACGAGCTCGGTTGTCTACGACGTAGCCACCGACCCTCACGTCAAGCTGGGAATCTCTTACCTCTTTACCGGGCCCTAACGGCGCAGTGGAACAGTGCGTCGTCGGGTGAGAGCACCTGGCCTGCCGCATCATCGCCCGCCGCTGGGCCGCGGGCCCCAGCTTTGGGTGGCCGTGCCCGGCCCGGGGTCGATGATCCAGAGCCCACCCGACAGCGCAACGTGAAGACCGTCTTTGTGGCCGCGGATGGCTCGCGTACGGAGTGCGCCCTCCGGCGAGGAGGGTGCCCATCGAACAAAGTCAAAATTTGCCCGGAAAACCGCCAGTCTGCGCGTTTCGGCGCGGCGTGTCACAATCGCCCCGCCTGGATATGACCAATTCGCGAATCGTTGACCCACGGCTCGAAGCCGAAGCTTTCGCTGGTGATTCTCGTTCGGACGCGCGCCGCGCCGAGCGGGTTAAGGAGGACGCGCTGGCGCGCCTCGCCACCGACCTGTGCAGTCTCTCTGCCAAGAAGCTCGGGCAGCTCGGTCTGCCGGAAGAGGTCGTCGACGCCGTGACCGACGGCCGCGCGATCGGGCCCTCGGGCGCCAAGAACCGCCAGCTGCGGCAGATCCGCGCGCTGCTCCGCGATCAGGCGTGGGTGCAGCTGCGCACGCAGCTCGACGCCTTGCTCGAAACCGGCGTCGTACCCGGTCATGGCGTTGCTCCGGCCGATCCGGTTTCCGATCGCAGCCTGACCTGGACTTTGCGTCTGGTCGGTGAGGGACATTCCGGAGTCGAGGCTTTCGTCGCGGAATTTCCGCGGGCCGACCGCACGCATTTGCGGCAGCTGGTCCGCGCGGTACAGAAGGCCGAGGGCGACCGGCGCCTGCGGGCCGAACGAACCCTCACCGCCGCGCTGCGAGGCTTCCTGCGATGACCGACGATACCGACACCACCAAGCCCGTGTGCGGCGCGCACGCTAACTTGATCGTAACGATGACGCCCGACGGCACGGCCACCAACGTCGCGCGCTCGCGCGTGACCTTGAGCTGTGTCCTGGCGCTTGGTCATGCGGGTCCGCATATCGATCCGATGAATGCCGAACAGTGGGAGGCGCCGGCGGGCGCCATTCCCACGCTGCTGCGCCAAGAGGAAGACCCAGCATGAGCACGACCGACGAATCTCAGAACTTGGACGCCGGCTGGGACGAGGAAGAGCCCGGCGAAGACGAGGTCGATCAGGCTTGGGACAGCGTCGCGCCGTCGGTACCGGTCAGCGCTGGCGCGCCGTCGATCGCGCCCAAGACCGAGGAAGTCGACGTCGGTTGGGATGACGTGCCTGATGGTGTACCCGCGCCCGCAACTGGCAAGCGCCGCCCGCATCGCCAGCGCCGCCAGAAGTCCAACGTGGTGGTCGCGAGCGCTAACCCGGTCTTGATGCCGCGCCCGGCCGAGCCGAGCAAAAAACACCAGCGCGAGCACGCTCGCAAGCTGCGCGCCTACGAAGCGCAGGTGAAGGAGCAGCGGAAGGTCGAGCGCAAAGCGCAGCGTGCTGCCGAAATGCGTGAAGAGAATGCCGCTCGGCTCCGTCAAACCGAAGCCGAAGAGCAGGCGCGCACGCTGCGCAAGGAAGCCCGCGAGCGCGCCGAGCGCGAACGACCCAAGCCGCCTTCGAGCTTGGAACGCCCACAATCCAGCGCTAAAGCGCGCGCCAAAGCTGCTGCGAAGAAGTCGTCGCCTCGTGCAGCTGAAGTGAAACTGAGGGACTCGGTTTCGCCCGCGGGCCTACCTAAGCGAGGCATTCGCCCGGGCGTGATCATCACGCTCTTGGTGTTGGCAGCGGTGGTGGCGTTGCTCGTGCTCCGCAAATAGTCAGCTGGCTGCCGGGAAGAGGCGTGTTATCTTCGGCGCCGTGACTGGGATTAAGAGGGCCTCGGGGCTTACGCTATTTTCGTTCGTGCTCGCCTTGGCGTGCGGCAACACGAACAACAATAACAACAACACCGCTCACACGCAGGCTGGCAGCGCGGGCGCCGGCAGCGGAACCGGCGGCAACAGCGCGGCGGGCAGCGGCAACGAGTCCGGCTCGACTGCCTCTGCGGGCTCCAGCTTTGGTGGGACGGCGGGCAATGGTGGAACCGAAACCGCAGGCGGTGGAGACGCTGGTGGCGCGGGCTCCGTCGTCACGCCCCCGGATCAAGTCGAGCTCGTGCGCGACACGGTGCCGCACAAGCTCGACCTGTTGATGATGATCGACAACTCGATCTCGATGGGTGACAAGCAGCAGCTGCTGGCCGACGCCATGCAGCACCTCGTCAATCGTTTGGTGCAACCGCGCTGCCTCGATCCGAAGGGCATGCCGACCGGCAATCAGGCGACACCGGGCGGCGTCTGCCCGGCCGGCTCGCAGCCGGAATTTTTGCCTTTCGACGACATTCACGCTGCCGTCGTCACCTCCAGTCTGGGTGCGCACGGCGCCTCCGGCACGAAGGACGTCTGCGTTTCGGCCGAAGACGACGATCACGCTCAGCTCTTGGGCAGCATTCGGGCCGGCTTGCCCAGCTGGAACAACCAAGGCTTTCTGGCCTGGGATCCGAAGCAGATGCTGACACCAGTCGGTATCAACGACCCGGCGGTGTTTGCGGCAGGCTTGGCCAAGACCGTCGAGGCCGCGGGTGATCACGGCTGCGGCTTCGAGGCCGCGCTCGAAGGCTGGTATCGCTTCTTGATCGATCCGGAGCCGCCGCTCACGGTGACGGTGCCGCTGAATAGCGGCGCAGCCGTCGTTCAAGGCGTCAGCGCCGCCGTGCTGGCTCAACGTGCTGCGTTTCTGCGTTCGGACTCGGTGCTCGGCATTGTCATGCTGTCGGACGAGAATGACTGCTCGATTCAAGACGAGGGCTACGGTTGGCTGATCGCTCGCTCGGCGCCGATGTATCGCGCGACGTCGGTGTGCGCCGCGAACCCGAACGACAAGTGCTGTCAATCGTGTGTCGAGACGCAGCCGAACGACGGCTGCCCCGCGCTCGCGACGGACACCGAGTGCGTGAAGGGCAACACCGTGGCCCAAGGCGAGGATGACCTGAACTTGCGCTGTTTCGAGCAGAAGCGCCGCTTCGGCTTCGATCTGCTGTACCCGGTGCAGCGTTACATCGACGGCTTGACCGCCGTACAGGTACGGCGCCGCTCCGACAACTCGATGGTGCCGAACCCGATCTACGAGAGCAAAAATGGCACGCCACCGCGCAGCCCCGAACAGGTGTTGCTGCTCGGCATCGTCGGCGTCCCGTGGCAAGACGTGGCCGACGCCGAAAGCCTGACCCACCCGGGCCTGAAGTTCCTGAGTGAAGACGGTCCGCTGACGGCGGAGCGTTGGGACATCATCTTGGGCGACATCAGCGCGAGCCCGCCCGTGCCTCCGCTCGATCCGTTCATGGTCGAGACGCCGCTCGACCGCACGACGCTTGGACTGCCGATGGCAAACCCGATCGTCCCGACCGAGAAGCTCGTTGTCTCGACCTCCCAAGATCCGCAGGCCAATCACATCAACGGTCACGAGTTCATCAACGACGGCAGGCGCGACCTGCAGAACGCGTGCAGCTTCGTCCTGCCGAAACCGATCAACTGCGACGAGGTGGCGTTCAACGCCGACAAGGGCTGTGACTGCTTCGCGGATGACTTGATGTACAACCGCGCGCTCTGCCAACCACCGGCCGGAGGACCACCGGGCATCACTCAGTTCTATGGCAAGGCCTACCCGGGTCTGCGTGAGCTGGCGGTGCTCAAGGGCATTGGAGGTCACGGTATCGTCGCCTCCACCTGCCCCAAGACGGCTGATCTCGCTTCGGAGAGCTACGGGTATCGCCCCGCCATGGATGCGCTCGCGGGGCGCGTCGCCAAGCAAATCGGTCGAAGCTGCCTGAACCGCGACGCCGAAGCCAACGTGGCGGGTCGAACCGCGTGCAGGGTGATCACGGCGTCGAGCGGCGCAGGCGCGTGCAGCTGTCCGGCTGCGCTTGGCCTGGTTACGCCGGCGGCCGACGCGGTGGCGCCCGTGCTCGAGCAGCTCGCAGCGGTCGGCTACTGCGGCCCCGGCATGTCGTGTGATTCGCTGTGCTTGTGCGAGCTCGGGCAGCTCGACGGCGCCGATCTGACGGCTTGCCAGAACGCCGCCACGCCACCGGAGACGCCTGGCTTTTGCTACCTGAACGCTGTGAAGGGCGAGGTTCACGCCGGTTCTGCGGCACTGGCGCAAGCTTGCGTGGGCGCTGCCCCCCGCCGGATTCGCTTCACTGGTGGCGCACCGGCGGCGGGCAGCCTCGCGCTCCTCTACTGCGCAAAATAGTTTGAGCTATGCTGAACGGCAACGTGCGGAGACCTTCCGTTTTTCGAGCGCTAGTCGGCGTCATGCTGGTCGGCAGTGTTGCGCTCGCACAGCAGGGGCTGATCATCGAGCCTTGGCGCAAAGTGTCCGCACCTGCCGCAGCTCCGGTGCCGCCGCTGCGAGCGATGCCGCGCTCGGGACTAGACCCGGTTCGCGATGCGGCCTCCGCGTCGCGTCCGCAGCCCGTGTCGGTGCTACCGGCGCCGGCCGAGGCCAAATGGTCAGCCCCGGTGGTGGAGCTGCTCGTTGATCCTTGGGCCAGTCACCAAGTGTCGGCGCCCGCCGCTCGGCGGCGTTGGCTGCCGCAAACGGTGGAGATCATCGATCCGTGGGCGAATGACGCCACGCCTGAGCCGCCGCGCGTGGCGAGCCGCCCGGCCGGCGCTCAGCACTCGACGATTTTCTAAGAGCGGGTGCTAGGCTGGTCGGAGTGAGCGAGTCGCTGATCACGACGGCCTTACGGGAAAGGCTGATCTCGGTCTTCGAGGACCCTGCGTACCGCCCGCCACCTTTGCCCAGCGTGGCGATGGAGTTGCTGGCGCTGTCCAACCGCACCGACGCGCGCGCCAGCGAGGTCGTGCGCCTGCTCGAGCAAGACGAGATGCTCGCCGGTAGCGTGATGCGGCTGGTCTCGTCGCCAATTTATTCGGGGCGTAGCAGCATCACCACGCTCAAGGAAGCGGTCGTGCGCTTGGGCTTCAAGCTCGTGCGCGATATGGTGTTCGAGGTCGCCCTGCGCAGCGGTGTGTTCGATCTCGACGAATACGCGGAGACGGTGGCGCAGGTGCAGCGGCACAGCACCGTGACTGCGTACGTCTCGCGCATCGTCTGCAACAAGGTGCGCATCGACGGGGACCACGCGTTCATTTGCGCGCTCTTGCACGACGCCGGCTTTGCGGGCCTGTTGTTCGCCGTCACTGACTTCGAAGGCGTCGAGAGCCCACCGCTCGAGCAACTGTGGACCGACGTCGACGCGCTGCATGAACGCGCGTCAGGCATCTTGGCTACGCTTTGGGGCTTGCCCGCGTCGATGGCCGACATCGTCGGGCACCACCACCACCTGCACACCGGCGAGTTTTCGAAGACCGCGGCCGCGATTTGCGTGGCGGATCGCCTGAGCCGTTCGTTCGGTGCCGATGTCGTCGGCCCGGCCGATTCGCAAGGCATCGCGATCGCCGCGGACGCCGTGTCCGAGCTCGATTTCGAAATCGCGCGCGGCGAGCTGGGCCTCTCCGAGGCGAAGCTGGACGAGATTCAGGCCGAGGCCGAACAGCTGGTGCCGCAAATCTTGTGGCTCTGAGCTAGCCTGCGCGGCATGCCCTACGCCGCCGCCGACGCTCGCTACCACAACATGCCGTACCGCCGCACGGGCCGGAGCGGGCTGATGTTGCCGCCGATCTCGCTCGGCCTTTGGCACAACTTCGGCGGCGTGGACCAGTTGGAGAACGGCCGCAAGATGCTGCTCCGCGCGTTCGACCTCGGCATCACGCACTTCGACCTGGCCAACAACTACGGGCCGCCGCCCGGTTCAGCTGAAACCAGCCTCGGCGAAGTGCTGAAGAGCGATCTCGGGCGGTACCGTGACGAGCTGATCATCTCGACCAAGGCTGGCTACGGAATGTGGGCGGGGCCGTACGGCGACTTTGGCTCGCGCAAGTACTTGGTCAGCAGCTTGGACCAGAGCCTGAGCCGGATCGGGATCGACTACGTCGACATCTTCTATCACCACCGTCCCGATCCGGAGACGCCGCTCGCCGAGACGATGGGCGCGCTCGATCACGTCGTGCGCGCCGGTAAAGCGCTGCACGTCGGCATCTCGAACTACCCAGCGCCGCTCGCCAAACAAGCCGCCGAAATCCTGCGCAACCTGGGCACGCCGTGCCTGATCCATCAGCCCGCCTACAGCATGTTCAACCGCTGGATCGAGGGCGAGCTGTTGGGCGTGCTCGCCGAGCAGGGCATGGGCTGCATCGCTTTTTCGCCGTTGGCGCAAGGCCTTTTGACGAACAAGTACCTGGCCGGCATTCCCGCGGATTCGCGCGCGGGTAAGTCGACCGGCTTCTTGCGACCCGAGCAGGTCACCGAAGACAAGCTCGGCCGCGTGCGCGCGCTCGGCTCGCTCGCCGAGGCGCGCGGTCAAACTCTGGCGCAGCTGGCGATCGCCTGGGTGCTGCGGCATCCCGGCATGACCTCTGCGCTGATCGGCGCCAGCCGCATCGAGCAAATCGAAGATGCTGTGGGTGCCCTGCAACGGCTCGACTTCAGCGCCGAAGAGCTGTCGAGTATCGACCGGATTCTGGGCTGAAGCCGCGCGTCGGGGCGGCGCCTGACGCGAGCGTTACGGCGTGTACGTGTAAGCTTCGACCCAGTCGTACTGGGCTTCGCACGGCACCGCGTCGGCATTGAACGGGCCGGCGAACGACGTCACCGCGTTGTTGGTGGGCCACGCGTTCATGTGCAGACCTTCGGCGTCTTTCAGCGACGCTTGCACGTCCTTCCAGGTTTGGTTGCCGTCGACGAAGAACGTGATGCCGCTTGGCGTCCACTCAATCACGTAGTCGTGAAATTCGAGCGGCGGTCCGAACTGGAACGTCACCACGTGCGGCTGGTACACGCGATTGGCCTGGGTGCCCGAGATCAGGTTGTACTGGATGGATTTGGGCAGATTTCCCAGGTGCTCGATGTCGATCTCTTGCCACGAGGTGCTCACGTTTTCTTTGTACGTGAACATCGACGAGACCATGCCGCTGCCGGCGCAGAACTTCATTCGACCAGCGAAGCGGCCGAACGTGAACAGCTGCTTCGATGCGACCTCGGCCGCCGTGTACGCCTTGTCGCCGTTCTGGACGTGGCTCACTTTCAGCTTGAGCAAGCCGCCCTCGACGACCACGTTGGCGGCACTGAAGCGCGCCAGGTTCTCGGCGAAGGTATGCGTCTGCTTGGTCCAGCGCGCGGTGTCGAACGTGTCGAAGTCGTCGCGCCAGGCGAGCGTGAAGTGCGGGTCGACCTGCGTTCCGCCGCCGGTGCCGGCCGTGCCCTGACCCCCGGTGAGTGCGCCGCCGCTACCGCCAGTGCCGGCTCCGCCGCTCGTCATGCCGGCATGGTTCGCGCTACCACCCGCGGGGGTGATACTGCCGCCGCTGCCAGCCGGCTGACCCGCCATCGTCGAAGTGCCGCCGCTGGTGGTCGGCATGCCGCCGGTTGCCGCGGAAGTGCCGCCGCTGGTAGCTGGTGCGCCGGCCGTCGTTGACGGTGCGCCGCTGCTGGAGTTTTCCGGGCCGGCGGACGCGGGGCCGTCGAAGCCACAGCCTGCGGGCAGTACGACCAAGCAAATGGCGGTCAAGAGTCGGCGCATCGCGCGTACGTGTCGTCGGCGGCGGTCTTCCATCTCGGAATCACCCTCGGAGGTCGTTAGGCGCGCGGGCCGGTGGCAGCTTACCGCTGCGGTCGCGCGGGTGCGCGGTCTCGGAACGGTGTTTCTGGACCGTCTTGGTCCCCGGCCGCACTTTGGCCGTAAATTTGCGGCATGCTCGATTCGGTGAGCTCGGTGGGACCTTCTTGGGCGACGCGCAACGTGCAGTTGCTGACGCTGTTCGCGCCGCTTTTGCTGGCGGCGGGCGTGCTCGGCTTCGTGGTGCCGCCGCAGCTGTCGCTAATGAGCAGTGCCGCGCCGTACAACGTTTTCCACCTCATCGCCGGCTCGCTCGGGCTGGCGATTGCACGGCGCAAGCTGGTGCCCGCCGCGATCGCCTTCAACCTGATCTTTGGCGCGATCGATCTCTACCAAGCACTCGCTGGCCTGACCGGCTTGTTCCCCGCCCAACTGTTCCTTCTGCGCCCTGCCGACCACTTCGTCCACGTCCTGTTCGGTCTACTGCTCGTCGGCGTCGGCTACCTCGGGAAGATATCGGGTTCGGGTTCGTAGGCCTGGTTTGCGTCGCAAGTGCGACACCGTCATGCCAACGAATCGCGGCCGCGAATTCATTGAGCAAAGTGTGTCGCAAGTGCGATACGGATTGACGCGCCGAAAGGGGGTGGCCCAACCATCCGGGAGCGCGAGTGCGGACGGGAGCGCGAGTGCGGACGGGAGCGCGAGTGCGGACGGGAGCGCGAGCCGCAGCGGCCGCTGCGGCCTGGAGGCGGGTCGCCAGAGCAGGTCCCCGCTCGCTCGGGCAAGATGCGATGAAGCATCAGGGTCAGGCAGGTTTGGCTGCCCAGCTGGGCAGCAATAGCTGGGAATCCCTTTGAAGGCGCCCTTGCGCTAGCCTGCGGTCGAGATGCTTCGGGTGGTCGTCAGTTGTGGTCTGGCAGCTGCGCTGTGTTGGGGGCAACCGCGCGCAGCGTGCGCTGAGCCCAAGCCGCTGAGCCAGCTGCGCTCGACTCGCTACTACGACTTGCATGCCGGGCTTACCGGGACTGCTTTCGTCGTGGTGGCGGCCCATGAGCTGGTGACGGGTCATCACGGCCCCGGCTTCGATCTCACGAGCTTTGGTCCCGATGACGTCGTGCGCGACAACTTCAGTGAAGCCGCTGCACACTTGAGCGACAAGCTGCTAGCCGTGACCGTGGTCGCGCCAGTCTTGCTGCAGATGTCGCAGGGCTTCGACACCAGCGTCGGCAACGCCAGCTTGATCTACGCCGAGACGCATTCGCTCAATCTGCTCTTGAACAATACGATCAAACTGATCGTGCGGCGGCCGCGGCCGTACACGCACTCCAAAGATCCGCGCATCACCGCGTTCATGGATCGTCAAGGTTCGGATGCGTACGCGTCGTTCTACTCGGCACACGCCAGCACCGCTTTCACGTCGGCGATGGCTGGCTCGCTCTTGTATGCAGCACGCACCGACGAGCTCAAGGCGCGGCACGTGGTATGGGGCTTCGAATTCCTGATGGCGGGCATGACCGCACAGCTGCGCGTGCGCGCCGGTCGCCACTACCGCACCGACATTTGGGTCGGTACCCTGGCCGGGCTCGGAACCGGGTTGCTGGTCCCTACGCTGCACGGGGTGGACGTGAAGCGTGTGCGAGGAAGTGAGATGGCGACCGCCGGTAGCGCACTAGCCGTGACCATGCTGCTCAGTGAGGTCGTCGATTTCTGCAGCGTGCTCGATGTCTTACACCTGTGCGCTTTGCCCCGGGATATCTCGGTTCCGTTGCAGGATGCCCGGCTTTCGTCGCCCAGCTGGGCGCTCTTGCCGGTACCGATTCCAGGCGGGGTGGGTCTTTCGCTTGCCGGCCAGCTGTAACGTTGCGGTAACGTTGCCATAGAGTCGTTTCCGGACGATTTGTGATCTGTTTTGGCGCGCCCGAGCGACCCTGGTCACATGAGCCGACCGAGCTACGCCGTCGCGCTGGCAGCTGCCGTCGCGGGCACGATGCTGGCACCGGCCGCGCAGGCCTTGATTGTCGTGGATGGCAAGGTCGTGCCAGCTTGGCCCGAGCAAGCGCCGCTGGCGCTGCCGGCGGGGGCGCAACTCGAGGCGAGCAACATTGGCCTGTATGCGCACCCGAAGGGCAACGTCTACGGCCTCACGCTGCTGATCGACTTCAGCGACGCGACGCCGGCCTTCACCAAGGCGGACATCGACGCCTGGTTGAACACGAAGGGCTACAACCAGGGCGGCCTCAACGGCTCGGTGCGCGACTACTACTTCGACGAGTCAAACGGCATCGTCGACTTTCAGAACGAGATCTTCGGCTTCTACCGTGCCAAGCAGACCAAAGCGCACTACGAAGGCACTAACGGCTACGAAGGCGCCGACGAGTTGTTTGGCGAAATCATGGACTACTTCGACCAAACGGTCGATTTCTCCAAGTACGACAACGACAAGGATGGCCGCACCGATGCGGTCAGCATCGTGTACGCCGGCCAAGCCGAAACGTGGGGCAAGGGTCTTTGGCCGCACGCCAGCCAGTCGAACCAAAAGCGCGATGGCGTCACCGTGGCGCGCTACATGATGACCAACCTCGGCACCAGCTTGGGCCTGTACACCTTCAGCCACGAAGTCGGGCACATGCTGTTCGGTTGGCCTGACCTGTACGGCTTCGGCAATTACTGCATCATGGGCAACAGCAGCAGCTCGAAGAACCCGGTCGGCATCAACGATTTTTACCGGGCCGATCAGGGGTGGATCCCGGTGGTCGACGTGACCAAGGATACGAACGCTGCGTTCACGGCACAGAAGAACGGCGCCGGTTACCGCTACACCAATCCCAAGAACTCCAAAGAGAGCTTCTTCTGGTCCAACGTGCAGAGCGCCGGTCGCTTCAGCACGATCGCCGGCGACGGGCTGTTGCTGTTGCACTTCGACAAGAACATCGGCAGCAACAACCCGCCCAACCCGCTCAGCTTGGCCGTCGTGCAAGCCGACGGAAAGAAGGATCTGGACCAGACGATGTGGCCCGAGCCGGGCAGCGACGCGAAGGACTATTTTCAAAGCGGCGGCGTGAGTGAGTTCTCGGCCGCCAAGTTTGCGACTTCCAAGTGGAACGACGGCTCGGCGTCCGAGCTACGCATCTATGAGGTCGGTGCGGTTTCCGAGAACATGGCGTTCAAAGTCGGCAACGGCCCGATCGTGATCGATCCGAATGGCGGCTCGGGCGGGATGAGCACCGCGGGTGCCAGTACCGGCGGCGCCAGCAACGGTGGCGCGGGCAGCGGCGGGGCTGCTGCGGGTGGCGCTGCGAACGCGGGCGCTGCGGGCCTGAACCTAGGCGGCGCTGCCGCGGGAGCGAGCCAGGCCGGCGGCGGTGGCAGCGCTCCCGTGCCCGCGGGCGCATCGAGCGTTGCGGGAGGCGCTCCGGGCAACACGCCTGCGGTCGATGACGGTTCTTGTGCGTGTCGCTGGGGCGGTCCCGGCGGCGCGAATAGTGGAATTTTGCCGCCGGCGGCGTTGCTCGCGCTCGCGGGCGTCCTGGCGCGCGCGCGGCGTCGTCGCTCGCGGTGACGCCACGTTGACCGCTGCTCTTCGCGCGAAGATTCGCCCAAGCTTTGGCAGTGGTTCGCGCGGCGCGCCGTTTCTGCTAGACGAGGCTCGCCGTGACCGCCCTAACACCGACTAATCCCCAGCAAGTTGTTGCAAATCTGAGCCAGTGCGAAGCCGCCTACGCTGCGATTAAGCAAAAAGGTTTGAAGCTCGACATGACGCGCGGCAAGCCGTCGAACGAGCAGCTCGATCTAGCGAACGAGCTCACGGCTGTGCTCGCTGCCAGCGACTACAAAGCAGCCGACGGCACCGACGCGCGCAACTACGGTGGCCTCGACGGCCTCCCGGAAATGAAGGCGATCTTTGCCGACTTGCTCGAGACCACACCGGCGAACTTGATCGTCGGCGGCGCGTCGAGCTTGACGATGATGCACGACGCGGTCGTGCGAGGCTTGCTCCACGGTATGCCCGACGGCGACGGCGCGTGGTCGAAGTCGAAGATCAAGTTCCTGTGCCCGGCGCCCGGCTACGATCGCCATTTCGCGATCTGCCAGCACCACGGCATCGAGATGATCAGCATCGAGCTTGACGCGAACGGGCCCGATATGGCCACGGTCGAGAAGCTCGTCGCCAGCGATTCGAGCATCAAGGGCATGTGGTGCGTGCCCAAGTATTCGAATCCAACCGGCGAGACGTATTCGGCCGAGGTCGTCGAACGTCTGGCCGCGATGCCGACGGCCGCCGCGGATTTTCGCCTGTTCTGGGACAACGCTTACGCCGTTCACGATCTTTACGACACGACCGATCCTTTGGTCGAAATCTTGGCGGCGTGCGCCAAGGCCGGTAGTCCCAATCGTCCGCTCGAATTTGCGTCGACTTCGAAGATCTCGTTCGCCGGTGCGGGCGTCGCGGTGCTGGCGACCAGCCCCGCGAACGTCGCGGATGCCAAGAAGCACCTGGCGATCCAGACCATCGGCCCGGACAAGCTGAACCAGCTGCGTCACGTGCGTTTCTTCAAGGATGCGGCCGGCGTGAAGGCGCACATGCAGAAGCACGCGGCAACGCTTCGTCCCAAGTTCGACGCGGTCACGCGCATCTTCGAGCGCGAGCTGGGCGGTTCGGGACTTGCGGCTTGGACCAAGCCGCGCGGCGGCTATTTCGTCAGCCTCGATACGCTCGACGGCTGCGCGACCGAGGTCGTGAAGCTGGCCGATGAAGCCGGCGTGAAGCTCACTCCGGCCGGCGCCACGTTTCCGCTCGGCAAAGACCCACGCAACCGCAACATCCGCGTCGCGCCTTCGCTGCCGCCAGCCTCGCAGGTCGAAACCGCGATGGAAGTCGTCACGTTGTGCGTGAAGCTCGCCAGCGCGCGCAAGCTCGCGGGTTAGGGAGTTGGGAGTTGGGAGTTGGCGGCAGAACCGACGCCTTTGCTCGGAGCTGCCAACTCCAAACTCCAAACTGCCAACTCACCCCTCTGGGTAGTTGACCAAATTGCCCGTCAACATCAAGAGCGAGAGCACTGTCCAACAATGATTGTAGTACCGACTGCGCGCGAGCAATTTCCCGGTGCGGACGCGGGCGTAGGCGGCGTCGATGAAGGTTTGGTAACGCGCGTCGTGCTGCGCGCCGACCGCCGCGCAGCCGACGAACACGGCTGAGCCTGGATTGGGCTGCACGGTGCGCGGGTCGGGCGCAGGCTTGCCGGACAGCTCGTAGCCGTCGCCGATTTGCTCTGCGCCGAGCGCGGCGAAGAACTGGCTGACCTTTGCCAGGTACTGCTGCGCACGAGCGTCGCCGTGGTAGGCGAAATCTTGGCCGAGCCGAAACGGCAGCCGCGCCGAATCGGTCTGGTAGTTGGTCATCGCGCCCGGAAATGCTTCGAGCGGCATGCCAGCGGCGTCGCACCAAGCCGGAACCAAGCCGTTGTCGGTATTGCCGCTGGCTTCGTTCAACGACGCCGCGACGATCGCGTAGCCGCGGTCGATGACGCGCGCAAAACCTGCGTGATTGCCGGAAATTTCGCCAAATAACCGGTATTGGTGCGGGGCGAAGTACGAGGGGTTGAACACGTTTTGTCCTCGCCATTCGTCGCCGGGTAGCAGCATGCCCGGGAACGCGCCGTGATCGACTTCGAATTGCCACAGTCGATCGATCTGGCGCTGCGCGTGACTCAGGTACGTCTCGCCGAGCGAGCCTTGCCCGCCCCATTGTCGGTGCGCCATCACCAGCGCCCAGGCCATGTCCTCGTCGGAGTCGGTCGCGCCGCCGCTGCCGAGTGCCTGCGAGCCGTCAGCGGCAACGTACCAACTCATCAAGCCGTTCGGGTTGAGGAAGCACAGCGCGTACTGCCAGAACGAGTCGAACAGCGCCTGGTCGTCGAACATGACCGCGATGATCATGCCGTACGCGATGCCCTCGGAGACGGTGGTGTTCGGTACGCCATCTGGCGTGTCGGGCCGGCGCGTGCGCAAGAAGCCGCGCGCGCCGTCAGCAGTTACGATGTCGTCGCGAAAACGCGTGAACGCCAGCCGTGCGTCGTCGGCTTCGGCATGGGTAGGGTAGGTGCAACCGGGCAGGCGCTGGTTCTGTGGAAACGGAAAGCGACCCATGGTCGACTCATAGCAATTCTGCCGCTGGAACACTGGGTTAGTCGCCGCGGGCTTGCCGCCGGCCCCGAGCCCTGTACCTTGAGATGTCGATGAAGAACCGGTTCCACATTCCGCGCAGCTTTTGGCTCCCAGCGCTCGGCGCAGCGCTATCGACCGGCGCGTGCGGTGAAACCAAGACGTCGTTCGCCGACCGGGGCGGCAGCGGTGGCGCTTCGGGGTGGACCTACGTGCCTCCTGGCACCAACCCGAGCGGTACTGGCGGCACACTCGCCAACGCCGGTTCGAGCAGCGGGGGTTCGCTCGGTCATGCCGGCTCTGCGGGCTCCGCGGGATCGGGCGGCGGCGTGGCGTTGCCTCCGGTGACCTTCAAGTGCGGCGGCAAGCAGCCGAATCAGCCGCTGATCACCAACTTCGACGCGTTCATGGCGGACCGCTGGACGAGCCCCGGCAATCTGGACGGCGGTGTCTACGTCTACCCGGACACGCTCAAGCCGACCGCCGGCGAGTTCCTACGCTTTGCCGATTCGGTCAAGGACTTCACGGGCATGGGCGTGTGGTTCAGCGGCTGCATCGACGGCTCCAAGTTCAAAGGCGTGCGCTTCACGATCGCGGGCAACGCTGGCGCGACCGGCAACGTGCAGTTCTACGTGATTAGCAATCGCGACAAGGAAGTCGACGAGACCAACAACATTGGCGCGTGCGTGCCGGCCGATCCCAGCCAAACCTGGCTGAGCTGCCGTCCGCCGGTAGTCACGTTACCGGTCACCAGTGACCCGATCACGCACTTGATCCCGTGGACCGCTTTCAATGACGGCTTGCCGACGCTAACCACCGACGGTTCGGACTTGATCGCGTTGCAGTGGTCGTTCGATTGGCAAGACGGCGCGACGCCTTACGCGGCGGAGCTCGTGGTCGACAATTTGGAATTTTACAAGCAGGACTTGGTGCTTGGTTCCGCGGGCGCGGGTGGAGCGGGGCCGTCGGTCGGGAACGACGGCGGCGCCGCGGAAACACCCAGTTTGGGCGGCCAGAGCGGACACTAAACCTGGGCGCACGGCGCGCTGCGCCATGTACGTTTTCTGCGAACCAGCGCGGTTCGCCGACAATCCCTGAAGATAGTAGGCACGCGAAGCCATTTTCCGGACACTCCTGTAAGAGCGGCGCTGAGAAGTAGAGGCGTCAGCAGTGGCGGCCGGCCGGAATGTGTTCCCGGCATAAAATGGTGCTCGCAGCCCCAGGAAACGAGAAGAGATAGAGATGAGATCCTCACTAACTTCCAATTTGGTGCTCGTTGGGGCTTTGGCCGGCATCGCATCCGTTTACGGTTGCTCGACCGCCGACAACACGGGCCCGAGTCCGTTCACGACGACCACGGCCGGTACGGGCTCCACGGCTGCCGGCACGGGCTCCACGGCTGCCGGCACCGGCACCGGTACGGCTGGTAGCGGCGTTGGTACGGCGGGGTCCATCTCGACCGGTGGCACTTCCGGCACTGCTGGCGCGGGCACCGGCGGCGCGCCGACCACGGCAGGCTCGGGCGGTCAGGCGACGGCCGGCACGGCCGGCACGGGCACGGGCGGCGCGGCCCCCGGCGGTATCACCAAAGTTTGGAAGAGCGACGGCTTCGGCAAGCCGGCAGGTGCCATCGCGACGATGACCACGCTGGCTACGATGGGCGTTAAAGCGGCTGACTGCGCCGCCAAGCTCAAGAACCAGACCCACGTCTGCGGACCGTGGATGATGGATCGCGTCTTCAAGGTCAACTTGCCCGCCGGTTACGACCCGAACAAGAGCTACCCGCTGCTGTTCGAAGGCCCCGGCTGTGGCGGTAGCGCGACCAGTCTGTACCAATTCAACGCCGCGTTCCTCGCGACGGTGATTCGCGTTGGCCTCCAGCCGTCTCGAATCGAAGCCCACGGCAGTAACCCGGGTGAGAATTGCTTCGACGACAAAGAGGGCGACGACTCGTTGGACTGGGTGTTCTACGAGCTGCTCTACGACAAGTTGAATGAACAGCTCTCGTTTGACCGCAACCGCGTGTTCAGCGCCGGCAACAGCAGCGGCTCGTGGTTCTCGAACGAGCTTGGCTGCAAGTACGCCGGCGACGCCAAGCGCCCGGTACGTGGTGTCCTGCCCAACACCGGTGGTTTGCCCACGGATCCTGCCTTCGTGCCTACCTGTACCCAAGCAGGCATGGCCGGCATGTGGGTGCACGAGGTCGACGACAATACCAACCCCTTCGCCGGTAACATCGTCGCGATCGACCGCGCGATGAAGGTCAACAAGTGCACTCAACAGAACTACGCCAGCGCGCAGTTCGAGGACTTCCCGATCGGTGGCAATCAGGCGGCCAACGTGTGCAAGCGGATCAAGAACTGCGATCCGCTGTACCCACTGGTGGTTTGCGCGCTGCCGGGTGGAAACCATGGCAGCCATGAGGAAGTCGTGTTGCCGGGCTTCCCGAAGTTCATCGGGCTATTCTCGGCGCCGCCGCTGGCTCCGTAGTTTCGCCAGTTAGTAATGAAGAAGGCCGCGGCGCTGAGAGCGTCGTGGCCTTTTGCTTGTTCAGCGGCCGGATTGCGTAGCCCGGGGCAGTTCCCCGCTTAGGGGACCGTGGGTGCGGCCGGTGCCGGACACGCCATAGGGCAAGAGCCGCCACAATCCACGCCCGCTTCGTCGCCGTCCTGGGCCCCGTCGGCGCACGGGTCGACGCTCGAGGCGGCCAGATTCATCGTGCGCAGGCCTGTCGTGCCGAACAAGTAGGCGCCGTCGGCACCCGTGAGCTCGAGCGAGCTACCCTTGTTGCAGAAGGTCGCCTTCTGCGGAAAATTGCCGCTCGGCAGATGCATGATCGTCTTGTGATCGGGAAGAATCTGGTACAGGCCTGAGCCGCCGCCCGTTTCGGAGACGTCGAAGAAACACAAACAGCCCGCTAGATCCGACGGGTTCCGCTCGCACAGCACGTTCGGGTAGGAACCCTCACCGATGCCGGCGGCGGCTACCTGCGGCTCCAACTGTTTACACACGTCGACGGGCGGCCCCATCGGCTTGCCCTCTGGGTCGAGCGCTGGCTTGCCATCCATGGCTCCGAACTCGCGCATGCAGACCGCAGGAAAGTCGAGGGTGTATGTGCCGGTTCGGGTGGTTCCTAGCGCGTAGTGACCGGCCATCGGATTGCCAGGATCGGGAGTGTAGGAAAGCGTGGTTCGACCGATCGGTCCGCTCTCGTAGATAAAGGCGCCGGATTTCGTCTGAATGTTTGCGCCGCTGCCTGTGATCAACAGGTCGCACCAATCGTAGAGCGCGGGCTCGACGGGGGCATTTCGGGCAACCGGCACCTCACCGCCGTAGACGCGAGTGTCCTTGGGCGCGATGTAGAGATCTTCGATGCACGACGGATGCCCCGGGCTGAGCACCCAGCCGCCGCTGGGCGGCGGGCCGCCGCATGCGCCGAGCGTTGGGCACGATGGCTCTTGCATACAACCGTTGGTCAGGGCCGCGAATAGGCCGCACAACACGGCCAACGGGGCTTGCGAACGGGTCGTTGGATGTTTCGTCATGGCTTGGGTGCTCCGAGTCATCAAAAGAACAGCGCCATGCTGAGCTGGCCGCGATTGTTGCGGGCGTGGGCCGCTACTCCGCCAGTGTTGGGGATGGTCGGCACGCCGAGCACGCCCATGGTGCCGCTCGCCCCATAAACCGGGGTAGGCGCAGAAACATCGCCGAAGGTTTGCTTGACGGTTTGGAACGAGAAACCGAGCGCGACGGCTGGCGTGATGTCCATGCCCAAGTTGGCGTCGATGTATTCCATCTTGGTAAAGATGGCGCCCCAGCTGGCTTGCGGGGTCAGCTTCTTGATGTTGTCCGACCAGACTCGCGAGTAGATGCCCGAGACCCAAACACGGCCGTTGCCGATCGGCAGGTAGTACTGGAGCCCCGCCACGATGGCTTTCCAGTTGATGCTCTTGACCTCGAAGTTGCGATCGTACGTGACGAGCCCCGGATCGATATTCTGCGGGTAGACGAGGGCAGGGTTCTTCATCGTCGGGTTTGGCAGTAACGGAAAGCGCGATCCGCCGTCCATACCCGTGTACAGCTCGGCAATGCCGGTGCCGATGCTGCCTTCACCGGTCAAGGTGAGCGCGTTGCTCTTGTCTTCGATCGTCTTGGCGGGAACGACTGGCAACAGAATCTGCGCGGCGACGCCGTAGCCGTTGGTCGTGTGAGCCTCCGAGCCCGGGTCGCCACGGAACTCTGGGATCTCGAAGTGGCGGTACACTCCGGATACGCCGAGAGAAATCGGAGTGACAGCGGGGCGGCCAAAGCCGGACGTGGCGATACCGGTCCAGCCGTTGTAGGCGATTTTTAGGCCCGCTTCGCCGTCGGGGATACCGCCCGCGTCACGCTGACCGGGGCGAACGGCGGCTGCCGCTGCCATGATCTCGAGCTGGCCCGCGTGGATCTTCTTCTCGAGGCGTAGCTGCGGATTGCGGTGGTAAATTTCGCCCGGAACGCCAAGGTAAGCGACGGTTGCGGGGTAGAAATAGCTGCCCCAGCCGAAGACCTCGTAATACTGGCCCGCGATCACGTCGAGCACCGACGTTTCGAGCTTCAGGTAGGCGTGGCGGATACGCACCGGACCGAACACCACTTGGTCGTGCTTCTTGGCGTCCGACACCTGCAGACCGTAAAAATCTAGCTCGATTTGGCCGCTGGTCTTGATGCCTTGAAAAGCTGGCGCACCGATGAAGACGCCGAGCCGCGAGTCGCGAGCGGTGAACGTCGCGCGGCGGTGGTCGCCGCGGTAGGTGCCGACGCGAGCGATCAGGTTGGGCTGAATGCCGTCGTCGAAAGACTGCGTCGTGTCTTCGATGGCGTCGAAGCGCGCGTAACCGTAAGGGGTGATGTTCCAATCACCGCGCTTGCCGTAGACGGGCGGCCGCTCAGCGGCGCGGTCAGCGGCGCCAGCGTCAGCTGTGACGGAAGTTTCGGCCGCGGGAGTGCTGGGTGCCGGCGGCTGAGCCGTCGCGGTTGCTTCGCCCTCAGCCTTGCTGGAGGTGCCGAGCGACGCTTTGGCGGCGGTTCCTCCCTGGGCCTTGCCGGCGTCAGCCTTGCCAGCGTCAGCGGCCTTGGCGGGCCCTTCTGTTTCGGTTTCGTCGTCCTGCGCGCGCGCGTGCACGCTGAACAAAGCCACCGAAATCCCAAAGGCTCCGAGCGCCCGGTAGTTCATCGATTCTCCATCATTGCGCGACTGGAAGCGGGTTCTGGCCACACGCGGGACTTTGGGGAAACAAGCTTCTGGATCTTCAAAGTCGCACCTGTGCTCCGGAGACGTTTCTGTGCCTCTGTATGTCCGCTTCTGGCCATGCGGATCAGCCACGGGGTAATAACAGACCCTTTATTACCGGGCCTAGCGGTTTCCATGCAGGTCTTGGCACCGCCGCCCCGCAATGTGTCGCTGCTACGCAGATTCGCCGGTTGCGAAACGTCGCTCAGTAGTCGGCCCTGTGGCCCGGTGAAGGATCAACTACAGCGACGAGAACAGACCCCAGAACGCGCCGGGCGCGAGGGCGTCTTGGCGGTCGTGCTGTTTGCCTGACGTTTGGCACCAGATGACGGGGAAGCCAGCGTCGCAGCCTTGGTAGCGGGCGCACGGGGCGGGGGCTTCCATGGCTGGGTTGGTGTCGGACTTGGGCATGCAGTGATTAGCGGTGACGAGGCGCGGTAGCTCTTTGTCATCACCAGCGCTGATCGCGTTGGTGGTGTCGTCTTGGTCGTGAATGAAGATGCGCGCGTACTTGCCTTTGCAGTTCTTCTTGTCGCCGTAGGTGCCGCCCGACACGCTACCGGTCGCGCGCAGCTTGTCGCCGCGCTCGCAGTCGAGCGTGTTGACCAGCCACGAGCCGCTGCTGTAGCCAGTCGCGAACACGCGTGAGGTGTCGACGCAACGTTTGGCGATCACATCGGCCAGCATTTGGTCGAAGAACTTCACGTCATTGCCGGTCGCGTTGGCGTCCCAGCACACGCCGTTGGAAATGCCGGTGCCGCGCACCAAGATCGCTTTGTCGCCGGTGACCTTGTTCATCGGCACGATGTTGTCGGAGCTGCTGCAGCCGTGGAAGTTGAAGACTAGCGGGTACGCTTTCTTCGGATCGTAGTTGGTCGGCAACCACACCCACCATTGGCGATCCGTACCGGCGACGTTGAGCTTGGGCTGCTCGACCCAGCTGTTCAGCGCTTGGCCGGCTGCCATGCCGCAGCCGACGCTGCCGGTGGCGGCGGTCATGCCGCCGGTGCCGCCCGCGCTCGCACCGCCGCCGCTCATGCCGCCCGCGCTGGTACCGCCGCCACTCGTGCCGCCGCTGGCGCTACCGGCCGTGGTGAGGGCGCCTGCCGTGCCTGTACCGGCGTTGGTGCTGCTGCCAGCTGCGCCCGTCTGGCCACCGGTCGAAGTGCCCGCGGTCGCGTTGCCGCTGCCGGCAACGGTTCCTGAACCCGCAGTGCTTGAAGCCGTTCCGCCTTGGCCCGCAGCGCCCGCGTCGAACGGCGCATCGCCACTCGAGCAACCGAGCGGCAAAGCGATCAGTGAACCCAGAACGACGAACGAGAGCCTGCGCATGTTGAAGGCCATCGTCTGAGCCTAACAGAAGCTTCTCCGTGAAAGGAGCAACGCCGTCTGCGGTCGCGAGTCGTTCAAACACCTACAAGCGTTTGAGAGAGGACAAGGTGCTAGCCGCGCGCTATGGCCTGGTTTCGCCCCGGTAGCTTCTGCGATTCGGGCTGCGAGTTGGCAGCCCAGAAGACGCTCAGAGCTCTGCCAAGGGCCCGGTGGAATCGCCGAATTGGGCGCCGGCCACACCGGCGGCTTCGAGCATGGTGACGAGCAGGTTGGAGACCTTTTGTTTGGGATCGGTCTTGGCTTTGGGCGTGTACGTCACGTGTTGGCCGGGCTTGAGTTTTCCGCCGCCGTGACCGCCGAGCACGATTGGCATGTCGTCGTGGTTGTGACGATTGCCGTCGGAGATGTCGCTCGAGACGAAGACCGCGGAATTAAACAGCACGTTTTGCCCGTCGACGGCGTCGGGCAGCGCCTTGAGCTTGTCGAAGAAGTAGCCAATCTGCTGCATCTCCCAGGCGCCGATCTTGGCTAGCTGGGCGATCATTGTCGGGTCACTCATGTGGTGCGAGATGTCGTGGTGCCCGGCGGTGATTTCGAGGAACGGATGGGTGTGCTGGCTGACCGCGTTGCCGAACATCAAGGTAACGATGCGCGTCGCGTCGCACGCGAACGACAACGCGATTAGATCCATCATCGCTTTGATTTTGCCCGGATAATCGAGCATGGCGCCTTTGGTCGGCGGCGTGCCGGGCTTGCAGCTCGCGCCCGGACCCATGTCGACGACGCGTTTTTCGAGTTCACGCACGCTGGTCAGGTACTGGTCGAGCTTGATCTTGTCGGTGGCGCCGAGCTTGGGCGCGAGTCCGTCGACGTCAGCCAGGACGAAGTCGATCACGCTCTTTTCGTAGGCGCGACGCTTGGCGGCCTCTGCCGCGGACGCGTTCGGATCAAAGCCTTCGAACAGTTGATTGAAGGCTTGGGCGGGGTCGACGATTTTCGGCAGCGGCGTCTGCGCGTCCGACCACGAGACGTTGCGCGCGTAGGCGCAGCTGTAGCCGCTGTCGCAATCGCCAGTGCCGCCGCCGCCATCGATGCCGAGCTGCAGGGAAGGCAGGCGCGTCGTCTTGCCGATTTTCTGCGCGGCGACTTGGTCGGCGGAGATGCCGAGCTTGATGTCGGTTTGTGATTTGGTGGCGTGCGCGCAGGTGATGAAACCCGACGTGCCAGCGGCGTGATCACCGGCGCCGTCGGGCTTGGCGCTGATGTTCTCGAGGCCCGTGACGATCGAGAAATCGGGCTTGAGCGCCTCGAGGCCCGTGAACATGGGCGGCAGCGCGTAGTCGGTGCCGACGGTGGCCGGGCGGAACGTCGCCATGTCGAGCCCGTTCGGCAGGAAGATGTAGACCAGCCGCACCGGTGTCGCTTCTCCGGCAGCCCGCGCGGCGCGCGGCAACGCGGACTCCAGAAAAGGCAGGCCGAACAGCGTGGCGCCGCCGCCGAGCAACAACCTCCGCGAAATTTGAGGCGCGCGTTTCATAGCTTGGCTCCTGGCTCGCCGCGTCGACTGGTGAAGGTGGGGCTGGCGACGATGCGGCTCGTCAGCTCGGCGAAGGAGAAATTGTTCTTGGTCAGCGCGTCGACCAAGCTGTCGAGTGTCGGGCCGTCGAGGTGGCCGGCGGTTTCGACCGGTGGTCGCCCGAGCGCGTAGCTGTACAGCTTGGATGCGGCGCAGCGCGCGAATTCAGGCTTGATGGCCACCAACGCGGCCAGCTCTTTCGCACCCGCGAACGTCTCGCCCGTTGGTAGTTGGCCGGTGGAATCGATCGGTTTGCCCGCGTCCATGTCGCGGTAGGCGCCGATTGCATTGTACGTCTCGAGGCCCAGGCCGATTGGGTCCATGAGTTGGTGACAGCTGTTGCAGGTGGGATCAGCGCGGTGTTGAAGCAGCGCCTGGCGTTGCGTCAGGCCTTGTTCTTTGGCCGTCGCGACGGCATTCAAATTCACGTTCGCTGGTGGCGGCGGGATGGTCGCGCACAACAGGTTGTCGAGCACCCATTTGCCGCGCACGACCGGTGACGTGCGATTAACGTGCGACGTGAGCGTCAGGAAGCCGCCTTGGGTGAGAAACCCTCCGCGTTGGGGGTTGCCGGCCAATTCGACCCGCGTCATTTCGGTCTTGCCGACGGCGGGCATGCCGTAGTGCAGCGCCAAGCGATCGTTCACGTAGGTGTAGTTGGCCGTCAGCAGCTGCACCAGCGGCGTGCCCTGAAACGCGATGTCGCGGAACAACAGCTCCGCCTCCGACCGCATCGCGCTGAGCAGCGGCGCGTCGACGTTCGGAAACAACATTGGATCCGGCTGCAAGCTGTCGATGGCGCGGAGACTGAGCCATTGTCCGGCAAAATTGTCGATCAGTGCCAGGGCACGAGTGTCTTTGAGCAAGCGCGCGGCTTGCTCTTTCAATGCGGCCGGCGTCGCCAAGGCGCCGCTTTCCGCGCTGGCGAGCAGGGTCGGATCCGGCGTGCTGCTCCACAAGAAGTACGACAGGCGCGAGGCCAGCTCGAAGCCGCTCAGCGGGTGAGGGGTGAGCGACGTCGGGTCGGCATCCAACTCGACTCGAAAGATGAAATGCGGTGAAAGCAGCACTGAGCGCAACGCTAGGCCCAGGCCCACTTCGACCGTGTCGCCGTTGGTTTTGGCGACGTTGACGACCGCCAGCATGCGCTCGACCTCGGCATCTGCGATCGGCCGACGCCACGCGCGGTACGCGAAGCCCTTCAAAACTTGTCGGATGCAAGTGTCGCCCTGCGCGAGATCACAAGTGAGGATGGCGGCGCGCTGGGTGGCGTTGGTCAGCGCCTCAGCTACCAGCGCCTTGGCGGCGGTGTGGTAGACGCTCAGGTGGAGTGGCGACAGCGTGAGCACGTCGGCCATGTTGTCGAAGCCGAAGCCGCGGTCGTCGATCGGAAAATCGTCGGCCGGCTTCAGGCTCGTGCCGAGCAGGTCACGCACGGTGTTGTTGTATTCGGCGCGGTTCAGCCGATGCAGCGTGACGCGGCCGGGATCAGTCGCCTGCACCATGCTCGAACCACCGCTGCCGCTTCCACCACTTCCGCCGCCGGGCGTGAGCGGGGGCGCGCCCGATTGTCCGGGGCCATCCAAGCGCGCGGTGCACGCGTTGAGGGCCGAAAATCCGAGCAGAGCTGCTGTAAGAAATACGTTTCGCACTCTGTAAGGTGAGTGCCCGCTCGGCTTGAGCTTTGGGTCGTGCTCGCGATGAATTTGGCCAAAAACATCAAGCGTTTGGCTCTCACCATAAGATTGCAGCCTGTTCGGCGGAACCGCATCGAGCGTACGACCTTTGCCCACACGCAGGCGACACGTCCTCGCCCGCCTTGCTCGACCAGCTGCTCGAGTAGCGGGTACATCTCGAATTGGCTGCAGAAATGCGGCCTGATTGCAGAAGCTTCTGTAGCGGCACTCGGTTGCTTCGAGCGCGCGAGCGTGCAGCGCTCAGCGTTTGTTGTCCGGGACGGCAGCTCGCACTGAGTGCGTTGCCGCGCGGATTTCAGCGATGCCGCTTAGTCGTTCTGCGTTCCGCTGCGCGATGGCCGTGTTGATGTGGGCTTTGCCGAAGTCGAGTTCCGCAAGCAACCGATTGTGAGCGCAACAGAGCAACGCCAGGTTGTCGACCGTATCCGTGCCACCGCGCGCCCACGCGCGCCGATGGTGAAATTGTAGGAAGCCGCGCGCTTCGCAGCGGTGTCCATCGTCGCCAACGCGATTCGAGCACGAGCGAACAGGAAGGCGGGAAGGCGGGAAGATTTCTGTTGTTCGAACAGGCGCCTGAGGCCCAATCGCGATCCCGCTGCGTCCAGTTGCCAGTACCACCCACCCTAAATCTCAGCATTCCCGTCTTG
>JBBSAB010000028.1:0-85439 GCA_038252755.1 Polyangiales bacterium | reverse complement strand
GGTCTCATTTCGCGATTCGAGCAGCGAGAAAACAGGAAGGCGGGAAGGCGGGAAGATTTCTGTTGTTCGAGCAGGCGCCTGAGGCCCAATCGCGATCCCCCTGCGTCCAGTTGCCAGTACCACCCACCCCAAATCTCGGCCTTCCCGTCTTCCCGCCTTCCTGTTGTCCCCGCTCGCTCGGGCAAGATGCGATGAATCATCAGAGGAAGGCGGGAAGGCGGGAAGAATCTTCAAAAGTGCGCTCCGGCCTCGACGCCCCAACCCGTCCACGCGACGCGCCACGTGGGCGTTGGTGGCTCGGCGCCGCCCATCTCAAGCGCGAGGACACTGGGGCGTGTGACGTAGCTGTACAGCGTGGCGCCACCACCGAGCAGCGCGACTGCGAAGGCCAGATCGGAAGCCAGCGCCAAGCCCTTCACGCCGCGTAGATCTCGTTCCTGGCACAACGGAGCGCAGTTCTGCTGAACCTCTTTGCGCTTCGACAGGGCGAGCCCGCCGAGCACGGAGCCGGTCACGGTCGCGGCCAAGGTCGCGCCGCCCAGCACGAAGGTCAGCGTTGGGATCGGTCGTTGCTCCGGCGGCAGCACCCGCACCGGCGGTGGCGGTGGCGGGGCGACCGGCGCCGTCACGGCGGGTTTGGGCGAAGTAAAGTCGAAGCGCACGACTCGCCCCTTGTCGCCGGTTTGCAGCACATACGTGGCGTCTTGCGCAGGAAATCCTGTCAACTCGGCCACGAAGTGGTGCGGGCCTGGATCGAGCTCCAAGGCCGAGCCGGTCAACGAATCAGTGAGTAGCCGGTCGCCCTCGCGCACGTGGAGGCCGACCACGTCCTCGCCGTCTTTGGCGGCGCGAAAGATCACCGACGGGATTTGCTCATCGACTTCGGACAGCCACTGCACACAGTCGCGCGAGACCAGCGCTGGGCAGTCGGCCGCGGAGCACGCGCGCAGCGCGACGCGCGCGGACAGCAGCTGCCCCGAAAGCCGCGCGTCTTGCGCCTGCTCGTGAGCCGCCACGCACTGGGCGCGACTTGGCTCCGCGTTCACCGCGGGCACCTGAGCGTGCGCCAAGGTGCTCATGGAGCACCATGCCACGCCGGCATGAGCCAGGAAGCGCTCGATCGAGCCCATTTCTCGAGCCCACAAGGTTAGCCCGAAATTCCCGCGCGGCGTCGCTCAAACCAGCGAGATCGCGCCGGTCGTGTTTCGTGGCGTTCGCGACGCCGCGCGCCACCGACGCGCTGCTGCCGGCCGCTTGGCCCGACGCTGCTCAGGTCAGCGGCGTGCCGTCGGCGAGTCGGCTGGAACGTCGCTAAGGTTGGTGATGTGAGGAAACGCTCCTTCGTTTTGGCGTCGGTCGCTTGGCTCGCGGGCGTCGCTGGTGTTGCCGGTTGTTCGCGCAAGAGTCAGTCCACGGCGCCGCCGTTGGCGTCTGCCTCCGCGTCTGTCACTGGCTCTGCCGCTGGCCGAGCGGCGTCGGTCTCGCCGCCGTTGCCGCCGCCGTCCGCAGAGCCGGATACGGTGTCGCAGGCCAGCCCAGCTTACGGCGGTGGTACGGCGGTCGCGGCCGCTGACCTCGACAAAGTCGACGGCGCCAAGCTCCGCCAGCGCCACATCGAGCGGCTCAAGAGCGATCGCTCGGCGGTGACGGTGCTGCAAGGCGAGAGCGCGCTCGAGCTTGGCCAGCGATTGTGCGAAGCGGTCGTCCCAGCGCGACCGCCCGAGACGCCGATTCTCGTCAAGCCCAACCTGTGCGGCTTCGATGGCTTCAAGAACACTGCCAAGTCGGGCGGCGACGACGGCGTGCAAGGTCGCGTCACCGAGGCCGAGTTCACGCGCGGCGTCGTGCGTTGCCTGAAGGCGCGCGGTCACACACGGATCACAATCGCCGATGGCTGCGGTAACTCGCACGAGCACTGGAAAAAAGCCGTCGATCTGTCTGGCTACACGGCGATGGCTGCGGCTGAGCAGGTGCCACTGGTCGCGCTCGACGATGACGGCGTCTTCGACCGACAAGGCGACAAACCGGGCAAGCCGCTGTTGATCACCGGCATCGAGCACACCCACGTACCGACATTGCTGATGCCCAAGCTGCTCGCCGAAACGCTCGAGCACGGTCTGTTCATCAGCGTGCCGAAGATCAAGGCACATCGCTACGCGGTGGTGTCACTCGCTATTAAGGGCATGCAGGGCACGGTGATGCGCTCCGAAGCCACGCCCGCCTACAACCAGAAGTGGCGCATGCACGAGGAGCTGAAGCCGTACCTGCACGACCGTCACCAGCATGAGCCGGAAGATCGCGCAAAATACCTGGCCTCGCTCGAGCTGTTCGCCGAGCGGATGGTCGACGTGCTCGAGATCTCTTTGCCCGACGTGGTGCTGGCCGAAGGCGTGCCAGCGATGTCGGGCGACGGCTTCCAAAATATCCGCAAAGTGCCGGGTGGCATCGCGATTGGCGGCACCAACCCGGTGCTGGTCGATCGCGTCGGCGCTGAATACCTGGGATTGTGGAACAACGCCGAGCTCGCCAAAGAGCTGGGCGGACACCGCACGTCGCCACTGATCGAGCTGGCGGCACGCCGCTACGGCGTCGCGCTCGCGTCGCCGACGCTCACCGGCGACGGCGTGAGCGCGCTCAAGACGCCGCGGCCGGTGTTCTTCAAAGCCATCGCGCCGTTCAGCTTGCCCGCCGCGCCGCCGTCTCCGGTACCTGTCGCGCACGCCAAGCACGTGACGACGCCGCCAGTGATCGATGGCCAGCTCGAACCGATTTGGGCGAGCGCGCCAGCCGTCACTTGGCAGACTGACTACGCCGGGGCCGCCAGCGGTGTCAGCACGACAGCGCGCTTTCTTTGGACCGAGGGCGCGCTGTTCGTGCTCTTCGAGCTCAGCAGTGCGAGCCTGAATGTCGATACCTCGCGGCCAGTCGCGACGGAGCGCGCCAAGCTCTACGAAGAAGACTGCGTGGAGCTGTTCCTTGGTCCGGAGCCAACCCACCCGCAACACTATTACGAGGTCGAGCTCGGCCCGCTCGGTCACTTCTTCGACCTCGAGCTCGATCGCGGCGCCAAAGTATCCAGAACGGAGTGGTCGAGCGGCCTCACGATCAAGACGACCAGCGATTCGGCCCGCCACACGGCACTCATCGAAGCGCGCCTGTCCGCACCCGCGCTCGTGAGTGCGCTGACGGCTGGTGCGCGCCTGCCGCTCGCGCTCTATCGCATGGAGGGTAAGGCCCCGCGCAAGTACTTGGCCTGGCGTCCGCCCCGCACCCCCAAGCCGAACTTCCACGTCCTGGAGGGCTTCGGCACGTTACAAGTCGATTTCTGAATCCATGCCGCGCCCAAGCGTGACTCCTAGGCGTGAAGGCTTCAAAGCTCGGTTTGGACAGGCTTGGCGTCACCCGAGGTGCGGGGGCAGTCAGCCTACTGGCCGTTGTCTCGTTGGCATCGCTCGCCGCGTGCACCGCCGAAGTGACGGGAAAAGACCCAGTCAGGAACCCCGGAAACCCAACCGGTGGCAGCAGCGCCGGTGGCAACGGCTCGGGCGGCAGTATGACCACACTGCAAGATTGCGAGGGGCTTGAGATCGCGATGCCCAAGCGGCTGATTCGCCTCAGCTTCAACCAAATCGCCAGCTCGCTGCGTCCGGTCTTCGGCGACGCCCTCGCCAAGGAGGTGCTCAGCGCGAATCAAATCCCGCCGACCACGCAGCGCACCTTCCCGCCGCTGGGCGATACTAGTGAGGGCTCCACCTACATCGACTCCAAGTGGCAGTCGTCCGAAGCCATCGCCGAGAAAGCGGGCGACTACGTGTTCAAGAACTTTGCGGCCGTCACGGCGTGCGCCGCGCCCGCCACGGCCGACTGCGCCAAGGCGTTCCTGGTCAAGCACGCCGAAGGCGCCTACCGCCGGCCGCTGACCGACCGCGAGAAGACCAGCCTGTTGCAGGTGTTCAGCGAGGTGACGGCGGTCACGGCGGGCGGCACCATCGAGCAAGGCGTGCAAGCCGGCGTCCGCGCGATCTACGACGCGCCCGAGTTCCTGTACCGCACCGAGTTCGGCGCCGACGCCAAGACCGGGCCGCTCACGCCGTACGAGCTCGCAAGCCAGCTCTCTTACTTCCTCACCGATGGCCCGCCCGACGCGCCGCTGTTGGCCGCGGCTGCGGCGAACAAGCTCACCACCGACGCCGACATCAGCGCGCACGTCGATCGCTTGTTGGCGCTTCCCGCGACCAAAGCCAACCTGCAGGACACGGTGTTCGCGTCGTACGGCATCGCGCGTGTGCTGTCGGTGGTCATCGACGGTTTGCCGGCCGATGTCTTCAACAACGGCGTCGCTGCGTCGATGTTCCACGAGAGTCAGCTGTTCATCAACAACGTGCTCTGGAACGGCGGCGTCGTGTCGGACCTGGCCACATCGCGTAAATCGTTCATCAACAAGCAGTTGGCGCCGCTGTACGGCGTGCCGGTGCCGACCGTTGGCTTGGACGCCGACGGCTTTGGGCCGGTGGATCTGCCAGAAAATCGCTCCGGTATTCTGACCAGCGCCGGTTTTCTCACGTCGCGTTCGCGCCCTGACCAGCAGTCGGTCGTAGGGCGTGGCCTTTCGGTCAACGACGCGATCTTGTGCCAAACCAATCCGGCCTTCCCGGACAACCTGGCCGACCTGATCAAGAACGTCGTGATGATGCAGGGCAACCTGTCCGAGCGCGAGCGCGCGACCTACCGCGCCAGCACCGCGCCGTGCGTGGGCTGCCACCCCAGCTTCGATCCCTACGGACTCGCGCTCGAAAACTTCGACCTGGTTGGCCGCTTCCGCACGATGGACGCCGAAGGTCGTGCGATCGACGCCTCGGTCACGCTGCCGCCGCTCGTCGGGGGCAAGGCGGCGATGAACGCGGTCGAAGTGGGCAAGTCGCTGGCCGACAGCGGTGCGTTCTCATCGTGCGTCGGCACCAAGCTGCTGACCTACGCGCTGGCCGAAACCGGCGTCAGCGGCAAGAGCTGCGCTAGCAAAGCGATCGCCAACAGCTTCGCTGGTTCCGACCACTCCTTCGGCGCCCTCGTGCGCGCGGTCGCGCTGTCCAAGACTCTTACCCAACGCACGGGAGGCTAAGTTGCACAGGTCCTATCGATTCGCTCGCCGTTCGTTCCTCGCCGGTATCGGCGGTGCCTTCGGGCTCAAGGTCATGCTGCGTGACTTCGAAGCCATGGCGGCGGGTGCCACGTCTCCGCCGCGCTTTTTGATGATGCATTGGCCGGTCGGCACGATCAAACACCAGTTCTTGCCGAACGGCGGCGTGAAGCCGAACGGCGTCGGTAGTATTCAGCAGTGGTCGCGCATCTTGCAGCCGTTCAAGGACAAGGGCCTCGACGGCGACATGAGCCTGTTCTGGGGCTTGAATGATCTGGGGCCGACAAACGGCGCCGGCGGCCACGAGGGCGGCACGCCGATGTCGACCACCGGCACCGGCTGCCCGGGCACGCGCTCCAACGGCGGCGAAGCCGACGACGGTGTGGCCGGCGGCCCGTCGTGGGATCAAATCATCCTCAACGACGTGAAGGATGACGCCACGACTGGCGCGGTGGCCATGACGCGCCCCGGTATCGGCTACGCCAACGCGATCTGCGACGCGCGCATCGACGCGCAAGAGACGTCGACCCGGTGCCTGTCGTACTCGCACAAGACGGCCGACATTGCGGCGGCGAACAAAGCCGGCAACGTCACTGAGCACGTACCGCTTTTGCCGGAGCTGGCGCCGGCGCAGCTGTACATGAAGCTGTTCACCGGGTTCATGCCCGGCGGCTCCACGCCCGAGAACATGGCGGCGGCAAAGATTGCCCTGCAGCAGCGGAAAAGCGTGCTCGACTTCTGCTTGCGTGAGCTCGATCAACTCAAGTCGATCGCGCCGGCCTCAGAGAGCAAAAAGATCGACATTCACGCCGAAGCGTGTCGCAAGATCGAGATGCAGGTCTCCGATCTGTTGAACGGAAAAATCGTGACGCCGAGCGGCTGCGTCGTGCCGGCTGCCCCCGATCCCAACCTCAAGGGTCAGGTTGGCTCCAGCAACCCGTACGGCATCGATTCAGTCGCCACCGCCGACGATGAAGCGCACGCGGCGATCGGCAAGCTGCACGCCGGCATTCTGCTGGCCGCCATGCAGTGCGACATCATCTCGACCGCCACGTTTCAGTGGTCGCCGGGCACCAATCACATCTCGTTCAAGGGGCTGCGTCCGGATCAGCCGAGCAAGATTTTCATGCATCACCCGCAGAGTCACAAGATCTCCGGGCCGCGCGAGAAGTACTTCGACGCGGCGCCGACCGACGCGGGGCAGCTGGCGCTGGTCGACTTCATGACCGCCGTGCACAGCTGGTACAACGACAAGACCGGCGACATCGTCAACATGTTCAAGAACGCGCAAGACGCGTTTGGCGGCAACATGCTTGACCACACCGTGATGCCGTACTTCACGGAAGTGGCGATGGCGACGCACGAGCGCAACCCGAAGGCGGCCATGTACTTCGGTGGCAAGGCGCTCGGCATGCAGCACGGCAAGTACGTCAACTTCGAAGACAACGGCGGCACGGGTCAGCGCCCGCACGTCGACTTCTGGGCGACGGTCGCGCAGGCATATTTCCGCTCGAACAATCCCGCGCAGTACCTCGGCGGTCTCAGCTTCGCGTCGCCGCCGAAGCCGATTGACGGCTTCTGGACCAAGCCCGTCTAAACAAAGCCGCCGCCGGCGGTGACGAGTGGGTCGAGATCGAAGCCAGCGGCGTCGGCGCGGCCGGGTACGGGCTGACCGGGGTCGGGGGCGGGCCGGCCCATCGAATTCCCTACTATTGAAGTCGTCGCTGGTTAAAGGCCGCGGGAACGGCTTCGACTGTGGCACTTTCGCACGCCCCGACCGGCTGGTATCTTGGTTGGCTCCTGGTCGGACCGTCCGTTCTGGGTTGCGGGATCCATGACCACCAACACCGCCAGCCAGCTCGAGGCGGGGGACAACAGCGCGGCGCCGGTGCGCGTGGGCGAGGTGGTGGCCGACAAGTATTTGATCGAGCAGACGCTCGGCGTCGGCGGCATGGGCGTGGTGGTGGCTGGCCGCGACCAGGTGCTCGACCGGCGCGTGGCGATCAAGTTCCTGCTGCCCAAGCTGGCCGGCTCCGACACAGCCGTTCAGCGTTTCGTGCGCGAAGCCCGCGCGGCGACGCGCGTTACGAGTGAGCACGTCGTTCGGCTGCTCGAGATTGAAAAACTACCATCCGGCACCCCGTTCTTCGTCATGGAGTATTTGGAGGGTTGTGACCTTCGGGCGCTGCTGCGCGAGCAGGGCGCGCTCTCACCCAGTTTGGCGGTTGACTACGTGCTGCAGGCGTTGCAGGCCGTCGCCGAGGGCCACGTCAAGGGCATCGTCCACCGCGACCTCAAGCCGGGGAACCTGTTTCTCACGTCGCGCGCCGACGGCACGCCGCTGATCAAGGTGTTGGATTTCGGCATCGCGAAGACGTTGGATAGCGACGCCGCTGAGTCGACCGCGCTGACCAGCTCCGACGACGTGCGGCTGGGCTCGCCCCAGTACATGCCGCCCGAACAGCTGCAGAACCCGCGCGACGTCGACAAGCGTTCGGATATCTGGTCGCTGGGCGCCACGCTCTACGAGCTGTTGTGCGGGCGCCCGCCGTTCGTCGGCCCCGGCTACCTGGAGCTGGCTTCGCGGATTCTGAGCCAGCCGCCGATCCCGCTGTCGGAGCAAGAAATACCGAGCACTTTGCCGAACGGCCTCGAGCAGGTGCTGCGGAAGTGCCTCGAGAAAGATCGCGAGGCGCGCTACGCCAACGCGGTGGAGCTGGCGGCCGCGCTCGCGCCGTTCGGCAGCGACGACGCGCGTGTTTCGCTCGGTCGTGTCACCGGCATGTTCACGTCGTCGTCGTCGATTCCGGCGCTGACGCGCAGCGTGGCGCAAGATCCGACGTCGTGTACCGCGACGCTCGAGGTGCCGGTCGAAGCGGCGCCGCAAACCGACCATCGCCGCACGAGCAACATCGGCGCCGTCGCACCCACGCCTGCGCCGCCGCAAGGTCGCAGCTGGCTGGTTTTGGCCGCGGCGGCGTTGGTGATTCTGGCGGTGTTCTTGCTGCGTGATCCCATGCCGGCGGCGCCGCGCGGAAATGCTGCGGCCGCCGCGCCGGCGGAGCCGGTGGTCGTTCCGGCTGCTGCCCCGACACCTGCGGTTGCTCCGGCGGCTCCGGTCGCAACGGCGCCATCGGCGCCCGAGGTAACGGCGCTACCCGTGGCGGCAGCTGCGCCGGAACCCGCCAGCGTACCGTCGCGTCGAAGCGCTCGGGTTGCGACTCGCGTCAGCGAAAGCGCGGCGCTGGCTGAGGTCGTTCGCGCAGCTGCAAACCCGGCGTTGCCCGCACCGGTGCCGGCCGTGGACGCATCGCCTGCGGACGCGCCAGCGGAGACGGCTCCGGCTGCCGGGCTCGGTCGCTCTGCGGAAATCGAACGCTTGATCGAAGAACGCCGCTAGCTGTGTCGGCGCGCTACGGCGAGTCCCTGAATGCTGCGGTCTCGTTTACGGGCACGCGCGAGCGCAGCCAGTAACTACACCAGGCCCCACCGGCACGATCCCAATTGAGGGACTAGGCCGGCTTGCGCAGCAGCATGGCGAGCCACGGCTGTTCCGCACTCGGCCTGCCTGGTGGTCGCAAAAAATGCCGCTCAAGCGTGAAGCCGGCGGCCTCGAACAGCTCAGACCAGCTTTCGAGCGTGAGGTACGTGCCGTAACGCTCGCCTTGCCAGCCTTCGCGTTCGCCGCCCATCGCGCGTGGATTCGAGCAGAACAGCGCGCCGCCCGCAGCGAGCGCTTCGAACAACTGGCGCAGCACGCGCGGCAGGGTGGCGCGGGGTACGTGAAACAGCGAAGCGTTGGCAAAAATGCCGTCGAAAGCCAGCGCCGGCAGCGCAAGCTCGAAGAAGCTCTGCTCCAGGACCTCGCAGCCGCTGTGCTCGCGCGCCATCTCGACGAATGCGGTACAGCCGTCGAGCCCGACCGGCGCATGTCCCATATCGCGTAGCGTTGCTAGGTCGCGACCGGGGCCACAGCCCAGATCGAGGATGCGCAGACCAGGCTGGGCCGGCAATGCGCCGAGCAAGGCTTGCAGGTTTTGCGAAACGTCGTGGCCGCGCGTGCCTTCCCAAAACGACTCCGCACCAGCTTGGTAATGCGAAAGCGTGCGTTCTGCCACCGCGCGTAACGTCGTCTGGTCGGGTTCCTTCATTCAGCGTCGTCCGTGTGCACCCACATCCTTGCCGCCAACTGCGGCGCGAACGCAATATCCCGCACGCGCAACGCGCCAATCACCGCACCCGGAAAGCCATCGCGCGTGTACGAAAACCCGTCGTGGAGCTCGCCCGCGTCGTCCAAAATCTCCCCGCGCCAGCTCGCCCAGCTCGCCCCCCGCCGCCCCCGCGTCGCCTCCGAAGCCTCCGCGCCGCTCGGCGCCGCGTGCGACGCCAAGGCTTCGGACGGCAACGCTTGCGCCGCCTCCGCGCCGCTCGGCGCCGCGTGCGACGCCAAGGCTTCGGACGGCAACGCTTGCGCCGCCTCCGCGCCGCTCGGCGCCGCGTGCGACGCCAAGGCTTCGGACGCCAACGCTCGCGCCGCCTCCGCGCCGCTCGGCGCCGCGTGCGACGCCAAGGCTTCGGACGGCAACGCTTGCGCCGCCTCCGCGCCGCTCGGCGCTGCATGCACCGTAAACCCCGTGTACTGAAAGACGACCACCGGATTCTGCATGCCCGCAGCATGCGCCGCCCGGCCCGTGCAGCAACCGGAGCGCGGACATTGTTTGTCCAAGCGCGGCGCGGCGCAGCAGTGATTGCCAGGGGATGCTGCCACGCCGCAGCTCGAATTGCAGAAGCTGCTGTGGCGCACCAGGTTGCTCTGGGCGGCGCGGCGAGCCCGATCGGATCGAGCGAGGCCGTGGTGTCGTCGCGGTCGAACTCGTCGCGGTCGAACTCGTCGCGGTCGAACTCGTCGCGGTCGAACTCGTCGTCGAACTCGTGAAGATCCCGGATCGACGCCGCAGTCGAAGCGGCGTCACGGTTTGGCTCCAGCTGGCGGTTCAGCCGCCGCCCGATGTGGCCTGCTTCCGCAACGTACGGCCTCGCCGCATGCGCCCAGCGACCCCGATCGTCTGGACGGCAACCTCGCGCGCAAGCAGCTTCTGCGATTCAAGCTACAAGGCGGCATGCGCGCGTGCCCAGCCCCGCTACGGTGGATTGGGCGCCGCGCGGCGAGGGGCGTGGCGTGGCGCGGAAGTGGTCAGGGCCACCCACCTCGGCCTTTTTCAGAATAGCCTCTTTTGTGTTGACGGGTTTCGCGCGCGGCGCGGACGGCGGTGGTGTTCGACGCGGGAATTGATGTGGCGTTGGCTTCAGATGGTCGTGTCTGGCGCGTGCTGCCGCTTGGATGATTCGCGAAGAGTTTTGATGCTCGAAACGCGCTTGGCGAGGCGTTGGCGAGGGCGAAAACTCGGGGTGTAGGGTGAGGCATGGCAAGCAACGCAGCAGTTTGCGAAGACGCGATCGCGCCGCTGAGGCGGCGTGGTGACGGCAAGTTGGCTCAGCTTACGGACCAGGAGTTGTTGGCGAGTACGCGGCGACTGATCGGGGCCACGAATCAGACTCTGGCGGAGCTGCTGACCCACCTCGCGGAGGTCGAAACTCGCGGCGTTTACCGCGCGCGCTTGTGCACGAGTCTGTACACGTATTGCGTTTACGAGCTGCGGATGTCGGAGGATGCCGCGTTTCGGCGCGTGAGTGCTGCGCGGCTCGTGCAGAAATTTCCGGTACTTCACGACGCCATTGCTAGCGGTGAGCTTCATCTGACGGGTCTGTTGATGCTTGGGCCGCACCTCACGGCTGAAAACCTTGGCGAGGTGCTGCCACGTGCGAAGCACCGCACTAAGAAAGAGATCGCGCAGTTGGTGCGCCAGCTCGATCCGTTGCCGGATGTGCCGGCGCGCATTCAGCCGCTCGGGCCAGGCTTTGACTTGCCCCGGAAGTTGCGTGCACCGACGTGGCAAGAGGCGATGCTGGCGCTCAATCCGGTGAATCATTTGCGCGCAGGCCAACGCCCGCGCGAATGGATGAGTGAGACGCCGTTGGCGTTGCTGAGCGAGGTGGTGGAAGCGGAGCCAATCGCGGAAGGGGCGACGGCGGCGGAAAGGGCGACGGCGGCGGAAGAGGCGACGGCGGCGGCGGCGGCGACGGCGGCGGAAGGGGCGACGGCGGCGGAAGGGGCGACGGCGGCGGAAGGGGCGACGGCGGCGGAAGGGGCGACGGCGACGGCGGCGGAAGGGGCGACGACGCGGGCCGATTGGGTTGCGCGACCGACGCCGCTCAATCGGCTCGCGCCGTTGAAGGCGCTGCAGCGCTATCAAGTGCAGTTCACGGCGGGGCAGGAGTACGTGGACCTTGTCGAGCGCGCGCGCGCGTTGCTTTCGCATACCGCGCGGGGGGAGCTGGCGGAGTTACATCTCCGGGCAATGCGGGCGCTCGTGGCGGAGCTCGAGAAGCGCAAATACGCGATGACGTGGAAGATGAGTGAAGCTGCGCCTCGGCCGGACGACTCGGAGAGCAGTCGCCTGAACGGTGCCGCCGGTACCCGCGCTGGCGCGGTGGGCGACTGCGGTCTCTGATCTTGAAAGGGCCAGCGCTGCTGGCGCGGCGGATGACTGCGGTACGGACTTGGCGGAGGTTGGTACCCGCGCTGGCGCGGCGGATGACTGCGGTAGGGACTTGGCGGAGGTTGGTACCCACGCTGGCGCGGTGGATGACTGCGGTACGGATTTGGCGGAGGTTGGTCCCCGCGCTGGCGCGGTGGAAGACTGGGGTAGCGATTCAACGGAGGTTGGTCCCCGCGCCGGCGCGGTGGACGGAGCGATCGCGGTTTCCGAAAATGGTCGAGCGAGGAGGAGAAGCGCGGACGACCGTGAAACACCGTGCTGGCGCGGGCGATACATTCCGGCGGCGGTGCGGCGCGCGGTTGCGGCGCGCGATGCGCTGCGGTGTAGCTACGTGGACGAGGGCGGGCGGCGGTGCGTGGAAACGCACTGGTTGGAGTTTCATCACCTCGTGGCATTCGCCCGCGGGGGCGAGCATTCGGCGGAGAACGTGACGCTGCGCTGCCGGTGTCATAACTTGCTGGCGGCCGAGGGAGATTTTGGGCGCGAGCGTATGCAGGAAGCGCGAGAGCGGCAGGTGCACGAATCGCTGGCGAAGCAGGAGGCATTCGCCCGCGGTGGGCGAGCCGGGTAGGGAATGGCGACTGAGCCCGTGGCGAGGCGGGCCCGGTCGTCGTTGAGTCACGCGCGCCCTCGACGAAGCGTGAACGGTGCGCGCGACGTGGCGCCTACGGTGAGCAAGCGGGGGTGGTTTGGCAGGTGCCCCAGTAGGTCGAGGTAGCGCTGGCTTTCATGCAGATTTGGACGCCGGGGGTGCTGGGGGCGACGGTGCAGAGCCGCACGTCGTGCTCCATGCACGGGCAGCTGCTGCTGGCAGTGTTGAGGCGCCAGACGCATTCGCGCGGCGAGCCCAGGAGGCAACCCATGCCAGCGGCCAAGGCGCAGACCGGGATGTTGGCTGCGCATTCGGCGCTTCCCGTGCAAACGACGCCGGCGCAGTGTTCGAGGGCTTGGGTGACGGAGGCGATCGGGCCGTCGGGGGTATCGGTGGCGTCGGTCGGTTGCTGCTCGGCGCTGCATTGGACGAGCGCGAGCGTGAGGATTGCAGCGCTGGCTAGGCGCAGCGCAAACACGACGGGGCCGGGCACAAGACGATTGGATCATTTTCCCACTCCTGATGAAGCGAGAATGTGAGCCATGAGCAACTCGGCGCTTCGCGTCGCCGGCAGCTGCTAGCAGCACGCGATGTCGAAGCGCGAGCACGAAAATCGTACTACGTCAGATCGACGCTAAAACGCGCGGATGACGGCGTCACCCGGCAGTGCACGTAGGGCAGCTTTGACATGTCCCCCAATAGGTTGAGGTCGCGCTTGCTTTCGTGCAGATTTGGACGCCGGGCGCGCCCGAGTAGTTGCAGAGCCGAACGTCGTGCTCCATGCAGGGGCAGCTGGTGCTGGCAGTGTTGAGACGCCACACACATTCGCGCGGGGGGCCCTGCAGGCAACCCATGCCCGCGGCCAGGGCACAGACTGGCATGTTGTTCTGGCACTCGAGCGTGCCAGTACATGCGACGCCGCCGCAGTGCTCGGCTCCTACGCTTTGCGGCGGCGGCGAGGCCCCGCATTGCGTTAGCGATAACAACAGCGCCATCAGCAGCAAAGCCCCTAACGGGCGTTTCGGTGCTCGGCCTGGTATGGAAGTCTTTCGGGGCATTGGCCACCAGCTTAGTTCGGATCGCGCGCGCATCGGAATCCAAGAACGGAAAAAGCCTGAGATGGTCCCACGTTCCCGGCAAAAGACCCGAGTAGAAGGTCCTCGGACATGTTGTAGGCGCCGCCGCGCTGCACCCGCGTGGCAGCGGGCGTCACGTTGAGGCAGTCGATGCAGATCGAGGGATAGTCGCCTTGGTAGTCGAGAGCCCATTCCGCGACGTTTCCAGCCAAATCGGATTGCCCCCAACGTCCGTCGCCTGCCGGCTTCGAGCCTACAGCAATCGGCCCGGGATTCGCGTTGGCGTAGTTGGCGTAGTCGTCGGTGATCGCTGGTCCAGTGGGAGGCGCCCTCCAGGGATACGCCCGCTGCTCATCACCGCCGGCCGCTGCGAAGTTCCATTCGGCCTCAGTCGGCAAGCGTCCACCATCCCAAATGCAGAAAGCGTACGCGACATTGTACGGTACGCAGTTGAGTGGCAGATCGTTGTTGTCAGTCAGCATATCCGACCACGTCGTGCCAGGGCAGCGGAGTTGCGCGGTCAAGGCATCGGTGTCGGGAGGTAACGCATAGTCGGTATCCCAGCCCGGATCGTTGGCAATGTGCGGTGACTTGCCGGCGCCGCTCTTGAGCTTCAACTGTGCAAACGCGCTCACAAACTGACGCATGCGCCCGACGGTGACCTCGAACTTGTCGAGGCGAAACGCGCTGATCGTTGCGGGGAACGAAGCGTCGCCGTACTCCCCGCCGTCGAAGTCGCGTTTGAACGTGCCACCCGGCACGAGTAGCGACTCGCAGCAACTCACATTGCCTTGGCAAGTCGTTCGGTCGGTGTTGGCGGCGTTGCAACTCGGAGCCGTCTGACAAACTCCGGCCACGCAAAACTGCGCGCACGGTTTGTCGTCTTGATCGACCCAAGCTCCGTCCACGCAGGTCTGCGGTTGGTTCGAGTTGCAGGTGGGGTTGTCATCGGCGCAGGCGGCACAGCGCGGTGAGTCGGTGGCGACGCATTCGACGCATTTTCCGTCGCTGCACAGCGCCGCGCAGTCGCCGTCCGCCTCTTCCGTGTTCGCGAGCCAATGCCCGGTTGGGTCGCAGATTTCCGGCGTTTTTTCGGTGCAGCGTACGGCGCCGGCTTCGCATTCTTTCATTGCGGGTGCGCCGGCTTCGCCGGCGGCACCGGACATGTTCGTTACTGGGGCGGCTCCGCCTTCGCCGCCGTTGGGCATCGTGACGGTGCCGCTCGTGCCAGCGCCGTTCGGCTCCGTAACGTCACCGCCTTCGCCGCCGGTGGCGTTGGGGCGCATTTTCGGATCTTGGATGTCGAGGACGGTTTGGCACGCGATGCCGCACATGCCGACGAGCGCGCTGCTCAGCAATGCACGCGTCCAACGCGCTTGCCGGCGCACTTCAGAAGCTCCCGCGGAGCGAGACGCGGGGTGAGCCGTCGACCAAGCTGGTTGCGAGTTGCGTTGAGGTCGTACTCTCAGCCTTGAAGTACAGAATCAGTGCCGTCGCGCCGAGCGCGCCTGCGCCGACGAATGACCAGGTGGAGATGCGCGCGGAGTCGAGGGCGGCTTGGCGGCGTTCGGCGCCGTAAGCGTCGCAGCCGCTTGCATCGCAGTGACCGTCGCGGTTCGAGGCGTCGTTTCGCGACTTCGCTGCGAGGCCGAATGTCACGCCGAGGCCGACGCCAACGGCGCTGGCTAAACCGAGGCCAAGACTGGCCTGCCGCATGTGACGCACCGAAGCTGACTCGCTCGGTGCCGGCACGGTGCGGGCTGCGCCGCGGCGCGGGCCGCTGGTCTGGATGAAGGGCGCGAGCTCGGGTTCCAAATCGGGCAGCTGAAGTGTCTTGTGGTCGGACTCGGTTTGCAAGGTGACGACGCCGGCCCAGCGCTCGCGGCCGGGGGCCATCACTTCGATCGCGTGAGTTCCCCCATTCAAGGGGAGGGGGACATTGTAGGCGGTGCGATCGACTTCGATGCCGTCGCGCAACACCTTCAACCCGGCCTGATGGCTGAGCGTGCCCGGTACCTGGATCGTGATCGTCGAGACGCGCTTCGAGAGCGCTTCGGCGCGCTCGCCGGCCGCTTTCTGCCGCTCGGGTTGGCCGTCCTTCGCGGCCAGATCGGCCGCGGCCAGGTAGTTGGTATGGGCGCTCGCCAAAAGGCCCGATAACTCCTGACAGTAGGCGAGCGCCAACAAGGTACCCGAAGCCGGATCCGCCTTCTGACTCTCTTCGAACTTGGGGCACGCCTCGGCCAGCTTGCCGTCTTTCATCAGCTCGCGGCCGGCGTGGAACGTCTCGTCCGCGCGCGTGGTGTCCTGCGCGTGAGCCCAGCGCGGCGAGACGAGCCCTGCTGCTAAGGCCAAGACGGCCGCTCGTTGACGCTGAGCCATGTCCACTCCCCTTGGTAGTTCAAGTTGCCGGGCTAGGCGAGAGGCAATGCGGGCTCGCGCTCGCGTCCTCTAACAGCCGTAAACCGCGAGAAATCGCGCGCTTGGCGGTGGTGGGCACGACCGAGGGCGGGCGCCGCGCGGGCGGTTCTGGCGGCTCCAAGCCCCAACGCGCCAGCAGGCACAGCAGCTCGGCACGCCCCGATACGTTCAAACGTCGGAAGCCGGAGGCGACCTGATTGGCGACGGTGCGGATCGACGTGCTGCGGGCTTGGGCGATCTCGGCGTAGCTCAGCCCCTCGATCAGCAGGTTGATCACCGCGTGCTCGGCGGGTGCGAGCCAGGCGACCAGCGCGCGATCGGGCCGCGGCACCGTGATTGTCTGCTGCGAATACTGGCGCTCAGCTGGACCCCTCAGTTGTGACTGGAATTTAGATGCCTGGTGATGATGGGCGTGGGCGGCTGCCACGACCACGCCCGGAATGCGCGACGGCAGGCAATCTAAACCCATGAACTGAAAGCAACTCTGCAGGATGACCGCGATGCTGGAGCATGACAGCCCGGCCTCGACCGCCACCATCTTGCGCACGCCGCACAGCAGCGCTTGCTCTAGGATTTCGACGTCGCGCGGGCGCAGGGCGTGGGCGCGCGCGGCCACCGTGTCCGGGCGTCGTGAGACGACCATCGACCAGGTGTGTTCGGCGTGCGACCAACTGTCGACTTTGCAGGTCCCAGCTAGAAGCTCGTCCCAAACTGTCGCTAGCTCGACTCTGTCAGCGCTGGCAAACATCCTATGACGCTTAGCGGCCGGCGCGTTTTTGGTCGATCGCAGTCGATTGCAACGGCGGGGTTCGGCGCCGCCCCCGTCGCAAATTGTCTGGTCTTTTCGGGGGTCTAGCGACGTGGTCTACTCACCCGACTGATGGCGGAGCTTCGCCGAACCGATGGCACGCGATCGTGCCTGCTCATGACCGAGCACTTGGTCGGCCGCGGACCGCAGTGCGCGCTGCGCCTGACGGGCGGCTACGTATCGACCCAGCAAGCGCTGATCCGTTGGGATGGCCTGGCGTGGGAGCTGTTGGATCGCGGGAGCCGCAATGGGACGCAGCTGAACGGAGTACTACTCGAGTCCGGGCGCGCGTACCGGCTGAAGAAAGACGCGGTGCTGACGTTCGGCCACGCCGATGAACGTTGGGCGCTCGTCGATGCTGGCGAGCCGCAGACGATGGCGGTCGCGCTCGACACCGGGCTGGCACTGCTGGGCGGGCAGGGGCTGATCGGTTTGCCGTCGAGCAAGAGCCCGGAGTGCACGTTGTACCTGGATCACGACGGCACGTGGAAGCTCGAACAAGCCAACGGCGAGCTTACGCTCGTCACCGATGGTCAAATCATCGAGTGCGTGGAGCAGCGGTTTCGGTTTTGCTGCCCGACCTCGAATTCTGCGACGGAGACCTTGTCGTTGGCGCTCGGTGCGGAGCCGGCGCTGTGTTTCACCGTTTCGTCCGATGAGGATTTCGTCGAGCTCACGCTCGAGTACCCGGAGCGGCGCGTGGCGCTCGGCTCGCGCAGTCACAACTACCTGATGCTGACGTTGGCCCGGCAAATGTTGGCCGATCGCCAGGCGAATTTGCCCGAAGCGTCGTGCGGCTGGATGGACAAAGACGAGCTGGCCGACGGCTTCAAAATGACGCCGCAGCAGGTCGACGGCGAAGTCTTTCGCATCCGCAAGCATTTCACGCAACACGGCTTGCCTGAATCAACGACCGTCATCGAACGCCGCCCGCGCACCAAACAAATCCGCCTTGGCCTCACCCAGCTGCGGATCGATCGCGCCTAACGCCTGGGCTCGGGTGGCATCGATTCGTTCTTGTGCCATTCCGGATTGCTCGAGAACGCGGCCGCGCAGGTCAGTGAGCAGAACCAATACTCGCGGTTCAGGTAGCGCAGCCGGCCCGCAGCCGTGCGCCGGTCGATGGGGTTGCGACACACGGGATCGATCGGCGTGTCGGTCGCGCCGAGCATCAACGCCATCGAGAACAGGCGTGTCATCTTGCGCACGTTCTTGAGCGCGACCTCGCCGATCTCGACTACCGGAATGCCGATAACGCGCGCGGCTTCGGCAACCGCGGCGGTACCGAGCACTTCGGCCGGGTGCGCTTCGGCGGCGACGCGCGCGGCTAAATTCACTGCGGCGCCGAATACGTCGCCGTCGCGCTCGACGGCTTCGCCATGGTGCAGGCCGGCGCGCAGCGTGGGCAGGCGCGCTTCTGCCGCCGCTTCGGTGAGCAGTCGCTCGATCAGCGATAGGCCGGCCGCGGCGTCAGGTGACGTGATCAACACCGCGTCACCGATCGTCTTGATCAGCCTGTCGCCCGGGGCGAGCGCGGCGCGCGTGATGTCGGCGAACATGGTCGCGAGATCGGCGGCGTCTTCGTCGCCTTGCGCCTCGGTCAGCGCGGTGAAGCCGGCCATGTCGACGAACGCGAAGGTAGCCTCGATACGCATGGTCAGAGCGGCGCGTCAGTCGAGCGTCGTGCGGTAGCGGCGCGCTTGGGATTGCGCAGGGCTCAGGTGTCCGTAGCGCGCGCCGCCGTCGTCGAGCGAGACGCGGATCAAGCGACCGGCGGAGTCGATCGCCGCAGTCTCGAGTGGGAACGACGCATGGCTAACGTCGTCGAGTGAGGTGCGGAAGCGGCGTGGCTCGCGAACGTTGTTCGGCGCCGGGGCGTCTTCGTCGAGCGACGTGCGTACGTAGCTGGGCGCCGTGACGCCGCCAGCTAGCGCCTGCGGAGTCGCGCAAAGCACCGAAACTGCCAGCCAGATACCCGACGAACGCACGATTACAACCATACGCGGACTTTCGGGGGGTGCAAATCGACTCCAACTTCCGGGCGGCTGTGATGCAAAAGCCGTTCAGTCACGACGAGTCGGCGACGAAAGTGCGAGCCGCCCTGGCTGCTCAGGCGCGGCCCGCGACGTTAGGCTAAGCCGACATACAGGTGCTGCACGTCGTCGTCCTCGTCGAGCGCGGCCAGAAACGCTTCCACTTCGGTGCGCGCGTCGCCTTCGAGCTTGACGGGATTCTTGGGGATCCAGACCAAAGTGGCGGCGGTGACGTTCCAGCCGCGCGCAGTGAGTGCTTTTGAAACGGTGTCGAGATCGGTCGGCTCGGTGATGAAGCGCTGCTGGCCTTCTTCGGCTGCTTCCACTTCTTGCGCGCCGGCCTCGATCGCGGCTTCCTCGGCATCTTCGCCCGCGGCGGGCGGTGACGCCTCGATCGCGCCACTGCGGTTGAAATCCCAGCTGACAGAGCCGCCCGCGCCGAGCTGACCCTTCTTGAACAACAGGCGGATGTTCGGCGCGGTGCGGTTCTTGTTGTCCGTTAGGCACTCGACGATCACGGGCACCTGATGCGGCGCGAAGCCTTCGTAGACGACGGTCTCGAACGCGGCTTGGTCGTCGAGCAAGCCGGCGCCCTTCTTGATCGCGCGTTCCAGTGTGTCTTTAGTCATCGACGCGCGGCGGGCTTGCTCGATGGCCAGGCGCAGACGCGAGTTGCTGGCTGGATCCGGCCCACCGGTCCGCGCCGCAACCATGATTTCTTTCGTCAGCTTGGTGAAGACGCGCCCCTTGGCGACCGCACTCTGCTCTTTGCCTTTTTGTTTCCACTGAGCGCCCATGCGCGCCGTTTAACCCGGGCCGAGTCGGGATTGGCATAAAAGTCACCTGGGCTCCGTTGACAAGGCACGCGGCGGTACGCATCTCCTGGAGGCGAACGTGGAAAGTCGTGAAGTCAAAGTGCACTTCGAGCAAGAAGGCTCGGAGCTAACCGCCGTCGAAATCGGGAGAAATACCCGTTCGCCGATGATTGTGTCGCTGCACCGGGCGCTGCTCGCGCTCGGTATCGTGGTGTCCTCCTACCAAGTACGACCCACCGCCCATGGTTTGGTAGAGCGGGTCGTGATTTCACGGCGCGACGGCGGGTCGATTCAAGGCCCACTGAACGCCGCGACGCGCGCCGCCATCCTTCCCTTGGCGATGCTCTCTGACTCCAATGGCTGAATGCCGGAGACGTGCGGTTGCCAGGCGGCGCCGCGACGCTATTGTGACGTTTGTTACGCCGAAGGGCGCGTCTTCTTGGCGTGCTCACGGGCGTGCGTCGACGCGCATCAGCTGACGCACGGCACGCTGACATCAGCGTCCGCGCGGTCGCTGCTCGCACCGCGCTTTCTGCCGTCCGTCCACATCGCCACGCTCGCCGGCTGCACCGGCGAGGCGGCATCGTGGCGTTCGACGTGAAAGATCCGGCTAAAAAGCGATCGTTTTCGCGCGCGGCGGGGCGTGACACGCGGCGAAGTCGGTAAGCGGGTCAGCCGCAGGAGGCCCACCCCTCGCAACAACTATCACCTGATATCAGGTGATAATTAGGTGATATCAACTGATAAGCGTAACGACGGGGCAGGGCCGGGGGGGCGTGGCGCGTGGCGGCCGATGGCGGCCCGTGGCGGTGGCTGGTCGGCGCGTGCGGGTGCGGGTGGCGTGCGGGTGCGGGTGGCGTGCGGGTACGGGTGCGGGTGCGGGTACGGGTGCGGATGCGGGTGCGGGTACGGGTGCGGGTGCGGGTACGGGTGCGGGTGCGGGTGGCGTGCGGGTGCGCGCGTGCGGGTGCGCTTGGCGTTCGGGCGTGCGGCGCGCACATTCGGCAGTGGGGGGCGCGGGGGCGCGGGGTGTGGCCCGATGACGGTACGTGAGCTTCTGCGAGTGAGGCTGCGGCTTGGCAGCCCCACGAACGTTGGCGTCGGGCGCGTGCGCAAGCGGCGATCGATCTCGGTGTCGTTTTCCCCCAGCCGTCGCTGGCCTGCTTTAGGCTTTGACCAGCGGGAGAGCGCCTTTGCAGAAGCGGGGGTCGCCGAAGGTGGTGTCGGGCATGCCGAGGCTGTTGAGGATGGAGACGTAGAGGTCTTGGTTGGAGAGGTCGGGGTTGCCGATCTGCTTTTGGTCGCCGCTGGCCACCCTGTCGATGATCGGGTTGAGGACGCCGCCGCGCATGCTGGGGGCGAGTGGCTCGGCGTCCCACTGATCGGCGCTGTAGATACCGTTGAATTGGATGTTTTTGCCCTGCCCGCCGCCAGCGTCAGCCATGTGCATTTTCCGGGAAGTCTTGAAGCTCCTGTGAGCAAGGTTCCATGCCCAACTATGGCGAGCGCATTTTCCAAGTCCTCGGCGGTGTTCCTGGCCTTCGGCCTCTTGCTGGCGTGCGGGGGCGAAGACCCCAACCCCAGTGACGGCACTGCGGGGAGTCCGGGTAGTAGCGGGTCCGGCGGCGCCGCGACGACGGGCGGCAGTGTTGGTGTCGCTGGCTCTCCTGGCGCTGCGGGCAGCGTTGCGACGGGCGGCAGCGGCGGCAGCACCGGCGGTTCTGGCGGCGGTTCGGCGGGCGCAGCCGTCGGGGGAGGCGCGGGTGGTTCGGCCGGGCAGAGCCAAGGCGGGACGGGCGGTGCAGCAGGCGGGGCGAGCGGCGCGGGCGGGATGGCCGGCGCGGGTGGCGCTGCGGCGCCGTTCGTCCTGACCTCACCCGCGTTCGAGCACGTCGAAGCGTGCACGCAGCAGAATCACGCGCCGTGCAAGCTCTTCCCGCAAGCGAACGAGATGACGACGATCGGCGGCGCGAACATGTCGCCTGAGCTCAATTGGGGACCCGGTCCAGCCGGCACGATGAGCTACGTGATCACGCTGCACGACTTCTCCAACAACTTCACGCACTGGGCGGTTTGGAACCTGCCCGCGGCGACGGTCAAGCTGCCCGCCAACCTGTCGCGCGAGTCGAAGCCAGCGGTGCCTGCCGGCTCGCAGCAGATGAGCTTCGACAACAACAAGGCCGGCTTCGGTTTCATGGGCCCGGGCGCTGACGATCACGTCTACGAGTTCCGGCTCTATGCGCTGAAAGTCGCGACCTTCACGCCCAAGAACGCCAATGATCAGGGCAAGATCTACGACGAGCTCGAGGCCGACACGGCCAAGATCGTACTCGGCAAGAGCATGCTGCGCGGTCGCTCGAAGACGTACTGAGACTGGCGTCGTTAACAGCTGAAACGCGGCCGCGGCCCACGGCTCAGTGGCCTCGCGGTAGACGGATTTCGACGCGCGTGCCTTGGGCGCGCGGCACGAGCACCAATTCGCCTTCCAGCTCGGCGACTAGCCGGCTGGCGACGAACAGGCCGAGCGCGTCGCCGATGCCTTGTGGCTTGCGCGCGTCGAACGGGGCGCCAAGCGCGCCGGCCATATCCGGAGAAATGCCGGGCCCATTGTCCTCGATGCTGACGTGGACACGGCTGCCTGACAGCGCGAGCTGGAGCCGTACGGTGGCGTCGTCGGCTGCGAGCGCTGCATTCAAGATCGCCAGCCGCAACGCGTGGCTGAGCCGGTTGGAATCCGCCGACACGATCAGCTCTTGCTCGATGCGGCGTTCGACGCGGAGTGGGCGCCCCAGCTGGCGCTCGGCGTCGGCGATCGCGGTGTCCAGCAGCGGGGTGAGCGGTAGCGCCTGGCGCGAGGTCGGCGCGCTGCCGCCCAAGAGCTGCAAGTAGCTGGTGGCCGAAGCCAACCGGCCTGCGCTCGAGCGTGCGTCGGCGAGTGCTTCCAGTACCTCGGTCGTTTCGCGCGAGACCCCAAGCTGACCGAGCATTACCGGCAAGCGGTCCGCCAGCCACTCGAGCGAGCTCGTAACCGAGGCCAGCGGGCTGTTCAGCTCGTTGGCGAGGCTGACCGAGAGCTGACCGGCTGCCGCCAAGCGCGCCGATTCGAGCAAGCGCGCTTCCAGTTGTTTGCGCGCCGTGATGTCGCGCTGGATGCTGATCCAGTGACTGTGCTGCCCGGCTTCGTCAAACATCGGCAAGATTTGCAGCTCGACCCAGTACGGCGCGCCGTCTTTGGCGTACTTCAGCAGATCTTCGCGCACCGGGCGCGTCTGGCCCAACGCGGCTTCCAGACGTGTCAGCGCTTTGCGATCCGTGCCTTCGCCGATCGTGATGTTGGGCGTCTTGCCCAGCACCTCGCTCGCGGCGTAGCCGGACGACTCGGTGAACGCACGGTTGACGAACACGATGCGACGGCCGATGCCGTCGATGGCGTGCGCTTCGGTGATGAAGACGATGTCGGTCAGGTGGTCGACGGCTTCGCCCAGCAACCGTGAAAGCTCGGACGAGCGATCTCCGCAGTGGCTAGGCGCGATCAACGCAAAGGTCACGTTGGCACCGTGGCCCGGGGCCGGTCGCGCCTGCACGCGGCCGAGCAGGACCTGGCCGGACTGGTCACGGAAGCGTTGCAGGTGCGGCGACGCCGGCGCGCCGGCGGCGGTTGCGCCCAAGGCCGCCAGCAACGCTTGCTGGTCGTCTGCGCCGCTCAGCACGGCAAGCGGCTGCTGCACGAGCGCGCCGTCACCGCTACAGCCAAACCAGCGCAGGCAGGCTGGATTGGCCTGGAGGATGCGTGAGCCGTCGTGCAGGAGCGTGGGCCACGGGAAGTCGTCGGTGGCGCCCGGTAGCCCGCGAGCGCACAGATCGTCCATGACCATGCGCAGGTCGCGTAGGCCTACGGCTTCCGCGCGGGCTAGGTCCTGGTCCTGGGCTTGGCGTGGATTCGGTTGGCTTGCGATAGTGCGAGGCCCCACGGCGGGTAGGGTAGCAGAAGGCAAGAAGACGCCCTCGGTCCGGCGTTTCCAGCTCTACTGCAGGGGTTTCTAGACCACCTACCACCTACCCACCTAGCCAACCCAACCACCTAAGAGGGTGATTCGGCCCGCGACGCGCCCGCCGAGCCTGAGAAATGTAGGGGGCTATCGGAGCGGGACTGATTTCTTGTCCAACCGAGCCGTAGGAAAATTTTCAGCTGACGCCTTGTTGCGACCTGCCGGATGCAGAAGGTCCCGTATGCTTGGCAAACGATGGCTCGCACTGTTAGTCGGGGAATGCTTCAGGTGAAGGGGGTTACGTATCGCATTGAGCGCACCGAACCACACGTCTACTCGGTGGTGCGGCTGCTCGATGATGTCGAGGTCGGCACGTTTCGCACGCTGCCGACGTTGCGCATCCACACCGTTCAGATCGAGCTCGCGCTGCTGCGCGATGTCGTGCGAGCGGCGTTGCGCTCGGCGCGCACCAGCGCGGTGATGCACGTCGCGCCGGTGTTCGAGCCTGACGAGGAACAGAGCGCGCCAGCGGCGGCGTCGGAGCCGGCTGCGGCGCCGCACGCCGCGCGGTCGCCCAGTAGCGTTCCGCCGCGTGTGCCCGCCATGGCCTGAGCCAGCGGCCTCCCGCGTCAGAACTTCGGCGCTGGGGTGTCGGCGTTCTTGAGCTGGATGTCATCGAAGAACAAGCGCGCGGTTTCGATCGCGGTCAGCACGCGATCGCTACCGTTGAAGGCCAAGTTGGTCAGCTCGCGAGGGTCGGTCCTGAGATCGTAGACTTCGGTGGTGTGCTGCGTGCGCGAGAAGATGACCTTGTAGCCATCTTCGAAGCACAGCGCTTGCACGCGCCGGCCGGTATCCACAGCGATCGGGCGGCTTGGCCTGGCGCGTTGCCCGGAGGCCAGCGGCAGCAAGCTCTGCCCCATCCAGAAGCCGGGCGCTGCGATCCCGAACAAGTCGAGCACGGTGGGCCCGACGTCCATCAGCGTGACTGGTGTCTTGACGCGGCGTGCGGACTGGCCCGGCACGTAGAAGATCAGCGGAACGCGCACCAGTTCCTCGTAAGTGGTGCGCGCATGGTTGAACGTGCCGTGCTCACCGAACGCTTCACCGTGGTCGGCGGCGACAATCAAGTAGGTGCGCTCCGCTAAACCCTTGGCCTCGAGGTAGCGGCGCAGCCGGCCGAGCTGCTGATCGACCAACGCAATCTCCCGGATGTAGCGCTCGTACGAGCTGCCAGCCGGGCCGGCCAAGTCGTACGGTGCATGCGGCTCGATGAAATGGCTGTAGAAGAAGCGCGGACCTTCCGTCCCGCGTTCGAGCTCGGCCAGGATCGCGTTGACGGCGAGCGCGCCCGGGCGCGGACCGTAGGGGATCGCCACCTCGGTCGCGAAGCCGCGCGCCACGCCACTGCTGGCGTAGATTTGCCCGAGCGTGCCGGCGGCCAGAAACGTGCGTACGCCGCGCGCGGCCAACAGCTCGGGGAAGCGCGGCGACGGATCGATCAAGGGGGTGGCTTTGACGTCACTCCAGAGCAGCTGTGAGTAGTATTTGCCGGAGAAGACCGAGGCCATCGTCGTCATGGTCGAGGTGGTCGGCGAGCGCGCGACGCTGAAATAGGTCGACTCGCTGCGCAGCCGTGTCAGCTCGGGCAGCTGGTGTCGCTGGCGTGCGCTGTCCAGCACGTCCGCGCGAAATGCGTCGATGGTGAAGAACATCACGATCGGCGGCGTGCTCGGCACGATGCCGTGCGTCGGCGCGACTGGCGGCAACTGGGCGCGGCTCTTGAACCATTCCGAGTCGCGGTACTGCTCCGGCACCCGCTCCAGGGTGGCGGATTCGCGCGGCAGAAAGCCGGTGATCAGCGGCGCCAGCACTGAGCTCGGTAGCGTGTACAAGCGCAGCCGCACGTCGCCGCGTGGCGGCCAAAGCACGCTCAGCGCGCCAACCGCGATGCACAACGGGGCCGCGCCAGGCCCGAGCTGCTGCCACGGCCGCAGCCGCGCGCCTTCGACGGCGTTGGCGAGCAAGAGCGCGGCCAGCCACGCCAGCATCAGGTGGCAGGCGAAGTAGTCGGCACGCAAAAACAAGGCGTTGACGGCGAACAACGCCAGGCCGATCACGGCTTGCGCGATGCGCGCCGAGCGCGCTTGCAACGCGCCGAGCAGTCGCGAGCCGCCGAGCACCAGCGCAAACCCGCTCGACACACCGAACGTCATGACTCGCGGCGCGACGTTGGAGCGCTCGGCGAGGTTCGAGACATCACCGCCCACTGTCAACAGACCGACCAGCAGCACGGCGAGCGCCAGCCACACGGCTTGGGTCCGGTGTCGCAGCGGGAAGCTACTGGGCCGCAGTCGTCGCGCGAGCAGCTGCGCGCCGCGCACCACCAGCCAAGAGACCGCGCCGAGCGCGAGCAGCTGACCCGCATCGTACGCGCGATGCAAGAGGGCGGTGCCCAGCTCGGTGCGGGGCAGTTGCCAGCTGATCAACAGCTGGTTGAGGCCTGCCACCGTCGCCCACGCCAGCAGCTGCGCAGACTCCGGCTCGAGCGCCTTCGCTTCGGCCATCCGCAGCCAGGGCTAACACGTTTGTCACGCTGTTGTCGTTAGATTGTCGCTGTCTGCCGGAGTGCGGCTGGCGAGCCGTGCACCCCACCAAAATCCCGCCCACAGCGGCACGAACAACAACGCCATGCGCAGCGACTCGTGGCTGCTGCGGGCCAGCGAGAGCACCAGTAAGCCCAGGCTCGAGGCGAGCGACGCTGTCAGCATGAACCGCAAGCGACGCGCAGCATGCGCCCCACCGCGGCCGAGCGCGAGGGCGCCACCGAGCACGACCAGCGCGAGCGACCACGGCGGACACCCGAGCAAGCTTGGGTTGGCGTGGGCGGCCGAATGTTTCGAGGCCCAGAAGATCGCCAACGCTGTGCCGAGCAAGCCGAGCACGGCGCCGCACAGCGCCGTAGTCACTCCGAACACCACGCGCAACCAACGCCGCCGTGCGGCTCCCCACCCAAGTCCGGCGAATAGCAGGCCGAGCGCGGTACCGCAGCCGGCAAAGGCTAGCCACGGCGCAGACGGCGCGCTTGGCAGCGCGGGGCGCTCCGCGTGCAACAGGCTGTGCTCGTTCTTCACGAGCGGCACGCGCTCGGCGCCGAGCTGACGCTGGGCGTGGCTGAGCGCGTCGTGCAGCTCTTGCGGCAAGAACAGCTCGTCCCAGCGCGTGGTGGGGCGATCGGTCGGGGTGCCCAACGCGACATCCAAGCCAAAATAGAGCCATGGCGTATCGCCGACCAGGCGCAGCGTGTGCTGGCGGAACGTGAAGTGACCGGAGCCGACGACGCCGCGCCGCAGGTCACCTTTGACCACGCGATCGATGGCGTCGCGCACGCGTGTCGAGCAATTGTCGCGGTAGTAGTCGTAGTCGTAGTAGCGATGCTCGGGGCGCGCGTTTTCGCTCAACGCGGTGCCGAGCTCAGCGCGTTCGTCTACCGTGAGCTCGAGCTCCTGCGCGGTGAGGGCGCGGTTGGCGGCGCCGTAGGCTCGCACGGTGGCCTCCAAGGTGCTGACGCTGAGCCAATACCGAAAGCGCCCGGCCATAAAATCGCTCACGCCTTGCAGGCCGTCGAACTCGAAGGTGCCGAAGTTGTAGACTGCGTTTCGGGTGTAGCCGCCGCTGTCCCACTCGAGCAGCAGCGCGTTGTGGCCGAAGCGCGTGAATGGGTGGTCACCGGGGCCCATCGTCAGCACTGAGACGCGCGTCGGCGGTGGCGCTGCGGCGTGGGCTTCGCTCGGGACGAACAGTGTCAGCAAGCACGCGATCAGCAGTGCTCCCCAACCCGGCAGATGGCGCGGCCGCATCTTGCTCGATGATGCTACGCGCCGCCCGGCTCGGCCAGCCGACGCCACAAAAACGGCCCGCGCGCCGCTCCCTTTCGAGAGGGCACGCGGGATGAGCGGGGCTAGCTGGCGGGTGTTCAGGCTCAGCCGCCCTCGCGCCTTCCCGTTCGCTCGTTCGCTTGCTGCCCGCGGTCAGCGCGGTCTTTCACGGTGCGGCGGTCGAGGCCGAGCCGACGGCCGGCTTCGACGTAGCTTTGGGTTTCGCGGTAGACGAGCGCTGCGTAGCGATCGAGCAAGGCTTCGCCGCTCAGCTGGCTGTCGAGCAGGGCTTGGTCGAGGTTCGAGCGCGGTTGGGTGCGCTGCGCTGGGCGGTAGCGTTTGCGAACCAAGACGTTGCGCACGCATTGTTCCAGCTCACGCACGTTGCCGGGCCAACCGTAGCTCAGGCCCAGCTCGGTCTCGACCCACTGTTGCACCTCTTTAGCGAGCGCGGGGCCGTACTCGGCGCCAGCGATGCGCTCGCTCAGCACCGCGACCATCAGCAAAAGCTCGTTTGGGTCGGCCTCGATGCGTTCGCGCAGCGTCGGCGTCGAAATCCGATCGGCGCACAGCCGATAGTACAAGTCCTCGCGAAACCAGCCGGCCTGCAGCCCTTGATCGAGGTCGCGATGGGTGGCGGCCACTAGCTTGCCCAAGAACATCCGCGGCTTGGTCTCACCGATGCGCTGAAACTCGCGGGTTTGCAGCACGCGCAGGAACTTCACTTGCAGCTCGGTGCCAAGCTCGCCGATTTCGTCCAGGAACACGGTGCCGTCGGGCCCGCACATCTCGAGCCAGCCCTGCCGATCTTCCAGCGCGCCCGTGAAAGCGCCCCGGCGATGGCCGAATAGCTCGGATTCAACGACGCCGTGCGAAAGCGCCGACACGTTGAGCGCGTGGAACTGCGACGTGAAAGTCTCGACGAAAGACAGTCGGTTTTCGTCGAAGGCCAGGTAGCGCGAATAGCCGATCGCCTGCGCGACCAGATCCTTGCCGGTGCCGGACGGGCCGACGATCAACGTTGGTATGTCGGCCATGTGCCGGTACACGCTGGTGCGGTAGCGGCGCAGATCATGGGTGAAGACCGAATGCCACGTCTCGGCGCGCAGCTCGGCTATCGGCCGAGATAGCCCGAGCAAGTAGCGAAAAATGTAATGAAACGCGCGGCGAATCTGGAAGAAGAACGCCAACGCCGTCGCCGCGTTCAGCCCGGATGGGAACGTCAACTGCGGCTCGACCAACAGCCGCTCGAAGTCACGCTTGAAGGCCGGGTAGAAGCCGACTTTGCGCGCCTGGCCGGATTCGTCGAGCACGAGCTCGTACAAGCTGAGCTCGTAGCGCGCAAACAGCGCGTACAAGCATAGATCCTCATAGAGCAGCAACTCGGCGGCGTTCAGGTCGCCGCGCTTTTCGTCGAGCCGCGCGCGCAGCGCGAGCGACGTCTGCCAACTCAGGTCGCGCAGGCGAATGACGTTCGGGCGCTCGCGGTGAAACTGCTGAGCTGCCAGGTGCGCGCCGTCCGGCGTCCAGACCGCGTCGCTGCCCTTGAAGTGGTCGCCAAGCGCGATGCGTTCGCTTTCGATGCGTTCGGGCGCGAAGGGGTTGTCGTACGCGATGCGCGCCACCGCCGCTGCGAAGCCCCGCTCTTCATCACGAAACAGCATGTACTTGGAATGTATAGATATGTACGTCCAATGTACATCAGCTGTCGACGCTCCGTAGCCATTTACTGCATGATTTCAAGCGGTTGCTGACGTCCGCCGAGAACGGCCCGGCCCTTGCTCAAGCAGCGCCCACACGGCCCCCGGGTGGGGCCCCAGGAGAATCATGATGGCGCGATTCAAGCGCTGGACCCACGGCTTCGTGGCCAGCATCGACAGTATGATCGTTCAAGTAGAGAACCACGAAGCGCAGGCAGCCGGCGCGCTTCGCGATCTCGAGCAAGGCATCGCTCGCTCGCGGGTGCAGCTGATGCGCGTCGAGCGCGACGGCCGAGCGCTCAAGCAGGCGCTGAGCGAGGAGCAAGAATCGGCGGCGCGCTGGCGCGATCGAGCCCGGCGCGAAGAGAAAGAAGCGCGCGGCCTCGAGTGCTTGCGTCGCTACAAGCGCTCGGAAGCCCGCGTGAACGAGCTAACCCACAACCAAGCCGAGCACGAGCGCATCGAGCTGCAATTGAAGCGCGATGTGCAAACCTTGGAGCGGCGCCTGCTGGAGCTGCGCCAGCAGCGCAACACGATGCGCACCCGCCAATCGCGCGCCGAGGCATTCAGTGTCGCGCAGGGGCAGGGCGACGTCGCGGAAGGGGAAATTGGCCAAATCTTCGAGCGTTGGGAGTCGCGCGTCGCCGAGACCGAGGTCGCTAGCGGCTGCCTGATCGCTAGCATCGATAGCTTCGACGAAGAGTTCTTGGACGCGGAGGAAGCGGCGTCGCTCAAGCTGGAGCTGGCCGCGTTGAAGGAGGAAGTGTGATGGAAATGAATCAGAAAACCTTCGATTCGCTGGGCGCGACGCTGACTCAGCCGCCCGCTCCGGTCGCATCGCGCGTGTTCGATCCGGACGCGTTGACGCGAGCCTTGCGGATTGCCGGGGCAGCGTTGGTCGTGGCTTCAGCGTCGACGTTCATGCTGCAGCACTGGGAGGGCGGCAACGACTTGATTCGCTACGCGATGCTGGTGGGGCAGTCGCTATTGCTGGCGGCGGCGGCGTACTTTGTCGGGCTCAGCATGCGCGAAGGCCGTTCGGCGCGCACGTTCCTGGCGCTGGTGTTGGCGACGATGCCGGTTGGGTTCGCCGTGCTCGGCGGCCTCGTCTATTCTCAATTTCACCTAGAAACGTTGGCGCCGCTGCCCAGCTACGCGACGTGGGTCGCGCCGAGCCGCGTGTCCGCCATAGTCGCGGTCGTCGCGACGCTGGCTGTCTACCTGCCGTTGGCGGTGGTGGCGTTCGTCGCGTTGGCGCGCAAGGAGGCCAAGCTGCTGACGCTGGCGTTCTTCGCCGCCAACCTGATGGTGGTTTTGCCGGTGCGCCAACCGCTCACGGTGGTGATCCTGGCGGGCGTCACGCTGCTCGGCCTGCTGCGGCTCGAGCTCACGCACTTTGCGGCGCAAGCGCAGCTAGATACGTTGGAGGGCAAGCTGGCGCGCGTCATGCCGTTCGCGGCGCCGGTGATCATCCTCGGTCGTGTCTTTCACCTGTATCACGTCGGCGCTCCGTTCGTAGGTGGCGTGCTGTTGATCGCAGCGTCGGCGCTGTGGCTGGTGCTGTCGCGCACGGCTACGGCTTGGAAACGCGACTTCGGCGCTTGGACCGCGGCCGGGCTGAGCGTGTTGGGCTGGGGTTTGTGCTGGTCGGAGCTGGCGGCGACGGTGCATTCGAACGCGGCCGTGGTCTTGCTCTGGGGCCTGCCCTCGGCCTTGCTGTTTGCGTTGGCTAGCAAGCGGGCGGCGACAACGCGCAGCTCGCTGCTCGGGATCGCCACGGCGGGCGCGTTGGGCACGACGCTGGTCGCTTGTGGGGTAGAGCTCGGCGGAATTTCGGCCGTGAGCTGTATCGTGGTCGGTGTCGCGGTGGCGGTGTGGGGCGCGTCGGTGCGGGCGCTGCTGCGCACCGTGAGCGGTAGCCTGGTGGCGCTATTCGGGCTGGTCGCGCAGGTATGGTTGGCGACGCATGAGGGCAGCGTGCTGCGTTGGGCCAGCTTGAGCGTGGTCGGCGTGCTGTTGATCGTCGGCTCGGCGTACGTGGAGCGTAACCGCGGCCGGATCGTGCGCTTCTGGGAACAAGCCGCTGCGCGTCGGCTGGCGCACGAAGAGCCGGCCGTGTAACGTCGGGCGTTACGGCTGGGCGATGTCCCCCTTGGGGCGATCGCAGGTCGTGGCCAGCGCTTCGGCGTTGGCCACGACAGCGTCGTGCTGGCCTTCGCGCCCTGCGAGTTGCCACGGTGAAGCGGACACTATACACGAGGCCGGATGTCGGGCCCGCTCGAGGAGACACCGCGAACGCGGGAGCTGCGCCGTCGGCAACGCCTCTGGGCCGGGTTGGTGCGCTTCGTCGCGCGGCTGGAGCTGGTGGTCGATCGCGTAGTTTGGGGGTTGCGCCGTCGCTTCGGACGGCTCGGCGCGCTGCAGGTCGTCACGTATCGCAGCTTCGGAACTGCGGCGAGCGTGCTGGTGCGCGGGCGGGTGCTCGAGGCCTCGGTGCTCGAACGCTCGCTGCCCGGCGACACCAGTTGGAAGAACTTTCGGCGCATGTTGCGGCGCTTCTTTTCGCGCGAGCTGCCCGAAGCCTCGGTGCGCGCCGTGCTTGGGACCACGCGCGCGGACGGCGGCACCGACGATGAAGGCTACTTCGATTTGCCGCTCGCCGCGCCCGATCTAGGCGGTGCTGGCGATTGGAAGACGGCCGAGGTCGAGGTCGTGGGCTCGGCGATGCGCGGTTTTCAGCCGGCCCGCGCGATCGCGGAAGTCTTAGTCCCCGGCCACGCGGAGCTCGGCATCATCAGCGACATCGACGACACCGTGCTGCAAACGCACGTGACGCAGAAGCTGAAGATGATTTGGGTCACGCTTTCAGGCAGCGCTTTTACGCGCATGCCGTTCGAAGGCACGAGCGAGCTGTACCATGCGCTGGTGGCTGGAAAGTCGGGGCGCGCCAACAACCCGGTGTTCTACGTCTCGAAGAGCCCGTGGAATCTGTACGACTTCTTGGTCGATTTCATGGACTACCACCAGCTGCCGCGCGGCCCGCTCTTGCTGCGCGACATCGGTCTGCGCGAGGCGCCACCGGTCGACCACAAGTCCGCCGCCGTGCGCCAATTGCTCGAGATGTACCCGGAGCTGCCGTTCGTCTTGCTCGGCGACAGTGGCGAGCGCGATCCGGAAATTTACCTCGAGACGGCTGCGCGCTACCCGGGGCGGGTCGCCGCGATTTATATTCGCGATGTGGGCGGAAAGAACCGCAACGATGCCGCGGGCGGGCGCGCTACGACGCTGTGCGAACGCGCACGAGCCTACGGCACCGACATGCTCTGGCTCGAGCACGCCAGTGACGCGTTGGCGCACGCGCGCCAGCGTGGCTTTTGGTGTTGACGGTTGGCGCCTCTTCACGGAGCTGACGCGAGCGGACCGATGGCCAAGCGCTCGGCGGGAGCGCACGGTCGAGCCGTTGAACCCGGCGACTAAGCCCGCTGTTTCTTCAGCGCGTTTCGGTATTGAGCGGCGACCATCGAGGTCGTGAAGCGTTGCGGGAGCATGCGCACGAAGGCACTGCCCAGCCGGTTGGCGAAGCCAGAGATGTGCAGGTACTTGCGGCTCCGGAACGCCTCGACGCCTTCGCTGGCGGCTTGGCCGACGGGCATCAGCCAGCGCCGGAGTGGCGTGAAGTTTTCGCCCGCCGTCATTTCGCTGACGACACCGCTGGGCGCGTAGACCGTGACCGACACGTTTCGCCCTGCGAGCTCGTGCCACAGGCCGAGGCCGAAGTGGACCAAGAACGCCTTCGTGGCGGAGTAGTGCGTCTGAAACGGCACGGGGTGGATACCGGCCATGCTCGACACGATCATCAGCCCGCCCGCTTGGGCTTCGAGCACCGGCACGAATGCCGTCGCCATGCGCACGGTCGCGATCACGTTGGTGTCGAGCATGGTGCGGAAGCTGTCCCACGACAGCTCGGCGTAGTCGCCGAAGTGCGTGACGCCGGCGTTGAGGATCGCGCCGAACAGCGGCCGACCCTTGCTGGCCATTTCGATCAGGCGGTCGACGTCATCGAGCTTCGACAGATCGGCGACGCAGATCTCGATCTTTACGCCCGCGCTCTTTTCGAGCTCGGCCTTGAGCTCGTTCAAGCGGTCTTCTCGGCGCGCGGAGATGACGAGGTTCGCGCCGTACGTCACCGCCAAGATTTTCGCCATCTCTCGGCCCAAGCCGGAAGAAGCGCCCGTGACTAGTACCCAGCGACCGCGTAACTCCATCGAATTCATAGCTGGCCGGTGGCGTACGCGGCACCAACGTCGCTGTCAAAGCCCCAGATTTTCCACAAAGAGATCAGGCGATCAGCAGCCCGGAAAGAGCCCGGATTTGGGGTTTCGTTCCGTATCTCGCGATTCGAGCGGCGAGAAAACAGGAAGACGGGAAGGCGGGAAGTTTTGTTTGTTCACCGGACCGGAGCGAAAACGAAGCCAGAAGCCAGGATCAGCGGGCGTGGCCGCCAGCTGAAATGAGACCAATGATGAGCCGCCTTCCTGTTGCTTTCCTGCTCGCTCGGGCAAAGATGCGATGAAGGTCAGCTGAACTCGGCCCGGCCCCCAGGAGGCTTACGGTAGCTTGATGCTCGTGATCGGATTTTTGAAGGTTGCGTCGCCGGGCACGAACGGGCGACCGACGTACTGCGCGCCTCCGCTCGACATTAGGAACGTGTTGTCGACGCGGGTTGCCAGGTAGTTGCTGCAGACTTCGTTGTTGGTCTTGATGTAGTTCGGGTTGAACGAGGCGCTCTTGAGGTCTTGCCAGGTGCCGCTGACTTTGGCGCGTTGACCGTGGTACAGCACCGAGCGAGAGTTGGACAGACAGCTGCCGTGGTCGGTCCACTCTTCGACGAAACTGCTGGCGAATCCGCCGCCCTTCAACGCAGTGCCGGTGGTCTGCGTGCCGATGCTGATAGGTCCAATGCCGCGCGTGAGATCGGTGAAGGTGAGCGTATTCGCCGTGCCGCCGCTCGCGCTCTTCGCCATCGTCAAGTAGAGCTCGTAGGTGTTGCCGACTTCCAGGCGGTAGTCGCTGGGCAAGCCGGCGACGGCGCCATTTTTGGATGGCGGGAATTTCAAGCGACAGCTGGTGCCGGTGCCTTCACCGCCGAAGCCGACCATCGCATTGCACACGCCCGGGTCGGTGATCTTCGCCTTTTCGCCGCCGGCGTCCCAGACCGAAAAGATCACCAATGACGTGTCGCCATCGAATTGAATGCCGGCGTACGCGTCTTGCCAGTTGAGCGCCGAGTAGTACGTGGCCGGCGGTGCTGACAGCGGCGTGATCCGCACCTTGAACTCGGTGTATCTGCCGTCGACGTCGTAGTACAGGTGCACCGAATCGGTGCGCGATTGGTGATCGCTCACGGTGCCGGTGAAATCGACCTTGCTCTCGCCAGCGCCTTCGAGCGCTATCACCGCCGAGATGCTGCCACTGCCCGGCTTGCCCGCGGTCCAGTAGCCGTACAGATTGCCTTGCTGATCGGTGACTTTGCTGGCGCCAAAACCCCAGCCGTTACCGTCGGCGGCACGGAAGCGCACTTCACAGCCCGCTACGGGTTGGCCGCCTTTCGTCACCTGCAATTGGAGCTTCGTCGGCGCGTGGTTCTCACCCTCACCAGTGAGTGCGGCGGTGCTGAACACCGTGCCGGGCCAAGAGAAGAGCGTCGGTGAGCTGGCCTTCTGAATCACGCTACCCACAGGGCAGGGCGCCGCTGCTGCGGGCTCGGGCAAGGCGATCGGCAGGTCGATGGTGGGGAACTTACCTTCATCGCCACCGAACAAGCCGCCGCCGCCGGCGGTGCCGCTGCCGGTGCCGCCAATCCCAGCGCTCGAAGTACCGGCCGAGCCACCGTTCGATGTGCCAGCGATGCCGCTCGTGCCAGCCGACGTGCCGGCACCGCCCGCGTTGCTTCCCGAAAGCGACGTGGTGCCGCCGCTGGGCACGCCGCTCGTTCCGGCGCCGCCATTGCCGCTGCCGCCCGCGCCAGACGTCGACACTTCACCGCCCGGCGCGTCGCTCGTCCCATCCGGGGAGCACGCCGGCAGCACCCCGGCTAAACCGGCCAAGAGCGCAGTCGCGGAACCGGCGAGGCTAATTCGATGGAGCATTCGTCAATCAGGTCTACGGCGCGATTCGGCACGGCAGTAGATGTAAAATCCTTCGTCGGGCTACGCCTACATTTTTCTAGTGGAGCGGCTGTTTCTGCAATCGGGCACCCGCACGGGCTCCGTGAAGCTAAGGTTAGAACAAGCCCCGCGATGAATCCGCAGCTGCTGATCGACGCCATCGTTCGCCAAACCACCGTGCTGATCGCTCAGCTCTCGACCGCCGCTGGTGTGCGGGCGCCCTTGTCGCGTGTCGCCGATCAAGTGTTCTTGGATCTGGCGCGCGAGATCGAAGCGCAAGGTGTGTCGCGCAAAGTGGCAGCCGACATGTTCGGGCTGGCACTGCGCACGTACCAGACGAAGATGCAGCGGCTCTCGCGCAGCAGCACCGAGCGTGATCGAACGCTGTGGGAAGGCATCCTGGCGTTCGTGGAAGAGGAAGGTCCGGTGTCGCGCAAGCGCCTGTTCGAGCACTTCGAACGCGACGACCCGACCAGCATCGGCGCGGTGCTCAACGACTTGGCGCAGTCGGGCTTGGTCGAGCGCGTGAAGCAACGTTCGGGTCCGGCGTTTCGCGTGACCGCGTTGGCCGAGCGTCAATCACTGCCGCCCAGCCCGGAGGCGTTGGCGGCGCTGGTGTGGGTCGGGGTCTACCGTGGCAGCAGCTCGGTGGCGGCGCTGGTCGGTCAGCTGGGGCTCGACGTCGCGGAGGTCGAGACCGCGCTCGCGTCGCTGCGCGCGCAGGATCGCGTGCAGGACGGGCCCGAGGGCCTGGTCACGACCGGGGTCGTCGTGCCCGTTGGCGCCGAACAGGGCTGGGAAGCGGCCGTCTTCGACCATTACCAATCGGTGGTCACCGCTATTACGCGCAAAGTCGTGCGCGGCGCGCCCCGCTCGGCAGCCGAAGACGTGGTCGGCGGGACGACTATCTCGTTCGAGGTGCACAAGGACCACCCGCTGCGCGAAGAAGTGCGTGGGCTGTTGCAGCGGATGCGCGGCGAGGTGAATGAGCTGTGGGCGCGCGTCGGTGAGCACAACCGCGAAAACCCCAGCCCCGACGCCGAAATGGAGACCGTGTCGTTCTACTTCGGTCAATCGACCAGCGATGGAGACGAGCCGTGAGGCGCCTAGGACTTGCGTGGCTTTTGCTGGCGTCCGCGGGGCTTTCGGCCAGCTGCGACAACGCCGACCCTGGCGCTGGCAGCAACACGAACTGGCTGCGCTTTTGCGATACGGACGCAGATTGCGGTGACAAGTTGAGCTGCCTGTGTGGCGTGTGCACGGCGCCGTGCAACGGGTCGTGTACGGAGCTGCCGAGCGCCGTCTGCGTGGCGCCAGGGTCGGCGTCGGCCCGCGCAGTGTGTGGAGATGACGTTGCGGTTCCGGCAGCGGCCACGAGCGGCATGTGTTTGCCGACTTGTACCGAAGACGCGCCGTGTGGCACGGGGCAGCTGTGCCTCGACGGCAGCTGCCTGCAGCTCGGCGGAGTGGACGCGAAGTCCGCTTGCGTGACGGGCGCTCAGGTCACGCTCAGCGCGGGCAAGGTTGCGCTCGAGGCGCGCTACGGCACCGTGTTCGGTGACGCGCTGTACCTGCCGGTCGCGTACGACGCGCGCCCTGCGGACTGGACCGAGCCGATGACGCCGACGCCGATCGTCGCCACTGTGACGACGACCGAGGGTGAGCCAGTCGCCGGTTGCGCGGTGCGCTTCATCACCGCCGACGGTAGCGGCTCGGCTTTCGCCGACGCACCGGCGACCGACAAAAATGGCGAAATTGCCGCGTATTGGGTGGCCGGCGCTCAGCGCCAGCAAGCGCTGATCGCGGCGCTGGTCGATCGCAAAGGCGCGCTGCAGAGCGCGAGCGTCGACGGTACGGCGTACGCCAACGACGAAGGACCGCAGTCGACCGACGCAGCCGCCACCGTCTCGACCCGGCCAGCAACCGTGCGACTGAGGTTCGAGCTACCGGAGACGTCGAATCGTGTGCGCGTGGTGCTGTCAGCGGCCACGTACCCGCACCATGCCTTCTACTCGGCGATCAACATCGACGGCTTGTTTGCCGGTTTGCAAAATACTGGCGACCTCGACGCCTTGACCAACGACGTGCCCGACGCCGAGCGCGTGCTGATCGCCAGCGTCTGGAACCTGGCCGAAGGCGATGCTCAGCTGCTGTACGGCATGGACGGCCTCGATTGCGGTCCGCACTACCAGGATCTGGGCGGCATTCGCTGCACGCTCGGCGGCGCGTGGCAGCCGGAAACCGACTACGCATTCGACCTCGAGCGCACGACGCTCGCGATCGGCGAATCTGGCCCCGACTACGCCGCGCTCGGCTACGTCACCGAGGCCTGCGCCAGCGCTACCGGCTGCACCGACTACACGCTATTCTTTGGCACGTCCGACGCGGCGGACGACTTGACGCGCGTCGTCGCGTATCGCTACCAATCAGCTGAGCTCGCTACCGGCTTCGGCAGCTTCATCCAGCCGTACTTGGACTTGCCGGCGCAAAATAGCTGCCTTTTGACGCCTGAATACGCCGCGCACTTCCTACCGTTCGTACAAAACGGCACCAGCTTCGAGCCGGTCGTGAGCGCCGACTTCAGCGCCGCCTACCTGAGCTGGCACAACGAAATCTGCGCCAACTACTCCGCAACGCCGGACGCCAACGGCTTCAATCTCATCACCGGCGGCCCCCGCCCCCTCGGACGACCAGAGCTGCCCAAAGATCCGCCACGAATCCTGACACTGCCCTGATTCTCTCACGCTCACGCTCACTCGCTCACGCTCACGCTCTCGCTCTCGCTCACGCTCTCGCAGCTCACAGCTCACAGCTCACAGCTCGCAGCTCACAGCTCACAGCTCACAGCTCAGTACGGCACGTTCCATTTATCAAACAATGGCGTGACGTCCTCGCCTGCAATCGACTCAAATTTCCCATGCACGAACGTCCACGGATCGCCGCCGGTGGTGGTGGTGTCTTTGATTTGCTGGAAGTACTTCTTGTAGAAGTCCCAGCCGTAGCGAAATTGGAATTGGCGGAGGAAGCACAGACCGCCCCAGGCGTCCCAGGTGTCGTAGTTGCCGGTCGACGTCATGCTACAGCTGGTCGTCGAGTCGTTGAGGGGGACGCCGAGCTTTTCGAGCGAGTAGATCGAGAACAAGTTGCACCACGATTCGAGCGTGTTCTCCTCGTAGGTCCAAAAACCGTTCGGGGCGAACGAGAAGTCGTGGCCCATTTCGTGGGCAAAACCCCAGATATCTGTGCCGGTTTCGCCGGAACGTGAGATGCGAGTCTTGTCGCCGCCGGTCACCAGCGTCGTCGCCATGCGCACTGGGTTGCCGGCCAGCATGTAGCCAGGTTGCGTGCCGTCCGGAAAAAACCGAATCCGTTGTGCGTGGTGCGGCACCGCGCCGCGCAGCTCCGCCTCGAACTCGTAGATCGCGTCGAGCCGCTCGGTAGCTCGCGTCATCACCTGCGCGTCTTTTTCGGCGGACGCGATCGGCAGCGTGAGGATTACATGCTTGCCCCACACCTCGACCCAGCCTGACGCCACGCTGTTGAAGCTGAAGCTCGCGGCGTCGGTGGCTTGCACCGTCGGCACAGTGTTGCGGTCGCTGGTGACGGTGACGCTCTTCTTGCCGCTGGCGTCGCTGCGTGATTCGTACGTTTCGCCCAGGTCGTTGTCCGACAAAGCGCCGACGAACAGGATGCCGTCTTTGGGAGCCTTGAAAGTGGCCGAGCCCTTCACGCAGGTGAGCGCGGTGTCTTTGTAATACAGGCCGATACGCGCCACCAAATCTCCGATTTTGCACGGACCATGGTCGATGCCCTTGCCGCTGTTCGAGAGTTGCCAGGTGCCGGTTTCGCTGAGCATCGCTGTGTCGCCCGCGTGCAGGAAGAGCCCGGTATTTACCCAATTTTGCTGAGCCGGCACGTCGAAGGTGTGGCTGCCGTACGGCGTTTTCCCGTCCACGCCGATGCACGTCCACAGACTAGCCGCGCACGTGTCGACCGCTGGCGCTCCGCTGGTGCCACCGGCGGCTGCCATTCCGCCTGCGTTGCTGCCGGCGCCGCCGCCCGGAGCGGCCGAGCCACCGTTGCTGTTAATACCGCCTGTTCCGCCGGAAACGCTGCCACCCGCAGCGCTCGCTGCGCTTCCGCTGCCTCCGCTGGCAAGTGCACCGCCCACCGCGGCGCCACTTGTCCCGGCTAGCGCCGCCGCGCCGCCGCCGGGCTGGCTCGCGAGCGGTTCGCCGCTGTTGTCGCCGCAGGCGAGGCTGAGCCCGAGGCTCAAGCCGAGACTCAGCAACTGAACCGAGTGTCGTGGAGCAACCAGCGGCGCGAGACGTGAGCGGGGACCTGACATGCCGACGAGCGTGAGCCACCGCGCCCGCGCGCGGCAGATGCTGGTTCTTTCAGCACGGGGCGGACGGAAAGTTAGCCCGCGGCTAGAAGGCGTCCGGCGCTCGTCACTCGACGTGAACGTAGAAATCTTTGCTCTCGAGCTTGGCGATCGGACCGCTCCAAATCTCGAAGCCAACCGCGACGCTGAGCACGGTCGTACCGGGCAGCGAAAGCTGGCGCGCTGCGGTGTCGCGCACGAAGTCCATCACGTCGATTTCCAGCTCCGGCGAGTCTTGGCCTTCCGTGCGCACGTAGCTGATGCACGGCTTGCCGCCGACCACACCGACCCAGATGTTCCAGTTGCCGGGGGCGTTGCTCACGCTCACGTTGTTGACCTTGCGTGAGCCAGCCGGCTGTTGCCCTGGCGGATCGCGCAGCCAGACCATCAAGAACGCGCTGTGCCCGCTGATGTCGGCGCTGTTCGAGAGCCAGACGTCGTACGCGGCGTTGTACTGGCCGGCGTTGCCGTTGGCGTTCCAGCGCCAGCCGGTGCGCAGCGACTGGATTTCCGAAACGGCTTTGGGCAAGCCGCAGGCGCCCGACTGCGAGTCGGAGTACGTGCCGCAAAACACCGTCGGGTACGACGCTGGCTCGTAGCCAGCGCCGCGCATGCCCTGCATGGTGTCGACGCTAAACGCCGTGCCGTCCCAGCTGACGGTTTGCGACTGAAAGCCCGGGCCCCAGCCGTTGGCCATGAAGTAGTAGCTGAGGTCGTCGCGCTTCACGTCGCTCTTCATCCAGCGATCCGAAGACGTGCCGTCGCCGCTTTGCGTCGGGGTTCCGAACAAGCTCGGCAACACCGTGCTGGGGGCTGGCGTGCTCGGCGTTGCGTTGCCGCCGCCCGCGCCGGCAGTTGGGGTCACGGCTGGGTTGGCGCTCGTGCCGCCAGCGTCGTCGTCACCGGCGTAGGAAGCGCCTGCGTCGCAGGCGGCGAGTGAGCCGCCGAGCGCCAGAAAGCCGAGCAGGGAACCGATCACGCCACGCGCGCACCACGACCGGGATAGCGGCATCGCTTCAGCCTAGCAAGTTCTGGAACCGATTCCAGAAACTAGTCTCGGATCCTCAGGCGTCCTTGCCGATTGCCTCGGAAATACTCGAAAGTCCTGCGCTTTTGACGCGCTCAGCCAGGCCGGTCGCGATCCGGCCGGGCAGGCTCGGACCGTCGTAAATCAGCGCGGAATACACTTGCACCAGGGTCGCGCCGGCGCAGATGCGCTGCCAGGCGTCCTCCGCGGTCTCGACACCGCCGGCCGCGACCAACACCAACCGGTTACCGACTTTGGCGCGCAGGCGGCGTAACACTTGCAGGCTTCTTTCGCGGAGCGGCGCGCCCGACAGACCGCCGTTGCCCAGCGCTGTCACCTCAGCCTCGGGCGTCGTCAGTCCGCCGCGGCCGATCGTCGTGTTGGTGGCGATGATGCCCTGGAGGCCGAGCTCAAGCGCCAGCTCGGCGATCGCGTCGATGTCGGCGTCGTGAAGATCCGGGGCGACTTTGAGCAGCAGCGGCACCTGGCGCTCCGGTGCCGCGCGTCGCAAAGCCGCCTGCACGCCGCTGATCAGCGGGCGCAGTTGCTCGACGGCTTGCAGCTCACGCAACGACGGCGTGTTCGGCGAGCTCACGTTGATCACCATGTAGTCGGCGTGCGGGGCCAACGCTTCGGTGCTGGTCACGTAGTCGGCGACCGCCGCGTCGTTGGGCGTGAGCTTGCTGCGCCCGATATTGGCGCCCACGATCGTCGTGCGCGGCCGAGCCAACCGCCGCGCTGCCGCCGCCGCCCCGTGATTGTTGAAGCCCATGCGGTTGAGCAGGGCGCGATCGCGCGGCAAGCGGAACAGCCGCGGCCGCGGGTTGCCCGGCTGAGCCAGCGCCGTCACCGTGCCGACCTCGACGAAGCCGAAGCCGAGGGCCCCGAAAGCATCGAAAAGCTCGGCGTCCTTGTCGAGTCCGGCCGCCAGCCCCACCGGCGAGCTCAGATCTAGGCCTAAAGCCCGCAGTCGCAGCCGCGGATCGGTTACCCCGAACAGCGAGCGGAGCAGCCAAAGCGCGCCCGGCAACAGCGCGAAAAGGCGCAACGAGCTCAGGGTGAGGCGGTGGGCCGTCTCGGCGCTGAATGAGAAGAGGAGGCTTCGGAAGAGGCGGTACAGCAAGGGCGCGCGGAACCTAAATGACTGGCTCCGCTATCGCAACCGCCGACCGACCGACGCCACCGTCAGCTGAAATGGGGATGTAAAAATCCTGGCAGCCGCACAGACCCTGCAAGCTGTGGTTTGGCGCGTGGGCGCTGCCTCACCGGGTGCATCAACGCCTCGGCGGGCTGAGCACGGCTTTGTCCATCAACGACCAGGAGCACATCGACGCATGGCCTTCGGAGTTTCCCCTCGCGCTTTTCGCCGCCTCAAAACCACCGCCCGCTACCTAATTCTGCCTACGGTGACCGCGGTGCTCGTCGCTGCGTGCGCGGACGAAGGCGCGAGCCCCAATCCCGGCACGGGTAGTACAGCTGGAACCGGAGGCGGCGGCACGAGCAGCACCGCCGGCACTTCGAACAGCGTTGCCGGAGCGCTCACGACGGCAGGCACCGGCACGACACCTGGCACCGCGGGAACAACCACTGCGGGTGGAACGGTTGGAGTTGCGGGCAGCGCCACGGGTGGTGGCGGCGCTGGCGGAACCGCAGGTTCGGGCGGCACTGGCGGAACCGCCGGTACTGCAGGTACCGCCGGAACCGACACGGCGGGCACGGGTGGAACTGCACCGACGTGCACCGTCCCGGTCGCGGGCGGCGCGGACTTCGCGGCGCTGCTGCTCGGTCCCAAGGCGATCGAAGGCGAAGCCGCGACTTTGAGCGGCGCCGCGGCGGTAGCGAGCGAGGGCTCAGGCTGGAGCGGCACTGGCTTCGCCGACATGAAAGGCAGCGAAGGCGGCATGACCTGGCTGATCGTCGCGCCGGCGGCGGGCGACTACGTCCTTGACTGGTCCTACACCCAGCAGGACACGCGCGACATGAAGCTGACCGTGAACTGCACGCAGGTGGTCGAGTCGGTTGCGTTCACCAACACCGGCGACTGGAACACCGCCTGGACCACTGGTGGCGCGCAGAAGGTGACGCTGGTCAAAGGCATCAACCAAATCGTCCTCGAAACCAACGGCGGCAGCGGTCCCAACTTCGACACGATGGTCGTCTCGCCGCCGATCTGCGCGCTCTCGAGCAGCGCCGCGATCACCTGTGAAGCGGAGCGTTCACTCTTGTCCGGCGCCGCGATCGTGGCGAACCAGGGCTCGGGTTGGAAAGATCTGGGCTTCGCCGACATGAACGGCGCTGAAGGTGGCGTGAACTGGGTGCTCGACGCGCCAGCGGCTGGCACCTACAAGCTGACCTTCGTCTACACACAGCAAGACGGACGCGACATGACGCTCACGGTCAACGGCGCGGTGGCGGCGGCTTCGATCGTCTTCAACAACACCGGCAGCTGGAACACCGCCTGGGCCAGCGACGTCACCTACGATGTCACGTTGAAAAAGGGCGTGAACAGCGTGCAACTGGCGACCAATGGCGCCAGCGGCCCGAACTTCGACAGCATCATCGTCGACAGCCTCGACGTCGGTGCGGGTGGTGCCGGCGGCGCGGGTTCGGGCGGCGCAGGCGGCGCCAACTGAGCTAAGGCGGGGGCTGGGTCCGGGTCCGACGACTCGTGCTCAGCCCTTCACGCACACCCCGCGCCGCTACGGCAGTTTCTGCGAGGTAGGCTGCGTTTTGGCAGCCTAACCGCTATCTTGCTGGCCATGGCGGCGATGCAGGTCTGTGATCTTCGTTCCGATACGCTGACGCGGCCGACGGCGGCGATGCGCGCGGCGATGGCGGCGGCTGAGGTGGGGGACGACGTGTACGGTGAAGATCCGTCGGTGCGCGCGCTCGAGGAGCGGGTGGCGGCGTTGCTCGGCAAAGAGCGCGCGTTGTTCGTGCCGTCGGGCACGATGGGCAATCAGATTGGGTTGCTCGTGCATACCCGGCCGGGTGACGAGGTGGTCATCGGCGAGGGCTCGCACTGCGCGTTTTACGAGTCGGGTGCGGCCAGCGCGTGGGCTGGGGTGCAGTTTAGGGTCGCCGGACGCGGCGGCTTGTTCACGGCCGACGACGTGCTCGACGTGGTCAATCCACCGCAGGATCATTTCCCGCGCACGCGCTTGGTAGTGGTCGAGAACACGCACAACCGCGCTGGCGGGCGCGTGTTTCCACAAGTGCAGATCGAGCAGATCGCGACGGCTGCTCGCGCGAGCGGCCTCGGCTTGCATTTGGATGGCGCGCGGATCTGGAACGCCAGCGTGGCGACGGGTTTGGACGTGGCCCAGTTAGCGGCGCCGTTCGACACGCTCAGCGTGTGCTTCTCGAAGGGGTTGGGCGCGCCGGTCGGGTCGGCGTTCGTCGGTTCGCGTGACCATGTCGTCGCCGCGCACCGTTTCCGCAAAATGCTGGGCGGCGGGATGCGTCAAGCCGGCATTTTGGCGGCCGGGGCGTTGCATGCGCTCGAACACCACCGCGCGCGGCTCGGCGACGACCACGCCGCAGCGCGGATTTTCGCTGACACGCTGCGCGGCGCGCCAGGCATCGAGCTGCAGCCGGTCGATTCGAACATCGTCGTCTTCCTCACCGCCCTGCCGGCCGCCGAGCTTGCCGGTCGCGCCGCCGCGCAAGGCGTCTTGATGAACGCTACCGGCAAGCACAGCCTGCGCGCTGTGACCCACCTGGATCTGGACGTGGGCCAGGTGAAAGCTGCCGCCGAAACCCTGCGGCGGGTGCTCGAGGCCTGAGCCCGCCGCAAAGATTTACAAGGAAACGCTCGCGCTCCCCCTTGCCCTAATCGAGGCCAAAATCGGGGCCTCAATTTTTGGAGCAAAAGCGAAAAATTGAAGACGTTGCGACCCTACCTGCTCGGAACCTGCCCGCTGCTGCTGCTGCTTTTGCCGGCAACCGCCCACGCCGCGGACCTTTACGTGGCGCCGGCCCCGACCGGTAGCGACACCAACGCCGGAACCCAAGCCGCGCCGCTGGCGACGATCGGCAAGGCGCAGACGTTGGCCAAGGCCGGCGACACCGTGTTCTTCCGTGGTGGTACGTATGCCTACACCAAAGGCACCAGCGCCTGCAGCAGCGGTACCTCGTCGATCAGCGGTGCGACGCTCGACAAGAGCGGGACGGCGGGCAGCACGATCAACTACTTCGCTTTCCCGGGTGAAGTGCCGGTGTTCGACTTCGACGGTATTCGTGACTCGTGCCGGATCAAGGGCTTGCTGGTCACCGGCAACTACATTCACTTGAAGGGTCTCGAGCTCAAGGGCGTGCGCCAGAACAACGACTTGAACCACGAGTCGTGGGGCATCTGGATTCAGGGCAGCCACAACACTTTCGAGACGTTGAACCTGCACCACATGATGGGTCCAGGCTTGTTCATCGCGCGCGGCAGCGACAACCTGGTGCTCAACTGTGACTCGCACGACAACTTCGACGAGCACACCTCGAATGGCGCGGGCGAAAGCGCGGACGGCTTCGGTTGCCATGTTGACGCGGGCGAAAGCGGCAACGTGTTTCACGGCTGCCGCGCGTGGTGGAACACCGACGACGGTTACGACTTCATCAACGCCGAAGCTGCGTGCACAGTCGAGTACTCGTGGGCGTGGCTGAACGGTTACAAGCCCGGCACGATGGAAAGCATCGGCAACGGCAACGGCTTCAAGGGTGGCGGCTACGGCGCCGATGCGACGCAGTTCCCGCCGGCGAACCAGCAGATGCAGCACACGGTGCGCTTCTGCTTGGCGTTCGCCAACAAGGCCGCCGGCTTCTACGCCAACCACCACCCGATCTCCGAGTTTTTTTACAACAACACGTCATACGGCAATCACCCGGATTTCAACATGCTCGGCGAGAGCGGTGCCGGCGCCGACATTACGGTCGGCGTGTACCGGAACAACATCGCGCTCGGCGGCATGTTGTTCTCGAACAACACCCACAGTCCGGACGACGCCAGCAATTCGTGGAACACGGCCGGCGTGACCGTCACCGAGGCTGATTTCCAAAGCGTCGCAATGACCGGCATGGATGCGCCGCGCCAAGCCGACGGCAGCTTGCCGGTCCTGCCCAACTTTCGTTTGAAGCCCGATAGCGATTTGATCGACAAGGGCGTCGATCTGAAGCTGCCTTTTGCCGGCAAAGCGCCGGACTTGGGTGCCTTCGAGCTTGGGCTTGAGCCGCCAGTCGTGGGCGGTGGCGCTGGCAATGTCGCGGGCGCCGCGGGAACGAGCAGCGGCGGCACGACGACCGGCGGTGGTGGCGTCCCCGGCGTGAGCGGCTCGACCAGCGACACTGGCGGTAACGTCACGGTCTCAGGCGGTAGCTCGAGCGCCGGCTCGGGCCCGATCACGGCCGGCACGACCACGAGCCCGACGGCTGGCGCGGCTGGCAGCGCGAACAGCGATGTGCCCGGCGACTCGGGCGCGGACTCCGGCTGCGCGTGCAGGCTCGGTTCGCAGCGCCCGTCCCCGGGCTCGCTGCTGCTGCTCTTGCCAGCGTGGCTGCTCGTGCGTCGCCGTCGCAGCCGTTAAATCTTGCCGGGCGGGCCGCCGAGCGGGCCGTCCTTGGGACCGTTCGGAGCCTGATCGGCGGGTAGCAGTGAGACGAGCTTGAACAGATCTGCTCGCCGATCGAGTCGCGGCGTCACCGTGCCATTCGAACGAACCGCGTGTAGGGCGTTCAAGTCGACGTCGCAGATCAGCACCGTTTCCTCGTTCGAATCGGCTTCAGCTGCGATGCCGTCGCGGGCGAACGCGAAGTCGGAGGGCGTGAGGACGGCAGCTTGCCCGTAGTTGATGTCGAGCTGGCCGACGTCGGGCAGGTTGCCGACGTTGCCCGCCAGCGCCACGTAGAGCTGGTTCTCGATCGCCCGAGCGTGTGCGCAGTAGCGAACGCGCAAGTAGCTCTGGCGCGTATCGGTGCAGAACGGCACGAACAAGATCTCGGCGCCCAGATCGGCCAAGTAGCGCGCAGCCTCCGGGAACTCGATATCGTAGCAAATCAGCACGCCAATCCGGGCTTTGGGCGCGTCGATTGGCCGCAATGAATACCCGCCTGAGATACCCCAGGCGATCTTTTCCGTGGGCGTGATGTGGAGCTTGGGTTGGGCGACGACTTGGCCGCTGGGCAAGCAGGTAAAGGCGACGTTGAGCAGTCGATCGCCTTCGAGGACGGGCAGGCTGCCGGCGATGATCGTGAGGCCGTGTTTCACGGCGAGGCCGCTCATCAAGGTCTCGAACCGTTCGCGGTACTGCGCCAGACGCCGCATGCCTTCTTTGGCGGTGAGCGCGTCTTCGGCCGATAGCAGCTGCGCCGAGACCAGCTCCGGCAAGAGCAGGAAGTCCGCGCGATAGTCGGCAGCGACGTTGACGAAGTACGTCACTTGCTGGGCAAATTCGTCGAAGCTGCCGATACGGCGCATCTGGTACTGGACGCAGGCGATGCGCGCCTTCCTTTCACCGGCGTCGGCCCGGCGATAGTCGGGGTTGAGCCACTCGAGCAAGCTTGCGTAGCTCTTGCTGCGCGGGTCTTGGATGTAGTTGGGCATCACGCCTCGCAGCGATAAGCCTTCGCGCAGCTGAAAACTGAGCACCAGGTCCTTGAGCTGGCCGGCAGCCACGCGCGCTGCGTACTCGTCCGGCGTCATGCCGGCGCCAATTTCGGCGTAGTTCCAGAGCCGGCCACCGGCCAAAATTCGGCGCTTGTTCAAGCGCTTGCACAAGACGCGTCGGGCCTCGTACAGCGCCGCGCCGACACCTTGGCCGCGCGCAGCGGGGTGGACGTACACGTCGGCGCCATAGAGCGTGTCGGCTTCCGGGTCGTGATTCGTGAAGTAGCCGCTGTCGGTGATGCCGGCCCAAGTGTGATGGCGCAGCGGATCGGGCCCCAGATCGACGATCAGGCTAGCGACTGCGCCCACCACCTCCCCGTCGAGCTCGGCCAGCAGCTGACCTTGCGGAAAAATTCGTTGGTGACTGACCAGGTGTCGTTCGCCCCAGACCACGTCCTCAGTCGCCATCTGCGGGTAAGCGATCTCGTTGAGCTTCACGAGTAGCGGTACGTCGGCCCGGGTCGCTTCACGCACCACGATGCGGGGATTGGGGGTGATCACGCCGCCTACTGTGGAGTGCCGCCCGCGCCAGCTCAAGCGAAACGCGTCGGCGTGGGTTCAAGACACGCGCGTGGTCGGAAAATGGTCGCGCACGTGGTCTTGAAAGAACCGGCCGATCGAGTCGGCGCCGCGCAATTGATTCCAAATTTCGGCCGGGACGCTGCCGTAGCGGTAGACGCCGCCGTTCTTGAACTCGACCTCGAGCGTCTCGGTCGTCCGCTCGTAGCCGATGGAGCGCAGGCTCGATGACTCCACCACTTGGCGCAGCACGGCGCGGAGCCTAGCTACTCGCCGGCCGGGTGGGCAGCAGGTTTGACGCCTTCCTTGCCGTCGAGCCTGATGCCCTCTTCGAGCTTCTGGCCGGGCGGCACGTGATCGGCGCCCATGATTTCGCCATTGCCGGTCGTGGTTGTGGGCGGCTGCACGTCGTTGTTCGTGGGTGACTTGGGTGGGCTGGCTTGCGGCGGGGCGCAGGCGCCGAACAACACCGCTGCCAGGCACAGCGAGCTGAGGAGAATTTTCATGGTTTCGACTTCCTTTTCGATGGGTGGACGTTGCTTCAGCGCCGCGCGGAGAATTTCGCCACGATCGGGGCGTTGGTGTAGCCGATCGGCGCGCTGTGACACGGATAAAGTCGGTCTTGCACGCTTCGTGCCGTTCAAGCCATTACCAGCGTCGATCTTCACGTCGGCGCTAAGCTGTCCGACGACAACGAATTCATCTTCGTGAAGCTGGCGAAAAAGCTGTACTAGCCGTCAGCGCGCGCGAAGATCAGCACCGCGTTCGCTGGGATCGTGAGCCCGGCGGACGCGGGCAAGCCGTGGAGTGGCTCGGGGTACGCGGTGACGCCGCCGGCGTTGCCGCGCACGTTCAGGTTGACGAAGCGGTCGTAGACGTCGCTGTTGAAGACTTCGTCCCAGCTGCCGGCGTGAGGGAAACCGAGCCAGTAGCTGCCGAAGTCGAAGCTGCTTTCGTTCAGCGAGACGACCACCACCACATCGTGACCGATGCCTGGCACCCAGCGCTGAAACGCCAAGATGCGGTTCTGCGGGTCGACGTGAAACACGTTCAGGCCGTCTGCTGTCAGCGCCGGATGACGGCGCCGCAGCCATAGCAAATCGCGCGTGAAGCGGTGGTGATCGACCATGTCGCGATCGGCGCCCTCCACGCCCGCCCACCACAGCAATAGCTCCGGACGGCCTTGCCAGTCGGTCCAGTATTTGTCCTCGAGAAACTCCTGGCCCATGAACAGCATCGGCACACCGGGTGCCGTCAACAACAGTCCGGTAGCGACTCGCGAACGGCTGCGCGCGTACCACGACCGCGGGTCGTTCGCGTCGGCCAAACGCGCGATCCGCGGCTGCTTGTCCTCGTGATTGGCGTCCAACAGGTCGTGATTCTCGATGCACTGAAACGTCGCCCAACGTCCGGGCAGCTGGTGGGTGAAGTCGAGCGCGTCACGCAAGCCGTTGAGGTCGAGCGCGGCGGCGGCGCCGTGCGCGGCCTGCGCAATCACGTTGCGAACGTGCTGACGTAAGACGTCGCTGTAGCCGATGTCGAAGCCCATGCCGCTCGGTGGCTCGGCCACGGCGCGCCATGGCTCGCCACCCCAATACTCGGCAATTTGAACGGCCCCCGGCTTGGCGAAGCGCACGGTTCCGCTCAGGTCTTGGCAGAAGAACCAGCCGCCGTGCTCGTCCATCACCGTGACTTGGTCGTAGCGCAGGCCGTCGAGGTGGTATTCCGACAGAAGCGCGAGCGCGTTGTCGATTAAGAACTGCCTTACCTCGGGCTTTTGGTAGTCGAAAACCAAGCCACCAGCGTGACCGTCGCGCGTGAAGTACTGGCTGCGCGCGTTGTCGCCCGGCGCTTCGCGATCGAAGAAATATAGTGATTGGTCGTCGAAACCGCCGCCGGCGTGGTTGAACACGACGTCGGCCAGCACCGCGATGCCGTACAGGTGGCAAAGGTCGATGAACGTCTTCAGCTGATTGACCTGCCCGGTGAGCTGAGCCAGCGTCAGCGGTGGCGCGCCTTTCGCCGCCAAGAGCCGGTTCACGGTCGCGCAGTACGGGCCGAGATCTGCCGCCTGCACCGAGTAGTCCATCTCGGGCGAAAATAGATCGGTGCCGTTGTAGCCGAGGCTGCTCGCGGTTTGGAACTCTTGAAAGGGCAGGGGCATGACCGCGTTGATGCCCAAGTCCGCCCAGTATTCGATGCGGCCGACCGCATCCAAGAATTTACACACCCGATGCGGACGAATGTCGTGACCGAGCTCGTCTTCGGCGAAGTACACGCCGAAGTGGAATTGGTACACGCAAAGCTCGCTGAGCGCGGGCGGGCTGAAGGCGGCGTCTTGCCAAACGTAGGAGTCGGAGTTCGTGACGATGCAGCCGCAGTTCGGGTAGTTGTCGAACGCGAGCTCGCGCGCGTACGGATCACGCTTGAAGCCCTCCGAGCCGTCGCCCACCACGTAGAAGCGGTAGGAGTCGCCCTCCTTCACTCCCGGAAAGAAGCCGCCCCACAAGCTGCGCTCGTCTTGCTGCAGTAGTTGGCCGTCTGGCTTCGACCAAGGCGCATCGACCGGCGCGGGCGGGAACGCGACGTACACCGCGCTGGCGTTCGGAGCCCAGCAGCGGAAGGTCGCGCCGCCGCCGACGAGCGTCGCGCCGAGCGGTGTGTTCGGGGTCAGGTGCTGTTGCGACGCGGGCATGTTCGGCGAAGCGTCGTCGGCCAGGCCGGCGTTCGCAATAGCGATTTGGGCAAGCGTCAGCGTGTTCGGACTAAAATTACCGGAGCGGAACGTGTTAGCCTGCGGCCTTCCGCATGGCCGACAGCGAGCAAGAGGGCGTGAGCGCTCCGAGCATCGAAGCCGCGGAAGCGATCGAAGCCGGGCTAGCGGAAGAGACGCTGTGGGGTGGCCGCATCCAAGTGCGCGGTGAAGTTGGGCGCGGTTCGATGGGCCAGGTGCTGCTCGGCTTCGACACCAAGCTGCGTCGTGAGATGGCGCTCAAGGTCACGCATCTGCCGCGAGGTGAGTTGCCGCGACAGTTGCTGGCGCGGTTCGTCGAAGAGGCGCAGGTCAACGCGCAGCTCGAGCACCCGAACATCGTGCCGGTGCACGATCTCGGGCTCGATCCGAGCGGTCGTGCGTACTTTTCGATGAAGCTCGTGCGCGGGCGTTCGCTCGAGGACATCCTGACGCTGCGCCTGAACGGCGATCAAGCGACGCTGGCCGAGTTCAGTCTGCGCCGGCTGCTCGACGTCTTTTTGCAGGTGTGTCTAGCGATGGAGTACGCGCACGCCCGCGGCGTGATTCACCGCGATTTGAAGCCCGCCAACGTGATGATCGGCGATTTTGGCGAAGTGTCGGTGATGGACTGGGGTGTCGCCAAGCTGAAGCAGATCGCCGCCGGCGTCAGCACCGAGACCGAAGGGCTGGTGCTGGAGCACGAAATGGCCGAAAGCGGTCCGGTCAGCAATCCGGGGCCGGTGACGTCGGTCCGCGCCGAAATGAAGGCTTGGCAAACGCACGACGGCGCGGTCTTGGGGACGCCGCACTACATGTCGCCGGAGCAAGCCAAAGGCTTGGTCGTCGACGAGCGCAGCGACCTCTACAGCCTGGGCGTCATGCTCTACGAAATCGTGTGCGGCCAGGTGCCGTTCGATCACGAAGACCCCGCGGTGGTGGTGCGGCGCGTGATCTTGGAGAACCCGAAGCCGCCGTCGACGATCGATCCGAGCGTGCCGTCGGCGCTCGAGACGCTAGTCATGCGCTTGTTGGCCAAAGAGCCCGAAGATCGCGGGCTGCCGCTGCGCGATGTGCGCGCGCATGTGCAGAACTACATCGAGGGCATCGCGCGCGACTACCGCGGCGGAGCGCTGTGGAGCAGCGTGGCTTGGAGCGCGGGTGCGCTTTCGTTGTTCGCGTTTCTGGTTTGGTATTTGACCGGACAATCGATCGCCACCGTGCTCGCCGTCGGACCGCCGGCGGTGCTGAACGCCGTCGGCTGGTTCTTGCTCGTGCTGGCCGTGGGCTACCCGCTGTGGGCAGCATCGACGGCGCTGCGCGTGAGCCGTCGACAAGTCGACCCGTTCCGCGAGCCGAGCTCGCAGGAGCTGTTCGTCTCGGGTTACCTGGCGCACCGCACGTTCTCTGCGGCTTTAGCGCCACTTTTTCAGCTCGTGTTCATCGTCGAGCTAGTCACGCTGGCGGTGATCTCCGCCAGCCGGGGCGGCGGTCGGTCGCGCGAAATCGTGGCGCAGCTGATGCAACAAATGCGCGCTGAGTGGTCGGAGGCGTTGATCGTCGTCTTGGTATTTCAGTTCGCTTACCTGGTGCTGTTGGCGAGCGAGGCACGCTTTGCTCGGCGCATCGATCGCTGTGAGCTGTTGGTGCAGCGCGCGCCGTGGGAGTCGGTGTGGCCCGTGTTCTTGCTGGCCGTCTTGCTGGCGAGCGTGATCACGACCGACGTGCTGGCGCTGACGCTCGGCCCCAAGCAGGGCGCCGTGTCGACGTTGATCTGGCGTGAGCTTCTGCAGGTGCCGACGCGCCCGTTCGAGATCGTCAAGACGTTGGTCTTCCAAGGCACGTTCCTACTCGGTCTGTCGGCGACGACGATGATCGCAGCATTCCCGGTGACCGAGCTGTTGGCAGCATCGCGCGCGGTCTTTCACGCCGCCGACGAGGCTTCAGTCGCAACCCGAGCAAAGTATTTCATGCGCTCGATCGCCGCGATTCGCGTGGCGCGCGGCGTCTGGCTGTACGGCGGCGCAATGATCGGCACCTTGACCGCGATGCGCATTCTGTCGGAGGAACAAGGCCACCCGCTGCTCGAAAAGCTGTTGTACATCGTTGGGCCGTCGTTGATTGGCTTCGTCGGCTACCGCGCGCTGCGCGGGCGGCTGAACGGCTTCTTGGAGCAAGCGCCAGCGGTGCAGCGCCTGGTTACGGCACGGATCGAAGCCGCGGCCAGTGAACAGCGCCGCGCCAACCTGAGCGTGCTCGAGCGCGTACCGTGGCGCTTGCCGGTCGGCCAAATCGCCGTACCGCTGGTGTGCATCGGCGCCTACCTGCTGTGGACCGGCAGCGGCCTGCACCGCGCGGTCCTGCACCAAATCATCCCCGTCACGACCAAAGACTGGCTGGTCGTGCTGCCCTACGTGTTGCTCGTCCCGATGCTACTCGGCCGCGACTACGTTCAAAAGCGCATGCTGCGCAAAGCCGAACAGCGCGCCGCCGTCGACGTCGCGTAGGCTGGCTGCCAAAACGCAGCCCGAATCGCAGAAACTGCTGGGGCGTCGCAGGGTCAACCCGTGCGGTCGAGATTTTTTTGCAGGGAGAACGAACTCGTGAAGGGCCGCTATCGCGACAGTGTGGTCTACGCCCTGACCGAAGCCGAGTATTGGGCTCGCGCTTAGACCTTCGTGTCGTGGCGCGATCCCGAGCTGCAAATGCCAGGACTCCCACCGCTCAAGAATCTCTCCCGGTCGGAGCACCGATCCCCATGCCCCACGACCATCGGCAATTCCCTAGCGTGCCGATGCCTCATCGCAGCTTTTCTACTCCGCCTGCGCTGAAGCGACGCCGAATACTGTTACGCTGGGCGGACATGAGCACCGATCCGTTGCGCGACCGTTTCGAAGGCGTCGATCGCGATCGTAACGGCGTGATTGACGAAGCCGAGTTTGGCCAGCTCCTCGACAAGCTCGGCGTGGGCTACGGCGAGGCGCAGATCCGCGCTGCTTTTACTGATATTGACGCGGACAAGAACGGCAAAATCGAGCTCGAAGAGTTTCGCGCGTGGTGGACGGCTCGCTGAGCGCACACCACGCGCAATAGCTCAGTTACTTGCCGGACGCGGTTCCCGGGCCCGAGCTGCCCGTGACATGCCCGCCCTCGGCCTGGTCGGCGTAACTAGCCGCACCGTTGGTCGGCGCAGCTTTGGGCGAATTGGCAGCAGGGTGTTCGGAGATGTTGCTGCGCTCCGTCGCGTCGCCCAATACCAAGTCGACGCGGCGGTCGAGCGCCATGGTCTCGGCGTCGTCACCGGTGGCGCCCTGCTCACCGCGCGAGACCACGAGCATCTTCTTTTCGGGAACGCCCTTGCCCTTCAGGTAGTTGCGAGTCGCGTCGGCGCGGCTGCCACCGAGCGCTTGATTGTGCGTCTCAGTACCGCGCGCGTCAGTGCGGCCGATGATGGTGATGGTCCGATTCTTCAGCGGGCCATCCTTCATGCAGTTGGCCACGTCCGCCAAGATGTCGCGACCACGCGGCCTGAGCGTCGCTTGGTCGATGTCGAACTGTGGCAGATCGCCGGTACTCGCCGGGAAGCGGCAGTCGGCCAGGATCTCGTCCGAAAGGTGAATTGCGGTGCCGCCCTTGCCGACGTCCTGGCTGGCAGCAGGCTCGCTACTCGCCGCCGGCGCCAGGTCCGAGGCCTGCTTTGCCGGCGCCTGGTCGGTCGCGCAACCGGCGACTACCAGCGCCAAAGCGCCACACCCGAGCCAAGCTGCCCTGCGGCACTGCGTCTTTCCAAGCATCATTTCCCTGCTCCTTTCAAAGGTCGCGGGTGGGTGTGCAAGGCTGAGGCCAGCGCGCCGGACGCACAAAAGCATAAGGGCCGCCGGTGAGGGCAGCCCTTGGTGCTGTTGGGGGGGACGGTTTAGTTAGAGCGAGTTGACGAAGGCGATCAGGGCTTCACGGTCTGCGGTCGGCAGGGCCTTGAATCCTTCGATCACGTTCATCGCTTCGCCGCCGTGCCAGAGCACGGCTTCGAGCACGCTGGCAGCGCGGCCGTCGTGGAGCAGGTTGGCGTTGGCGCCAACGGTGGTGAGAAAACCGATGCTCGACAGCGGCGAGGTGCGCCACTCCGAGGCTGCCGCCGGCGACATGTCGTTGTCCTCTTCCATCATGCCGCTGTTGTCGGCCAGATCCGGACCCATGTCGTGGAGCAGCAAGTCCGAGTAGGGCTTGAATGACTGGTTGCGCAGCTCCGCGAACGGGTGATTCGGGCCGGTGACCGCGTCGGTCACGTGGCAGTTGGCGCAGCCGACCGTCCGGAACAGCTTGCCCCCCTGGACGACTGCTGGGAGGGTCGCGTCGCGCTGCGGGTAGACGCCAACCAAGCGCATGTAGGTCGCCATCTTCATGATCGCGTCCTCGGCCAATTCGGGTTTCGCGTCCGAACCGGGGAAGATGCTGCTGGTGACGCCCATGTCGTCGAACGCGGCGTTCGCGACCTGGTGCCGGACGCTGACCTTCTCTGCCTTCCAACCCATGCGGCCGATGCGCAGCGCGCCGGTCTCCGGGTCCTTGACGTAGTTGGGGCGGCCCGAGATGCCGTTCTTGTCGCAGTCCAGGCGATCAGCGTGAGAAAGAATCGTCTCTTCGGTCAGCGCCTCGAGCAGGCCTAGACCGACGAGCTTACGCGCGACGCGCGCCGAGAATCCGCCAATCGTGCCCTTGTTGGCGGTGACCGCGATGATCGGCTTCGTGAGGGTGACGCTGGTGCCGTCGCCCAGGGTGACCATCTTGGTCTCCTTGCTCGCCAGCTTCGCGGTGCCCTCTTGCAGCTGCAGCTGATCACCGAGGTCACCCGAGTTGTACAGCTTGAACGCCATCGACGTCGACTCGCTGAACGTGTCGACGGTGGTGCCCGGGCCGTTGTGAAGGTGGCAATTGGTGCAAGCCGTCGTGGCGAAGAGCGGGCCAGCCTGGTTCACGTGCTCAGGGAACACCTGATTGCCCATCTCGCTGTGCGCTCCGGTCGTGAAATCAGTGTGGAACAGCCGTCGACCTTCGACGAAGTTCTGCACGTTTTCCGGTTGGATATTCAGTGCCATCTGGCCGATCGATTCGGCGATGTCTTGCTTGTCCAAGATCCAAGCGATCGTCGTATCGGCGCCGCCGCGCGCTTCCGGGATCGGGCCCGGTGCCATCGCAAAGTCCTGATTGTCCGGCGTGAGGCCACCCTCGCCGATCCGGTAGCGGAAGCAATCGGTGTAGTACGAGTCACGCGAGCCCGGGGTCGTCATCGTCTTGGGATCGATGAAGATGCCGATCTCGAACTCGTAGTTCTCGCCCTTGGTGAACTTGCGGTTGGTGGGCGCCGTCTTCTCGCTGTACTGCTGAACGAAGGCGTACTTGAAGAGCTTGCCGGCTTCGGCCGGCACGTCCGCTTCCGTGGCGTCGGGAATGTAGTTGTTGAACTGGAACGTCGCGTTGCCCGCGCGCTCCTTCCAAGAACGCCAGTTGGTGATGCGGTTGCCGCTGTGATCCGGCATGTTGTGCGGCAGGTACGTGGTCCGAATCAGGTTCTGACCGGTCGGCGTGAAGTCTTCGATGATGAAGCCGTAGGTGCGGTCTTCGAAGTAGTGCGGCTCGAACGAGGCGAACGTGCCCTCCTTCTCATGGCGACCGCGCACGCGGCCGGCGCCGCGCGTGACGATCACGCCGTCAGCGCGTTTGGTGACGACAGCTGGGTTGACGGCGTCGGCCGGGTTGAACAGCGGAATGATGCCGCCCAGGGTGGGGGCGACTGCCATGCCGCGGCCACCGGCCGAGGTGGTGAAGTACTTGAAGGCTGTTTCCAGATCGGCGTCGCCAATCACGGTCGTGGGGTAGGCGGCCATGATCTTGCCGCCCGTCCGAACCTGCTTCTTGAAGTCGTCGAGCGTGCCCTTGAACCCGTACAGATCAGGGAAGTTGGCGTTGGCGTTGCCGCTCAGCGTGTGACAGCCGCTGCAGGTGCTGATGAACGTCTCCGGAACGGAGACACCCGAGCAATTGCTGGGCGGAGCCATGCCGGTCGGCACCATGACGGGAGCGCCGCCGGTCGGGCTGGTCGCCCCGGTGCCCGTGGCCGGAGTCCCTCCGCCGGGTGTCGTACTTCCCGAGCCGCCGGTTGCGGCGTTTTGACCGCCCGACGGTGCCGTGGGCGTGCTTGAGCAAGCTGCAAGTGCAGCCGACACGCACAGGAGCGATGACAATGGAATAAAGCTGCTGATCCCGAATCGCTGCATGGTTTCGCCTCGCTAGGCTCTTTAACGTCCGGTCATCGCCAGTCCCGTGTCAGCGCGAAGCGGATATGGCGATATCTCGACATCCATGTGTGCATGTTTCGTACATCTCGCCCGCGCACCCCCACGCTTTGCTTGGTCGTCGCACTGTTGTCGGCTGCGTACGGGTGCGGCGATGCGACGCAAAAAGTCCTGGAAAGCGGGGGAAACAGCGCAACTTCGCCCGCCGGCGCGGACGCGGTAGGCGGCGCAGAAGACGACGCGAGCGGCGGTGCTGCCGGCCCTAGCGACGCCGGTACATCCGCCGTGGATGATTCCAGTTACGCAGGCAATAGCAGTGCAGATGTTGAATGTCGTTCTGGGCAGACTCGTTGTCATGGTCAGCTTGGATTCCAGCGCTGCACGCCCGACGGCGTTTGGGGGGCTTCGCAGAGCTGTGGCGGCTACTCCGAAAACGGCACCTCCTCCTATTGCGCCGTGTTCGGTGCCGGCGACGGGACGCCCTGGGCGGCGTGCGTCGATCCGGCGTGTTGGTGGTGGCAGCGGAGTGGGCTCGACCCCGCCGAAGCGCGCGGCGGCGTGTGCGTCGCCAGTGATCAGCTGCGGCGTTGCATGGGCGGTATTCTGCTGCGCGCGCCGGAAACCTGTGCGGGAACGTGCCGGCAAGTCGGCGAGCTCGATGGCCGCGCACTCGGCTACTGCGACTCTGCGTGTCGCGACGGCGATCGCGAGTGCCTGGGTGGAGCGCTGTATCGCCAGTGCGTGAAGGGTCGCTGGGCGACCGCGGCGCAGACGTGTGCCGATGGCCTGGCTTGTCAACCTCTCGCCACCAGTTCACATCCCGACATCAAATGCGGCGGGGCTTGCGAGGTGGGCTCGTCGCGCTGCATCGAGGACGGCTCGGGGCTTGAGCGCTGCAGTGAAGCGCACGACTGGGTGCAGGCTTCCGCTTGTGTGCTCGGTCGCTGTGTCCAGGCGGCGGCGCAAGCGCAATGTCAGACCGAGTGCCGATCGGGCGAGTCCGCCTGCGAGCTCGATGGGGCTGCGTCCGAGCGCACCTGTGGGAACGCCGGGCTCTGGAATGAGCCGACGCCGTGCGAGGTGGGCACGACTTGCCGGATCGGTCTTGCGGGCGCGCTTGGTTGTGTGAAATGCGTCGGCGCCGACGTGTCGGGTGGCAACGCTTGGGGCGTCGCTGACAGCCATTGCGAGCTGGGCGGGGTCGCGGCTTGCGGGGTGGATAACGCGTACGCAACTAGCGAGCCGTGCGCCGACGGCCAAGCGTGTGTCGAGCTGAGCCGCGCTGCGGCATCGCTCGCGTACTGCAAGTAGGCCTGGCGCGGCTTCCTATTCGTGAGGGAGTTTCTCAGCGGTGGCGGTTAGCTGAGCGCCTGCGCGGCAACGGTGCGAGACGTGCGAGAACGTGCGAGCGGCGCGCTTGTTACCTGACTGGAGATTGCACGAATTGCCAATTGAGGCGTGGCAATGCGATGACCGAGCGTTAAACTCAACAGCGAATGAAGCGGGTTCGTGCGGCAGCATGCATGCTGCTCGCCTCGGCGTTTGGCTGTGCCACCGGTGTTGAACCGACGTTGGAGCAGCCGGTCGGGGTGGGTGGTTCCTCAGGCGGTTCCGATACGGGAGGGGCCGACGTGGGCGGCTCCGACACGGGCAGCGCTGGCAGCGCCGGCGTGACTGGCGGCGGTACTGGAAACCACACGGCAGGTGTCGGCGGCACGACCACCGCGACCGCAGGTGTCGGCGGCGGGGTTGGTGGTGCAGGCGTCGGCGGCGCGACCGCGGGTGCATCGGGCAGCGCTGGCGCCAGTGGCGCCGCGGGCGCGGGCGGCGTTGCGGGTGGCGGCGGTGTAGCCGGCGCAGCGGGCAATGCCGGTGCCGGCGGTATGCCGTCGACCGTCAAACCCACGTCGCTCAGCGTGAGCACGACCAAAAATCCGACTGCCAAGCAAGCTCCCGGTGGTGGCGGCACCGCCTACGACGACTCTTGCCCCGCCGGCCAGGTGTTGATCGGCTTCAACGGCAGCGTCGGCACAGACGAGACTTACCTGCGTAGCGTTGCGGGAGTTTGCGGGAAGCTCACGCTCGGCGGCAGCGCGCCGTACGCCATCACCACCAGCCAAGCCGGCACGCTGCCGGTGCGGATGTCAGCGCAAGCCACGGCGCAAAGCGCGCTCTGCCCCGCCAATCAAGTCGTCGTCGGGTTCGCGGGCACCAACGGTGGCTATATCGATTCGCTGAAGTTCAAATGCGCGCCGCTCAGTGTCAGCGGCCAAGCGCCCAACTTCACGCTGAGCATCGGCACCGCGTCGGATTCGGGCTCGATCGGTGGACCCGCCGGCGGCAACGCTTTTACCGCCATTCTGTGCGCTACCGGTCAGGTCGCGGTTTCACAGCATGTGAACGCCGGTAACGCGATCGACGGCTTTGGCATGGCGTGCTCCGCCGTCTCGCTCGTCGTGGAGTAGGCTCACTTCACTGCAAGGTGGTCGTAAGGCGCAGTTGGTACAGCTGGTCGTTGGGCTCGAACTGAGACGTTTTGGCGTTAGTGCCGACGCCATTGCCCAGCGCGTTGCCGAACGAAAGCGTGCGGACCCAGGGCATTTGGTCGTAGTAGAGGTAGCCTTCGCCCGCGACGAAGACCTTATGCAGACGAGTCGCGGCTCGCGGTAGCGCCGGGCGCCGGCTACTTGCAGGTGAACTGCATGCCGACGTCTTTCAAGCTGGTGCCACCGCTGAAGTCGAAGCTGAGGACGCCGCCGTTCACGTCGGTGGCTTTCACGGCGTACGGCGTCTTTTTGCCGGAAACAATCCAGCCGTTGCCGCCCGAGGTATTGCCGGCACGGCTGGCGTTCATGCCGTTCAACGTCACGCTTTTAAGCGGGTAGATGCCGTTTTCGATCACCACCGGCTGCCAGTCGGCGTTTTGGTTGGGGTGCAGGCGAGCTTTGACGTTGCCGGTCGCGGGGCATTTCACGTAGCGCCACGAAACGCCGTGCAAGTCTTCCATGCTGCTGTTCGGCTCCAGTTGCCGAATCGCTTTGCGGCTCAGATCAATGTGCCCCTTGGTGCACTTCGGGTTCGAGCCGACCGGACATTCGTCGACGATCGTGAGCACGACCTTCTTACCGCCGTAGCTTGCCTCGACGCAGGCGCCGCACGCCGCGCCCTGCGCGTAGTCGCTCGTGTTCATCGCGCCGAAATAGCCGCCGTCGCCGGTGGAAATGCCCTCGACGGTGTCCCAATCGCCGTCGCTACCACCGCCAGTGTGCGTGATGACATACGTGCACGCGGGCAGTGACGTGCCCTGCTTGAAGTCGTAGCGAGTGACCGAACCGTTGTTGGCGGCGGCCCAGAAGTCGTCTTTGCATTGTCCGGCGCTGTTTTGGTTGCCGCCAGCCGAGCCACCGCCGCTGGTTCCAGCGCTTGCGCCGCCAGCGCCGCCGCCCGCGGCTCCGCCCTGGCTCGAGCCCGCGGTGCTGGTCGAGCCGCCGTGACCACCGACGCTAACCGAGCCTGCGCTGCCGCTCGTGCCGGTGTTGATGACGCCGCCGGTGCTGCTGTTGCCGCCGCTCGAGCTACCGCTGGCGCTCACGCTGCCGCTGGCGCCGGGAGTGACGACGCTGCCACCGGCACCGGCCGTCGGCGTCTGCGTTTGTTGTGCAGGCGCGCAGCTGCCGGAGACGCACGCCTGACCAGCCGCGCACTGCGTGCTGTCCGCGCACGGCGCGTCTTCAGCGGTGTCGCAGCCGCTGAGCTGCGCCGCGAGTACCAAGAGCCAGGAAACCGAAGCCGCGAGGCGAGGGAGCTTGTTCATCATGGGGGAAGGACGAAAGGCGAAGCGTCTTGTCGAACCGCTCGCGAGTCATCAGCAACCCTGCCATGCAGGCTGCGGTTTTGCCGCAGTCATCTACTGGTCTCGGACGCGCGTTGGGCGGATTTCCTCGGCGCCCATCGAAGAATTGCGCGCAACCTGGAACCGGTGCCAGAAGTTGACCCTTTCGTCACGCTGTTGCGAGCTCGGCCTCCAGGCCAGCCCAGGTCGCGGGCTGGAGCAGAACCTCGGGCATCCCCGCAACAGCTCTCGCCTCAGGGCCCGGACAATTCTTCGCGCATCGTCTTGATGCGTTCGGCGATCGATGGCCGACAGCTGCGGCTCGACGCCTTGGCCAAAACTTCGCTGGCTTCGTCGCGGGCGTCGCGCGCCAGCAGGAGCTGAGCGAGCACCGCTTCGGCCAACGCGCGGTCATTGTCGGTGCGAAGCTCGTTACGGAGCGCCAGTTTCAGGTGCGCCTCGGAGGCTGGGTTTTCCCCGCGTGACGCGCACACCAAGCCCCACGCCAGCTCGAAATACGCGCGCTCTTGCGAGCCGAGCAGGTCCGGGCGCTCCACTTTGGCCAGCAACTTGGCCGCTGGCTCCATGCGACCGTGCGCCACTTCTCGGAATGCCAGCCAAACCGTGCCGTACTTGAAATAGCCGTACGCCAGGTACGCCGATGCGACCAGAAACAGCACCCCCGCGTAACGGCCAACGACCAGCCAGTACGCGCCCAGCACGAAGAACGAAACGCACAGCGCTAGACGAACTTTCGGGGTGAACATGCCGCGTCAGCCCCGTCCTAGCACGCACCCCAGGCCGAGCGAAGCTACGGCACGGCCGCGTTCAGCAGGTAGGGCGTCTTGATCGTGTTCTTGAGCGCAGCGGGGCTGTCGTCGTTGGCAATGTACTTTCCGCTCGCGTTCAAGCTCGCGAGCGTGCCGCCCGAGGTCATCGAATTGCCTTCGCCGTCTAGCGCCTGCGCAAAGCTCTCTTGAACCAAGTCGTCGAAGTCCGAGTCACCGCCGAGCAGGCGGTAGGCCAGCCCGTTGACGAGCGGCGCATAGCGCCGGAAAAGCGCCTCACGCGCCCAACCGTGCCCCGCGAGCCTCCGAGATCAGAACCGTCTCTGCCGGTGGCGGGAGTTGTCGGAATCGAACTTATGGGCGATTTGCGACCCAAGGCGGCCTGAAAAGCGCCGCTGGAAAAGCGCCGCTGGAAAAGCGCCGCTGGAAAAGCGCCGCTGGCTGGCAGTGGAGGCGAGGCGGTTACGGGTAGCGGGGGTCGTTCAAGAACCGGTCGTCGGTGAGAGCACGTAGAAACGCTACCAGGTCTGCCTTGTCGTCTTCGGTGAGCAACAATGGGACGATCACGGCATCGGTGTTCGGGCCACCGCGTCCGCCGCGCGCGTATTGTTCGATGGCATCCTGCAGTGTGGCGACTGACCCGTCATGCATGTAGGGGCCAGTAGCGGCGACGTTCCGCAGGCCAGGGACCTTGAACTTGCCGAGATCTCCGCTGCGCCCGGTGATTGCGCTGCGGCCAACGTCGCCGCCAGTAACGTAGGAGCCATTGTTGAAAAAACCGTCGTTGGTTAGCGGGCCGCTGGGGTGGCAGTGAAAGCAGCCAGCCTTGTCGCTGAAGAACATCTGCATCCCACGTCGGGCGCCCGGTAGCAGCGCGGTGTTGTCGCCGCGAAGAAATCGGTCGTAGGGACTTTGCCCGCTGACCAACGATCGGATGAACGTCGCCAGGCTACGTCGGAGGGCCGTTTCAGAATCGACGCCGGCGTACGCGTCGGCAAAGGCTCGACCGTACGCGGGGTCCGCGTTCACGCGGGCGATTGCTTCGGCCAGCGGCAGGTCCATCTCATCGGGGTTCTCGATCGGCATGGTGCTCTGCTGTTCCAGCGTTGGCACGCGGCCGTCCCAAAATAGGTGCTCCGTCCAGGCCAGATTCACCAGCGCGGGGGCGTTTCGGGTACCGCGTCGGCCGTCCACCCCGGCGCTGACGGCATCCAGATCGGCGAAGCCGTGGTCCGGGCGGTGGCAGGTGGCACAGGCAATCCCGCCCGTGCGCGACAGCCGCGGATCGAAGAACAGCCGGCGGCCGAGGTGTGCGCGCGCCTCGGCCAGCGGAGTGCCCGGGAGTGCGTCGTTGTCGATCGGCGCCGCAGGATAGCCCGCCGGTGCGATCGAAATCGTCAGTCGATCGGCGGCGGGCTCGCCGGCGGCGGCGCAACCCGAGACGAGCGCGACGAGCCCTACCGCCAAGCGGCTCACGCGCATCAGTTCGCAGGCGTCAGCGAGAAGATGGCAACCTTGCTGGCGTTCTGACGAAGGCTCTCACCATTCTGGAAGGTGATCCCCGGCGGGGGTGGGAAGGCGGGGGGAGGGGTTGGTTCGATTGGCATTTCTGACGCGCGAAAACTCTCGTCCAAAGCCATGTTCATGACCACCGCATTGCTGGCGACAGCGTCCACCTGCACCCCGCCGACCGCCTGGACCCTGGGCGCAAAGAGAGCTCCCGGAAAGCCGCCCATGTCGATCTGGGTGGGTGGCCCGTCGCCCGTGGTCCCGCTGGCGCGCACGAGCGTGGCTGCGTAGCGCAGAAACAAGAACCCGAAGGGCTGCGGCCAGGTGAGTTGGGACGTCTGGGTAAGCGGCGGCCGGCTCGACGATGGATTCTGGAAGTCACAGGCGTCGTTCAGCCCAAAGATGAAGGAGGCGCCCGCGTACTCACCGGCCGGGGCCGCCACCCGGAACGTCATTCCCGTCGGGTCCTCCGGATTGACCAGTTGGGTGTTGTACGAGACCGGCACGCCATCGGCTCCGACCAGATCAACCGGCACGCTTTCGCCGGCCGCAGTCAGCAACGCGAAGTTCGAGGCGAAGAAGCGAAGGTTGGTTAGGGTCAGCGTCCCAGTCGGCACAGCGAAGGGCTCACCAAAAATCACCGGCTTGCCCCCATACGTGAAGACGACATTGAAGGTGACGAGCGAACGGGCCGTTCCTCGCGGCGCGGGACTTTCCAAGCAGGTGTTCTCGCTCGACGTCAAAGGCTCGCTTGGTGGCATGTCTGGTGGCATGTCTGATGGCATGTCCCGCGTGCCGGGGTGCGGATCGCTTCCGCACGCACCCAAGAGCACCGCGAGCACCGCCGTGGCGCCGAACGTCGCCCGGGGAATCCAAATGTTTTGTCGGCTCATCGCTCCTCATGCTGATGGATGTCCGACCGCCGAACCACCATTTTCAGAGATTGGGACATCCAAAAGCCATTGGGCGCCGCAAGACCGCGGCCGATGGCTTTTACCGCGCCGCGATGTCGGGCGAGGTTCATGACTTCGCACCTCCAACTAAGCCCCCGTTAGCATGGACAATTATGCGCCACGCGATGACGTTCACTTGGACGGTCAAGCTCGACGTCGCGCACGTACAGTTGAGCTGGCGGCTTGATCCCGCGGGCGGCGTTGTGATGCTGCGCCCCAGAGGCGCTGAACGGAAGGTTTGATCCAACCGCGGCTCGCCGCCGCGCTTCCCAAGTCGCGGCGGGCAGCCGTGTTATAGGAAGATGGCGATGGTGAGACAGCGGGTGCAGGTCGGGTGCTTGGCGATCGCGTTTGGGTTTGCCCGGGCCAGCCCCGCCCACGCGGCCAAGGGGGTTGGCATTACCTGTCAGACCCAGACGGAGCGCGACGCCTCTGAGATCATCGTGCCTTTCGGCGATGCCGTGAATCGAGAGTTGCCCGCACAGGCGGTCAAGCTCGTCCCGGGCGAGACGCTGTGCTTGATCGGTGAGCGCGACGAAGCGGGTGAGCTGACGAACTTGCATCTCGCGTCCGAGACGAACGCCGGCACGGCGACTTTCATCGAGCTGAAGCTCGAGCGCGGCGGCGCCACGCGCCTGTCAGTGCGCCACGCATCCAGAAGCTGGCTCTACTACGGCGCCTTCCGGCTCGTGACGCAGCAAGATGTGGCGCTTCCAACCCACGTTTTGCCCGTGCCTGCTGCTCAGAGCGTGTTCGAGTCGTGGAGCCCCAACGTGCGCAAGCTGATGCTGTACGGCTTCCGCTTTGGCGCCGCCCCGGTCGTTTTTGTGCCTAAAGACGTCCCGCGACGTCCCCATCGTGACCTCACGGAGACGAACCTTTCGGTGACCTTCGCTTTGTGGGGCGGCGAACGTTCGGTGCACTTGCCGGACCTCGACAACGGCCTGGCGCGTGACGGTTTTGCGCCCTTGCCGCGCGTCGGCATCATCGGTGGGTTGGACATGGATTTTACGGTTGGGCGGGTCCGGGCCGGCGTCGGTTTCGGCGGGGGTGGCGGCTCGACGCGCCACCGCACGACCGGAGAAGAGCTGTCGACTTGGCAGTCGGACGTGACATTTACCGTGGGCTTCGACGTGCTGCGCTATGAGCCGTTCCGGGCCTTTCTGAGCAGCGGTATCGGCGTCGGCACTCTGTACGTGGACCGGCGTGACAGCTCGAGCCTGTTCCCCGACGCGAAGCCTTGGGATGGAGACCGCGCGGAGTTTACAGCGTTCGAGGTGCCGTTCGACCTCGGCACCGATTACTTCGTGCCGTTTGGGCGTGCCAGCCCCAGCGAAAAATGGCTGCTGCAGTTCGGTGCGCGCGTCGGCTGGCAGCAGCAGCTGGGCGGCTCCGGCGGTTGGAAGACCGACGAAAAAAATGGGCGCGATCTGGTTGGGCCAGCCCTCGATCTCTCCGGGCCCCGCGCCCGTTTGGTGCTCGGGATCGGCGTTCAGAACGGTTGGTGAGCGCTAGCGCGCCTGGGGAGGCAGTCTCGACGCGCTCCCGCACGCCGACTCGTTCCTGCACGCGCTGCTCGCCATCGTGAAACGGCGAGTCGTCGTGGCCCCAGCCGGTCGGCTTGCGCAACCGTCGTGCTCCCCACGATTGCGAGTTGGTAGGTTCGCAGGGCTCTCCCTCTTCACCTGCATGCTGCTCGGACCTCAATTGCTCCGAGCGCTCGCGCTGCGACGGGAGCGGGTAGCGCGGAGCTGACCCGATCCCAGCGCCGGCACCCGTGACGTTTACGAAGGCCCCCGGCGCGCCTCGGTTAATTGCTTGATGTGGCCAAGAACGCGGCCGTGGATTGAGTGCAGCAGTGCTTCTCCGAAGACTGTCCAGTACGGCTCGGGAAATATCGACAAGGTGTACCAGGTACTGCCTTCGAGCCGTGTGCGACCGTTCGCGAGCGAGATCAGCCGGAACTCGCCGCGCTTCGAGGTCATGTAGCCCTCCAGGTGGGCGGCCTTCACGTTCTTGTATGGACTGAGCTCGTTCATCGAGGGCGGCTGCGAAGCCACGTCGAAAGCCAGGCGCCGCGGCGGCTCCCAAACGGTGATCGGCTCGACGAACGGACCGGTTGAAAATTCGCAATGCCGAACCGCAGCCACGCCCTCACCGTCGATGTGAGCGCGGATCGGGTAGGCGATACCCAGACGGAAATAGAGCTGCGACGGCGGCGGCAGCTCGCTAAAGCCGATCACGTTCGGCCAGACGCGCTCGGGCGGCGCGTCGATCTCGATCGAGGTTCTGACCTCATGCAGCTGAGGTGCGGCCGCTTGGTGTTCGACGCCCGCCAAGCCCGGCAGGATCAGAACCGCCATCAGCGCGTGCCCGGGGCGTGCTCGCAACTGGCTCGCGAGCGCCCAGCCGACGACCGCCCCGCCGCTAACAAGAACCGCGGCGATCGGGAACGCCATCATCAAGCACAGGACCCCTTCGATGGCGAAGAGCAGCACGACGCCGCCGGTAATGACGACGCTGAGCAGGGCGAGGCCAATGGTCGGAAGGAGCGCGCGCGTCGCCCGCAAATTGTAGGCAAAAGCCGTCGTCACGCCCATCAGGAAAGGGGTAGCGAAGAACAGCGCCGCTCCGTAGAGCTTCATCGAGTAAATCGAAATCCCGATCATCGAAAGGCCGATCGCCACCGACGACGCCATCCCGAGGAGCGTCGCCTTCACGCCGGGACCGATCTCAGGTCGGGGCAGCGAGTCGGGGGCCGTGTCTGGCGGGGCAGCTCTGGCCGGTGGCTGCCAGCTCGCCCCACTTTGCGAAGAGGGGAGCGCGGCGAAGACGATCATCGCGATCCAGTTCGCGATCGGAACGAGGAATAGTAGGCCCAGAAACGGCGACAACCCCGCGTCCGCAACCCGGCGCACGCTCATCGACACGCCGACCCATACGAACGGCAGCGTTATGGCGACCATCAGGATCAGCATCCATTCCGGCGCCGGGCCGGCATGCGACACCTCGTTCGCCTTCAGCGTCCAGCTGGGTGCCAGATACGCTCCGATCGACCACGGCTTGCCCATCGCCACATAGGCGATGACGTTGTCGATCGCGACCTTGAGCGCCATCAGGCCGACGCCCGTCAACAAGTAGGTCCTACGGTTGACGCTAGCCGAGAGACCAAACCAAAGGCGAAGCGTCGCTGCCATTAAAGCGGAGCATGCCCCAACTAGGCGGCAGGTGCGCGACGCTATCGCAGCTGACTTCACGGCAGCGGTGCCGCCTGGATACTGGCGTCGTCGATGAAGAGTCGAAACGGCGATGGTGTCACGGCGCGGGAAGCGCTGCCGCAGTTCGACGTGCACCCAGCGCCCGACCGGAAACGCGATGCTGGCCGGCTGCGCACCCCCATTGTCAGGGTGCTCGAACAGGCGCAGGGCCGCTGCAAGACGGGCAGGGCTGTCCGGCAGGCGACCGGCGCCCCAAAAGTCGAAGCTGACGGCGCCGTTTTCACCGGCTACTGTCGGCAAGTGACGGTACTTGCGCTACCGAAAACCCCACCGCCGCTGGCCGCTAAAGATCGCCGCAGGTTTTGTCGACGCCGCTTACGACTTGATGACCACACAGCTCGGTGAAGTCGACGAAGGCTTTGCCACTGCATGCCGCGATGATGCTATCGGGGACGCCAGAGCAGCCATCATCGTCGACGTACATGGTCTCGTTGCACGCTAGCTCGCTGTCACACCGGGGAGGCGCGTACCACTCGCAGCCAAGCGCCGTGGCGCACGCTTCCTTTCGATAGGTACGGCATTGCTTGGGGAAACCCTGGCAAAACGTGCCCGCGGTCCAGGTGCAGCCCTCCACCTCTTCACAAGCCGATTTGCTGGCGAAATTGGCCCGACAGGCGTCACCGAACACTTCCATGTCGTAGAACTGCCGCTTCCAGCCCAGGCACACGCCTGCGAACGCTTCAGCCCCCTTCTTGTCGGACTCGCCAGCGTCCGAGCACCCGCCAATCTGTAGCACCGCAAGGATCACCATCACTGCCGCCGCCGCTTGCCTTCCCATGTGGCTGGTCGGTAGCACGCTTCTCGAAAAAAAGCGCGGCCGCGTGTCGCTATTCGCCGCCCTTCTCGCACGTCCTCTCCGAATACCGGGCGCAGCGTGCGCGACTGGAGAGAACGATGAGCAATCTTTGTCCGCGGGCGCGCTCGCTGCTTTAAGACGCCGCGGACACGGTGCCGGTCGTGTGGGCTGCCGAGCGCATCATCGCTCCGACCACGAGGTGGTGAAACGGCCTGATGACGTTGAAGTAGACCCGCCCGGTCCAGTGCTTGTAGTGGACAACCGTGACGACGTGGAGCGGCCGTAACCCGTGGCTGCCTGGGGTTGCCACGACCGCTAGCATCGCGCGCAAATGCGTCTCCTCGGCCTCGGCGGCCCAGACGCCGTCTGCCGCCAGCCGCACCGTGAAGAATCCTGCTTTCTCGCCGGGCTGGGAAGGCAACGTTGCGGCCGAAAAGGTTGGCGCTCGCGGCAGCCCCTCCTGCCGCATGCCCAAAATCCGCACGAACACCGACCGCACGCGATAGAGCGCGCTCATCCAGCCCGGCTGGTAGCCCAACATGGCGGCCGTAAAGGCAGGCAAAGTTAGGCTCGTTTCGATCGTCCGAACGTCAATGTGGTGTGCTCCCAACAGTGTGGCGCCCAGCGCTGTTGTCACGGCCCGGGGACGGTGGTCGCTGGCGCGCATAAGAATCAGCCACGCTTGGGGAAAGAGTAACCAGGCGCCGGAGCGCGGCATGGGGACCACGACGCAGACAGTCAGCAGCAAGAGCCAAAACGCTACGGAACGTGGGAGGGGGCGCGGCGTGGCGGCTTCAAGCTCGTGCAGCACCACGCCGAGGATGATGAAGGCAAGACCCGCCACCAGGAACCACAATACCGCCATCCGCATCGGACTCTCGGGCCCCACGCTGTCGAACAGCCCAGCCCGCCACATTGCGACCAGCTCATGCCGACACTCCAATGCACCAATAACTTCATGCAAGAGGCCGGTACCAGCCAGTAGCGCCCCGCTGGAAATTCGCATGCCGCCGAGCTTAGGACATACGCTTGCGTATGTCCATACGCTGGGGTACGGTCGGCTCCCGTGACCAAGCGCCTTTCGCAGCAAACCGCGCCCGTGCGGCCATTCTCCCCGCCAGCGCGCGGAGAGAAGAAGCGAGCGCTGACGGCCGACGAGTGGACGGACGCCGCCCTTTGGGCGATGCAGGAGGGCCTCGGCGGGGTTGCGGTGGAGTCGTTGGCCCGCGCGCTGGGTGTGACTAAGGGGAGTTTCTACTGGCATTTCGCGGATCGCGCTGCGCTGATCACCGCGGCCCTGGAACGTTGGGAGCAGCTTGCGACTAGCGCGGTGATTGCCGAGCTGGACCAAATACCGGACCCGAGAGAGCGGCTGCGGCAGTTGCTCACGACGTCCATTCTGAGCGAAGACGCGCACCTGGCGATCGAGATGGCGATCGCCGCCGCTGGCGACGACGCGTTGGTTGCTCCCATCCTGGGAAGGGTTTCACGTCGCCGCCTCGGCTTCGTCGTCGGGCTGTACCGGGAGATGGGCTTCAGCCGCGCGGTCGCGCAGACGCGCGCAATCCTGGCGTACTCGGCCTACCTGGGTGCACTGCACGTGCTCCGCAATACGCCTGAAGCCCTGCCCACCCGCGCGTCCAAGGCCGCCTACGCCCGCCACATTGCGGCCGCGTTAGTGCCGAAGAAATAGCTGACCCGGACGGGAAGTTGACGGTGCCCGTTGCCGATGAGCGGCGCGACCGAAGGCGGAGATGCGGGCAAGCCGGCCCAATACGCGCGCAGTGGCGCCCGAGGGCTACGACGCCCTGCATGCGCACACGTCGTGGGCGGCTACGCTTTGGCGCTTCGTGACCGAGCCCGAGCTGGGTGGCTACAGCCGCATCAAGCATCGTCGCGGCACTGCGGCTGCTAGCCAAGGCTGACGCGACGCGAGCTTTGCGCCGGCTCGCCTCGACCGGCTGCTCGCTACACGCGACGTCCATGGCCCGACCGGCTACGGCCCGCTTCATCGAGGGGGCCTGGGCATTTTCCATTTTTTATTGGCTGATCACGGATTTCGGCAATCGCCGTACTAACCGGAGTGGCCCCCAAGTCTAAAAAGAGCTCCGAGAGTTCCAGCGAGAAGCACTTGCTAAAGTGGGCTGGAATTTTAGGAGTTTCAGGGCGAGCCGCCTGCACCGGCGAGACTAGTGCCGCTCCCAGGTGGGCACTCTATTTTCACCTACCTGATATCCGAGGCACCGTATGAGTCATCTCCGCAAGACAACGCTGTTGAGGAGCCTTGGCCCAACTCTCTTAGCGCTGGCGGCCTGCGCCAGCGCGTCCGATCCGAACACCAGCGCTGCAGTCGTTGACGCCGCCGCCAGCGGGACCGGTGGCTCCGTGCACAACGATGGCGTGGCCGGTAGCGCGGTCAATCCCGGCGCCGCTTCCCTTGGGGTAGCGGGTGGCAGCGGTGGCAGCGGCGGTAGCGGCGGTAGCGGTGGACCGGGGGGCAACGGTGGCAGTGGCGGCGCTGTGGCCGGCGCCAACGCTGGAACTGCCGGGGCCGGGGATGGCGCCGTCATCGGACCGTATGTCTGCACGGGAGCCGGCACCTCACTTCAGTTCGATGGCGACGCTGTCGACGAGGTGATCGCCGATCTGATGACCGACATGCCCGCCGGCGACGCTTCGCGGACCATCGAAATGTGGGCGTACACCACGCCGAAGACCTGGCGCCTCCATCACTTTCTGTTCGACATTGGCACCGGTGGCAAGGAGGGTGGGAAGGTTTTCGGCCTGACGTTCGGTGGACGCTGGGAGAACAATGTCGTGGTTCAGGGGGGCTACCCTGATGTCGAGGTCTTCACCAACAAGGGCGATGGCGGCGGTATCGCGGCGCCAATCACGCCGTCCTCACCGCCTTATCAGGAGACAGGGTGGGCGCATATGGCCGTCACCTACAGCACGGAAACAACGGAGTACGCGTTCATCGCCAATGGAAAGACGATGTTCCAGGGCACATCCATCTTGCACGACCAGCGCGCCTTCCGCACGGAGTCCACGCCCATCCACATCGGCTTCTCGGAAGGCTTCGGTGCAGAGGGGTTCGACGGCAAGATCGACGAGCTTCGGATCTGGAATAAGTTTCGTACCAACGCCGAGATCGTGGCCACGATGCACGCGGTTCTCAAGGGCGACGAAGTCGGGTTGGTGGGCAATTGGCACTTCGACGAAGGCGCGGGGACGGTGGCCAAGGATTCGAGCAACGGCCACCACGACGCCGCCATGGTTGGACTGATACGACCGTCGTGGGTCAAGTCCGAAGGGCTCGACTTGACCTGCCCGTAGGGTCAGACCTCGCGGCGGACCGGCTGCTCGCTACACGCGCTCGAGCATCACTCTGTCTTTTGGGTCATCAGGACGTCAGCGGGCGCGATCGTGAGCGAGATGGCGCGCGTGTTCCCGCGTGTCGCCGCCCAGCTCAGGACTGCGGTCCGGAAGATCTTCGCCACCGTTTGCAAGGAGCTCTTGCCCAAGCTGACTCCCGTCATGCTCAGCGGATTCGCAGCCGACGTCGTCCGAACGGAGACCAGGCAAATCAAAGCCGTTCGCGAAGCCTAGCCCGGTGGCGGGAGTTGTCGGAATCGAACTTATGGGCGATTTGCGACCGAAGCCGGCCCTGAAAAGAGCCGCTGGAAAAGCGCCGCTGAGCGATTCCAAAGCGGGGCTCCGCCCTGCGGTGCGTGGCCCCGCTTGGTCGCCTCGGGCGGGTGACCTGGCCCAAGCCAAGGGCGCTCAGTCCGGCGCTGTATCGTAGTGATCAGGGACGCGAGCACGGGCGATGACGCGGAGGCGGCCGCCGCAGATTCGTCCCACTGCGCTCAGGGCAGCGGCGTTGCGGGCGGGCAGCAAGCGTAGCTCGAACGGCACACTGAGAACCCACTGCCGAACCGGCACTTCGGGGAGTAGCGCGTCCGTGATGTGCGCTGCTGCCGCGCACATGCGCCGAGCATTGCAAGACGGACAGACACCGCGCCGCTTGCACGAGAACGCAACGAGCAGCTCGTGGCCGTACGCCGAGCAGCGCGCCCGTAGGAAACTGTGCGCGTGGATGCCGCACGCGAGGTAAGCGCGGAGCTCGGGCTCGACGTAGCGGGGCAAGGTCCGGTCGTGTGCCTCGCGAGCTTCTGCGAGAAAGGTTTCCAGGTGGCTCTGGACGAGCCCGTAGAGCGCGGTCGCCTCCGGGCGGCGCTGCTCGTACTGCAGCGCGATGGTCCGAGCCACTGTCCCGAGCGGCGTACCTACCGCCGTTCGTCGCGGTCCAAAATTCGGCCTTGAATGGCCTCGGCGATGTGGCCGGCGCGGGTGTGCTCTTCGCCTTCGAGATCGGCGATGGTGCGGGCGACGCGGAGGACCTTGGTGAAGGCGCGGGCGGAGAGGCCGAGCTTGTTGACGGCGCCTTCGATCAGTCGACGGCTCTCGGCGTCGAGCGCGACGATCCTCTCTAGATCAGCCGCGGGCAGGGCGGCGTTCACGTTGGCGCGTAGGCCTAGCGTTTTGGCGCGTTCGCGCTGTACGGCTCGCGCGCGCAGCACCCGCGCGCGCACGCTGGCGGAGCTCTCACCTCCGCCCTTGCGCACCAGCGCGGCGACCTCGACCGGTGGCACGTTGACGTGGATGTCGATCCGATCGAGGAGCGGGCCCGACAATCGCGCGCGGTAGCGCTCGCGCACGTTCTGCGAACAACGGCACGGCAAGCGCGGATGGCCCCAATGGCCGCAAGGGCAGGGGTTTACGGCGGCGACGACCAACGGGCGAGCCGGGAACCATGCTCGCGCGCGTGCGCGAGCGATGCAGACTTTGCCGTCTTCCAGCGGTTGGCGGAGCGCCTCGAGCGCGCCGCGCCGGAACTCGGCCAGCTCGTCCAGAAACAGCACGCCGTGATGCGCCAGGCTGACCTCGCCTGGTCGCGGCAGATCACCGCCGCCGACCAGGCCGGCTTCGCTCACTGAGTGATGCGGTGCTCGAAACGGGCGCTGCGTCACGATGCCGGTTTCGGCGCGAAGCGTGCCCGCCACCGAGTGAATCGCGGTGCACTCGACGGCTTCGTCCAGCTCGAGCGGTGGTAAGATCGTCGGTAGGAGCCGCGCGAGCAGGGTTTTACCGCTGCCCGGGGGCCCAACGAACAACAAATTGTGACCGCCGGCCGCCGCGAACTCGAGCGCGCGACGGGCGGTGGCTTGACCGCGTACCTCCGACAGATCGCCGGAAGCGTTCGAAGCCTCGGGCACGAAATGGGTCGGGGGCGCGGCTGGTAGCATTACCCGGCCGGTCAAATGCAGCACGATCTGCTCAAGCGTTTCCGCGGTCAGCACCTTCACGCCCTGCGCCAGTCCGGCTTCGGCAGAGTTGCCGCGCGGCACGATCGCCGTCCGGATGCCGCGGCGGCCGGCGCCGTCGAGCCGCGGCAGCACACCCGTCACCGCGCGCAGCGAGCCGTCGAGCGCGAGCTCACCGATCAAGAGCACGCCTTCGAGCGTGGACGGATCGAGCACCTCGACTGCGGCCAAGACTGCCAGCGCGATCGCGACATCCAGCGCGGCGCCGCTTTTCCGCAGATCAGCTGGCGCCAGGTTCACGGTTATCGCGTAGGCGTCGATCAGCACGCCGAGCCGCGCCAAGGCCCCGCGCACGCGGACGCTCGACTCGCGTACGGCGGCTTCGGCCAGCCCGACCATCTGAAAAAATGCCGGGCCGCGCGTACACGAGACCTCGACGCGAATCGGATGTGCCTCGAGCCCGATCAACACCGATGCCTGTGCTGTTGCGATGCCGGTCGGGGTCCCGCAAATGACCTGCGCGGCTGAGCCTGCTGCGTTCATGCGGCGACGTGTCTGCGATACCCGTGCCACGCCCGAAAGCGCACGAATCCCAGCGCTTCGTGCAAGCTCGTGCTGGCGGCCTGTGGCGGGTGGCGGCCCGCTAGACGTCGCCCTGACGCCAGCGCGCGCTGAAACACGCTTTCAGGGCGCATTGCACCCAAGCTTTGTGCCGGCAGCGCCCGTTCCTTCGAAATATGTAGGGCGACGTGTCGAAACTAGCGGACGACGCGAATTTTTTCGCTACGCGCGCGCAGCTGTCCGTCACACCGCTACCGTTCCTCGAAGCCCACGCCGCGCTTCGCTACCAAACCACCTCCGACAACCAACCGACTCGACGCGTGATCCCGATCGCCGGCGACACGGTGTTCGGCGTGAAGGCCTTTTTGCCCGCCAAATCGAGGAGAATTTACGCGTTTGGCGGCGGTCTTGCGCTCGGCCTGCTGACCCCGACCGATAGCGTCGGCGTCGCGGCCGCCAACGTCGATCTCCACCTCGACGCCTCGATCGATCTCACCCAGCCCGCACCGACGTCGCGTATCCCGCTGCGCGGCTACTTGAACCTTGGTTATTTCTTCGACAACTCCGGCGTCATCGCCGATGACATCGAGAGTCACCGCGCCAGCGTGCTCGGCTCGCCGCAAACCCTGACGCGCGTCGAGCGCTTCAGCTACGGCATCAACCGCATGGACGCGTTCAAGTGGGGTATCGGGGCCGAAGGCGCGTTCGATTTCGTGCGTCCGTTCGCCGAGTGGACGATGGACGTGCCAGTCAACCGACAGGGCTACACGTGCACCAGCAAATTTCTTAGCGTTGGCGACCAATGCCTGGCGCATGATGGCAAGTTTTCGAGCTCTGCTCGCTTTCTCCCCGGCTTGAAGAAAAATTAGAGCCAGCCGAGCGCGACCATCCCGGCGACCGATAACAGCAGCGCCGACGCTGACCAGAGCGCGACCACGCTGACGTGCGCGCGCAGCCACTGCAACCGCAGTCGCGAGCTGCTCACCGGTTGCACCATCGACATCCGATCCTGCGCAGCGTCGTCTTGCGCTTGAGGCGTAGCGTCGGAGACGATCAATTTCAGGTGCGCGCGGGCTTGCATGGCGTTCGAGTGGGCGGGTGTGGGCGGGTAGCTCGTCTTCAGAAACGGCCGGTCATCTCGGTCGGTAAGACCCGGGAGCTGCCGGCGTGACGGCGGCTTCATTGGTACAGTCACGCCGCGCCGGAAAATTCGGCCGGAAAAATGCCGCTGCTTGGCGATGAGTGCGCTCCGGAGAGAAATGCGTTTGCCGCAGCCGCCACTTTGATGAACAAGGACGCGTGATCTTAGAGGCCGCACGAGCCAGCATCGCCGACTACCGGCCGGACGACCCCCGGGAGCGCGGCTTTCAGGAGCGCATGCTGCAGCTGCTCTCCACCGCGGCGCCGAGCTCCCGGAATCAGTTTTTGCCCGGTCACCTGACTGCCAGCGCCTTTGTGGTGTCCCCGGAGGGCGATGCGGTGCTGCTGATCTTTCACAAGAAGCTCGGCATCTGGGTCCAGCCTGGCGGTCACGTCGAGCCAACCGACGCGAGCTTGGCGGCCGCAGCCTGCCGTGAAGTCGCGGAAGAAGTTGGGCTTACGCTCACGCTCAACGCGGTGGACCCGATCTTCGACGTCGACATTCACGCGATCCCTGCGCGCAAGAACGAACCGCCACATGAGCACTTTGACGTGCGCTTTTGCTTCCAGTCACCCACGCGCAGCATCAAGACGAATGACGAGGTCGTGGATGCACGCTGGGCGCCGTTCACTCAAATCGATCAGCTGACTACCGACGAGTCGGTGCTGCGCGCCGTACGTAAGCTTCTGCGCACTCAAAAGTAGACGCCGGTCGCGTGATGTCGGAAAAAAGTCGTCGCCTGCAGCCTCGTTTCTTCGCCACCGCCGCCAAGGGCACGGAACCGCTCTTACGCGATGAGCTCATTGAGCTCGGACTGGCGCGCGTGCGAGCGGACCGCGGTGGCGTGCATTTTGGTGCTGATGTCCGCGACGCGTACCGTGCGTGCTTGTGGTCGCGCATCGCGCAGCGCGTGCTTGAGCCGCTGTCCGAGTTCGAGAGTCCCGACGAAGACGCGCTGTACGCCGGTGTTCACGCGATCGACTGGCGGCGCGTGCTCGACGCCGACCACACCTTAGCCGTGCGCGCGGCGTGTCGTTCCAGCCGCCTGACGCACACGCAGTACATCGCTCAACGCACCAAGGACGCCGTCGTCGATCAACTGCGCGAACGTTTGGGCGCCCGCCCCAACGTCGATCGGCGCACGCCCGACGTGCAGCTGTTCGTGCACCTGGTGAAAGACCGCGCCAGCGTCTACCTCGACTATTCGGGCGATTCGCTGCACGAGCATGGCTTTCGCAAGCAGCAGGGCGTCGCGCCGATCAAAGAGACGCTGGCCGCAGCGCTCGTGCGCTACTCGGGCTGGGATCGCGAGAGTCCGCTGGTCGACCCGATGTGCGGCTCCGGCACGCTGTTGCTCGAAGCCGGGTTGTGGGCGGCTCAGCGGGCACCCGGCCTTTCACGCAGCGCCTTCGGCTTCGAGCGCTGGGCGGACTTCGACGCCACGGCCGCGCAAACCATGCTCGAGCTACGCGAAGAGGCGCAGAGCCTTGCGCGGCCGCTCGAGCTGTCGTTGATCGGTTCTGACAGCGATCCGGTCGCGCTCGAGGCGGCGCGTGCCAACGCCGAGCAGGCTGGGCTGCGCGTCAACTTGCGGCTAGCGCCAATTTCGAGCGCCGTGCCGAGCGCCGACTACGGCGGTCTGGTGATCAATCCGCCCTACGGTGAGCGGCTGAGTCGCGACGCAGACCTAGTTGACGAGCTCGCCGCCGGCCTGCGGCGGTTCGAAGGCTACCAGCGCGCGCTGATCGTGCCGCGCGCCTTCGATTTGCCGATTCGAGCCGACAAATTCCTGCTGGTTTTCAACGGCGCCATCGAGTGCGAGCTGCGTCGCTACGACGCCGTTACGCTCTGACGAGCGCGGCCGAGGCTTGCGGCGCGCTGCTGGAAGCACCGTGTCGGCTCGTTACATAGCGCGCCACGACCTCGGCCCGAGCGGTGTCGGCCGCCCGCAGCGCCGCGAAGCGCGCCGAAAGCAGCCGTCCTTCGGCTGCTAGCTGCTCTGGGCTCACGCGCCGGGAGATTTGCCCGCTGTCACGTGCGATCAGGTTGCGATCGGCGAAGGCGCTCAGCACCCGTTCGGCGCTGCGACGGCTGGTACCGGCGCGCAGCGCCAGCGTCTCGGCGAAGGCGGGACGATCCGCCGGGGCTTGAACGAGCGCCTGCGCCATGGCTTCAATCGCTGCTGGCTTGATGCGTTGTTGGGCGAGCAGCGCCTGCACTAGGGCGGCGTCGCTCGAATCAGCCAGCACCAATGAGCACGCGCCAGCCGGCAGCCACGCCAGATCCTCGAACTGCTGCTCGGGTGAGAGCGGTGCTTGGTAGTGGAGCACGAAGCTCAAATCGGGGCGGGGCGCGCTGCTGGTCAGGCCTTGATTCGCTTCGGGGCAGCCGGCGAGCCCGGAGGCGTTGGCATGCGGGCTCTGCGTCACCAGCACCAAGCGCTCACTTGGCTCGGCGAAACGCGCCAGCGCGGCGCTACGCTCGGCTGGCGCCATGCCGGCGTGGGCGCGTACGCAAGGCACGTTACGCGCGCTCAGCTCGGCGAACACGCTGTCGGCCTCTTGCGAGGTCGCGGTGAGCACGATGCCCGGCGCGCCGAAGCTCAAAACGGCCTCGAATAATGCTGTTTTCCGCTCTGAAGCGCGGACGACCTGCGCGGTCCGGTAAAGCTCCGGACCCTCGGCACGGATGACCGAGCTCAAGCCGGCGCCAATCGCTTCGGCGATTTGGCCGACCACGCGCGCGGACGTGCTGGTGCACGTTGCCAAGACCGGCGCCGCGAAGGCGCTCAGTGCCTCACGCAGACTGAGGTACGCCGGAGAGAGCTCATGCGCGTGCTCCGAGCAGGCATGCGCGGCGGCGATACCGACCAGCGCGAGCGGCGCCTTGGCCAGGGTTTCTCGCAGCGTGGCGTCGAAGAGCCGTGCGGGCTCGACTACGACGAGCAGGGAGCCACCGCGCAGCAGCCGCTTCTTGTTCGCGGTCTCAGTGCCGGCGGGCGCGAACGCGCCGAACGCCACGACGTCGAGGCCCGGAGTGCGCGAGGCTTGCTCGAACAGTTCGGCAGCCAGCGGCGACGCGACCAGCACCGGATGCTTGGCCACGCCGGCGGCGACCGCGAACAGCGCGGCGTCGCGGGCCCGCGGCGAGCTTTCGAGCAACGTGGCCTTGCCGGCGAGCGCTTCACGCAGGGCGCGCTGCTCTGCCGCGCGAAGTGTTTGCAGGAGTGGAGACGACGCTGCGACGAGCGTTGGCTGCAGCTTTTGCACGACTGGTGCGGGCGCTGGTTTCTTGGCAGCGGGTGCCGATGCTGGCTTCTTGGCTGCCGCGATCGGCTTCTTCGCTGCACGTGCCGACTTCTTCGCGACGCGCGGCTCGGGCTTCTTTGCGGCGGGGGCCGGCTTGCGTTTCTTCACAGCCGCAGCCGGCTTAGCCTTCTTGGCGGCCGGTGCTGAACGGACGAACGCCTTTGAAGGCTTCTTCGCTGCTGCCTGGGGGCGCTTGCTTGGGCTGGGCTTAGCCACGGAACGCCGCGAAGCCTTTGAGGATTTTGCCATTGTCCTAGGGCGGCGCTGCCGCCAAGGGCTCCGCCACGCCCTCGCTCGTTAGCATCTCTTTGAACAAAAGAACAGTGGACTCAAGAGCAGTAGTAACGTTTGCCAAAGCGAAGATGCTGCCGGCATGAGCGTGCTGTTCGACTGCTTGCCGGCGCTGCGCGGGCGCGTGCCGTGGCTGTCGCTCGGAGTCTTTCCGACGCCTGTGACCGACGCTACGCGCGTGCTGTCCGGCGCCGCGCTCTCGGGCGAGCTCTGGCTCAAACGCGATGATCTGTCGTCACCCATCTACGGCGGCAACAAGCTGCGGCTGCTCGAGCACCTGTTGGCCGAAGCGCAGCAAAACGGCAAGACGCGCGTCTACTCTTCGGGGGCCACCGGCTCGAACTTCGCGGTCGCGACAGCGCTGCACGCGCCGCGCGCCGGCCTCGAGCCAGGCGCGATCTGTTTTTCGGAGCCGATGACGCCGGAGGGTGAGCAAAGCCATCGCGTCGTTCGCGAACGCGCGCGGCTGGTCGAGATCTCGCACTGGTCGCTGTTACCGGTCGCGGCCGAGCGCGTGCGGCGGCAGGACGAGCAGCAGGGGCAGCGCGCGCAGGTGCTGTCACAAGTCTCGCTGAGCCCGGAGAGCTTGCTCGGCTACGTAGCAGCGGGATTGGAGCTTGCTCAACAAGTGGCGCACCAGCAGTGTCCGGCGCCGTCGCGCATCGTCTTGCCGATCGGTTCGGCGGCAACTAGCGCTGGGATCTTGGCGGGGCTATCGCTGGCCAGAAGACTCGGGATTTCGTCGGCCGCTCCGACGCTGAGCTCGGTACGGATCGCGGCTTGGCCGTTGTCGCGGCGCGGGCGCGTGTTGTCGCTGGCCGTGAAGGCGCTGGCGCGCGTGGCACAACTCTGCGGCGACGCCTCGCTCGGGCTAGCCAAGCGCGAGCTGTTGCCGATCTCGGTCGTCACCGACCAGTTGGGACGCGGCTACCCGCACCCAACAGCTGCCGGCACGGCGGCGCGGGCGGTCTTCGCGAGCGCCGGGTTTTCGCTCCTGGATGACACTTATTCGGCCAAAGCTGCGGCTCATTTGCTGGCCAGCATGGGCGGGGACGCGGGACCGGTGCTGTTCTGGTGCACGAAGTCGAGCGTGCCTCTGCCGGCCCCCGGCGCGGTCTAGGGCTTGGCTTTCACCACGCCCGACAAGGTCTGCATCAACGCGCGGTCGACCCGCTGGTAGTAGGCGCGCAGCGCGATTATCGCGCCTTCCTCCTCGCCGCGCTCGATCGAGCTGGCGACGTCGAGCAGGTGCTGCGGGAAACTCGGCTCCAGCACCCACAGCGCCGGGAAGCGATCGAGCAGCTCACGGTAGGCATCCAGAAACGGATTGGCGATCCAACGCACGGCCACCGAATGACCAGCTTCGATCAGCGCGTCCAGCCAGCGCTGAAAACCGTGCGCGATCACGACCGGATCACCGCGCTCGAACGCGGCAATCAGCAGGTCTGTGATGTCGCGGATGCGGGCTACGTCTTGCGGCGCGGCGCGCGCGGCCGCGAGCTTGGTCGCGTATTCGAGCACCAGCAGCCGCGCTGGCAAGATGTCCTGGAGCAAGTGCGCGATCTCGCCGATGTCGGAGGAGTTCTCCAAGAACGGGGGCAACAGCTCCAAGGTGCCAGTCTTGCGGAAGTCGGAGACAGTGACGCCCTGGCCGTGTCGCACCGTCACCAGCCGCGCGTGCTCCAACCGCCGCACCGCTTCACGTAGCGTGTTGCGGTTGGTCTGGTATTTTTGGGCCAACTCACGCTCGCCGGGCAAGCGTTCGCCGGCCGCAAATTCCCCGCTCAAAATCGCGCGCCGCAGATCCTGAAACACGGTAGCGGCAATGTTGCCGGCGGCCGGCAGGCGCTCGTTCATGGGGGAAGGGCAGCCTACTGTGCCCGGCCGAAGTTCGCGAGCTGTGTCCGGAGCGTGGCAAAAACCTCGGGTGCCTCCGCTGCCACGAGCGGGCGCGTCGCTGTAACCCAGCCGCCGAGCAGGATTTGGCCGGCGGCATCGGTAGCCAGGCGTGGGCGTCCAGCCAGCGAGCGGGTGATGCGCTCGGCCACCAGCTCCGGAGTGGGCTCAAGCTGCGTTGCGGCGCGGGTCAACAGCGCTGCTTGCAGGGCGGCGAGGCGCTCGTTGTCGCGCGGGTTCTCGAACGCGAGCAGGCTCGGCAGCGGGACGCCGAGCGCGGCTCGGTAAGCGTCACGCGCGGAAGCCTCGGCGGCCAGCACTTCGTCGAGAAGAATCTCGATGCCGATGTGAGCGACGGCGCGAGCGGGACCACGTGGCAGGTTTCGTTCGGACAGCCAGGCGAAGGCTTGGCGCGACAGGCGATGGAAGCTGGGCAGGTCGTGGAACGCCTCATCGGTGGCGTGATGGAAGGCGACGCCGGTGGCCAGTACGCTGTCGTGAATCGTCGGTCGACCCAGCCGCAGCATGCCGATGAAATCGGGCAACATGGCGCCCACGCAGACGGTCGGCAGGACGGCGGTGTCGAGCGACGGATCTAGGTTCGTGAAGTGGCTGGCAGCCAGCGCGGCGTGCCCAAAAAAGTTCATCGAAGATTTGCTCGTGCGAGGCCAACGCGACGGACGCTCACGCAGGTGAGCATCCTCTCACGCGCCGTGCGCCACCTTCAAGCCACTCGCCGTGGGGCGCCAAGCGGTGCTAGATCCTGGGTGTATGCCCAGTTTTTCGGCTGAGCTGATCGCGCGAGCGCCGCTCAGCCCCCGTGTGGAATCGATGACGTTTCAGGGCGCGGGATCGTTTGTACGGGCTGCCGGCCAGTACGTGCTGCTCACCCTCGACGAAGGCTCAAGCCACGCGTTTTCGGTGGCGTCGCCGTTCGACGCGCGGGCGCCCGGGCAGTTCGAGATTGCCGTCGCGCGCGGTACGACGGCTGGCAGCGTGCTGGAGCTGGAGCTTGGCAGCACGGTCGCCGTCACGGGACCCAGCGGCGCGCTGGTGTGGAAGGGCGACGCGCCGACGCTGTTGGTCGCGACCGGTACCGGCATCTCGCCGTTGCGTGCGATAGTGCTCGACCAGTTGGCGCAAAGCTCGCCGGCGCCGGTGGTGCTGCTGTTCGGCTTTCGCGACGCCGCGGAAGAGCTGTGGGGCGCAGAATTTCAGCGCCTGGCCGCCGAGCACCCGCGCTTTCGCTATCTGCCGACGCACTCGCAGCCGTTGGCCGGTCACGCGGGGCGCATCGGGCGCGTCCAGGCATACTTGCCGGAGCTGGTGCGAGGCCTCGGGCCGAAGCTGCGCGCGTACCTGTGCGGTCACACGCCGATGGTCAACGACTGCACGACGCTGCTGCTCGAGCATGGCGTCTCGCTCGACCAAATCCACGGCGAAAGTTACTAGTCCGGTAGCAGGTCGAGCTCAGCTGGCGCGGCGCAGCGACGGCACGCTCGAACGGCGGCTGGAAGGTGGCGTCGGCATCGGACGAATCACCAGCAAGCCTTGCTCTTCGCAATCGTTGGCGAGCAACGACGTGATCGGTAGCGTTTCGACGACGCCCAGGTGTTGCGCCAACGTGAGCGCAGCGACTTGCAACTCACGCAGCGTGGGCGAGGCTCCGACACCACCTTGTGCTCGACAACGCGCGCTCGCCACACGGTATGCAGCGCGCGCGAGGCCACCGGCATGGGCGACCAATACCTCGTAAGCATCCGGCTCTTCCGCGAGCCAACGCAGCCATTCACTCGGACGTTCATGCTCGAGGCGTGAAGGAGCCATGCGTTTCACTACAGCAAGGCCCGTGCCGCTCGGGTTGGCGGGCATTCCGCTCGGTCGCGCCAATCCTTTCGATAACTTGCGGGGTGGGTATTTGGCGCTGCCGGGTCAACCGTGCCCCGGTTGCGAGCGACCCTGGCGCCGAGATCATGGCAGCGTCAACGCGTTGGCTCGCGCGGCGCGCCGTCGTCGAGCCGTCAGCGCTCCGGCTGATGCGGGTCGAACCAGCCGCCGATGATCGTCGACACACCAAAGAAGGTACGCCGATTGGTGAACTCCGCGGTTACCTGGACGCCGAACGAGTCCGGGCCGTTCCACAAATCGACAGACACTGCTATTCGAGATGGGGGGACTTCATCCGTTCCCCATTCTCCGAGGCTGACGATCGCGCTAATGATCTTGTTGTCATGCCGGTCGGAAAAGGCTGCGTAGTACACGCCGTACGCATCCCCATCGCGGTAGATGAAGCGCGTGAGGGTTGTCGTGGAACCCCCGCAGCAGTCACACCGAGTGATCACTGGCTCGCGAAATTCGAACGTCAGCATGGTCAGCCCGTCGTCGTCCGCCAACGTACCGCCGTTCAGCTGCGGCCGCATCCAGAAATCACGACGCCATCTTTGGCGACGCGCGAGCCCGCGGTACTTCACCACGGGCGACAGGAACAGGATTTCAGGTCACGACGAGGCGCGGCCGTCTGCAACGGCTTGTTGGGCGGCGCTCGCAACAGGGTGCGTTAGGTCCATTCAGCCAGCCACGCTTTGTACCGCGCCGCTACGTTGGGCATGTTCAGCCGCTCCATCGCGCCCTCGACCTCATCGTCGTCCGAAACCTGGAATCGAATGACCATGCTTTCCCGTTGCGACGGGGTTCCAAAGGACCCGTCTGCAATGAGAAGTTCAAGCGACTGGATGCAGGCTTCGATCATCTGCGCGCGAAAGTCGGGGAAAGCAATTCGCGACTGGGGCCGATGCCAGTCATCCGAGGCAGCTCCCGACGAATGATGACCATGAAGGCGGCTTCGGCCGATCCTCGAATATCAGCGTGATCAACCGTCGAAAAACCGCCCACCTCGCCCGCTGACTCGTTCACTTCAACTTCAGAACCGAGAGCAACGAAAGATCGGAAAATGAGCTGAACCCACCTTTAGAACTTGAACCGTCGTTCCATATCAACGTACCGCCGTTCAGCTGCGGCCGCATCAGGAAACCACGACGGCTCAGGTGGCGATGACCGAGCCCGTGGTACTTCACCACGGGCGAGAGGCTGGCCATCGAAGTAAGCGATGAGGCGCGGCCGTGCTTCAACAGCTTTACGGGCGGCGCGTCGAGGCTTGTCAGTCAAGCCCGAGCAGTGGCGCGACCGCTTCTTGAAGGAGCTCAACTAGTTCTGGGTCCATGTATTTGTACTCGTCTGGGATATCCAAGACATGGATGGGTTTGCGTTCGACCGAGGTCGTGAATTCCGCGACAAGCCTGGACTTGTGCTTCTCCTCCATAACCAGGATCACGTCGGCCCACCGGATGTCGTCCACAGAGACTTTGCGTCGGGCAGTCGAACTCGTTCCGGCGGACCGAACGGAAAGCTGAGGGTGCTTGCGCCAAACAGTCTCGGCTGTAGGGCTTCGCCAATGATTCTTGCTACAAATGAACAGTACGTTCCGCTTCTGTTCGGGTGCTTGGGTCGTCTCTCGTTTCACCAAGTGGCTTCCTGTCACGCGTGGATAGTCGAACCCAAGTTTTTGTGCGCGTGCGAGCTTCGCGGAACGGGTGTAGACGTGCCTCCAACGTTTCTCGCGTGGCCAGTCGTCTTTGCCTGACATACGCCGCTCTCCCGCCCACCCAACGAATCGGCGTTCAGCGGCGGGCCGGCTTCCGGCCCGTCCGCTGCAACGCCTTGTTAGCCGGCCTCGTTGCGGGTTGCGCTTGGATTCCAGAGATAGCGATTCTCTTGTCACCGAACTGGGCGACGAGTTCGAGTGCGCCACCAAGGGCTTCGACATATCGCCGGAGCGTGGCGACCTGGCAGTCTTCAAAGTCCGAACGAGCTTCGAGGCGCGAGATGTCGGCCTGATCGATCTGAGACTGTTTTGCGATATCGCTTTGGGTCTTGCCGACAGCGTCACGCAAGGTTCGCAATGTGAGGTGAACGCCTCTGGCCGCACGAAGTCCGCGCCCGAGAACTCTGACCGGCTCGACTTCTGGTTCGGGACGACGCCTAGCTGAGTGAGTCATGTGTGGTCTCCGGATTCATAGACGTCTCGTTCGGCACGATTCGCGGGTCGAGCGCTGATGATGCGATCGCGAGAGCCTCGCTCAACATGAACAACGTACAGGACGCGATCGCGCAACGAGGTTCCAACAACGACCATTCGGTCGGTACCGGAGCCGTCATCAAGGTAGACGGCGGCGGGGTCGGCGAAAACGGTGGCAGCTTCGGGGAATGAAACGCCGTGGTTTTCAAGGTTCGACCGGGCCTTGTCATGATCCCACTCGAAATCGCCTTCGATGACTGTAGCCACGGCATGCGGGAGTATGGTCTGCAACCCATACCTGGTCAAGCGCTGCTCTCCTGACCGGCTAACTAGTATTTGAGCTGCGGCCCGGCGGCAAGGTTTCGCGGACGGGGGATGAGAAAGTTCCGGGAAGAGTGCGCGTGGGGGGCGCGGAAGACAGGTCTGGGTTGCGTGATAACGGCAGCGAGTCGAGACCGACGAAGATCGCAAGGTCGCGCTCGAGAAGCTGTCGACCGGGGTGCCGGTTGCCGTGCTCGCTGATAGGGGCAGTGGAGCGCCTGGGCCGCGGTTGGGGTGACTGCGGGTGACGCGGGCTGGGCATTCATCGGAGTCGGACGTTCGCTCGGCGACTCACTGGGTTTTGTTGAGCCGGATAGGGTTTGCGCGGCGCGTTTCCGTGTCGCAACTGCGACACGATTTTTGCAATGATTTCGGGTCGAATATTGTTGAACTGACGCTGTCGCATTTGCGACAACGTCAGTGACCCGTGACGGTGCGGGCGCGCGGTGCGGCCGGCTAGCTGCCGACGAGCTTGACGAGTGTGGCGACGATGCGGTCGAGCTGGTCGTGCAAGCTGGGGT
>JBBSAB010000027.1:0-86216 GCA_038252755.1 Polyangiales bacterium | reverse complement strand
TTAGGTTCGGCTTCGGCTCCGCCACCACCCAAACTGAGTTCGATCATCTGCCGCGCGAACTCGATAAAGGCGTCCTCTTTGGTCCACGACCGGAGCATGGGAGTGATGGCGCTTTGCCCATCACTGCTGAGCTCGGTCTCTTCGGCCTCGGTCAACGACCGGGCCACCAACGTCTTCACCAGCAGCTGCATGTACGCCAATGCCTGCGACGGCGTTGGAACGAAGGCGGCAGGAGCGCTAGGCGCGTCGCGTTGCTTGGGATCGGGCTGTGCCGAGACGCTCGGCTTGGCGTCGCCCAAGGGCTTGCGCGAGTGGCCACCACAGCCCACCAGGCCGATGGCGAACAGTCCGAGCGCGCCACCCCACCTGCCAACTCTTGCCGCCATGCATCCATCATGGCCAAAGCCAAACGCGCCGCCAGTGCGTATCACGCTGCCCGAGACAAACCTGTCAGCTCGCCGCACGCCAGCCGCCGTTTCCGGGCCGGCTTTGTGGCCCGCGACTCGAGCTTTGCGCGGTTCGCACTTCGACGCGCACGACTGGTTCGGCAAAATCGGTCGCTTCTTGCGGCAGGATGGCTGGGTCCCCCAAGACGAACGTTAGACGGAAAGCCTCGCCGCTGGCGAAGAGCGCCTCGCCTAGCGTGCGAAACGGAGCGGCGGGCACGAGCACGGACTACCCGCGCGGTGGCCCCCCTCGTGCTACGAGCGGCGTCTGCGTCGCCATGCCTCGCTCGTCTAGCCGCCCCGAGAAGCCGAATGCCGCACTGAGTCGCGCGCAGGGCGACGACGTGCTGCGCTACTGGCTGGCGGCGTTGAAGCTGGAAGAAGCGCTGCAGGCTCGGCCGGCGGCACGTTCGAGCGCGAACGGTGCCGGGGTGCCGCGCTTGGACCAGCCGACGCCAGGGCAGGACTACTTCAAGCTGCCGCTCGATGCCGCACTGGCCGAGGTGCTGGCGAAAGAGACGCAGCTGACGCGACCGTTCGACGCCGAGCTGTGCGGTTTTTTCGAAACGTGGTTGCACCGGCAGTATCGGCGGAGCGAAGACGAGAGCGAGCTCTCGCATTTGCTGTGCTTTCCGGTGGTGCACCTACCGCGCGGGGAGCTCGGAGGGCTGCTGCGCTGCCCCGTGCGGTTGCGCTTTGGCAGCCGTGATTCGCAGCCATTTCGGGCACCCTCGCGCGCCGAACGCCAGCGTGCCAGTTACCCGGCGGCGCCGGACGAAGTGCGCCTGACGCGCGTGGCCAAGCCGGGCGAGGCCTGGCCGTACTTCATCGATACGCGGCTGCTGCGGCAACCGCTGGCGGTTCCGACCGAGAGTATCGACGCTCTGTTCGAGGCTCTGCGCTCGTTCGAACTCGTTACCGGGCGACTGATGCTGGCGCTGTTGACGACGACGCTTGAGAACGCGGCGAGCGACAGTGAAGCTGCGCAGGAAAGTGTCACGGAGCGAGCCCAGAAGCTGAAGGCGGCGGTGGCAGCGAAGGTGGGAGCGGCGCCTGGTGAGATCGAAACCTGGCTCGCGCGGCTCACTGCGGCGGTGCGGCGCTTACTGGAGCGCACGTCGTCGCGCGCTCGGGTGTACGCGGTTGGGATCGTGATTGATGGCACGCAAGCCAAGACTACTTGGCATTTGCAGCGCGAGTTGGAGGCGCTGGTGGAGGGCGAGCGCGGTCGTTGGAAGCTGGCTTCGCCGCTCGGGGCCTATTTGACCGGTCAGGCGTTGCCGGCTGGCGAGGCGCCACAACGCGCACTTTTTCCGGGGCCGGCGTTGTCGGCGAGCCAGCGTTCGGCCGCCGAGGCTTTCTGGGGCTCGGCACTCTGCGCCGTGCAGGGTCCGCCCGGCACGGGCAAGACGCGCTTGATCTTGCACCTGTGCGCCGAGGCGCTGGTGCGGCAGACAGAGGCGCTGTTGGAAGGCGGCAGCCGCGCTCACCCCGAGCAGCTGTTGATCACGAGCAGTAACAACCGCGCGGTCGACAACGTCGTCGAGCCGCTGGCTGCGGTCGAAGGCTTAGCGCTCGCGCTACGGGCCGGCAGCCGACAGGTGTGCGAGCAACAGCTGCTGGTGCAGCTGCGTCGAACGCTTTCGTGGCTGAAGCGCGCAGCGAGTGCGCCAGCGCTCGAGCGCAGCGCGCAACTGGCTCGCGCAAAAGCGCTGTTCTTGGCGCAACGAGACGCTGTCGATCGAGTACTGGCGCCGAAGCGCGCGGAGCTTTCGCGAGCCAGCAAGCGCCTGGAGCTTGGACGCGAGCTCGAGCGTTGCGCACCGGACGCCAGTGAGGCGACCACCGCTGGCGTGAGCCTGGCGCAGCGCCAAGCGCTGCTGCTAGCCGTGGTGCCGCTCGAAAAGCGGCTGCAGGCCCTGAGCAAGCTGACCGAGAGCGCACCCACGCCGCTCGCAACTCGCGCGCTCGAAGCGCACTACAAGCGGACGACCAAGCGAGCATTGCCGGCCTTCACGCAAGCCTTAGCTGATGCGCAGCTCGAGCTTGAGGTACCTCTACCGCCGGCACTGACGGCACGCGCCAATGTCGAGCAACAGCTCGAGGCTTGGGAAGATGCCGCCGAGCTGGGGTTGTCGCGCTTGGTTGAGCTACGCGAGAGGCTCGTGCGCGCGGCGTCGAGCGCCGAGCGGGCCCGACGAGCGGCGAGCTTGAATGCCGAGCTCGCTGCGCTCGGGCCTCCGCCCGCTGCGATCGAAGCCGAAGTGGAAGTTCCCGAACCGCTTGCGCGCGAGCTGTTCGCCCGCGCCGTGGCCGCGCGTGAAGCCTGGGCCCAAGCGCATGCCGAGGAGCTGGCCGTCGCGCTGTCGACGGCGGTGCGAAGCGTCGAGCAAGAGCGCTCATTGCGCCCGCTCTTCCGCGGCGAGCCCGAAGCGGCGCGCGCCCTCTGCCGGCTGTTCGCGGTTTGGGGCTCGACGCTACTCTCGCTCGGCAACTGCTTTCCGGCTGATTTGAGCGGCATCGCGCGCCTGGTGATCGACGAAGCGGGGCAGTGCCACCCTGCGCACGCGGTGTCAGCCCTGCTGCGCGCCGAATCTGCGCTCGTGATCGGCGACGTGCACCAGTTGAGTCCTGTCATCGAGCTCGGCACCGACGACGAAGAGCGGCTGCTGCGTTCGTGCCGGCTCGCGACGCCGGCGGAGCTGCTACTGCCGTATCGCGTGCACGCGACCGCGACGGTTTCGAGCCAATCGCTCGCGGATCGGGCGGTCGCAGAGCGCGGCAAGCTGACGGATCACTTTCGTTGCCAGCTGGAGATCATCGCGCTCTCCGACGCGCTGTGCGACTACGGGCTCTCGGTTCACACGTCGCGCGCCGATCGCTCGCGGCACGCCCCGTACTTGAGGCGCCCCGTGTCGCTCGTCGACTTGCGTGGCGAACAAGCGCGCTTGGCCGGTAGCTGGTGCAACGAGCTGGAACTCGCAGAAACGCTCACCCTCGTCGAAAGCTTACGCAGCGGCGGCGTGGAGCTCGAAGAGATCGCCGTCATCACCCCCTACCGCGGGCAGCTCGAGCGGCTGCGGCGCGGCTTCTTGGAGCGGCGTATTGCTCTGGAGAGCAGCCCCGAGCTGGCAGAGGGTGACGGCTCGGGCCTACGCCGCCGTGGCTTGGCGCTCGGCACCGTGCACCGTTTTCAAGGCGGCGAACGCAGTATTGTGCTGTTCAGCAGCGTGGTCACCGATGCGAGCTCACTCGCCTTCCTGAACGCGCGCCCCAACCTACTCAACGTCGCCATCTCCCGCGCCCAGCACCATTTCGTGTGCCTGGGCCACGCCGCTGTGCTCGCCCGAGGCCCGCGCTCACGTTTGCTCGTCGACAGCGCGAGCGCCCTGTCGCCAGCTGCGTACGGCGGGGGTTAAAGCTTCGCCCGCCACCTCGGGCAAGAAACGACAAGCAGCCGCGACGTTTTCTGCGTGGCTCACAAGAGGAACAACACCCAGTTCAAGCTTGCCTTCGGCGTGAGCCCACAACACTTTCGCCGCAAGCAAGCCGCTTCGCTCGTGCCCTGACAGGCGCCGCCACGCCACGCGCGACGGCAGGGCAGGCTATTGGCAGGTTCTCTCCACGAACAAGCCGTCGTCCAGCATGATGGTCCGGACAGCGCTTTCAGTTGAAGGTCGTCCGATGGTCAACGTATCAATTGTCACAGCAAGGGCAACGCGCCGCTACCCGGATCCATGTTGCCGAATTTGTCCTGCTGGATTCCGAATTTCTGCAGCACCGACACGAACAGGCGGCTGTTGACGGCCCACTGGGCTGCTTTTGCCTCGCTGCTGTCGTCGGCCGGGTGGGTGAACTTCAAGTAGCGCCCGGTCGGGAACGCGAAGTTCTTGCCACCAGCCAGCCAATACGGAGAGCGAGCGAGTTGGTGAGCACCGATGCCCGGCGTACCAGTGCCGGTCGTAGTGTCAGAGCCGAAGACGATCAACGTGTTGTCGAGCAGCGAGCCGTCGGCTTCTTGCACCGCGCTCAACTTGCCTAGCAAATACGCCCAGCGGTCGGCGAACCAGCGATCGATCTTCTTGTGATCGGCGACGACGGCCGCCGCGAGATTGGTATCACCGGTGGCGTGCGTGGTATCGTGGTGATTCAGGCCTGGGATCATGTCGAGGCCGCCGTCACACCCACCGAGCTGGAGCGTTGCAACCCGCGTCAAGTCGCAAGTGAACGCCGACGACACGATGTCCATCTGGCTCTCAATGTTCTTTACCAGGTCGCCGCCACTCGGCGCCGTCGGCTTGGTGCACTGCGTGACCATCCCGCCACCACTCGAAATGCGCGTCTCCAGTTGGCGCAGCGCGGCCAGGTGCGCGTCGCATTTGTCTTTTTCTTGGACGCCAATCCGACCGCACACCGAATTCAACTCCCCGCGTACCAAGTCGATCACGCTTTGCTTCTGGGCGCGCACGCGGGCCAGCGATTGTGAGTCTTGGCCAGTTCCGGTCTGAAGATCCTTGAAGAGGGAGTCGAACGCCGCGCTCGGGCTATTCTGAGCGGTGACCGGCTGCTGCGAAGCCTTGAAGAAGCAGGCGCTGTGGGGACTTGGGTCCGAAGCGTTGACGCCCAGCCCAATCGATCTGAAGGAGGTCGGGCTATCGGCGTAAACTTTGTCGGCGATCACCTGCTCGAAAGACGGACCGGTGGCGTAGTTCTGCTTCTTGCTGCCGGTAAAGCACATCGCCATGCCCGAGCCATGCTCGTTGTCGTCGTCGGGGAAGAAGTACTGCGCCCCATAGTTGGTCATGCCATCTAGGTAGATGAGCTGCTGCTTGTAGGGCTCGAGCGCAGTCATCGTTTCGCCGAGCTGGAAGTCGCTCACCGAGCCACTCGGAAAAAATCCGGACTCCAGGTAGCCCATCGGGCTGAAGACGACGAGCAAGCGTTTGGGTGATGACTTGCTCTGGGCGCGCGCCCCGATTGGCAAGAAGGGCAACAGGCTGGCGGCCGTACCGCCCGCGGCGAGCCGCAACATCGAACGTCGAGAGAGGCGGTTCACGTTATTGTCCCTTTCGGATCCGGAAAGCGTCACTCGAAACTAGAGTCAGCAGCGCCTGGCGTATGTCGCCGTCGCCGGCCGACAGCACCTTGTCGACCGCGGACAACGAGCATTCGTCGCCGGCGTGCGGGTCTCGAGCCAGCGCGAAGCGGAACCATTGAGTAGCGAGGCATGAGCGTACCTCGGGGCTGGCGGCTAGCTTTTCGCTGAGTTCGCTGGCATTGGCAAAGTCGACCTTGGCGTCGTCGAGCCCTTGCACGTAGCCGGTCGAATCGATGTTGTCACCACTGGGCGTCTTGGTGATGTAGCGGCCGAGGCCGTCGAAACTTTCGAAGCCAAATCCGATCGGGTCCATCAGCTCGTGGCAGCCCGAGCAACTGGGGTTGTCCTTGTGTACGCGGAGCAGCTCCTGATTGCTGAGCTTGTCCGCGTTGGGCGGCAGCATGAAGTTGACGGCGACATTTGGCGGCGGGACCAAGTCGCACAGCAGCTCCCGACGCACCAAGTTGCCGCGCATCACTGCTTGATGGCGCGTCGGAAGGGGCGGCACCGCGGCCATCACGGCCGGCAAGCTCAAGAACCCACTGCGCGTCCCGTCTGTCAGGTCTAAGCGACCGGAAGCCGGCGCAGCGCTCAGGCCATACACGGCCGCCAGCGGCCCCTTCGGGAACGCCACTTTGGCAGTGAGCAGCGAACGCACGGTCGCGCCGCCCTCGGCAAACAAGTAACGGACAAAGTCGGCGGCCTCCGTAGTCATGGCCGATTTGAGGGAGGCGTCGAACGATGCGCTCTGGGTCGGATCTTTGCTGACGATGCCTGCCTGCGAGAGGCGTTCGACGCGGAACAACTGATCGTGAAAAGAGGTCGCGCTCCCGAGGAACCGCTCGCTCTGCATCAAGCGCTGAGCCTGCGCCGTCAGCTCCGTAGCGCTCTTGAGCGAGCCCGCCTTCGCCTTGGTGAACAGCTCGGCGTCCGGCATGCTGTTCCAGAACAGGTAGGAAAGGCGGCTCGCAAGCTCATAGTCATCCAGCACGTGCAGCGCCGATGTGGAGTCACCTCCGAGTTCGATCAGGTAGAGGAACTCTGGCGCCTGCAGCGCTGCTTCGACGGTTAGCTCGATGCCCTTGCTGAAGCTCTCTGCTTTACCGACTTGATAGACGGCCGTGAGCGCCTTTTTCTGTTCGGGCGTGAGAGCGTGGCGGTAAGCCCGCGCCCCAAAGTCGGTGATGAACGCATCGGCGCACACGTCCTCCCCTTGCGCCTTCGGATCGCACGAGCCGAGCAAGGCCGAGAGATTCGCCACAGCCTGTGCGCCCAACTTTTCCGCCGCAGTCTGGTAGTTGTCGATGTCGGTGCTCTGCGGTGGAAGCTCGGCGTTCGTCGCGAACGAACCGGTCTTCGAGTCCTGCAAGAAGGCACTGCGATCGACAGCGAGCCCTAGCAGGTCGCGCACCGTGTTCTCGTATTGCGGTGCGGTGAGTCGGCGCCATCGGCCTACACCGGCGTCGGTGACGCCCGCGGCCTTGCAACTGGCGGCCGTGACGACCGGCGGCGCGCCGCCAGTCGAGCCCGTGCCCGCCGTCGACGACGAGCCGGCAGTGCCCGTCGAGCCACCCGCGGGCGAGCCAGGGTCTGAGCCCGCTCCGCTCTCGATCCGGCCCGTGCACGCTGAAACCAGCCCGACCAAGCCAAAAAACCACCGCAAGCGGGCGCGAACACACGGGGGGTTTTGTTGTCTCATGCGGCTCGAGCAGGATGTACCTCGGGTCGCCGCAGGCAGTTCACACGGCAGCTGCTGTGACGACTGCGCGGACACCTGGAAGAGTCAAGCTTGACTGCCCGCAGAAACTTCTCGTGACGGCAAAAACCGCTCCTGGTGCGTCGGTCCATGTCGGGCAGGACACCGCCACGGCACGCGCCTATTGTTTGGGGTAGATCTTGGTGCCGGATTGCGCGTGTTGGGAGGTGAGCCGTGCGCCAACCGACTGGCCCACAGTTCTGCAAATTACCCCGACTTGTCCGCCATGACCGACGCCAAGGCATCTAGGTCTCACGCTCAACTAGCTCGTCAGCTCCGCCGCTTGACTGGGCCGTGCTGTGCCTTGCTCTCTTGTTCTACAGTCGCAGAAGTACTGACGGCACCCGCTCGGGACGGCTCGCCTGGCAGCTCGGGCTCGGCAGGAACCGTCTACGTCCCCAGCGAGTCAGGCGCGAGTGGAGCGTCGAACGTCCGGAACGATGCTGGCGGCGCCGGTGCCGCGGGCGCACCCGCCACCGCCGCCGCGCTCGGCCTGTCGCTCAGCGCAGGCCCAGCCCACAGCTGCTTGGCGCGAACAGGCCTCGTTTACTGTTGGGGCAACAACCGAGACGGCCAGCTCGGCGCCGGCGATACCGCGCCCCACTTAACCCCGGTTTTGACGCTGAGCTCGGGCAATGTCGTTCAAGTCGCGGTCGGCGACGCTCACAGCTGTTGGCTCGACGCCGATGGACTTGTCTCTTGCTTTGGGCGCAACAACTTGGGCCAGTTGGGCCAGGGTGATGTCATAAGCTCGAGCGTGCCGCTGCCGGTAGCGTTGCCGGGTCCAGCAGCTTCAGTCGACGTGAGCTACGGCCATAGCTGCGCGGTGCTGCGCAGCGGCGAGTTGTACTGCTGGGGCGAGAACACTGAAACCCAGCTGGGCCTAGGAGACGCACCGGACCAAAACCAGCTCACGCCCGTGCGCGTGGGCGATTTCGCCAACACGCTGCAGGCTGGCTGCGGGCAAGGCCATACGCTGGCTTTACTGGCCACTGGGGAGATTTACGCGTGGGGGCGAAATGTCGTCGGTGAAACCGGTTTAGGCGAAGGCCAGCTGCAGCGGATCCGTACCCCCATGCTGATCCCGACAGCGACTAACTTTCGAGCGATCGATGTCGGGCAAAGCTCAGCCTGTGCACTACACGATGACAGCCAAATTTATTGTTGGGGCGCCGGTGATGAAACGCACCTAGGCACCGGCAACACAGCCACGGTCTGGAGCCCGCAACTGATTGTTTCTGATCGTCGCTGGACGCTCGTGTCGACTGACACCTTTCACACTTGCGCCCTCGACGACGGCGCCTCGCTTTGGTGCTGGGGGCGGGCGATCGAGGGCCAGCTCGGGCTGGGCGACTTTCGTGCCCGTCAGACGGAACCGCTCCAAGTTCCGGGCGGCGCCTGGCGCAGCGTCGCCGTGGGTCGCTTTCACACCTGCGCAGCCACCGAAGACGAACGGATCTGGTGCAGTGGCCTCAACGACGACGGTCAACTCGGCGTGGGAGACACCATGAGACGCAACATTTTCGTCCCGCTGAACTTTCCGTGATGGCGCCCCTCAGCCGCGCAGCAGGCTGAGCTCGCCACCGTACTGAGCGTGTTACTGAAGCCTAGTCAGCACAAGACCGCATACGTTCATCGTCTACCTCTGCGCGTCATCGATCGCGACGACCTTCGCCAACTGCAGACGCCTCATGCTCCATGATGTACCCCGAGTCGACGATTCGGCTCGCGCTTCGCCACCGCCCGTCAGCGGTCGCTCCCGGACGCATTCCCGGCGACCGGTCTATTCTGGCTCATCGAGCTTGCAGCCCTTGAGCCACGGCGGCGCCTCGTCGTCGATCGGCGCACAGCCCAGCTTGAAGCGATGGCGCAACCCAGTCGGGATCAGCTGCCAACTACGCTGGCAGTCGCCGACGGTGCTGCAGACCGTCGTCGTGTTGGTCAGGTCGCAGTTCACCGCGCAGTAGGTATGGTGCCAGCCTGAGCCACTGCTGGTGCAGCACTGCTGCCCGACGCTGCAATCGCTCGGTCGTGTGCAAGCCCAGGCGGCGTAGCCAGGCTCGTCCGAGCTTGGGTTACGAGGGTCGTCGACGCACCTCGCTTGCCCGGACTGCCATTCGCAGTATTGATTCTTGGCGCACACGGACCTGGCCTTCGCACACGTGACGTGGCGCTCGGACACACAACCGCGACCTTCGCAGTATTGGCCTTTCGGACAAGCGGCACCATCCGGCTCGCATACCTCCAACGCGCAATCGCTGTTGGGACCCTTGCGCGGGGTACACACCTGAAACAGCGCCGCGCTCGCGCCCGTCTGGCAGCACGTCAGCCCGGGCCCGCAATCTGACCCGTCATCGCAGAAGAGCATTCCTCCGTCAGGCGTGGCGCCCGACGCCACGCATTCGGTGACTTGCTGCAAGTTGCAGGCTTGCTTTCCGGCGATGCAGCGCGACGCACCACACGCGATGGTGCCGCGCGTGCTCCCTGGCGGTTCAAGCGACCCACTTTCTACAACGGGCAGCGCTTCGCCTTCTGGTGGGGCGGCTGGTTTCCCCGCGGGTGCGGAGGAGGCCGGTGGCCTCGGGGGTGGCGCCGAGTCGCTCGTACTCGCGCGAGGCCCCGCCGTGCGCTTGGGCGGAGCCGTGCTTGGCGCGGAACCCTGAATCGTTCCGCAGCTTCCAAGCGCGAGCACCCCCAGCGCGGCCCAACTAAACCGGCTCAATCGTTGGGTCCTGGTGACCATCGCGGCGTAGGTGCCATGACCGCCACCTGAACAGCAAGCTCGATCCGTCTGACCTCACAATCGGCGTGGGCACAGCCCGATGTCATGAGCGAGCTTCGGATGCTCGACCGCGCGCTCCAACGCCTACCGGAAAAGCCCAGGACCGCGCTCGTGCTGAAGCGCGTTGAGGCCTGCTCGATTCCCCAGATCGCCACGCAAATGCGCGTCTCGGAGTCCAGCGTCAAGCGCTGGTTGGCCAAGGCCGAGGCCCGGCTGGCACGCGAGCTCAACCGTACGGGAATAGCATGACCCGCCCGGGAATCTGTGGCGCGATGTGGCACGCGTTTCCACGACTGGGCAACCGAGAAAGCCGCTACTCCCAGACGACGTCGTCGACGTAGAAGAGCAACGGCGCTTGGTTCTGCGCGATATCGATATACAAAATGAAGCCGGTCACGACTCCGGCTTGGTAGGCCACCCCGCTAACGTCAATGCTGTAGCTTTGCCAGGCATCGCTGAGCGTGATCTTGCTCTCGACGAAGAACGGGTCGGGAAACGCCGTGTCCTTGAGCCCCCCCGACTGGAAGCGAATCACTTCGCCGCCGTGCTCGCCGCGCGCCTTGAACGAGATCTTGGTGGCGCCGCTCGCCAGCCGCAGCCCTGGAAAGTACCCCCAGTTGCCGTTGGGGTGGAGCCAGCTCGCTCCGGCATACGTCGCGCCCTTGTCAAAGCTAAGCAAGCGAACGACGTGGCAGACTCCACGACCGCCAGGCGCGCGATTTCCGGCACAATCGGCATTGCCGTCGCTGCCGCTGGGGCTCACGCTGGCTGGCGCGGTTCCGTTGCCTCCCCAGATGGACGGTGCGAAGAAATCGTCGACCACGATCGGCAGTGGCTCTGCAATCAGCGAGGCGAGGACCCAGCGCTGGTTAGAACCGGTGTTGCACACCCATTCCTGAATGCTGGTGCCATCATCTTTCGACCCGTTAGCGACGTCCGCGCATTTGTTTGAGCTGCGATTGACCAGCCAGTACGCGCCATCGTCCTGCTTCACGGGTAGCCATTGTTGGCTCAATTCCGTACTGCAACGTGTCCGGTTCAGGGCGACACCATTTTCCGTGGAACCGCCAGCGATGCAGTCGACTGAGCCAGTGACACCCAGTGCATAGAACCCGGCCTCGACGCTGGTCAGAGTCAACGACTCGGAGTCACGGCCGTCGCACGGGGCTTGCGTGAACCCAGCCCGCGTCGCCGGCGCGTCAAGACACTTAGAGCTGTGCACGGCAACCAGCCGATAGGTGCCGTCAAGTTCACGGGGAGCCACTACTGCGGTGCCCCCCGCGCCAGCTAGGGAGCCCCCGGGATCGGCGCCGCCGCGTGCTCCCGTGCCGGCGGCGACACCGCCAGTTCCCGCCATCTGATTGCAGGTTGGGGCATGATCCGAGCAGCTTGAGTCGAACGGCGCGCGGTAGTCGGGAAAGGAGCACCCTTCCCAGGTCAAGCAAAGCAACGCAGTGAGCCCTAGTCGCACGGATACCAAGATCCTCCAGCTTACGCGACGCGCTACTCCAAGCGCCAGCGCGACCTGCGCCGCGGGCTGATCTCAGCTTCCAAACGCACGCCACTCGGCGACTAACGCAGGTGGGTGCAGGTGTGACCGAATACCACTCCTTTTGCGACCGAGTCGGCGTACCGATGTGCCGATTCGAGCAAACGCGCACCCGCCAACTCGCCGCCGCTAAACCAGGCGTAACGAAACACGTGAGCATCGGCCTCGAGCAGCGGCACGGCGGCGCGCAGGTAACCTTCTTGCCCAGCGGCGCAGGTGTCTCTGCCGTACGCGCACGCAAACTCAGTCAGCCATATCGGCTTGTTGAAGCGCCGAAATAGCCCCAAGTAGAACTGCAGCTCCGCAACCGACCAGTTGTACCAATGCACGGCGACGCCGGGCGCGAGCGGCAGGCGTCGTATGCGGGTCGCGTACGGCGCTCATTTGCGGGGGATAGCGCCGCACCACAGCTGGTATTCCCTCGAGCTTGGCACGAAGTCTTCCCGCACGCGCTCTGCAGGATCGAAGCCAACTCGCACTAGCGCGAGCGTGCCGGCGTAGCCGACAGCACGCAAGGCCTCCACGTCACCCAGCTCAGTGACCAGCCGCTTGGCGGGCAAGCCGTGCTTGATCAGCTTGCGCCTTACCAGCTTGGCGCGGGCGAGCGCTCTTTTTTCCGCGCTCGCTCGCACCTCGGTGTTGCCTGGCTCGACGTAGCCGCTGATGATCAAACGGCGCTGCGGAGCTTTGAACTCTTCGGCGACTCCCTCCTGCATCCAAGCCCAATCGGGCTCCTTTTGCACGTCCATGGAGCGCGGCGAAAACTCGAAGTTGTACGCCAATGACGGGCAACCCAACAACGTTTGCGTCATGCCCTTGCCGTCGCCGTCGCAGCCTCCCCAATTGCAACCGTCGAAGCAGGCAAAGCCTGGGCGGCAAGAGCGCTCCTTCACCCAGGTCTCGCACTCCTCGCGAGTTTGGAAGTGCTGGTAGTACGAGGTGTCGCCAGCGGAATTCTCGCTGCACTCGTTGCTGTTTTTGGAGGTGGTCCAACGGGGCCGGATTGGTGGAGGCGCCGGCGGCGGCTCGACCGGCGGGGGCAGCGCCGCTAAACCCAGTCGAGGCGCGGAGGGCGCGACCACGCTCGACGCCGCCGGCATCGCCTGCGGAGCCGTCACCGGGACTCCACTCTGCCCGCAGCCCAACACGCAGAGTCCGACGACAAGCCTGCTCCCTACCTGCACGCCCAGAAGCCTAGCAAGGATTCCGGTCCACTGTAGCCCGCAGCTGCAAACGCTAGGCCGCTAGTCAGTTCGAGCCGCACAGAAAAGCGAGGGTCAAGTCGTCTTTCGCGCCGCATTTGAGGTTGGTGCAGTTGTGGGATTCGCACTCCGCGTTGCTGGCGCACGCAGCGCCGATCGCGTGGCGGGCCGCGCAAGTGTTGCCAGTCGGCTCACAGAACGCGGCCGCGACGCATTCGTCGTCTTCGCAGGCTGCCCCCAGTGCCAGGCGCGCCTTGCACTGGTTCTCGGAGAACGAGCAATATGCAGCCGCCATACACTGATACGAGCTGCCCGTGCATGCCGCGCCTACGGCGCCCAAGCTCTTGCAAGCGCCCAATTGGCCATCGCACGAGAGCCCATCTGCTACATCACACACGTAACCTAGCGGAGGAATACTGTCGCTGACTCCCGAGTAGAAGGTGATGCTGCCGTCGCGCGTGCCCACACACGGCGCGCTGCCCGCCTTGCCTGGCAAGCGCACTTGGCATTGCTGAAGGTTAGCTCCGTTGACGTACCCACTCGCGCACTCGACTCTGCCCGACTCGGCAGGGGCGCAGTCGTTGTCGTCTTCGCACGTCTCGCCGGGCTGCTTCGTGCCGCTGCGAGCGAAGACCTTGCCGCAGCTGGGCGACTCGAGCGAGTTGGCGTCACACACGTTGCCCACGGCTTTGACTTCGTCCAAGCACGCTGTGGCTGCGGTCTGGTCGTAGCCCGTCGCTGGAGCGAACGCGCCGTAGAACGCACGGCACTGAGCGCCATCCGATGGTCGCCCGGCCGCCTTGCAGCATCCGGAAAATTCAGCGCACAGTTGAGCAATGAATTGGTCCCGGTCGCCCACGCCGTCAGACTTGCTCTCGCCACAGCCAACGACGCCAAACGCACCCGCGCTGCCCAGCAACACAGCCAAAATCTGCGTTCTCATCGTTACCTCCTCCGAACAACTCCAACGGAAACCGGTTCCGTACGCGAGCGCCATAGTGCACCGCGCCCTAGTCCCCGGCGGGGGCGGCGTGGTCGCGCTCACCGCCTAGCAAAGCCAAGTACTACTGGCTCGACCACGCCGCCCGCGTCTTCACCGGAGCGCCCTAACAGCTACTTGGTGCAAGCCGTGTTGAACGCGGTCTGTTGTGCGTCGCAGCCGGTGTTCGCGCAGACGTCGGCTTGGGACATCATGACGACATCGTTCAGCACGACGCTAATGCCATCGGTGGATGTGACGATCATCGTCCCTTCGCCGTCAGCCGTCCCAGCCAAGGTTTCGCAGCGGATGACACCATCGTCCGCATAGTCGTCGTAGGTTAGGTCAACCGCCACGACGTGCGCGACCTTCTCGCGCGCTCCGCGTGGGCAGACGACGAGAACCTCGGGATAGCGAGCCTTGTACGCCGGAGCATCCAGACGGTGCCCGGCATTGGGCACGACGATCACTTTGAGGGGCCCCAGTGCTTCGAGCCGTCGCTGCTGGACTTGGTCCAGGGCGATCGCGCTGTGCAGCAGCAACGATCCGTCTCCGCGCCGCACGACCGTCATCGTACGCCGCAGTGACATGCCGGGCAGCGCGCCCTCCACACGCCAAATGTTGTCCGCGAGCTGCTCGAGCGGACCGTGCTCCAAAACCCTCCAGCTCGCAGCGTTCTTGGCCATCGACGCTACCCTATAGGCACACGCCCCGACGGCCACCAGACACTGTCGCGACGCATATTGCCCCGCGGCGGCAACTTGCAACCCGTCCGGCGCCAGCTCGAACGCGCTCGCATTCGGCATCTGCGGCATACGCACGCGACGCCAATCCGCCAAGTCTGGCACCAACACCTCATCACCGTCCTGGAAGTACTCCTGCACCGCTCGGGTGTGCTGATGGAAGCACTCACCGCCGACCCCGACGATTGGTCCGACTGGAACAACGTGGTCCGAGCGATCGCTGATGCCAAGCCGCGGTTTGCGCGTGGCACGTTTGCGTATTCACCAGCGGGATTTGGCTGGATTTTGGGCGAGCTGGTTCAGCGCATTTCCGGGGAAACGTTGCAGGAGTTCTTGCTAGCGCGGCTGCCATCGGAGCTTTCTGGCATTCGCTTCGTCGACCCAACCCAGTCCCCCAACGTTGCGCGTAGTTATTGGCTGGGGCCAGACTCGTTTGTGCTCGCCGGGCACAACATCGCTGCCGATTTCGAGAGTGTGAACAACGAGCTGACTTGTGTCACGGCGTGTGTCCCCGGCGCCGGACTACTGGCGACCGCGCGCGAGCTGGCGCAATTCTATGATCTGCTCGTGCGCGGTGGCTGCGGTCTCTTGCGCCCCGAAACGCTCGCAAAGTACGTCACCAAGCAGCGCTTCGGATTCGAGCGGCAGATGCGCGTGCCGCTCACGCTCGGGCGCGGCTTCGCGTTGGGCTCGCGCGGCCCGCATTCGTACGGCTGGTTCAACACCAGTCCATGCTTCGGGCATGCCGGCGGATTCGGCGTGGTCGCCTTTGCGGATCCACGCAACCGCGCCGCCGTCGCGATCGTAACCAACGGTCACCGCGGGTTCGTCGACACGAGTATGGCTCCGGCCCGTTCTCGCACGAGATCGCGCACTACTGGGGCGTCTTCCTCGACCAGAGCTTCGGCTTTGGAGTCGGCAAGAGCTACAACAGTCCCGTTCATTGGGGTTACGCGGGGGTCAACGGCATGCTCGGCGGCTTCGACCCCAAGACACTGTCCTGCCAAACACCAACGGGGGCGGCGCTGCTGGACTGTCAGCCCGCGGCCAATGGGCGGTACCGCTACGTCGTGCGTTCGTTTTCTCCAGGCGCCAACGCATTGCCGTATGCGCCGCTCGAGCTCTATCTGATGAGCTTGGCCTCCGCCAATGAGGTGCCAGCTGAAATCCCGGTGTTAAGTGATGCGGAAGACGTACCGAGCAGCTTCGATCCCAAGACCAACACCGAAGTCATCGAGGCCGCTGGCGTGAAGATTGTCACGATGGCGGAGATCAAGGCGCGTCATGGGATCGCAAGCGAGCTGCCCGAAAACGAACGCCACTTCACGTCGGCATTCGTCGTCATATCGGCAGCTCCCGCGTCCGAGGACGTTCTCGCCGAGGTTGCCCTGCGCGCCGCAGCGTTCGGTGATCGCGGCAAGCACCCGCTCACCCAATCCTTCGCCGCCGACACTGGCGCTCGGGCCACGATGGACACCGTGCTCGGTCCGCGGCGAACGACCTCCAACCCGCCGCCACCGCCGCGGCCTGCGTTTAAGTGCGATGTGCTGGGTCAAGACTGTGGTGACGGCCTTGCCTGCTACGGCTCGTACTGCGCAATTCCTGGCAAGGTCGCCGCAAATGACGTCTGCACGCTCAACACCGATTGCGTCGCGGGCGCGCGCTGCGCCTACGTCGGCAATGCGACCGTCGGTCATTGTGCGCAATACTGCGACCGCGACAACGCGCAATCGCCCCTCGCCTGCGCCTCGCTCTGCACCTCAATCATCATCTTCGTCGACGAGGCCGGCAAACCCGAAGCGCCCGTCTGTCGACCGCAGTAACGCAGTCCGAAACGCCCGCTTGTACGTAGATTCATCTTCCGCCGTTGAGTGCTCAACTACGCGCGTTTTCAGAACCATACCTGAGTGATGCGGCCTTCGAGCATAAAAGCGCCGCGGTGGCGCACGGCTTCAACGAGTGCTGCGCGAGCTGGCGGGGCGAAGCATACTTGCGAGGGTGAGCCGCGCGTTCGTCAAGGAAGATACCAGCCAGCCGACGTTGGTGGTGCCGCGGGCGCCTTTGCCCGACGGCATGAGCAACTACGTGACTCGCCGCGGCCTCGCCCTGCTGCGCACTGAACGCGCGGCGCTCGAAGCCGAGCGTCCAGATCCGGAAGCTGCAGACGGACCCTCTGCACTGGCCGCACACCACACCCGGCTGAACGCGATCGACGCGCGCATCCACAGCGCCATCGTGCTCGACCCCGTGACACTGCCACAAGATGAAGTGCGCTTCTCCGCGTTGGTCACGCTGCGGAGCGACGCGGGTGCCGAGCGCCGCTACCGCATCGTCGGCGTCGACGAAGCCGACGCGCGCTCCGGCCGCATCGCCTTCACGGCCCCGCTCGCAATATCACTCGCCGGCAAACGCATCGGCGACTCCGTCACCCTGCGCCAACCCGCCGAAACCGAATTCGACATCACCGCCATCGACTACACGCAAGAGTGACGAGCATGTTCATGTCAGCATCCTAGCCCTTGAGCGCCATCATCTCGGGGTAGTGAGACTACTCGAGCGCGCCCGTCTCGGTCTGCATGTCAACCGCGAACAGCTTCTTGTAAATGTTGTACGGGTTCAGAATGCCCGCCTTACAAGGAGAAACCGAGCGCAGCGCCGAGCTCTGCGTTGCCTTCAGTCCAGCCAGGCGTCACTCCTTGGTGCGGCAGACGCCGGCAATGCATGAGCGGTCGCGGCCGCAGGCGGCGTGCGTGACACACTCAACGCAGTGAGACATGTAACAGTAGTGAAAGTCACCGCCCAAGTCTCGACAGACTGCATCGTTGCGGCAGCGCACCGTTTCCGGGGCGGGCGCGCAGTGAGAACAAAGGACCGCAACCACCAGCAAGCTCGCAATGCTCGCGCCGCGGAGCCACGCGCGCGGCCTTAGCACGAGGCTCCAAGCTGCGACCTCGCGACAGCGATCGGCGTAACCAGTACAGACTGCGCCGCCCTGCCGACGACTCGTGATGCGACACTGCCGCTCAAGACGCGCTCCCACCAAGAGCGATAGTCGTGGGTGCCGACCACTACGATGTCGGCCCTGCGCAGGCGTGGCGCCAAGAGCACGGCGCTCATGGTGCACCCCTTGACGCAATACTACTGCTTGCTATTTGCTCGCCACGAATCGGCCGGGCGCCCAGGGCACAGACCTGCAGCATGTCGCCATCAACCGATGGTTCGGTGAGAGCGAGGACGATGGCAACGAAGTCACCGGCAGCTCGCGGCACGGGCGTCAAATCGGCAGCTGACAGCGGCAGCTCCCAACCCGCGCTCTTCGCGGTCACTGTATCTCGAGCTTCGGGAAGCTCTCGACAACCCGTGAGCACGGCGCGCGTCCTCAGGCTGATCGCCGCGCTCTCGACGTCGACTGGCCAAAGCGCACTCCATGCGCGCAGAACCTCGCCGCGAAGGCGTGCGGCGTCGACCTGGCGTGGGCCGCCGTCGACTACGCTCTCGACCGCATGCAATGCAGGGAAACGCCAGCTGGGCGCGCCCCCTTCTAGGTAGTGCTGAACGTTGTCGCGCAACAGCGCAAAACTACCCCAGTCGCAGACGTACATGGCTCCCGAACCTGCCAGAGAAAGCTGCATTAGTATTCTCCAATCCCGCCGTCTTCCGGCCTAAAAGTGAGATGCTTGGACCTTAGCCAAGCTTGCTCAAAACGGCACGCACGTCGCCAGAGCCGACCCACACTGCTGCGGGCAACACGATTATGTCGCATATTGGTTTGATGTCAAACCAATATAGACCGCGCGCGGCCTAAACGCGAGCGAAGCGGTGTCATCCGGGCGAGGCGTTACAACTGCAGTCGTGTCGGTCCGGCTGTGTCGTTTGGATTCAGGTGTATAGAAAGAGGCAGAGCGGGCGTTTCGACACGCCTTATCGCCGGGCTCGCTGCTCGTTTGTTGGGATCAACGCGCCGAAGCGCCCATACACGTCAATGCCAGGCTTGTCGGAACGACTCTTGCTTGGAGCTTTGAGTGGCCCCCGTCTGGAACTGGGTGACCGGGACGGCTGCGCCGACGGTGGTCACCACCACGGGCCGCGCAGGTCGCCCTGTACGTCGCCGAGCTAGCCGTCTTCGGCTTCTGCGAGAGCGGCTGCTAACGCCTTCAGCACGGCCTTGGCGCTTGTCACTTTTTCCTTCGACAACTTCGCGAGCGCGAGATCGATACTTGCTTCGACCGTGCCGGTTCGTTCGTCGTTGAGGCGCATGCCGCGGCGAGTCAGCTCGATGAGCGCGCGACGACGGTCGAACGGATCACTTTCGCGCCGGATCATCTCGGCCTGTTCGAGCCGCTGCAGCATGCCCGTAAGCGAACTGGGGTGAATATGCAGAACGTCGGCCAGCTCACCCGCAGAGATTCGGCCGTGATGACCGACGATCCGCAGGACGAGGCGCTGCGGTCCGGTTACGCCCAATTGAGCGTGCATGCGTTTGGACGCCGACTCTAGTCCATGCGTGACAGCCCACAAAAGCTGCATGAACGCTAGCGTTTCCCCCAACGGCTTAGCTTCGGGGACAACGTTGGGGGCGGTAGCCTTCGGCGACGACTGACTCACTCGCTCCGATCAAGACAGAAGGACCGAGCTTCGGCAAGGGATTTAGTCGTGATCCGTTTCGTCAACCACGAGTTCGAGCTCTTGGCAGGCCCGCAAGTACGCCGCGGCCGACCACGCCATGATAGCGCTTGCCCATGGGACGACCCGTGCAGCTTCCTAGCCCGCATATCGTTTGAGATCAAATCATTAGCTCAGCATGCGGCCGAGTGTCCCGCTATTTGAGAAGGGGCGATCAAGAAAGCAGTGTGCTGGCGAGAATTGTTTCAAAAAAAGACTCACTTCAGGCGGATGACTAGTACGGAACGCCTGGCGCAGATCCACGTCACAGATCAGCACCGTTTCTTCGTGAAGCGCTTTCCCTGGGCTGCCTGGGGTAGTAGGTCAAAGTAATGAGTTTGCGGTGCTCACGCAGGCCGGCGCGTTGGAAGTCGCCGTCGCGCGTCCGCGCAACTTGGCTAGCGATGATTTGCCTGTGTACCGCGCTTTGGATCGTGGGTGAGGCGAACGCGGAGACCGCCGCACCGTCAACCAACGCGGGGACGGTGGGACCGGCGCCCAGTGGCACCGCCGGGTCGCCAACGGTGGGCGGTACGGGGACCATCGCTGCGACGCGCTCCGCCTTGGCTACGGCTTTCGCCAGCACTACGAGTCAAGTTCGTGACCTGCTGGCCGAGCGCCTGGCTGGTGACGTGTCGCCGGCGAGCCTGTTCGACATCGACCTACACGATGCCCGCGCGGTCGACCTCGAACGGCAGCGTTTGAGCCGCCTCAGCGTCGTGAACGAAAATGCGGACCGCACACGCGGCGCCAGCGCAAAGTCCCCAACACCGGCCGCAGCGTCAAAGGTCACGCCTTCGCAAGAGCCAGCCAGCGGGGGTGAGGGCGGCGCGGCCGCGGAGTCTCTGCTTGCCTCGCTCGACGAGGTAGACGCGAGGCTAGACCTCGATCGTGCCCGGCTCGCCTTTTACGCTCTCACAGCTACCGAACGCGACCGACTGCTCCGTGTCCAGCAAGCGCATCAAGACGACCACGCCAAGCAGCCCGAGGGGCAAATCGACGATGCCGAGCGCAAAGCTCGCGAGGCAGAACAGGAACGCCTGACTGCGCTCGAGAGCGCACGCACGGCGCGCACGGAGGCCTTGCGGCTGGTCTCGGAAGAGCACGCCCGCCTGCTCCAGGTGGTGCGCCGGCAAGCAGAGTTCGAAAAAGCGCTGGCGCAAGCGCGGCGCGACCTAGCAGGCCGCGAAGAAACCGTGCTCGGTTGGCACCGCAGGGTACGCGAAGCCACCGAAGCAGGTAGCAACGGCGACCAGGAAGGAACCAGCGTCGACGCGCTGTACCAGGCCCTGCGGACCGAGCTTAGAGCAGCTCGCGATCTGCTCGCCTCGTCTCTCGCCAACGTGCGCGCCGAAAGCGCGGTGCCAGGGCCTGGCGAGGATCGGCTCGGCGCGCTGCCCGACGATGTTCCTGCGGGCGCGCCGCGAGCGAAGCGCAAGATCGTCGAGAAAGAGCTGGCTCGGCTCTCGACCATGGAGGCCGCGCTGCGGGAGGACGAGCGGGACGTCCTGTACCGTGAGGTAGTCTCGCTGAATCAAGATCGACTCGCCCTGTATCCGTTCTTGAGTTCGGGGCGACGCGGCGAGATCGTTGGCTTTGGTCCTCAGGGGCTAGATCAAGCGCGGGCCGAAGGACGCCAAGTCCTGTTGGTATTGCGCCAGCACTTGCAAGCCACAGGTCGATTCATCAAGGCGCTGGCCGCGCCGGGTGGAGCCCGCAACGACAGCGCTATCACGGCGACGCTGATCGCTTTCAAGTGGCTGCTTCCATGGGCGTTGTTCATCGTGTGGCGACGTCGCGCTCCGAGTGCGTTGACGGCCTGGCGCGACGCCGCACGCGAGGACCGACGCAGCCATCGTGTCGTCGAGGCGAGCCCGCTCGAGTGGCTCGTCGCGTTCGTGATGCGCGTACGGAGCCCCATCGAATGGCTGCTCCTACTCGCTTCGGTGGTTTGGCTGCTTCCAGCGGCGGCAAAGAGCACGCTCGAGGTTTCATTGCTCTCCAGCATCTTTGCTTGGACGATCGGTGGAGCGGCAGTTGTCGACACCATCGACGCTCTTGTGGCTGGCCGCGAAGGAGGCTCGCGAAAGAGTCGCCTGATTACCGCGCACGTTCGGCTTCGCTCGCTCAGGCTTATTGGCCGCGTGGTGGTCGCGGTCGCGCTCATTCTCTCGGTGAGTGAAAAGCTGGTTGGTCGCGGCACGATTTATTCCTGGGTGCTGTCCACCTGCTGGTTCGCCGCGATCCCGATGCTGCTCGTCATGGCCCGCTGGTGGCACGAGATCATTCACGAACGCCTGGCCTTGCGTCGGCGAAAGAGCATCGTAGACGCATGGGTGCTGGCGCACGATCGCGGTTGGTCTCGCTTGCCGGCCGCGCTGGTCGGCGGTGCCACGCTGCTCGGACAGGGTGTCTACCGCTGGCTACGTCAGCGGCTCGTTACGTTCGACCTCAGCCGGCGCGTGCTGGCTTACCTCTTTCGGCGCGACATGAGCCGTCGCACGGCGTTCGGGGTCAGTTACCAAGACCTACCGGGAGAGCTGCTCGAAGCGCTGGGGCCAGAGACCCGCTCCACGGAGATCGTCCCAAGTATCGCCGACGACCAGTTGCAGCGCCTCGTACAACGCATCGGTGCAACCGGGGGTGGTCTGTTTGCGATCGTCGGTGAGCGCGGGGCCGGCAAGAGTACCTTGCTGCGGCGGCTGCTGAAGGAGGCAGAAAAAACGTCTTTCATCGATTGCCCGCTGGGCGACGCCAGCCATTTCACGCGGGCCCTGGCGGCGGTCGTGGGTGCCGCCGACGACGCGTCCCTCGACGAAGCCGCTGGGACCTTGGATCAACCGAGCGGGAACGCCGGCCTACTGATCGACGACGCCAGCCACTTGATCATGCCGCGCATGGGTGGTCTCGACGCCTTCGACGAAGTGCTGTCGGCCGCGCGTCGTTACAGCAATCATTGCGCCTGGGTTTTCGCCTTCGACGAGGTCGTCTGGCGCTTCTTCGAGCGAGCTCGCGGCGCGCGGCCACTGTTCGACGAAGTGATTCGCCTCGAACAGTGGCGTGAGGAAGCAATCGCGCGTCTGCTTACCAGCCGCACCAATTCGTTGAGCCTTTCACCCAATTTTCGGCACCTACTCAGCGATCTCGGACAAGACGCGGACGACTTGGACGTCAACGAGGCGATCGAGCACACGGCCGCGGGCTACTACCGGCTGATCTGGGACTACGCGGGAGGAAATCCAGGCATCGCGCTGCATGCCTGGCGGTTATGCCTGGGCGTCGACCCGAGTGGGCAGATTGCCGTGAAAGTCTTCGACGCGCCCAATGCGCTGGAACTCGACCAGCTACCAGATTCGTCTGTCTTCGTGCTGCGGGCAGTCGTGCAACTTGGGCTAGCTCACCCCGATGACATCTTGCAGTCAACGATGTTAGAGCCCTCCGAAATCGAAGACGCGCTGCGCTTCGGCCTCAACCGCGGCTATTTTAGGCTGATTGGCGATCGCTACTGGGTCACGTGGGCCTGGTTCCGACCCATCACGCGCTTTCTGCGGCGCCGCTACCTCCTGAGCTCTCAATAAGGGGTCTTCATGCGATTGCATCGATTTTTGTCCCTATTCGCCGGCCTCATCATGCTCGTATCGGCGCCGTCTGCTCTAGCGCAGGAGGCACCCGACATCGGCAAGTTGGCGGGACTCGTGCGCTGGGGCGGAGTACTGCTTTCCGCGGTGGTCATCGCCGGCAGTATCGTCGTGTTGCGCATCGTCGGCGGAGTCGCAACGCGCTTGGGAACGCGCTTCACTTCACGCCGGCTGCTGGTGCAAAAGCTCGAGTCGTTTGCGCGCTTCGTCCTTTTTATCGCCACCGCCGTCGTGTGCCTCGGCCTGAGTGTTGGCTTGGACTCGACCGCGGTGACCGTTATCGGCGGCGCGCTGGCCTTCGCCGTCGGCTTCGCCATGCGCGATCTCGTCGCCGCTTTCATCGCGGGCGTTACGATCATGTTCGATCGGCCTTTTCAGGTCGGTGACCCCTGCGAGTCAATCGAAGTGCGTGACCACGGGTCAGCCCCGACTTCGCAGACCGACAGCGGGCACGAGTAGGAGCGAGCATGGCAGGTCCACCAAGAGTCGCTCTGGAACACTCCCAAGTGGCACCGCGTCAGCGCGCGCAATTCCTCCGCCGCCGTGGCTAGCAACGATGACCAAATCGGATTGCTCTTCGTTTGCTTGCTGCACGAGCGTTCGTGCCGGGCCTGAGCCCACGACGACGGTCGATACTTCACCGTACTGGCGCAGATCCTCAGCGACGCGCCCCAGGTAGCTGGTCAGGCTAGCAGCAGTAGTATCGCCTTCGGGAACGGTCACCAGCTTCAAGGCCGTGCCGAAGCGCAGCAGACTGACACAGTAGGGTAGCACCGCCTCCGCCTCGCTCGAGCCGTCGAGGCCGACCAACGCCCGTTTGAACCCCGGATAGCGGCGACCGGGCTCGGCTTTGGCCCGAACGATCAACACGGGACACCGGTTGTCCAACACCAGGCTTCTCGCGGCACCGGTCTCGCTAGCAACGACGAGGAGATCTGCATTAGCAGCGAGAACGATCTCCCAGACATCGTTAGTCGCATTCACATGCGATGCCTGACCTTCGGGGAGAAAGGTGCGTTGGACCATCTCCAAGTAAGGCGCCACGTTGGGTTTGCTGTCGGACACGAGGCAAAACGACAGCTCGGCCGCGAGTGTTTTGGCCACGTCGGCCCCCGCCACGAGTGCGGCCTCTGCATCAGGCGAGCCGTCGCTAACTGCCAAGAGCGCCTGCGGCCAGCTCGTCACCAAGGTTGGCACGAACGATTTATGCGCAGTCAACACCGCCCCCAAGCGCTCCTGGATCAGCGCGGGTTTGCCCAGCCGACGCCGAAACCTCGAGAAAACGTAGTAAAGCGCGGGAACAAGCACGAGATACGCCCACGCGCCTTCGGTGAAGCGCTCGACGAAGATGAGCATCGCGGCCGCTGACGTGACCAAGGCCGCGAGTATCGTGCCAACTACGGATAGGGTACTCGCTCGCCCACTCCGCCGCTCCCGCCAAAGGCGTTTGACGGCAGCCCAGCCCGTCAACCCGAGCAGAACGAAGACGCCTGCCGCGTACAGCGTCAAGTAGGTTTCTTCGTGAGTCCCGAACGCGACGAAGCAGGCCGCCACGAGCAGCACCTGAACGAAAACGGGTCGTTCGGCAACGTCGAAGCGATTCCGTTGACCGAATGCGGCCGGCACGTAGTGCCGGTGCCGCAGTCCCAGTGAGAGATTTTGTAGTCCTTGTGCGCTCGCGGCCGCTGCCGACAAGAGGACCACGATGCCGACCAATGTTCCGGCGTAGGCGACGGATGCGGGCAGCAAGCGGTCCATCGTCTGCGTGAAGACCGACACGTCGCTTCGCATCGGATCGGCCAGCTCGAAGATGGCCGGCCCCACTACGACCATGGTCGCGAGCGTGGTCGTCATGACGATGATCAAGCTGCCGAATGCTCTGCGCGCGCGAACCTCGGGTGGACCATCGTAGGCTGCGACCAAATTGGCAAAGACCTCGATCCCGGTCATCAAGGCCAGCAGCCTGACGTAGCCCCCCAACGTGGCGTGCAGGTGAGAGCCGTCAAAAGCCTCCAACCTAACGGCCGGCAGTCTCAAACCATCGCGAGCTATGACCGCGACGACCAATACCCAGAGCAAAGCCAGCACCGCTGCGGTAGCAGGCCCGAACACGGCCGCCGCCAGCCGAGGCCCCCGATTAACAACGAAGCCCACCACCAACGTGAGCACGACCGCCAGGCCTGCTCGTGGCCAGTAGCCTAGGCCCGAAGCGCGGTCGGCGACAAAGGTCACGAGCGCGGCAATACTGACCAAAAACGTGAGCGTGTACTCGATGGCCGTGATGCTGGCGTTTACCTTCACGGCCCAGCCGCCGAACTCCTCTTCGCACAGACCGCTCCCGCCGCTGCCGTCGGTGATCCAGCGCATGACGTGGCGATACATCAGGCTGACGACGATGACGGTTGCGACGACCATCCAAATCGGAGTTCCGAACGAGACTGCGCCTGCTCCGGTCGCTACCAGTAGCTTGAGAAAGGGCCCGAACACGTAGAGAGGAGACGTTGCTGGATCGCCGCCACCGGCGAGCGCACCTTGAACCGCCCCGCGCAGGCGATGGGAGACGTGAGCCACTAGCCACCTACCGAGTTGGGGGCGACGGGCCTAGCCATGAGTCTCGCTGGCGCGGGCGGGACCTCCGGGGTATCGAACTCTGGCGGGGGCGTGCGCAGCAAAAAGCCTGGCAACAGCGTATTGACGAGCGTAAAGACGACGAGCGCTCCAAATAGCTCGTCCGATAGCGCGAAGCGTTCCTGAAGCACGTACTGAATCTCTGGGGAAATATCGAGTGACATTAGCGGCTCGTTCAGAACTCCGTCGAGGCTTCGGCCTCGTCGGCAGTCGCCGCAGCGGTCCCGACGGGATGGGGCGAGAGGAGTAGGCGTCCTAGCAGCAACGCCAACACGCCCGCTCCTGCGCTCGCCAGCAGCACGCCAAGCTTGGCCGCGGCCAGCAAGCGAACGTCACCGAAGGCCAACTGGGCGATGAACAGCGCCATCGTGAACCCCACGCCAGCGACACAACCGAGCACGACGAGCTGACGCCAGGCGACACCAGACGGTAGCTGTCCGACACCGAGCCGCAGACACAGCCAGCTTGCAAGCAGAACGCCGAAGGGCTTGCCGAGCACTAAGCCCACGCCGACGCCCAGCGTGACGGACGTCGCGGCGGAGCCCGCGCTGTCACGGCCAAGCGAAACGCCTGCGTTGGCCAGCGCAAAGATGGGCATGATTCCGAAGGCCACCCACGGGTGGAGAGACTGAATCAGACTTTCGGCGGGAGAGAGGGCTTCGCGCCCAGCGGCCTCGACGTGACGTAGGCTACCCGCGAGCACGTGTGCGGAGATCTCGTTCGGGTCGGCGCGCTCTAGATGCTTCATTTCGTGGCGTACACCGGCGACAAAACCGTCGGCGCCGAGCCAGGCTCGCACCGGCGTCATTAGCCCCACAATCACGCCAGCGATTGTAGGGTGGATGCCCGCCGCGTAGGTTCCGGCCCAGGCCACCAGCGCCGGAGCGACGTAGGCAAGCTTGGAGCGGACTCCAAAACGCTGCAGCGCAGCGATCGCGCCAAAACCAGATGCTGCAACGAGCAAGCCCGTGACACTGACGCCCGCTGAATAGAACAGAGCAATCACAATGATTGCACCAAGATCATCGATCACCGCCAACGCCAACAGCAATACCCGCAGGGCCGCCGGAACTCGCTTTCCCAGCAGAGTCAAAATACCCACCGCGAATGCGATGTCGGTGGCCATCGGCACGCCCCAACCGGCCCGCGTTTCGGCGCCGCCAGCAAGCGCGAGATAGAGCCCGGCCGGCGCCAACATTCCGCCGAGCGCAGCGGCGGCGGGAAGCGCTGCCCGCCGCCATTCCGACAGCTCGCCACAATAGACCTCTCGTCTGATCTCGAGCCCAACCACGAAGAAGAAGATCGCCATCAAGCCGTCGTTGACGAACCACTCGACTGGTCGCTCGAAGACGAAGCTTCCCGCGCGCACACCGAGCGGTGTGTGCCAAAGGCTCGAGTAGCTACTCGCCCAGGGCGAATTGGCCCAGGCGAGCGCTAGGCCAGCCATAAACAACAGCAGGACGCCGCTTGCTGCCTCAATCCGGAGAAAGCGCTCCAGGGGACGACCTGCTACGCGCAGGAAGTGCAGCAAGAACGGTGACGCCCCGGGCGGGGTCGAGTGAAGCGGATTGGAGCTCGGTTTAGAATGGACGGCCATGGCCTTCGTAGCACTCGCTCTTAGGATGGCGGCCCGACCATCCATGATCCTGCAGCCAGAGGGGCTGCACCCTTCGCATGACCGTTCGACTTAGCACTCGGATCGTCATCAAATCCACCACAACCGGGTCAATCGGCGCGGGTTCATCACGCGCGGACAGCGCGAGCGTCATGGTGCGTGCGGAACGCCCTGCTGGACGAATTTCGCGGCGTCCGGTGTGTAACGATTTGACACGCTTGGTCGTTCCGGCGGCGATTTTTGTCGAGCATCGCGTACGCGATAACGACGAATGCGAGGAAGCGAAAGACGTGGGCGTTGGTGGCAAGCGCTGCGGCCATCGATGCCAGTAGCCAGTTGAGTCCTAGCAGCCAGAAGGCGACACAAAACATCAGGAACAAACGATCCTTGGTCGCGCGCCAGTAGCGGAAAAAAAACGTGCCGACGGCGAAGCTCGCCATTGTCAGGGGAGGATAGGTCGGCAATCAAGCCAAACGGTACAGCGCCGGACTAGTTTGCTATCAAACCATTCTGGCCAATCCGTGGCGCCCTCCAAGTTTCCTGGTGCCCGGATTCATTCGCGCCCCCGCGGAAGCCATTTGTTTTGATCTCAAACCATTTGCCAGGTACCTTGATCCGTGTCCCGAGAAACACGTTTCGCTTGCCGGGTATGAATGACGGCGTGAATTTGCTGGACTACCCCGCGCAAGGCCTCGGACCGCTCAGTGAGTGCGCCGCTGTGACTTGGGGTCGCTTTGTTCTAGGTAGGCATTGGCGATCGTAGTTTCGTCGATGAAGCCGACAATCTGCCCGTCCAAGCCCAGAACTGGCAGTTCCGTCAGGCGTTCCGCTCTCATCATGTCGAGGGCGGTCAATAGGCTATCGTCGACGTTGACGCTCGCGGGTGGCCGCATGATGTCCGAAGCGGTGACGAGTGTGGACAGGGTGGGTTCAGCCTCGAGCAAGGCCAACTCCTCCGTGGTGACGAGCCCGACGATCCTGTTTGCTGCGTTCAGGACCGGAAAGACCAGCTGCCCGGGTGGACGCGGTTGCTGCAAGAGATCACTCGGGCGCCCACCATCACGCAGGCTCACGCGATCCACCGCGTGGACTGGCAAGCGCCCCAGCTTGAGGTGTTCTAGCGCCTGCAGTGAGCCGCGATTCTTGAGGTGGATGTTGTCCTGCTCCAGCAGGGCCTCGTAAATCGGAACGGGCCGTAAGTACCGCGCCAGCGCATACGCGCTCATGTTTGCGATCATCAATGGCAGGATCAACCCATAGCCCGATGTCAGCTCAACGATGATGAGCACGCTCGTCATCGGAGCCCGAATCGTCCCGCAGAACGTTGCACCCATTCCTACGAGGGCGAAGGCGCCCATGGCTTCGGCCCCATGTCCGAACGCGAGGCGGTCGAGCGCCCCGAAGGCGCCGCCCAGCATGGCGCCCATGAACAACGACGGCGCGAAGATGCCACCCGCGCCACCACTAGAGTATGAAAAAACCGTCGCCATCAGCTTGGCCAAGCACAGGATCAACATCACTCGGACCGGCAACAAACCGGAGAGCGAGCTCTCGACGACCTGATAACCGCCGCCGTTGACGCCACCGATGCCGAGCCAATAGTGAGCTGCAACCGCGAGTGCACCGGTGACCGCGCCGCCGACTGCGGGTTGCGCCCAATCTGGCACCCGTTTCTGATCGCGAAACTTGCGGCGAAGCCAAAGCAAGCCATCCGTGAACGCGACGGAGACCAACGCCGCCGCCAGGCCTAAGGCCGCATACAGCAGCAGCGAGCGAGCATCGTCGAGCCCGAAAACGCGCGGCACCGCGAAGATCGGGTGCGCACCGAGCAGGCTGCGTTCGATAACGGCCGCCAGCGCCGCGGCGACAATGACGCCCGACAGCACTGTTTGATCGAGGTTCCCAACTACCTCTTCAATCGTGAACGTCACCGCCGCGATCGGCGCGTTGAACGCGGCAGCGATCCCGGCGGCGGCACCTACGGGTATGAGCCGCCGACGATTGCTCGGCGTAAGTCGACCAAAGCGGCCGAGGGTGCTGGCAATCCCGCTGCAGATCTGCACCGTAGGACCCTCGCGGCCCAAGGACGCGCCGGACCCGATTTGTAGGCTTGCTACCAGCAGCTTCCCTACCGCATCGCGCAAACGCACGACGCCCTCACGCGACGCGAAGGCGATCTTGACTTGGGGAACGCCACTACCGCGAGCGTTGGGGAACACGTACTTGAGCAAGATGCCGGCGGCGAGTCCGCCCAGCGTTGGCGTCACGACGCCCCAGATGATCCAGTATCGCCCCTCGGCGTGGATGGCGCGCTCGAACAGTAGGCTCTCGGCAAAGCGAATGGAAAAGTGAAATACGACCGCCGCGAGACCGCACACGACGCCGATGGCAACGGTCAGCGCAAAGAGCCGCTGCGACTCCGTGGGCGCCACCCGTAGCTCAAGCCTGAGGGCCCAGGCTCTAAATGCGTTGAACCTATTTATCAGCGCTGGAGGAACGTTCATGGTCTCACTAAGTTCGAAGCCACGAAGCCGTCCCATGCGCGTGGTTTGATGTCAAACAAACGCCGGCTCCGGCGCAGGTTTGCGTTGATGGCGCACCCAGGCAAGTACGCCGGCAACACCGACGACTGGGTCATCGATGTTGGCTGCTAGCGAGGAGCAAAAGAAAACATCGCGGCCATCCCAGCGGTGGCGGTTGCGCACTTGGGGCGGCGAGCTTGCCGAGGTGTGGGTGCCGTTCGAGGAGGCGATCGTGATTGCGTCCCGAGCGGGCCCGGCTTGCAGCGAGCTGCGGCTCAGCGCGCTCGTGAGCGATTCCGCAAGCGGAGCGAGAAAGTAGCCGCATGCCGCCTACACTGAACCACATTGACGGTCGCTGGCGCCTACAGGGCTCCGCTCTGGCGCTTCTCTGGCCACCGGCCGTTCACTTACCCTGTCGATGAGACGATTCGGGATCTGAGGCGAGGCTGGCCCTTCAAGGATGATGGAGGTGGCCGTTGGAGTTTTAGCAGGTGCGCGGCATCGGCCTCTTCGCGGCATGGAAAAGCTTAGTTGGACACACATGGGCGCCACGAGCGCCGACGCAGGCGGAGTCAGGACGCTTACCGTTTCCGACCTGGGCGTCGTGTTTCAGCCGATCGTAGATGTCCTCACCGGGGCGACGTTCGCCCAAGAAGCCCTGGTGCGTTGTCGACGTCCCGAGTATCCCTCCCCTCCGATCCTCTTCGAGCATGCGGTGCAGGAAAACGGCTGCGGGCGACTGGGTCGACTGATTCGGGAGGTGGCGTTTGCGACTTGCGGAGACGCGCCACTCTTCGTCAACCTGCATCCGGAGGAACTGAGCTCACGCTGGCTGGTTCGCCCCGATGATCCGCTGTGTTTTCATGCGGCGCTCGTATTCCTGGAGATCACCGAATCAGCGGCGTTCACCCATTTTGACCTCTGCCTCAGCGTCCTGAAGGAGCTCTGCAAACGCACCGGGGCGCGCCTCGTGGTCGACGACTTCGGGGCGGGCTACTCGAATTTGGAGCGAGTCGTTCAGCTGGAGCCGGCCGTCGTGAAGCTCGATCTGGCTCTGATACGCGGCATCCATGCTCAGCCTCGCAAGCAGATTGTCGTCCGACACATGGCCAACCTATGTAGGGAACTGGGGGCGCGAGTCGTCGCCGAGGGGATCGAAACTCTCGACGAGCTGAAATGCGTGCGTGATCTAGGGGTAGATTACGCGCAGGGTTACCTATTGGCACGTCCGGCGGCACCGCCACCGGCAGTCGCGTGGCCGTTCGCCCTTCCCGCTTCAGCGCACGCCGCGCAGCAAGCCCCGGCTGGCCGGGCAGGTCCGCCAGGCCCGCCGCGCCGACCTCCGCGGAAGCCAAGCAAGCGTCCTACGCCAACCAAGCCGTAGGGCGGGCGCGCGCGCGCCGACCCCCGCGCGGCGAACTGTCCTATGCTGACTCTCGGGCGGGGCAGCACGCCACGATGCGCGGCTTGATCGCTAAAGCGCCAGCGAAACAGCCGAGCGCCCGGTCCGCGTTCCCGCTAATTCGCGTAAGGCGAGCGGGGGCGCATGCTAGGGTTTGTGGTTTGCTTAGCCGTCGCGCTTCGTTGGCTACGGCTCGTCCAGCATGCCATCCAACCCCGCTTCCGTCCTAGCTGCCGATCACCAGACAGGCGATGTGATTGCGGGCCGCTATGTCTTGCGCCGCAAGCTGGGCGAGGGCGGGATGGGCGTCGTCTGGGTGGCGCATTCCAACGCCTTGGACGTGGACGTCGCGCTGAAGATGCTCCGCCGTGAAATCGCCGGCACGGAGGCAGTCGAACGGATGGCGCGTGAAGCTCGCACCGCCGCGCAGCTGGGCCATCCGGCCATGGTGCGGGTGATCGACTTCGGCACGAGCGAGCGCGGTGAGCCGTTCTTGGCGATGGAACTGCTCCAGGGCGAAGAGCTGCACGCAATGCTGGTCAAGGAGCAGCGAATCCCCGCGGAGCGCGCGGCGGCCCTGTTGCTACCGATCATCGATGGCCTGGCGGTGGCACACGAGAAAGGCATCGTCCATCGGGACATCAAGCCGGAGAACATCTTCATCGCCACGGACGGCCAAGGGCGCGTGCAGCCCAAAGTTCTAGACTTCGGCATCGCCAAGCTGAATCGCCTCGATACGGCCTCGCGACTCACCCAGGTTGGCGCCGTCATGGGCAGTCCGCAGTACCTGTCACCCGAACAGGCAGAGGGACTCGACGACGTGGATTTCAGGTCCGACATCTGGTCGGTCGGCGTACTGCTCTACGAGCTGGTAACAGGTAAGCCGCCGTTCGAAGCCAATAACTACAACGCGCTCATCCGCAGCATCTTGCGCGACGCGCCTCCCCCCACGACAGAACTTGCCGCTGGCGACGCTCAGTTCTGGACGATCATCGAGCGCTGCTTGAAAAAAGACCCCGGCCAACGCTGGGGCTCGATGTGGGAGCTAGGCGAGGCGCTGGCGCTGTGGTTGTTCGAACGCGGGGTCCGAGTTGACGCCGCGTCGCGTTCTCTGCGCCATGGGTGGCTGGAAAGCGGCGTCACGGGCTTACAGATCCTGGTCACGTCCGAGCCGCCTGATGCGCCGACGCTGCCGCCGCCCGATATCGAATTTGACGAGGCGGTGCCTTCCGCGGCGCTGAGCCACTTGAAGGTCGAGGTTCCTGGGCTTCCCGCTTCGCTGGCTCGTCCGGTCCCCAGCCCTCGCCAACGACGACCGTGGTTAACCGGCATCTTAGTGGGCGTGGTCGTGGCCGCCGTTCTTTCGCTGGTCGTCATTCAGATCGGGCGAAGGTCGGGGCAGCACACAGGCCCAGACAAGCCGCCGCAGGCAGGGCTGGCCCCTGAAGAACACCAAGCGCCGGCCGTAGCGGAGGGGGTGGTCGACCCCATACCCGCCCTTCAGCCACTAACGCCGGGAGGCATAGCGCCGACGCCATCCGCGGCGCCAACGCCGTCCGCGTCTGTCGCGGCGCCAACGCCGTCTGCGCATGCCGCCGCGGCATCCAAAGACGCAGTTCATGTGACCGCTCCTCCAAGTAGTGCTGCACGAGCCGCTGCTGGCAGCGCCCCTCGGAAGGCGTCGCCCCACAAGGGTCTCAACACGGAGTTCGGGTTTTGAGAGCTGCGCGTCTAGGCGAAGTGCTAGCGGTCCTTGCTTTCGTACTCCTGCCGTCAACCGCCGCATTCGGACAGGTGGTCGATGACGGCACTCGCAATGCGGCGCGCAGTTTGGCGGGTCAAGCCAGGGACGCGTTCGAGCGGCGCGATTACGAGAATGCGCGCGACTTATTCCATCGCGCATACACGCTTGTGCCTGCGCCGACCATCGCCATTTTCGAAGCGAGAGCGCTGGTCAAGCTGGCGCGCCTGGTCGAAGCCGAAGAGGGCTACATGCGCGCCGTGCGAACGAGTCTGGATGCCGAGTCGCCGGAAGCATTTCGCAAAGCCGTCCGCGACGCCGAGAAAGAGCTCAGCTTGCTGCAGGTCCGAGTGCCGAAAGTCACCATCGTAGCGACCGGCCCGGGCGCACAGGACCAGGGATTGAGCATCACGTTGGATGGCGTCGAGCTCAAGAGCGCGTTGCTCGGAGTGGCGACGCCGATTGATCCGGGGGAGCACAAGCTCACGGCGACGCCGAGCCAGGGCTCGCCCGTTGCGGTCGCGTTCTCGATCGCTGAAAAGCAACAGAAACGCGTGGAGATTGACATCCCGCTCTCAGATGCGGTGTCGCCCGTTCCCGTTGCGGATACGGCTTCAAAGATACCTGCATCACTGGGTATTGCTCAGAGCGGCGCGCCTGCGGACAAGCCAGCGCGCTCTTGGCAGCGCCCGGCAGCGTTGATCTCGGCCGGAGTCGGCGTTGCCGGTGTTGCCACTGGAGTGATTGCCGGATTGGTGGCAAGCCGCAAGTATTCGACAGCGGATGCCGCGTGCCCGAACCGAATGTGTGCCGACGGCAGCGCAGGATGGGATGCCGTCCAATCGTTCCGCTCGCTACGCACGGTGTCCACGGTCGGCTACGTCGTCGGCGGGGTAGGATTGGCGGCTGGCGTGACCCTCTTTCTGACTGCCCCTTCAGCTCGCAGCCAGCGCTCACCGTCGGCGCTGCTTTGGGTTGGTAGCGACGGAGTTGCGGTCAAGGGGGCGTTTTGATCGCCCTGCGATGGCTGCGGCAGGCCGTTTTGCTCGGGGCAATCGGCTTGTTTGCCGCTGGTTGTCCCGCTGCTCTCGACGACAATTTTACGTTGGGATCGGCGCGTGGAGGAAGTAGTAGCAAGGGCGGCTCGGGCAGCGGAGCGGTGACCGCAGCCGGCGCCAGCGACGCGAGTGGCGGCTCGGCGAATGGGCTTTCCGGCGAGGCGGGCGCCAGCACTCCTAACGGCGGCAGTTCGGCCACCGGGGGCAGTTCGGCCACCGGGGGTATTATGGGAACGAGCGGTGAGAGCTCTTCCGGTGCTGGCGGCGCCGCCGGCGCGGGCCCGTGTGCTTGTCAGGCCAACGAAACTTGTTGCGAAGGTGACTGCGTCGATCTTCGATTCGACTCGCAAAATTGTCGGAGCTGCGGCCGTAAATGTCCGGGAACGACGTGTGACGGCGCGTCCTGCACCAACACGTGCGCGCAAGGTTTCATTGATTGCAACCACAACGTCGTGGATGGCTGCGAAGTAGACCCAGGCCTCGATCCAAAGAATTGCGGCAACTGCAGCATCGCATGCGGCTTTCAGCTCGAGTGCGTCGGTGGCAACTGCGTGTGTCCGCGGGGAACCGCCGATTGCGATGGCAATCCCGATAACGGCTGCGAGACTGACACTTCGTCAGATGCCGCTAGCTGTGGTGGCTGCGGCAAGGCCTGCGGCGTGAATCAGGGGTGTGTCGCCGGAGCCTGCGCGTGCGCGGACGGATTCGCCGACTGCAACCAACTAGCGAACGATGGCTGCGAAGCCTCGCTCACCGGCGAGGCCTCATGCGGGTCGTGCAGCCTGGACTGCGGCCAGCACGGCCTCTGTGTGGCGGCTGGCCAGTGCGGATGCCTGTCCGGCTACCTCGACTGCGACGGGACCGTACCTGGCTGCGAAACGCCTACGACCGATCCGAAGCACTGCGGCAGCTGTGCTTCGGTCTGCCCGCCCCAGACGCCCGCTTGCGATGGCGTCGCCTGCAACGTCGGTTGTGGCGGCCTGACGAAATGCGGAGCTTCTTGCGTTGATACACAGACGGATCAGCAGAACTGCGGTAGCTGTGGCAAGGCCGTTGGCGCGAATCAACTTTGCGCCGGGGGCAAGCCCGAGTGCTTGATCGGTTACGCCGACTGCGACGGCAATCCAGCTGATTGCGAGGTAAACACCGATACCGATGGCTTGCATTGCGGCGACTGCGGCACCGCCTGTAAGAGCGGCGCGCTTTGCAGCGCAGGCAGCTGCGCCTGCGCGCCCACGACCCCTAACGATTGCGGCTCTAGCTGCGCACAGTGCTGTAACAGCGCGCAATGCAGCGACGGCAACTCGTGCACGGCAGACACCTGCAACGGCGGCGTGTGCAGCTCAGGCGGGTCCTGCGCGAGCGGAGGCCTATGTTGCGCTGGGACGGGTTGTTTCGCCTGCTGCGGTGACTCGGACTGCGCGCTCGGGAAGATTTGCACCGGCAACCAATGCGTCACTCTGGTTTGCACAGCGCCGCAAATCGCGTGCAACTCCAAATGTGTGAACCCGACGACCGACGCCGCAAACTGCGGTGGTTGCGGGAACAGCTGCGGCCCCAATCGCACCTGCTCAGCCTCTGCGTGTACGCCCAAGTGGGTTGCCGTCGGCACTGCGCCGATCGGCTTTGTCGCTCGCGAAAAGGCGGCCTACACGGCCGTTGGTTCGAAGGTGTTCGTGTGGGGCGGCTCCAGCGCTGCCGGCGCGGAGCTTTCCGACGGCGCGATTTACGATCCCGGGGCCGATTCGTGGTCCGTGCTGGGGACAGCAGGATCGCCGCCCGCCGCTCGCGTGCTTGCGACGGCAGTCTGGACGGGCTCGGTGGTGGTGGTCTGGGGTGGCGGTAACGCCGCCGGAACCACTGATCTAACGAGCGGCGGCCGGTACGACCCAGCCGCTGGCACCTGGCAGACGATCACGGCGGTCGGCGCGCCCGCGGGGCTGCGCGGTTCGTACGGCTTCTGGACCGGTTCGCGCGTGCTCGTTTACGGGGGCGTAGACAAGTCGGGAACGCGTTCGGCGACACTGAGTCTGTACGATCCGATCAACGACAAGTGGTACTCCACGACCACGAATAACCGACCGTCTGGTCGCACCGATCCAACCGTTGGCTGGAGCGGTTCGCTCCTGCTCCTCTACGGAGGACTAACCGGCGGGGGCGCATCGCAAGCCACTTACACCTACGATTTGGCGGCGAACGCTTGGACCCATGGCCAAGACGGCCCCAATGCGCGCTACGGAGCGTTTGGCGCCTGGGACGGCACGTATCTACCCGCGTGGAGCGGCTCTGACGGGGGCCTCAAGAATGACGGCCGCCGCTACGAGCCGAACGCTGACGCCTGGTCGACAATGACGAACACGAGCCAGCCAGCGCTTCGCTGGGCGCCGAATCGACAGGCGGGCTGGAGCGCCCGCATCAAGCCGGGAGTCACGCTGATGCTCGGTGGTATGGGCTCGACTGCGACCACATTTTTCGCCGATGGCGCCACCTACAGCTCCACGGCGAACTCGTGGAGTGCGATTGGTGCCTGGCCGTCAGGCTACTCGCATCTTTGGGGTGTCGGCGTGTGGACCGGAACCGAGTTCGTCGTGTGGGGCGGTAGGACTGGAACCGGCAACACGCTCACGGCAAGCGGCGAGCGGTACCGGCCTTAGGGCAGCGCGTCGGGTCCGGGCGGTTGACCCCTCATCTTCCCTGCCGCTTTTTCATGCCCGTTTTGGAACTGCCGCTCGTCCTTGCCGAGCAAGGAGCGCCTCCTCTCAGGCTTGCCGGGGCGGCGGCACGGTGCCCCCATCTTGACCGAGGAAGCGGCGCACCGCGCTACGCAGGTTTTGGAGCGCGATTGGCTTTTCCAGGCGTTCGTTCGGTATCTCCGCCAAGAAAGCGTCGAGATCGTCGCGTACGACACCGCCGGTGATGAATACGAAGCGCTTGGCGAGGTCTTGATCGAACTGGGTCACCTGCTCGAACACGTCCTTGCCGGTCAGGTGCGGCATCATCAGGTCGCAGAAGATGACGTCGAAGCGTTCGCCCGACATCAGGCGTTGCACTGCCAAGCGTGGATCGCTCTCGGCCGTCACCTGGTGGTCCCTGCGCAGGAGGCGATCGAGCGCGTTCAACACTGACTCATTGTCGTCGATGATCAGCACGCGGCCGCCCGAAGCTTGGGCCCGGTTGGGCGCGGCTTGGAGCGTCGTGTCATCCGCCGGCGCGACCGGTAGTCGCACCGTAAACGTGGTACCTCGACCCAACACTGTCTCGCAACGTAACTCGCCGCCGAGCGCCGTGACGATCGACTGCGAGATCGAGAGCCCTAGCCCAGTGCCCTGGCCGATGGCCTTAGTAGTGAAGAACGGATCGAAGATCCGTGGCAGGGTGTCGGCCGCGATGCCGGGACCGTTGTCGGACACAGAAATCGCCACGAGTTCTGCGGTGCTCGCCCCGCTCACGGTGACGCGATTCACTTCGGGGTTGGAACGGGTGAAGGCCTGCGCGGCGTTCATCAACAGGTTGACGAGCACTTGCGTGAGGCGTGATTCGTCGGCCAGCGCCAGCGGTAACTGCGGCAGGTCCATGACCACCGTTGCTCGCTGCCGCAGCTCGTGCATGGCCATGTTGACGGCCACATCGGCCGCTGCGTTCACGTCGGTTGGAACGGGCGGGCCATCATCTCGGGCTAGGGCACGCAGGCCGCGCACGATTCTGCGAACCCGCTCGGCGCCAGTGCGGGCCTCGAGCAGCACCTCGATCAACTCCTTCAGACGCCCCGATGGGGAGCCGCCGGCGATCGCCCGCACCTCCTCGAGCGAAAACTCGATGTTGCTGAGCACGTAGCTGAGCGGGTTGTTGATCTCGTGCCCCACGCCGGCGGCCAGCGTTCCGGTCGTCACGAGCCGCTCTTGCCGGGCCAAGCGCGCCGCCTGCGCGGCCTGCGCACGCTCGCGCGTCACATCCCGAAAGGTGGTTACGACGGCGTAGGGCAGCTGGTTGACGCTCGAACGCAACGGTCGGGTGTTGATGCTGATCCAGGTCAGCTCGGCGCTCGGCTTGTGAACGCCCATGATGACGTCCGAGAGCGGCTGGCCGGAGCGAAGCGTCTCCATGGCCGGGTGCTCGCTGCCTGGGAAGTCGGAACCGTCTTCACGAACCGCTCGCCAGCGCGGGTCCATCGAAGTCCGACCCAGCAATTGGTCCTCGGTCAGGCCCAAGATCCTGGCGGCCGCCGGGTTGTGCGCGACGATGGTGCCACCGCTAGGCTGCATGACGACGCCCTCGCCCATCGCGTCGAACAACGCGCGCAACCCAGCTTCGCTTTCGGCGAGCGCCGCATCGCGCTGGGCCAGGACTTCTTCGCGAGCGCGCCGTTCGGTTTGGTCGTGGGCTGAAGCGAAGAAGACGCCGCCGGCGACTCGCGCCGTCCAAGCCAATGGTACCCAATACCCGTCGCGGTGGCGGTAGCGATTCTCGAAATTGATGGTGCTGGCTTCGTCGGCAAGTAAACGTGAGGCTTCGGCTTGCGTGCGGGCGAGGTCTTCGGGGTGCACGAACTCGGTGAACGGCCGTGCGCGCAGCTCTTCGTGGCTCCAGCCGAGCACCTTGCTCGCCGCCGGATTCAGCTCGCGGAAATGCAGCGAGGAGTCGGCCGTGCAGCACAAATCAGGGCTGAGCTCGAAGAACCGCGTAAACACCGCCAGCGCGTGACGCTGCTCTTTCAGCTCCCGCGCTTGGCGGCGCAGCTCCAGTAGTGAGACCACCTGTGCCGCCAGAGCCTTCAGAATGCGTTCCTGGGCTGAGCTCAAAGTGCGCGGCTCGTGGTCGATCGCGCACAAGGTTCCGAGCACGAAGCCGTCCGCCGTACGCAGCGGCATGCCGGCGTAGAAGCGGACGCGCGGGTCGCCGGTCACCAACGGATTGTCCGCAAAACGCTGGTCTTTCCAGGCGTCGTCGACCACCAGCGGCGCCTCGGCTGCCACCACGTGCCCGCAAAAGCTCACGTCGCGCGGTGTCTCGGGGACCTCTAGCCCATAGCGGGCCTTGAACCATTGACGATTGGCGTCAATCAGCGACACCAACGCGATCGGCACACCGAGCAGGCTTGCAGCCAGGTCGGTTAGCGCATCGAAGTCCGCGTCGGCCGGCGTGTCGAGCACCGCGTACTCGGCCAATTTGGCGAGGCGCTCTGGGTCATTCTCGGGCGTCGGAGCTGGCTTCATCGCAGGCACCTGTCGGAAAAATCCAGGATTGTGCTCGCTCGTGGCTCCAGCATGCAAGCGATAGCTTGGGCAAGTGAGCGCCGGTAAAGACCTTGCGGATGTGCTGCCGCGGATGGCGGCGCCCGGGGGGCGATCAACGGCTGCGCTGCCGCGCGCGCCGCGTTCTCGGCCACCGGAAGCAGAGTCTGGCACCAGCTGTCGCCCGCGGGGCGTATTCTGGAGAATACGACGAGTGCGCGGGCGAACGTGCTTGAGGGCTACACTGGCAGGGTGGCAAGCGAACCTCCCGTCGACGTCTACGGCTACCTCGACTACCGGGCGTTTCTGCGCGACTACTACGCAGCGAAGAAGGCCGCCAACCGAGGCTTCTCGTACCGCGCGTTTTCGAAGCGGGCTTCAGTCTCGTCGCCGAACTACCTCAAGCTGGTCGTCGAAGACAAGCGCAGTCTGAGCCCGAAGATGGCGGAGCGCTTCGCCCACGCCTGTGGCCTCGACGGGGACGCGAGTCGCTACTTCGTACATCTCGTCACGTTCAATCAGGCCAAGACCACGGTCGAACGCGCCGCGGCCTACGACAAGCTCACGGGCTTTCAAAGGTACCGTCAGGCGCACAAGCTGGAACTCGCACACGCCGCTTACTACAGCGACTGGTACATGCCTGCTATTCGAGAGCTGGCCGCCTCACACGAGTTCCGCGAAAACGCCGAATGGATTGCCGACAAGCTGATCCCGCGAATCACTCCGCTGCAGGCGGAGCGCGCCCTCGAGACTTTGTGCGATCTCGGGCTACTGGTGCGCGATGCCTCCGGGCAGCTGGTTCAGGCGGACGCCCTGCTTTCGACCGGCCCGGAGACGCGAGGCCTGCACATCGTGGCCTTCCACCGCGCCATGACCCAGCGGGCCATGGAAGCCATCGACCTCGTGCCCGCGGCGGAGCGCGATATCTCATCACTTACGCTGTGCCTCGGTCGCAGCGGACTCAAGACGCTCAAAGAGCGGCTCCAGCGCTTGCGTCGAGAACTGCTCGAGCTGTCCGCGTTGGAGAGTGAGCCGGAGCAGGTGGTGCAGGTCAATTTTCAGCTTTTCCCGCTAAGTCGTTCGGCCCGGCGCGGAGTAAACCGGTGACACCCGCCGGCAGTTTGGACATGCTGCCGGAGATGTCGAACGGGCGGAGATTGTGCGGCTTGCTGGTTGCCTTGCTACCCCTCGCGGCGGGGTGCAGCGGTGGGACTGAGACGGGCAACCCTTCACTCACGGGGCAGCTCAGCTACACCGGCGTCTCGAGCGCACCGACCGAGATCGGCGTTCGCGACGGCGGACGCGTGGCGAACGTCAAACGCGCCTGGTTAGACCTTGCGCAAGTGACTGTCTCCAGCAGCGGGCCTTGCGGGCTCACCACCGACAACGCGTTCACTGTCGACGCTCTGGGCGTCGGTGACCATGCTGCTGGGATTCATAACGCGACGACGTTTAAAGCCACGGGCGGAGCTTTCTGCAGCCTCGAGCTCCCGTTCCTGCGCGTCTCATCCGACGACATGACTGCGCCAGCCGAGCTGCGCGGCCATGCCATCGTGCTGACGGGTGAGCTGGCCGACGGTACGCCATTCTCGATCGAGAGCGATCAGACGGAGCTCGTACGCCTCCAAGCGGGCGACGCTGGCTTTGACCTGTCCAGCAGCAGAGCCGACGCGTTGTTGGCCTTCGATTTCGCCGCGTGGCTCAAGGGCGTAGACTTTGCCGCTGCTAGCCTCGACGCCGGAAGCATCAACGTCTCCGAGACGTCGAACACCGCAGTCTTGCGGGCGTTCGAAGCACAGCTGGCGAGCGGCGTAGCGCTGTACCGCGACCGCGACCAGGATGGCGTCATCGACGACGCCCCCGAGCTACTCGCGACTGCGCCTTAGCGTATCCTGCTGAATACGCTGTCTCGCGACGGGCACTGGCGAGGCCTCGAGCGTGTCCCAACACTCTGAGCGAAGTCGGGCCATGTCGGCCTGGCGCAAACGGAGCCCAGCGCTCCGAGGGAGCAAATCCACATGAAGTACTTGCCTTGGATGAGTGTGATGTTGGTTGCCACGCACGGCCTGCTTGGCTGCAGTGACGATTCGAGCGATGACGCGAACGGCGGCGGCGCAGGCACTGCGGCGACTGCTGCTGGTTCTGGGAATACGGCCGGCAAGCCGTCGACCAACGGCGGCTCTGCAAGCGCCACGGCTGGTGCCGGTGGCAGCGCGGCCATCGACAAAGGAGGCGCCGCAGGCAACAACGGAGGCGCCGCAGGCAACAACGAAACGGCAGCAAAGGACATCGTGGATACGGCCGTCGCAGCGGGGTCGTTCACGCAACTTGCGGCGGCGCTGGGCAAGGCCGGGCTCGTGGACGCGCTGAAGGGCAAAGGGCCGTTCACGGTCTTCGCGCCGACGGACGAAGCTTTCGACGCGTTCGAGGCCGAAAACCCAGGCGTTCTCGGCAAGCTGAGCAAGGCCGAGCTAGCGGATGTGCTGAAGTATCACGTGGTCTCCGGAGCCGCTGCGGAGTCGACGGCGCTCAAAGACGGGCAAGTGTTCGTCACGCTCTTGGGCTCTCCGGTGCTGATTGACACGACCAAGGGCGTCACGGTGGCGGACGCCAAAGTGACAACGGCCGACGTCATGGCCAGCAACGGCATCATTCACGTGATCGACAAGATCATCTTGCCGCCTACGGACGACATCGTGGCAACAGCGATCGCCGCGGGCACGTTCACCAGCCTGGCCGGTGCACTCACTTCCGCCAAACTCGTCGAAGCCCTGCAAGGGCCGGGTCCGTTCACCGTCTTCGCTCCGACCGACGACGCCTTCGCCAAATTGGCGGCCGTTCCGAAGGGCGACGCGCTCAAGAACGTGCTGCTCTACCACGTGGTCTCGGGTGCCGTGGGTTCGGGCGATCTGACCGCCGGCATGGTACCCACGCTACTCGACGGCAAGAGCTTGACCGTCGACCTGAAAGGCGGGGTGACGATCAACACCTCGAAGGTAACCGCCGCCAACATCATCGCCAAAAATGGCGTCATTCACGTCGTCGACACGGTTCTGGTTCCCGAGTAGCCAGACCGCCGGCCCTTCAGCGAGCGCTTGCCACAGCGAGCGCTCGCTGGCTGCGCTCGAACAGGGGCTCTAAACGTACCGACACGCCGACGGTCGAGCTGACGAAATGCAGCCAGTTCGAGGTGTAGCCGTCGCCGGGGCCCCGTTCGGCGTCGCCCTTGCTAGTCCCCTTCGCCCCTCCGCCGAGATAGCGGATGTTGAAGAAGAGGTCGATCGGCCTCGCAACTTCGTAACCTACTCTCAAACTCGCATCGAGGATTGCGCCGACGACATCACTCTTACCCCCGTTGATAAATTTTACCGGCGCGTACATGCCGTCCACCTCGTACCCGATCCAAACCTGCTTACCGACGTCGACTCTACCCCGCGACTTGAGCGCAGGGACAGGACCTACACCGCGATTGGTGCGCCGCAGAAGACCATCCGCCGACGTAAAGTCGATTACCGCGTTGCGGAGTTGCAGTGAGGCGCCAACGCTGAGTTCGCAGGTGCCGCCGCCAGCCGCGAGATCATACAGATAGCTCAGGCGGTAAAAGTCAAAGCCATAACGGAAGTCGACCGGAGTTCCAGCAGGAAAACGAACGTCGTCGACGAGTAGATCGTCGCGCAGCCGTTCGGTGGTCCGCAGATCGATTGGCTGGTAGAGAAATATCAGCGTATGACGGTGCGCAAAGGTTGCCTCGATACTGGCGCGCAGCGTGGGAAAGAGTACGTCTTGGCCACCGTCCTTGACGTAGTCGAAGCGTGTACCCAGCTTGCCGAATTGGATGGAGTGAGCCACCGGGCCGACGAAGCCCATTTCGACGACTGCTCTGCTCGCGATGTTAGATGGCTTGCGGAGCGACTGGCCGCCGACGGCACCCGGCTGGAGCACCTTCGGCGTCGCCGGTCGCGTTGGTACTTCGGTGCCCGGCGCGCTTGGCACAGCGCTGGGCGCCGAGATCCGGCTGGCGTCCGCCGGTTGCGCGGCAGCGGACAGCTGAGCTTCGTCCGCCACCGCGTCGCTTGGAGTGGCGGCATCCTGCGCCGAGGCGTTGAGGGTGTGAAGAACCGCAGCAACCGAGCCGCAGTAGAACAGTCTTCGATTCATAACAGCCTTTGACGATGGGGCACGGTGACCTTAAAGACAAGCCCCGCGTCGTCGCTTCCCGCGAACCCGCAAGGCTGTTTCTCTCGGCGCGGGATTGCCTTGCGTGGTGAATCGAGTTCAGGCGACCAAGGTCTCCGTGCCCCGAAGCGCGACGGGCGACTTGAAACCTGCTGGCTTCATCGTGAGCACCGAGCACTCGACGCGCGACAGCACTTCTTCCGCCAAGCTGCCGACGAGCGCGCCAGGCTCGTTGTGGCTCACGCTGCCGATAACCAAGTGAGACACGCCCTCTTTCTCGACCAGGCTGACGATAGCATCCGACGGATCGCCCTCGAGCAGGTGCACATGGACTCGCGGCAGCCCGGACAGCTCCTGCGCGATGAGAGTCTCCAGGCTCTTCGCGACCGAGCGCCGCCAGCCTTGGCGAAACTGCGCAAACGCATCCGTTCCTAGAAACGCGCGATACGTACCGATTCGTTGGGCATCGAGCACGTGCACCACGTGAACGTCCGCTGCGTAGACCTCGGCTAGCCCACGCGCCGCCGCTAGGAGTCGTCGACTTAGGTCGACCATCGTCTCGTCTTCCAACAGGTCGATGGCGCAAAGCACCTTGGGTTGCTCAAGGAGGCGTCTTTCCGGGCTCAGCACGAGCACCGGGACCGGACTCTTACGCACGAGGTGGAGCGCGGTAGTCCCGAAACTGGTCAGATGTCGGACGTCTCGCCCGCGCGCGGCCTTGACGATCAAGTCGTGGCGGCCGTTCACGGCGTGACGTATCAGCTCGAACGCGGGGTTACCATGCGTCACCTTGACTGTCGCCGGTCCGAGCAACTGCAGACCGTCCACGTCCTCTTGGAGCTGTTCGGTGCGCTGCTCCTGCATCAGCTCCAACAGCTCATCTTGCGCCATGGCCAGTAGGCCCGGCGGAATGCGTGAGGGCAACTGGCTGAGCACGTCGAGCGCTGTGGCTCGGCCATCGGCATGCGCGGCCAGGCGCGTGCCCTCCGTCAGTGCAATTTGGCCTTCGGGGCGACTATCGGCATAAATCAACACGTTTCTCCAGATTGACATGTTCCTCCTACTTCCTTTCTCTATTCAAACAACCGGCAAGCGACTTGCTTCCCGGCCAGATACCCAAAGAGACGCCGTGATCGAACCGCCGAGCAACGCCGCGATGATGACCAACGACGCCGCCGGCGGGACTTTGTACAAGTCCACCAACGCCATCTTGGCGCCGACGAACACCAGTACTGCCGACAGCCCCACCTTGAGGTAGCGAAACTTGTCGACCGCGCCGGCCAACAAGAAGAACAGCGAGCGCAGGCCTAGCAGCGCGAAGATGTTCGACGTGAAGACGATGAACGGGTCAGCAGTGACGGCGAAAATCGCTGGAATTGAGTCAACCGCGAAGATGACGTCCGTGACCTCGACCAAGAGCAACGCCATCAACAGCGGAGTCGCTACCCGGCGCCCCTTCTCGACAGTGACGAAGCGATCCCCAGCCAGCTTGTCGGTGGACGGAATGAGACGCCGAGCCAGTCGCAGGGCCCATCCGCCGCTCGTGTCCTCCGCCGCTCCGCGCTGCAAGAACAGCTTCAGGCCCGTGAAGACCAAGAACGCACCAAAAACGTAGATCAGCCAATGGAACCGGCTCAACAGGGCCGTGCCGCCGAAGATCATGCCGGCGCGCAGGACTAGCGCAGACAAGATACCCCAGAACAGCACGCGGTGTTGATACAGCGCAGGAATACCCAACGCCCCGAAGATGACGACGAACACGAAAATGTTGTCAATCGACAGGGATTTTTCGATCACATAGCCCGTTAGAAATTCAACGCCACGCTGTGCACCGAATAGCTGCCACACGCCTACGTTGAAGACGAGCGCCAGCGCAATCCATACGCCGCTCCAGGTCAGGGCCTCGCGGGTGCCGACGACGTGTGCCTTGCGATGAAAGACCCCGAGATCAATCGCCAGCATGGCCACCACGAATACGAGGAAGCCGAACCAGAGCAGAGGGCTGCCGATACTTTGAGGCGTCATTGGATGAACTCCAAGGTAGCCTCGGCCGACACGTTGTAAATTAAGAAAGTTCTAACTATTTCTGTCGTCCATAACGACATCTAAGACCTGTCGCGGGTCGCCACCAGCCAGAATATCTGTAATTTTAAACAACAGTTTCCAACCAAAGTTCGTCATTGATGGGAGTTTCGGCGCAGGTAGATTGCAGTGGGTCGCAATCAAGGAGGCTCAAGTGCAAACGTTCAAACAGCCCGCGAGAAACGCCTACCAGTCACGTCAGCGCCGGGAGTTCGAATGAAGGTCGAGATCAAGGCCCGACGCGTCGAGCTCGACGACGCGGAGCGGACCTACATCACTCAGCGGCTACGCTTCGTACTCGGCCGCTTTGGTGAGCTGATCGCAAAAGCCACCGTGCGCCTCGACGATCCAAACGGCAAGCGTGGCGGTGTTGACAAGCAATGCCAACTGGAACTGACACTGCGCCCATCCGGCACGGTCCTGATACGAGACATCGACGCTGATCTACGAACCGTGATCGCTCGGGCCGTGGAGCGCGCAAGCCGTGCGATCGAGCGAGACGTCCAGCGTCGACGCGAGCCAGAAACGACGTAACGAGCGGGTCACGCTCAGCGCTGACGATTCATCGCATCCTTGCCCGAACGAACAAGCAAACAACAGGAAGGCGGCTTGTCATTTGTCTCATTTCAGCTGTTGAACACGCCTTCGAACAACAGAAATCTTCCCGCCTTCCCGCCTTCCTGTTCGTTCGTGCTCGAATCGCGAAATGAGACCAATGCTCAGCCGACTTCCTGTTGTCTCGTGCTCGACCCGTAAAATGTGATGAAGGCTCAGCGCCGCGTGCCGGCTCTGCCTTCGACGAGCTCACGTACCAGCGGATTCGGGAACCGGCGACTGGGCATCACCGCGTAAAAAGTCTCTTTGATACGGGTGAGCCGGTGTTTCTCGACCAACACGCCGCGCGAGATTTCGTCACGGACCACGACTTGAGGCACCAACGACAGCCCCGTGCTCTCGCGCGCCAGTAGGCGCAGCATCGCCATATCGTCCACTTCTGCAGCCACAACTGGGCGAACGTTGGCGTCATGCAGCAAGCGATCAAAGGCCACGCGCATGCTGCTTTCCAAGCTTGGCATCGTGATTGGCACGTGTGCGCAGTCGTCCGGAAAGCGGAACTTCTTGCGCTTCCAAGCCACACCGCCAACCAAACTTACCGGCTCCTCCGCCAGCAAGCGACTATGCCAGTGGGTCTCGGCATCGCGCGGCGCCGCTTGATTCGAGAGCACCAAGTCGACCTGATGCGCGTGAAGCAAACCAAGTAGGTCACGTAGCGTTCCCGAACGCACCACGAGTTCGACGTCGTCGCGACCCAAGAGCGGGCGAAACGTTTCGAGTTGAAAATTTCGCGAAAGGGTCGCCACGACGCCGACCCGCACCACGCGCCGCCCCGCGCGCAGGCCGTGCTGCATGACGTCGCTCAGTTCCTCGCCCGCGCGAAAAATGGTTTCGGCGTAGTCGAGCGCCAGGCGGCCAGCTTCGGTCAGTGTCACCCCTCCGCGCCCGCGATCGAGCAGCTTGTGACCCAGCGCGGCTTCCAACTGCTTGAGCTGAATGCTCAGCGCGGGCGGTGAGAGCTTCAGCTTGTCCGCTGCGGCGCGCAGGCTGCGTTCGCCTGCAATCGCGCGAAAGTAGCGCAAGTGATGGTAATTCAAGAAATCCATGTTTTAGAATATTAACGCAATCGGTGAAAAGTGTGTCATCGCGCTTAACTATGGGCTGACTTACCTTCGGGCCATGCAATTCGTCCTCCTCTTAGCGGCCAGCTTGGTGCCGCTTCTTCCGCTCGTCGCGGCTGTGGTCGCCCGTGGTCGACCGGCCACCGTCGCCAAGGTTGCGATCGCCGCCACGGCCGTCTCCGGAATTTCGGCCCTAATCGCCAGCGTCCTGCTCATGCTCTCGGGCCCGGCCAGCGCGCGCTTTTCTCCCTTTGGCTTCGAGTCGGCGATTGGCTTCACCTTGGGTTTCGACCGCGTCACGGCGGTCATGTCCCTGCTGGTGTGTTTCCTGGGCAACGCCGTGCTGCGCTTTGCCCGCAACTACCTGGCAGGTGACCAGCGCCAAGCAGGCTTTCTGCGCTGGCTGTGCGCCACCATCGCGGCGGTTTTGACGCTCGTCGTTGCTGGCAACCTGCTGCTGTTCTTCGCTGCTTGGGTCGCCACCAGCCTCTCACTTCACGTGCTGCTGCTGCACTACCCAGAGCGACCGGGCGCTGTCTTCGCAGCACGGAAAAAATTTGTGATCAGTCGGATCGCCGATCTGGCGATGGCGGTGGCGTTGCTGTTGACCTACCAGGCCTATGGCACCTTCGAGTTCGACCGCCTGTTCGCGGCTGCCTCGGGGGGCAACACCCACGAGCTTGCCCCGATCCTGCTCTTGCTCGCGTTCGCCGCCATGCTCAAGTCGGCGCAGTTTCCGTTTCATAGCTGGTTGCCGGACACCATGGAAACGCCCACCCCTGTGTCGGCGCTGATGCATGCGGGCATCATTAACGCGGGGGGATTTCTGGTAATTCGGCTGAGCCCGCTGTTCGCCTACGCCCCGCACGTGCTCGAGGCGCTCGCGGTCGTAGGCATGTTGACGGCCGCCTTTGGCGCGACTGTTATGTTGGCTCAAACCAGCGTGAAGCGAGCGCTGGCGTTCTCGACGATCGCGCAAATGGGCTTCATGTTGCTGCAGTGCGGCCTTGGCGCTTTCGGCCTAGCCTTGGCGCACATCGTCGCTCACTCGCTGTACAAAGCGTACACGTTCCTGACGGCTGGCAGCACGATCGGGGCGGTGCCGCGCGCCGCAGTTCGGCTCGACCGCGGTGCCATCTCGCTCGGCGCCCTGACGGGCAGTCTGATCGTGGCCGCGCTCGCCGTGGGTCTTTCGCTGGTGGCCGGCAGTGACGACGAGCACGCCTGGGTGTTCACGGTCTTGCTCGGGCTGTCACTGAGCTACGGCCTAGCGCGACTCTGGTCAGTCAGCGGTCCGTCGCGCAGCGCGGTTGGCGGACTGGGCGTCGCCTTTTTGCTCGGGCTGATCGGCCTCGGGCTACACGTGCTGAGCATGTGGCTCGTGCCGGTCCAGCCCACAGCACCCGCGGCGCTCGGCGTGCAACTGGCGGCCGCCGTGGTCTTCGTCAGCCTGTTCACCTTCCAACTGCTGCTGTGGCGCACCGGCAGACTTCGCCTGGGCCGCGTGCTGTACGTGCACGCACTCAACGGCTTCTACGTCTCTACCTACGCCAATCGACTCCTTGCGCGACTCTGGCCGCGCCGCTCCAGAACCACCCAACAGCCGATCGCCTTGCCTGAGGTCGCATGAACATGAACCAAGCCTTCGCTCAGAATTCCCAGTCCCCCCCACTCGACGCGAGCGTCGTTCGTCACGCGGCCGACGAGGCCATGACGAAAGTTCCCCCGCTCTTTCCGCTAGCGCACTTCGTTGCGGTGAATCCCTTCCTGGGCCACCTGGATAGTCGCTTCGAGGACGCCTGCGCAGTATTGACGAGGACGACCGGTTCGGCCCCGCTGCTGCCCGCGTCGACCTACCTCACGCTCTACCAGAACAATCGCATCTCTGACGCCGATCTCGCGCTAGCTGGCGACGGCGAATTCAGTGCCGAAGAGCTAGTGGCTGCTCTGGAGCAGCCTCCCGCAGTCGCGGGCACCGCCATGCTCCGCACAGTCGTCGATGGTTTGGACGCGCACGATGACCGCGACAGCTGGGCCCGCTTCATTGCCGAAGAAATATCGAAGTGGTGCTCGGCGTACTTCGATACGAACCAAACAACGTGGACGCTGCCCTGGCGGGCTGAAAGTCTGTACGCGGCCTGGCAGGCGGGTGCGCAGCACGACCACAATCCAGAGGCTTTCGGGATACCAGGCTTCCGTAAATTCGTGCGGCAGCTACCGAGCGACGCCTGGGCGGCGATCGAGCTGTGTCTGGCTCAAATCGCCCCCGGAGCCGGGAACCCCGCGGAGTTGCTGCAGCGCGAGCTGTTCCTGATCAACGGCTGGGCCGCCTTCGCTCAGTACGTGGTGCGCGAAGAAGTCTTGCGCGGGCGCGAACACGGCGCGCTGCGCGATCTGTTGGCAATTCGGCTCGCCTACGACGCCGCTCTGCTCACAGTCCCAGGCGCTGCGGTTGCCAGGCAGGTTACGCACCGGCACCTTCGAGCCGATCCGAGCCTGACCGCGCTCGTCCGTTGGCAACGAGCTTACGAGCTCGGCTACCAGCGTGAGCTGGCGACGACGCTCGCCGGCCACACACCCGCCGCCAACCAGGCCGAGGCGCGACCGACCTTTCAAGCTGTGTTCTGCATCGACGTGCGCTCGGAAGTACTGCGCAGGCACCTGGAGCGGGCGGCACCCAGCGCCCAAACGCTCGGCTTCGCTGGCTTCTTTGGCTTCCCAGTTTCGCACCGCCAGGCAGAGGCCGACAAGGCGACGGCGCGCTGTCCGGTGCTGCTGGTGCCCCCGCTCGAAACCGAAGAAACGGGGGGAGTCGCCCGCTCCCTGGCGGCTCGTCGCTCGCGCGCTGTCGCGGCAGCTTGGAAAGCAGCCCAGAACGCGGCCGCCTCCTGCTTCTCGTTCGTCGAGAGCGCAGGGCTGGGCTTCGGGCCCGCGCTGGCCTCGCTCCAGGGCAAGGATCGTGCGCACTGGTCCCACGCCGCAAGCCCGCTCACGGTTGAAGCGCCGCCCGGGCAGACCTTGGACTCCTTGGTTGCCATGGCCGAAGGCGCCCTCCGTAACATGAGCCTCACGCGCGACTTTGCTCGACTACTACTGCTGTGCGGCCACGGTAGCCAGAGCGCCAACAATCCCTACGCTTCCGCGCTCGACTGCGGCGCCTGCGGCGGCCACGCTGGCGACGTCAACGCACGGCTGGCAGCCTACGCGCTCAATCTGCCAGCGGTGCGCGAACAACTCGCGGCGCGCGGCATCGTGCTGCCGGACGACACGTACGCCTTGGGCGGCCTCCACGACACCATGCTGGACGACATCGTCCTGTTCGACGTCGAACAGCTACCCACCTCGCACGCCGCCGATCTGAAGGCCCTGCAGGCTGCCTTGGCGCAAGCCGGAGCCGCCACTCGCGCCGAACGCGCTCCTAGCCTGGGCTTGGCCCACCTCTCGAGTGATGACCTGAGCTCGGCTCTCCGGGCACGCTCCAGGGACATTTCGCACGTGCGACCGGAGTGGGGCCTGGCCGGCAACGCGGCCATCATCGTCGCACCGCGCGCGCGAACCCGCGGCCTGGCACTCGGCGGCCGCACCTTTCTGCACGACTACCTGCCCGACCAGGATCCGGACGGCAAGGTGCTGGCGGTCCTGCTGGCGGCGCCGGTGGTGGTCGCCAGCTGGATCAACCTGCAGTACTACGCCTCGCGCGTGGACCCCCAACGCTACGGGTCGGGTAATAAAGTGCTGCACAACGTAGCCGGTGGGCTCGGCGTGTTCGAGGGCAACGGCGGCGACTTGAAGGTGGGACTGCCCCTACAGTCAATCCACGACGGCGAGCGCTTCGTTCACGAACCACGACGGCTCAGCGTCTTCGTAGAAGCCCCGCGCGAGCGTTTGCTGGCTGCCCTCGCGGCCCAGCCCAGTGTCAAACGGCTGTTCGACAACGGCTGGATCCATCTCTTCGTGCTCGAAGGGACCGGGTGTGCCCGCTACACCGCCGGCGGCTTCGAGCACTTCGCCGCGCGGCCTGAAACTGGCGTCGCATCCGGAAACATGTACCTGCCATCTACAGTTTCAAACTAACTTTTCGACTTTTCCAACATCAAAGCGAGCGCTACATCAAGATCATCAACGCGGCCGACGTTTGCTCGGCCCGGAAAGGTCCTATGCAGTGGTCGGCAAAGCTCTTTTCAGTTCGTGGCATAGACGTACGAGTCCACCTCACGTTCGCTCTGATCGTGGCGCTTGGCGCGACGCAGTGGGGCGGCGCTCACGGTGCCCGGGGCGCGGCTTTCGGTGCGTTCTTCATGCTTGCGCTGTTCGGCTGCGTTCTTCTGCATGAACTTGGCCACAGTTTGATGGCGCAGGCTTTCGGCCTGAAGGTAAAAGAGATTGTACTGCTGCCCATCGGCGGTATCGCGACGCTGCTCGGCAAGCCCAAGACCGCCGGCCAAGAAGTTGCGATTGCCGCTGCCGGTCCTGCGGTAAACATCGCGCTGGCGGGTTGCTTCGCGGGAGCACTGTGGGTGCGTGGCTACGCGTTCCCTCAGGACGAGCTCAAGCTGGCCCTCGCTCCTTCAGCCGACACGCTCTTGCTGCTTCTGGCGACGGGCAACGCTTCGCTCGCCCTCTTCAACCTACTGCCATTCTTCCCGCTCGACGGTGGTCGCATCTTGCGAGCCCTCTTGTCTTGGAAGTTGGGCGGCGAGCGAGCGACGCGCTGGGCCGCGAGCATCGGCCAAGTCGCAGCCGTTGGCATGTTGGGGTGGAGCGTGTACTCCGGGCAGCTGCTGCTGGGCCTGATTGCGCTCATGCTCTTCGCCGCCGCCTCGCGCGAGAAGCTGTCAGCTCAGCTGGAAAGGCCACTGGCGGCGCTCAGTGCGGGCGATCTCGCCGAGCTGCCGGCAGTCGAACTCAGCGCGACGAATCGCGTATCTGAAGCGGTGCCCTTCCTGCTCCGCAGCTCGCAGCAAGCATTTCCGATCGTTCGCGACAACTCCATTGTTGGTGTCGTGTTGCGTGAAGACCTGCTGAGCTTGAGCCATCGAGAAGACGCACGGCTGCTCCCGATGCACGCGATCATGCAGCCCGCACCGCAGATTGCGTCCCATGTGAGCGTGGAAGAAGCGCTGCAGCAACTGCATGCCTCGGGCCAAACCGTTGGCGTCGTACTCGGCCCCGAGCACCCGCTCGGCTTGCTGTCCGCTCGCCATGTGCTCGTGACGCTGGCAGAGGCGTCGCACATCAATCGGCATACCAACACCAAGTCAGGCTTGCGACCGGCGGCAAAGACCTCCTCGAGCCACGATGCGGCGTAGCCGAACGGTGCGAGGCGGGGCGGACTGATGGGCGAGCTTCAGCCGCGGACAGCCGTGGCTACAACAGCGGCGCCAACAGGCGCGCTGCGCCCTGCGTCAGCCGGGCGCCAAGGCCGAGCCGTGCCAGGTGCGCCAGCGTGATCTCCTGACTGTCCGCCAGCTCACCCAGGAAGCGCGCTGACAGTTCAGCCGTGAATTTCTCGTCGTTCACGAGCGCTCCCAGCTCGAAATTGAGGCGAAAGCTGCGCATGTCGACGTTGGCAGAGCTGACGATGCCCCAGCGGTCGTCCACGCTCATGGTCTTGGCGTGAAGCATGGACGGACGATACTCGAAGATGCGTACACCGCCTCGCAACAGCTCGCGATAGAACGATCGGGCTGCTGCTGCCACGAGCGGCACGTCACAGCGCTCGGGCAACAGCAGCCGGACATCGACGCCGGCCTTCGCGGCAGTCACGAGCGCCGTCAGCGTCGGTTCGTCGGGGACGAAATAGGGCGTTGTGAGAAAGCAATTCTTACGCGCCCCTGTGATGCCAGCAAAATAGGTGAGCGCGCTCGTGTTCCATTCTTGATCGGGCCCACTTGGCAGCGGGCAAACCTCGGCCGTCCCCGATCGGGGTGAGTCCAAGGCTTCGGGGCTCGAATCATCCAACTGCTCTCCCACGGCGAACTTCCAATCTTCGGCGAAGATTTCGGCGAAATAGCGCGCCGCAGGGCCTTCGATGCGCAAGTGGCTATCGCGAAAATGCTGGGCGCCCTTGCGCTTGGAGCGCCCCGAGTATTCATCGCCGACGTTCATGCCACCAGTAAAGACGATCGCGCCGTCAACGATGATGAGCTTGCGGTGATTGCGCAGGTGTACAGACCAACGCCGTCGAAACGGGTTCATGGGGAGAAACGGCTCCGCTCTGCCGCCAGCTGCGCGGATTGCGCCCAGGCGCGCCGTGTCCAGCCCCACCGACCCCACGGCGTCGTAGAGCAAATGAACGCTGACCCCAGCGCGCGCGCGAGCGGCCAGCAGCTCCAAGAAACGGTGCCCGGTGTCGTCATTTCTAACGATGTAGTACTCGGCTCGGATCGACTGACGCGCGCTCCGCAGCTCGTCTTCGATTCGCGCGAATGCCGTCTCATCCTCGACTAAGAGTTCGACGCAGTTGCCCTGCGTCGTGGGCACCCCTGTCAGTGACTCGGCCAGCCGCGGGACGCTCCCCGGCTCCTTCTGCTCTAGCTCGCGCCGCCGATGGCGCCTGGTCGACGCGGCGATCTTCTTGCGCACGGTGCGACCAACACTAGGGTTGGCCAAGAGCAGGTAAACGGTCGCCCCTAGGCCTGGAAACGCCAGGATGGCGAACAGCCACGCCAGCGTGCTCGTCACGCCGTGCCCACGTAGCACCGCGCGAACAACGGCTACAGCGTCCAGACCGGCCAGAATCACACCGAACCAGCCCCACTCGATCCAACGGTCCGCCAAAAACAAAAACGCGTTCATGCCCGTGCCCCTGGCAGCTGCCAGCCCCCGTCACCAGCGGGCTTGAGGACTTGTTCGTACAGGAAGTTCAACGTTAACACCACGAGGTGAGCAAGGGCCGGCTTGCGCTCGCTACCCACCCAGTAGCGTCTGGCAATGTGCCAAAAGCGTCGCAAGAGTCTGCGGTCGAAATCCCGGTCGCGTTGCTTCACAGCCGAGAACTTACCTCGCTTCCCGCTTGAAAGATCGGGCGAGTCTGATCGGCGGCGCGGAGCGAGGTAGCAAGTGCTGTTGCTCTACCGCGTGCCCAGCCGAGCGCTTCGCTGGAGTCAAAGTCGATCACCCTGGTCGCCCCACCGCACCAACACCCAGCTGTGCCAGTTCAAGCGCCGCCTAGGCCCTCCTCACCCATCGCGCCGCCCACCGACGCCGGGATGTTCCGATACTTCTTCATCGCCAGCTCCACGGCCCGGGCGTGGTAAGAGGGCCGACCTCATGCCTGTGAGAAGTGGCCCAAGACTCAAATTGCCGGTCAAGACGGCGCTTTCATGGTGCCGCGAGCGCCTCGCCTACTGCCTGTCGGTGCTCCCTTTCCTGACAGATTGGCTGGACACCGGGCATTGGCCGCACCACCCACGCGAGCTAGCCAACGAGTTCGTCATCGGCTGGGTGATCCTATTTGGCGTGCACCGAATGCGCAAGCGCGCCGACAGGTTCCGGGTGGCTTCGGAGACGGATGCCTTGACCGGTTTGGGAAACCGCCATCGCTTTCGCGCAGACGTCGAACGCCAAGTCTCGCAAGCAACCAGCCAAGGCACGAGCGTATCTCTCGCTTTCATTGACGTCGATCGCTTCAAGCAAATCAACGACTCCGGGGGGCATGAGGAGGGCGACCGCGCGTTGCGAGAAGTTGCGGCCGCGCTGGCGCGCTCGGTTCGAGAGGGCGTTGACGCCTGCTATCGGTTGGGTGGCGATGAATTCGCTGTCCTAGTTTCTGGGGTTGAAGCGCACCAAGCTATGGCCGCACTTCGGCGAGGCTTTGCCCGCATTGACCCGGCCTGGCTCGCGCTGTCGTGCTCGGTCGGCGCCGTCAGCCTGCGTGCCGGTGAAGGCGCCGACGCATGGCTACGGCGCGCCGACGCCCTGATGTACGCCGCCAAACGTGGCGAAACTAGTGCGCAGGCGGAAGGTCTGAGTGACACGCTCCGCAACACCAACGCGCCAACGCGCCCCCACCCCGCGGCTTGACGACTCGGAAGTCGTGCTCGACGCTGTCGGTGACCGCTGCCTGGCGCCTGGCGCCAAAAACCGCTCGCCCAACATGACCTCCGTGGCGCGACCCAGGCTCCGCCGTAGAGCCCCGGGCGGGAGTGTAGGCGCGACGCCGCTAGCTCACGCGAACAGCTCGTGGCGCGCGGCATTCGAGATAGCGACGACAGCGGGGTGCTTCAAGCGACGCTCGACGGAGATTGCGTAGAAGCGCTCCTTCACGTCTTCGGCGACCCCGATCGGCTGGACGCTGTATTGGGTCATGACTTCCTTCTCGACCACGGTTGGTGCCGGAAACAGTCCGAGGCCGTCTGCCCCGAAGGCCTTGAGCAACGCGCTGTCTTCGAACTCCGCCACGATCAGCGGTTTGATGCCGTGGCGGTCGAACCAAAGATTGAGGGAACGCCGGAGATGCAGCGTCTCGAGCGGTAGCAAGAAGGGCGCACCGTCGAGCGACTTCGGGAAGTCGCGCTTGTACTTAGCGATCAGTGGCTTGGTGCCAAAGATCGCGACACCGGTCTCGCCGAGCAAGTGATTGAAGGCGCGCACACTGCTACCGGCGGGAACTGGTGCATCCGAAATCACGATATCGAGGGTGTGCAGAGCCAGGTCCGCCAACAGCTCGTCAAAGGATTTTTCGTAGCATACCAGCCGCACCGGCTCGGCCAACTCAAGCGCGGGCTGCAACAGACTGCGCACGACGAATTTCGGCACCACGTCTACGACACCGACGTCGAGCCGCAGTGACTGACCGACGGAACGGCCCTTTACCGTGTCGACCATCTCGCGCCCGAGCGTGAAGATTTCGTCCGCGTAGCGAAAAGCGACGCGCCCCTGCTCCGTGAGCGCCAACTTGCGGCCGACTTTGACGAATAGCTTCTCGCCCAACTGATCTTCCAGCGCGTGGATCTGTGCGCTCAAGGTCGGGTGTGAGAGCCGCAGCACTTTGCCCGCTTGGACGAGCCCGCCTTCGCGCGCAACCGTCCAGAAGTACAAGAGGTGATGGTAGTTGATCCACTCCATGCTCGAACCATATGTCGAGCTACCCGACATGTCACGACGATGGTCCTCCAGAGGCGCTCGGCATCAATGCCGCTGACCACGATCGGCGTTCTGGCGTCCCCACGAACCGCGAAGGCCGCGCCGCCAACCGATGCCTGCTGCCGGTCGCAGAAACCAGAGCGCGCGGGGCTTCACACGGTATGTGTCGAGCTCGATCGGGGCTATCGCTCCGCTAGCGGGCAATCTGTCAGCTCGCTCTTCGTCGAGTCGAGCCCGCGTCAGATTCGTCTCCGCTTGCTTCAATCGCTCGCTCGTGTCAATCGCGCCGACCTGCTGCAACTGCTCCAAGCGCGCGCCGACGGCTCTGGGCGCCTCGACCCACACCCTACCGCTGGCCACGACGTCCTGCTCGAGGGCCATCCGCGTCACGACAACTCTGAGCAAGCAGTCGGCCACGCGCGCGAAGCAGCACAGCCGCGACTAAGACCAGTGACAGGACCCCCGCAATCCAAAACCCAGGGCGGCGCGCGATGTTCATGGTCTTCGGCCTTCCGACGGTGAACCCGTTGCGCGGGAGGTTGCGTCCAGAACGGCTGCAGCAGCATAGTGCTGGCGGGCGATGCCTGCGGCTCCTCAAGGCGCAGACCGCCGCGTCAGCAGCGAAACAGGCCCTGGGGCCTGTTTCTCGACAAGAATTAGACAGACGGCGGTTATGGCACTGAAACCAGTTGACCCTGTCTAACGTAGTATTAGTCAAAGATTAGACATGGTCACCCCCGGCGAGCCCTCTACCTTCGACTACCTGCTGATTGGCGGGGGTCTGGGCAATTGCCTGATCGCGCTCAGCTTGCTCAAGGCGCGACCGGAGCTGCGGGTCGGTCTGGTCGAGCAGCACGCGGCTTTGGGTGGCAATCACATCTGGTGTTTTCACGCCGGGGACGTCGAGCCGGAGGCGCGCGCCCTGGTATCCGAGCTGGTCGTCATGAGTTGGCCCCGCCACGAGGTGCGCTTTCCGGAGCTGAAGCGGACGCTCGAAGAGCCCTATGCGGCGGTCCGCTCGGAACGACTAAATCAGGTAGTGACGGCGGCGTTCGAAGAGCGGCCGGGCTCGCGCCTATGGCTCGGCGAACGAGCCGTGCGAGTGACCGCCAACAGCGTGACGCTGGCTAGTGGACAAAGCTTGGATGCAGCGGTGGTCATCGAGAGTCGGGGTCCCGATGCCTTCACGAAAGACTCCCGGGCGGGCTACCAAAAATTCTTAGGTCTCGAGCTCAAGCTACGGCGCCCCTGCCCCGTGCAGCATCCGATACTGATGGACGCGTTGCTGGCGCAGCGCGACGGCTTTCGCTTCATGTACGTGCTGCCCTTCGCCAGCGATCGAGTGCTGATCGAGGACACGTACTTTTCTGATTCACCAGCGCTGGACCGCGAGCTGCTGGCAGCCGAGATCATGGGCTATGCGGTGGCCAACGGCTTTGACGTTGAAGGCGTAGTTCGCGAAGAAAGCGGCGTTCTGCCGCTGCCGACGCGCGTCTCGCACGACCCCAACCCAGGGCCTGATGGACCGCTGGTCGCGGGATATCAAGGCTGCTGGTTTCATCCAGTGACCGGCTATTCATTCCCGGTTGCGCTGCGGGTGGCGAGCGCCATCGCCCTGGCCGACCCTTTGGCGTTGCGTACACGGGTGTGGCCAGCGCTGTTGCGCGAACAGCGTTCGCAGCTGCGGTTCTGCCTATTGTTGAACAAGTTGCTGTTCGGTGCCTTCGCGCCTGAGCAGCGGCGCAATGTCATCGAGCGCTTCTATCGCCTGCCAACCGAATCAGTGCGGCGGTTTTATGCCATGACGCTCACCAACACGGACAAGGCGCGCATCCTGTGTGGACGGCCACCCCGTGGTTTCTCGCTCATGCGCGCGTTGTCTTCGGGAGGCGGAGCGGCTGCCTCGGCCTCGGTTGATCCCAGCATTGGAGAAGGTCGGTCATGACGCAATCGGTTTGGTCTACAAGTCAGCTGTTAGCTTCTGATGCACCCGACTCTTCAGTCGCCCCGTCCAGCCCGCTAGTAGAGCTCATTCGGCATGAGTTCACGGACGCCCGGCTCAGCGCCGCGCTGGATCTTGGTGAAGAACGAGTACCCGAGCGGGTCTGGACAGATTCGCTCTTGGGACCGCTTTTGGAGCTACTGGAGCGCCCTGGCAAGGAGTTCCGCTCGCGCCTCGTGGAGGTGGCGTATCAGGTCGCAAGCGAGGGAAACGGCCCGCCCATGCCCGTGCAACTGCCCCTGATCGTCGAAGTCTTGCACGCAGGCTCGCTGATTGTCGACGACATCGAGGACGACTCGAAGCTACGTCGTGGCAAACCGGCTCTGCACTTAGTCGTGGGGGTGCCACTGGCGCTCAACGCTGGTAACTGGCTGTACTTTGCGCCGCACAGCCTGCTCGAGCAACTGGCGCTGCCGCCAGCGATTGAGCTTGCGCTGCGGCGTAGCATCGATCGGGGCGTATTGCGTTGTCATTACGGGCAGGCGCTGGATTTGGGCGCGCGGCTCGGTACGCTGGCGCAGCGCGACGTGCACGACCTAGTCAGCGTGAGCACACGGCTCAAGACCGGCAGTCTGCTCGAGCTGGCGGCCGAGCTCGGTGGGGCGGCGGCTGGCGCGCGCCCGGAGCTACTAAAAGCGCTTTCGGCCTTTGGCCGCAGCTATGGCGTCGCACTGCAGATGCTGGACGACGTGAGTGGGCTGTTCGAGGAGCGGCGCGCTCACAAGGGCCACGAGGATCTATTGCACGGCCGCCCCAGTTGGCCGTGGGCTTGGCTCGCGCAGCGCTTGGACGAAGTGAGCTATTCACGGCTGCAGCACCGCGCCCGCGAGGTCGAGCGCCGCGATCTGCATCCCGAGGCGCTCGCTCGAGCCATGCGGCGTGAGCTCGGCGGCGCCCCTTACCGGGTCATTCACGAACGGCTCAGTCAGGCGCTAGAGCGACTGGCTCAGCACGTAACGGACCAACATGCGTTGGCTCCGTTGGCCGAAGAGATCGAGCGATTGGAGAACGCCTATGTCTGACGTTTCACAAAGGCAAGGTCAGCGCAAGCGCGTTGCTATCGTGGGTTCCGGCTTCGGAGGTTTGGCGGCTGCCATTCGCTTGCAAGCCGCAGGCGTCGACACCGTGCTGTTCGAGGCCCGCGACAAGCCGGGTGGACGTGCCTACGTTTATGAAGAGCAGGGCTACACGTTCGACGGTGGCCCGACGGTGATCACGGCGCCGCAATGCCTCGACGAGCTGTTCGAGCTAGCGGGGCGTCGGCGCGAAGACTACGTGGAGTTTCTACCGATCACGCCGTTTTACCGGCTGCTGTGGCAAGACGGCACGTCGCTCGACTACGCCGGCGGCAACACGCTGCTCGACCAGATCAAGCAGCTCTCACCGGAGGACGCGGCCGGCTACCTGCGCTTCGTCGACTATTCGCGCAAGGTGTTCGCGAAGGGCTTCGAAGAGCTGGCGCACGCGCCGTTCTTGCGCTTTTCGGACATGCTCAAGGTTGCGCCTTCGCTCGCCAGGCTGCGCGCCGACAGATCGGTTTACTCCACGGTGGCGCGCTTCGTGAAGAACGAAAAGCTACGCGAGGCGCTGAGCTTTCACTCGCTCTTGGTCGGTGGCAACCCCTTCGAGACCAGCAGCATCTACACACTGATCCACTATTTGGAGCGCAACTGGGGCGTGTTCTTCCCGCGGGGCGGGACTGGTGCGCTGGTGCAGGCTCTGGTTCGCCTCTATCGCGAGCTGGGCGGAGAGCTGCGTCTGTCGTGTCCGGTAAGATCGATCCAGGTCGAGCGAACTGGCGGCGTCGTGCATCGTGTGACGTCAGCTGTCCAGGTCGGTGAACCCTTCGACATGGTCGTTTCCAACTCCGACCTGCACCACACCTACTCACAGCTTTACGGCCAAGAGCCGGAAGCACAGAAAACGACGCGGCGGTTGGAGCGTGCGGACTGGTCCATGTCGCTGTTCGTGCTTTATTTCGGCACCGATCGCCCCTACGACTTGGCGCACCACACGGTCGTTTTCGGTCCTCGCTACCGCGGCTTACTCGACGAAGTGTTTCACGGTGACGCGCTGCCGGACGACTTCAGCCTCTACCTGCACGCGCCGAGCGTCACCGATCCATCTCTGGCGCCGCCGGGCGGCGCCAGCTTCTACGTCCTGTCGCCTGTGCCACACCTCGGCAACGCGCCGCTCGACTGGGATCAAATGCAGGGGGCATACGCCGAGCGCATTCTGGCCTCGCTCGAGCGGCTCATGCCCGATCTCCGTAAGCATATCGTGGTGAAGCGCTACCTCACACCGCGTGGCTTCGAGCGTGACCTATTCGCTTATCAAGGCTCCGCTTTCTCGGTCGCTCCGAAGCTGAGCCAGAGCGCCTGGTTTCGGCCGCACAATCGCGATCCGAAGATCCCAGGACTGTATCTGGTCGGAGCAGGCACACACCCCGGCGCGGGGGTGCCTGGGGTCGTGAGTTCGGCCAAAGCAACGGCTGGCCTGGTCCTCGCAGATCTGGGTATCTCGTCACCCGTACTGGCGGGAGCCGCGGAATGAGCACGCTGGCTAGCTTGCCTCGCGTCGCCCCGGTACGGCTCAACCCTGCGCAGGGTCGAGCCATCATCCGCCGGCATTCCAAGAGCTTCTCGCTGGCTTCGTTGCTGCTCGGTGCCGAGAAGCGCGACGCCGCGGTTGCCTTGTATGCCTACTGCCGGCGCGCCGATGACGCGATCGATTTGGCTCCGCCAGATGAGACCTGGTCGGCACTCGGCAAACTACGGACTGAGCTTGAAGATGTCTATGCCGGGCGCGCGCTGGCCGAGCCAATACTGGCCGAGTTTCAGCGTTTGGTCTTTGAGCGGCAGATCCCGAGGGAGTATCCGGGCGCGCTGCTGGAAGGTTTTCAGCTCGACGCGGCCAACGCTCAGTACGAGTCGGTCGCTGACCTGTACCGCTACTGTTGGTGCGTCGCGGGCAGCGTCGGTGCGATGATGTGCCACGTGCTGGGGGTACGGCGGGAGCGGGCCATCGTGCATGGCGTGCACTTGGGCATGGCGATGCAGCTGACCAATATTTGTCGCGATGTGGCGGAAGACTGGCAGCGAGGGCGGCTGTACATTCCAGCCGAGCTCGTGCCTGGCGTGGGGCACCCGTCGAACGGGGACGCTATCTCCCAACGACGGCGCCAGCTTCTAGCGCGGGGCGTGCGCCACTTGCTAGCGGAAGCCGACGTCTTGTATCGCTCCGGCGATTTGGGCCTTCCGTACTTGTCGTTCCGCTCCAGGTTGGCCGTTGCCACGGCGCGACGGGTGTATTCGGGCATTGGCGAGCGCATCTTGGCCGCGGATGCGAACGTGCTGGCGGGGCGTGCAGTCGTGTCGCCCGTCGAGAAGTTGTGGCACGTGCTCGGCGCGGGCTCACAGTCCGTTGCCATCGCCCTACGCGCGCCTAGCTTCCGAAGCGTCACCATCCACAACAGCCTAAGGTTCCCCGAAGATGTCCTTCCTATCTGAGGTAGCAGTCTACGTGGGGCGAGCCCGCGACTTCACCAAGGTCGACTGGGCAGTTTATGTGGCCTGGGTAGGGTTGATGGTCGGCCTCGTGCTGTCGACGGGCGGCTTTTTGCTGCTGGGCCATACGCACGGCGTCGTATTCACGCCAGAGGCGTGGCTCGTACCGCTCGGCTCGGCGCTGTTCACGGCTTCGATTGCCATCGACACCATTGGTCATCGCACGATCTACAAGCAGGAAATCAGCGGAGCCGAGGGGCTGGTGCATGGCATCACCATCCTGTGCGGGATCGCAAGCTGCGTGCTGCTCACCGCCGCCTACAATCACCCGCGCCAGCTTTGGATCCCGGCCATGGTCTTGACCGTGCTGGCCTTCGTTTACAGCCTTGTAGACGAGGCGTTTCACTGGCGACGCTACGTGCGGCAGCACTCGGATCGCGTAGAGATGTGGAGTCACGTCGGCATTTTGACGGGACACGGGTTGATGATGCTCGGCTGGTGGGTTTGGTTCTTTCAAGGGTACCCAGGCGTTGCCGACACGCTGCGGTACTTGGGGGGCGAGCAGTGAACGAGCCGCGCCATCGCGTCGGTTTGCTGGCCCAGCTGACCCGCATCACGACCCACACCAGCCACTTACGCCGTGCCAAGGCCGCGCTAGCCGCGCTGTTGATTGGCGTCTTCGGTCTCTGCGCCTTTCGTGAAAGCACGGCAGTCGCTGAAGAGAGCGCAGCGATGAACGTCATCGAGTTCGAGACGCAAAACCGCAACGACTCAGGCACGGTCCGCTGTGGCCTGTTCAAGCAGGATGGGTGGCTAAAGGACGCCTTTCGTGCATCCGTCGTCAAGATCACCACCACCACCGCGCGCTGCATATTCAAGGACGTGCCTCCGGGTACCTACGGCATCTCGGCGTTTCACGACGAGAATAGCGACGGCAAGCTGGACACGAATCTGGTGGGCTATCCCGTCGAGGAGTACTGCGCGTCCAGGAACGCGCGCAATATGTTCAGCGCCCCTAGCTGGAAAGACGCCAAGTTCTCCTACAAGGGGGGCAACGTGCGCCTGAAAGCCGTCATGAAATAAAGAGCGACCCAGCGAGACTGGCCTCCTGCTACGCTTTGCCGGCTGCTGCGGCTTTATGCGGCTTTGAAGCAAACCATGAACGAGGGCAAAGAGGCAAAGCTCTCCGGGCTCCTGCAGGCCACGCGCCTGATTGACCGGTTGGACCAGGTCATCCCCGGGCTCATTTATGTCTATGACTTGGTGGAGCGTCGCAATGTTTACGCCAATCGTTCGCTGGCGGCGTTGCTAGGTTACTCCTCCGAGGAGGTCGCCGCGTTGGGCGCTCAGCTGCTGCCGACGATCCTGCACCCCGAAGACCTGCCGCGAGCCATCGCGCACCACGCGCGCATGCCCGAGGTGTGTGACGGTGAGGTGGTCGAGATCGAATACCGCGTCAAGGATGGCGCTGGGGGCTGGCGCTGGCTGCACTCGTGGGACACGGTCCTCGAGCGCGACGAGAGCGGCCTGCCCACCCGGACTCTTGGCATCGCGCAGGACGTCACGCACCGCGTGCGGGTGGAGGAAGAGTTGCGCGAGAGTCAGGCCCGCCTGGCGGAGTCTGAGCAACGCTGGCGCTCGATCGCTGAAAACCCGTTCGACTTCGTGGTCGTGATCGACCTCGACTTCAAGTACACCTACGTCAACTTCGTAGCGCCGGGCCTGCAGATGGCAGATCTGATCGGCCACAAGGGGCCGCTAGACTTTGCGACCGGCGCCGACCAAGCGGTGATGAAGAACGCGCTCGAGTTCGCGTTTCGCGAAGGGCGCCCCACGTCGTACGAGGTTTACGTAGAGTCGCTGCAGACGTGGTACCACTCCTTGGTTGGGCCGATTCGGCACGGGGATGCGGTGACGCACTTGTCGATCTTGACGCGCGACATCACCTCCGAAAAGTCGGCGCAGGCGCAGGCGCGCCACGCCGAGCAGCGACTGCGCCAAATAGAGCTAAAACTGGCGCAAGCCGGCAAGCTCGAAGCGGTCGGGCAGCTGGCGGGCGGTATCGCCCATGACTTCAACAATTTGCTGACGGGCATTGGCGGGGTGGTCGAGCTCTTGGTGCTGCGGTTGGCCAAAGACGACCCGACCCTGCAAGACGTGCTCGAATTGCGTCACGCGGTGGAGCGCGGCGCCGGGCTGACGCGGCAGCTGTTGGCGTTCAGTCGCCAGGCACCGATCGCGCCGACCATCCTAAACCTCGACCAACTGCTCGAAGAGACGTCGCGCATGCTGCGTCGTTTGATCGGTGAAGACATCGAGCTTTCGCTGGTGCCAGCTGCCGAAGAAGTGTGCGTCCGCGCTGACCGCACCCAGCTGGAGCAAGTACTGTTGAACCTGGCGGTCAACGCCCGCGACGCCATGCCCGGCGGCGGACAGCTGCGGATGGAGCTGTGTCGCGTGCACATTGACACGCGCGCGCGGCAGCAGCACCCCGACGCGCGCCCCGGTGACTTTGCGAGGCTGCGCGTGTCGGACACGGGGCTCGGCATGGACGAGGCCACGCTTTCTCGGATTTTTGAGCCGTTTTTTACCACTAAGCCGATCGGCGCCGGTACGGGCTTGGGCTTGTCCATGGTGCATGGCATCGTCAGCAAGGCCGGCGGGTTCGTGCAAGTGACGTCCCAGCTGGGAGCGGGCGCGACCTTCGACGTGTGGTTGCCATTGGCAGACGAGCGTCAAGCGCCGCTCGCGACCTTGGCCGAAGCGCGGCGCGGCGGTCGAGAAACCGTGCTGATCGTCGAAGACGACGCGCTGGTGTTGCGCTTCACCAGCCAGCTCCTACGCAAGCTGGGCTACGAGGTGATCGGAGCCCCCCGCGCCGAGGAGGCGCTCGCCGCCATCGAGACCGGGCAGGCCTTCGACTTGTTGTTGACGGACGTGCTCTTGCCCGGCATGGACGGCCTCGAGCTGTTTCGGCGTGCTGCAGCTTTGCGCGGCGCTTTTCCGGTCGTCTTCATGTCGGGGTACACTGACAACTTGCTAGCCGAAAAGGGCTTGGAAGAGACCGGCGCCGCGTTTTTACAGAAGCCGTTCAGCCACGATGAGCTGGCAGCCAAGGTACGCGCGGCGCTGGACGCGCGCGCCTTGAACACGCTCTCAGACTAGGCTCCGCCGCACCTGCGCCAACGCGGCGTCGAGCGCGGGCCAGGACTCTACGGCCTGGACACGCGCAGGCACCTTTCCCAGACCGCGCACTCCGGCCCCACCGACCCACAGCGCTACTGACTCCGGTAAACCGCGCGCCAAGCGTTGGAGATCACGGCGCGCGCCAACCAAATCGGCAGTCGGCGTCAAAGTGATACCGACGACCTGGGCGCCCAACGCGCGCGTCGCTGCGATCACTTGCTCGGGCGGTGTGTTCGCTCCGAGCAGGCGCGGCTTGGCGGAGCTGAGCGCCACGTACAGCGCGACCATTTGCAAGCCGAGCGTGTGGGGCTCACCGGGCAATGTGGTGAGAACGATCGTCGGCGACCCGTCTGCGGCCTGCTGCACCGAGAGCAGAGCTCTCAGCTGAGTGGTCAAGCATTCGGTCATCAAGTGTTCTTGGCGGATCGCGATCTGGCCGCCCGCCCAGGCTTGCCCCACCGCCAAAGCTAGCGGTTGAGCAAGCTCGGTAACGAAGCGCTTCGCGCCCAGCGCAGCGGCCGCGAGCCGAAGCTCGTCTTCAATTCGTTTCACGTCATCTCGCACCAGCAAATCAATCAACGCCGGCACGTCCGCGATTGGTCCACCTCCCGGTGCTACGCGAGCCACAACCTCACTCCGCAGTAGAGCCTGTAGCTCGCTCGCAGGCAGGGGGATCACGTCGCCGGGGCGATAGCCATGCGCAACCGCGCGGGCCACCGTGCGAAGCCGCTCGATCTGCTCGTTGGAGTAGAGCCTGCGGTTCGAATCCGCTCGCCGGGCCGGCTTGGGAAAGCCGTAGCGGCGCTCCCAAGCCCGCAGGGTCCCCATTTGCAAGCCCGTCAGCTCCGAGACCACCTTGATCGAGCTGACGCCGGTCGGGCCGGGTGCGGCCTTTCTGGACGGTGGGCGGACAGCGATTTTTTTGGGCACCCGGTTGACCTATACAAAATGTGTACAACACTTGCACGTGGGTTGGCTAGATCAACCCCACCCCAGCAAGATAGGTCGAGAAACATGGCCTCCGCCCCTCACAGCGTCGTTCAGCTACGTCCCTATGCCCCCGCCGAGCGTGCGCCGGTTTGGGCGCGAATTGAAGCCAGCGCTGATCTCCCATCCGAATTCGGGACCTTCCGCGTCCACGTGTTCGGCAACAACCAAGACTCACAGGAGCACCTCGCGCTCGTACGCGGCGACGTGGCGGGAGGTCGTGAAGTCCCCACTCGGCTTCACTCGGAATGCTTGACCGGAGACGTGTTGGCTTCCCTACGTTGTGATTGTCGTTCGCAGCTCGAGCGCGCGCTCATGCAGCTCGGTAAAGAACCGTGCGGCGTGCTGCTCTACCTGCGGCAAGAAGGGCGTGGCATTGGCTTGACGAACAAGATTCGCGCCTATGACCTGCAACAGCAAGGCTATGACACGGTGGACGCGAACCTCGCCCTTGGTTTTGCCGCGGACGAACGCGACTACTCGGTTGCAGCAGCCATGTTGCGCACGCTCGGCGTCGAGAGCGTGGCCCTGATGACCAACAACCCGGACAAGATCGAACAGCTCTGCGCCGCCGGCATCGACGTCAGCCAGCGCCTCGCGCATGAAGTCGAGGCCAACGCTCACAATCGCGCCTACCTGGAGACCAAGGCGCGCCGCTCGGGTCACTTGCTCGGAAACCTTGGATCTGGGCTGGCCGGAATCAGAGGCCTAGACGGCGAGCACAGGGCTCGTGGCCAGTGAGGCTTGGGCGGCTCGTCTCGCTCCCGAGCCGTTTCGTGATTTCTTGCCCTACGCCTCGCCGGCTGCGCTGAAGGTGATTCGACCGGCGCAGGTACTTCGGCGTGCGCTCGAGGTCGCGCAGCATATTTCCCGTCCGGCGGAACGCTCGGCCGAAGCCGCTCGCCTGCAAAGCTCACTGGAGCGAGCGGGTTTGGGTCAGGCGCTGCAAGTCGCGGCAGAGCCAGGCCCGCGCCTCGTCGCTGCGAACCTGAGTCTGGCCGAGCGGCAGCTGGTTGGGCAACACGTCCTGGCGCTCTATTTTCACCAGCTCTACTGGGACGGCCCGCTGTTTCTGGATCTGCGCCCTCGGAACTTCAGTTGGAGCGCCGAACGTCAGCAGTTGAGCTTCTATCCGAGCAGCCTATGGTGTCGCCCCGACGGCGACTTCATGCGGCGGCTGCGTTCGCTTTACGTCGGCTTCTATGACGCCGACCCCGCCCAACTTGCCGAAGGCCTCGAGCTGTACCGTTGGGAGTGTGACCCCAGCCCTGGCTTCACCGCGCGCATGCAGCATCTGCTGCAAAATCACTTCGGGCCGCCTGGCGATCAGATAGGCTTCGCCATGCCGCATTTTCGCGCCACTTTCGATGCGATCTTCAAGGAGGCCGCGCAGAGCCGCGCCTGTCTCCATCCCGATCTCACGTTCCTCGGCGTCGAGCTGGTCGGCCTCTACCTAACGCTCGAGTCGCTGGGCGTACCGTTGAACCCCCGCGCCGGTTTCGATGGTGCTCGATGACGCCAGCTGAACGCGGAACGGCCCTGGTAACCGGCGCGACCGGCTTTATCGGGCGAGCCTTAGTGCCAGCCCTGGTCAGCCAGGGGTTTCGCGTTGCGGCAACTAGTCGCAAGCCGGTCGCCGACACTGGCTCGTCTAAGGTGGACTGGCGCGTCTGCGATCTGCTCGAACCCGAGTCATTGGTCAGCGCCTGCTCAGGCGCGCGAGTCGCATACTACCTCGTGCACAGTATGGGCGGCGGGGCGTCGAACTACCGAGAGCTCGAGCAGCGCGCGGCTCGACTCTTCGTGGCTGCAGCAGCGAACGCCGGTGTAAAGCGCATCGTTTACCTCGGAGGGCCAGCCCCACTCGGCACACCGTCCGAGCATCTGCGCAGCCGACTAGAAGTGGGCGAAATTCTGCGAGCCGGCCCGGTGCCGGTCGTCGAATTGCGCGCGTCGATGGTGATTGGTTGCGGCAGTGCCTCCTGGCAAATCGTGCGCGACTTGGCGGTTCGCTTGCCGGTGATGGTGCTGCCCAAGTGGCTCGGCTCGCGGACTCGGCCCGTGGCGCTGTGCGATGTGGTTGACGCTTTGATAGCCGCGGCTGACTTGCCGATCGACAGCAGCACCTGGTTCGACGTTCCAGGTCCAGAGGTGATGAGCGGTCAGCAGATTCTGGAGCGGATTGCGGCACTGCGCGGCCGGCGTTTCTTGGCCGTAAAGGTGCCGTTTCTGACGCCAAAACTGTCTGCGCTCTGGCTACGGCTGATCACGCGGACCGACTTCGCGTTGGCTCGCGAGCTGGTGTTGGGGATGCAGGAGGACTTGCTGCCGAAGGACGAGCGCTTTTGGAAGCTGGCCGGGCATCCGCAGCTGACCTCCTTCGACGACGCCGCACGGCAGGCACTGGCCAGCGAGTGACCCGCCTCGCTCTGCGCTTGCTGGTGGTCGCGCTCATCGGCTGGCTGGCATGCTTCGGCGTGCTGGCGGTAGTTGGCACTTGGACCCCGTTTGCGCTCTTGGGTGTGAGCTTAGCCGCTGTCGCCGTGCAATCGCGAGCCGTGAGCTGGGGGCTGCTGCGCCCCTCGCCCCGCGTCGTGGCGCTCGGAGCCATCGGTGGAACGTCGATGGTCTTGCTGACGCACCTCGCCTACGTCACGGTGGTGAAGGGCGCGCCGTCAGTGGGCGGGGCGACCCGCGAGCTCTTGACCCTCCTCAACGTCGCCGGCTTCTCGCCCGGCGCGCGCGCGCTGCTGATCACCGTGATCGCAAGCTGCGAGGAGCTGCTATTTCGGGGCCTTTTGCCAGGCCCCGCGCTGCAGCGCGCGACGGGGCTCCGCGGCTGGCCGGGGCGCGACGAGCTCAAGCGCATCGTCGTGTTCACAGTGGCGTACGCGCTCACCACCGCGCCGCTCGGAAGCCCGTTGCTCATGTTGTGCGCGCTGGTCTGCGGGGGCGTTTGGGCCAGCATGCGTGTCGCCACAGGCTCGCTAGTCGTGCCGATCTTGGCACACGTCATCTGGGATCTGGGTGTGCTGCTGGTATGGCCGCTAGCGACGTCATGATGTTCGCAGCTTGACATGAACTGAATCTGTACAAGGTCTCTTGCTACCGAGAGACCGAGTCGCGTCAAGTTTGCGCGAATCGGCCGATCGGCGGAGGAGTCGAGTCGTGAGAAATTCCGTAGCGGATGCGCGTAGATATTTCTTGGCAGCGGCGGCAGCGTCGTTCCTCTTGTCGGTGACTCTCTGGTTCTTCGGTCATAAGGACCAGGGCACGTTCGTTGGACTGTGGGTCCCGTCGATCTTGTCGCTCGGCGCGCTAATGCTGGCGGGCAGGGAGTCATCCAATGCCTGATGTCGCCTTGTTCGTGACGGGATTAATGATCACCTTGGTCGTCGTGGTCGGATGCCTCAAGCTGGGCAAAGCGGAAGAGCGCGAAGCGCGACTGCGAGCCGACGCTCATCGCTCCTAACGCGGCAGGTCCTCTGCGACGCCTGGAGCGGCGAACAGCCGACGCCACCGCCCGGTACAGCCTCAGAGCCTCGATGACGGCCATACCCGCCACGCGCCCGCGCTTGCTGGTCGTCGCGGGACCCAACGGTGCTGGCAAGACAACCATCACCGAGCGCGGACTTGCTCACGAGTGGTTTTACGATTGCGAATACGTCAATCCCGACGCTATCGCGCAGGACGAGCTCGGAGATTGGAACGACGCCGCGACCGTACTGCGCGCGGCACAGCTGGCGACGGCGCGGCGGGAGGCTTGCCTTCGCGAAGGGCGGAGCCTGGCGTTCGAGACCGTGTTCTCGGCAGCGGACAAACCGGAGTTCGTGCGGCGCGCCATCGTGCTGCGCGCCATTGAAGGTCGCGTCGCGAAGGCCTACGGCGACGCGCCGGCGTGGGCGTGTCCAATCCTGGAACGCCTCGCTCCGCGCAAGACTTGAGCTTTGGCCAGAAGGCGCTGAGCCCCCGACCACACTCGGCGATCGGAGATTCCGATCGGTTGCGCGGGCCCGCAACTCGACTTTCCTGCCCAGCAATTCCAAGGAGTTGCGGAGGTGTCGGTGCCGTTGGAGCGGACGATCGTGATTGGGTGGCGGTAGCTGACGGCTGGCTTGGGAGGAGAGCTTTACGGGCCGTTCGACCGGGGTCGGGGAGGGCCAGGAGGTTGGGTGCTCGGCTCGCCCCTCGTGCGAAGAATGTGCAATCCGCGGGGCGCCGTGTGTCTTTCCCAACGCTTCGGATGTTATGACTCGGATGTCTCGACAACAGGTAGCGAGCTTGCCCTTCCGCCAGGCGGTCGTCGTCTTGGGCGTGACGCGCTCGCCGCAGGGGTGTTATGCCCGGCCCATGCCACGGCTCCGAACGGACAGGGTCCCTGAAGGCTTCGAAGAAACGTGGGAGGCGCTGCTCGACCTCGCCGTCAGGCCGCTGGTCCCCGCGCCGCTTCTCGCCGCGCAGGCTCTGGAGGTTACCCGCGGTGCCGATTGGCCTGTGCGTCGTGCCGCCATGGACGCGCTACTCCGTCGCGCGAAGTCGGCGGAGAGTGAGGAGCTCTCCGCCGTTGCTGTGCCCGCGCGAGGACGTGCGTTCGGGAGCTACGCGGTAGCGCGCCCTGCTGCGCACTCTCGCCGGCGTAAGGACCAGAGACCCTACGCGGTGCAACTCGAGAGTCTGGTACCCTTTGCCGGCAGCTGCGACTGCCCCGACTTTCTTCGGGGCTCGCTCGGTCTCTGCAAGCATCTGATTGCCGTCGTCCATCATGTCCACCAGAAGCCGGCGCTGCTCGCTGCCGCTCTTTCGGCGCCCCCGTTCGTTCCCGCGCAAGCGGCCTGGCTGTCCTGGAATGCCGTGCGCCCACTGCTGGGTACGGGGGACCGACTCCTCGGCCTTCGCTGGCGGGAAGTCCACGGTGCGCGCGCCGCCGCGCCCTCTGCTCGAAGGGCACGCTCTCATCTCGGAGAGAAGCGCTCGCAAACGCTGAGCGAGGACCCCGACTTCACGCGCGCGAATGCTCTCGCGCTCGCATGCCTCTCGGCGCCGAAGAAGAAGCGTGGCGGAGTCGCCCTCGCCCCCAAACCTCGCGCGGCACGCCTTGAACCGAAGCGCCAGAGCCCTGCCCCCGCGCCGCAGGTCTGGACACTCCCAGCACGGCTCCTGCAGGACCCTGAGCGCCGACATCTCCTGCTCGAAGACCTAGCGCGCCTCACGGCGGACGCGTCCAGCGGAGTCGCGATCGATCCAGCGGCGAGAGCAATGGTTGCCGAGGAGCTCGAACGTAGCAAGCGAGTGAAACATGGCCGCGCGAAAGCACCTCACTTGCTCCGGCAACTGGATAGCCTTGGTCGGAAGCTTTACCCTTACCAGCTTGAGGGCGTCGAGCGATTCATCACGCACGGTCGCCTGCTACTGGCGGACGACATGGGACTCGGCAAGACGACGCAGGCCATCGCCTCTTGCCACGTTCTCTACCGCTCGAAGAGCGTGCGCCGCGGGCTCCTCGTCGTCCCAGCCGCACTCAAGCCCCAGTGGGTCCGTGAATGGCAAGCAACGACCAACATCGCGATCACGAGCGTGGACGGATCTCCCGAGTCTCGCGCCAGCGCCTATCGACAGCCAAAGACCCCATTCCTCGTCATTGGCTACGAGCAGCTACTCAAGGACCTCTCGCTCGTCCACGAGTTCTCGCCCGACGTGGTCGTGCTGGACGAGGCGCAACGCATCAAGAACTATGCGACGAAGACGGCTGTCTACGTGAAGAGCCTGACGCCCAGCTATCGGCTCGTCCTCACGGGTACGCCCATGGAGAACCGCCTCGAAGAGCTGGCGAGCGTGCTCGACTGGGTGGACGACATAGCGCTCACGCCCAAATGGCGGCTTGAGCCGTGGCATACGTTCCGCGAGGGAGACGGCGGCAACGGCAGAACGGGCGCGCGAAATCTCGACACGCTGCGCGCTCGGATGGCGCCGTGCATGCTGCGACGAATCCGCCGCGAAGTTCTCTCCCAGCTCCCTTCACGCACCGACACCCGCGTCCCCGTGCCGATGACGCCCGAGCAGCAGGGCGAGCACGACGAGCTGATTCAGCCCATTGCGACGCTGATTGCGACGGCTGCTCGCCGTCCGCTTCGTCAGCCCGAGTTCCTCAAGCTCATGTCGCTCCTGACGACGCAACGGATCATCTCCAACGGTCTCGGGCAGCTGCGCTTTGACGAGGTGTGGCCTGCCCTCCAGGGCACGCGGCCCGAGCCGGCGTTGCTCGAAGGGCTCTTCATGCCAAAGCTCGCGGAGCTCCGGCGAATCATCCGCGATGTCGTGCTCGAACAAGGGCGAAAGGTCGTCGTCTTTAGCCAATGGCGGCGCATGCTGCGGCTCGCCGCGTGGAGCCTGGAAGACGTGCTGGGTGACGCAGGCAAGCGCGCGGTGTTCTTCACGGGTGCCGAGTCGCCTCGGCAACGAACCCAGAGCATCGTAGAATTTCACGACGATCCGAATACCAGCGTGATGCTCCTGTCCGATGCGGGCGGGGTCGGGCTGAATCTTCAGCACGCAGCGAGCGCGTGCATCAATCTCGAGCTCCCCTGGAATCCCGCCGTGGTCGAGCAGCGAATCGGTCGCATCCATCGCCTAGGACAGAAATCTCCGATCGACGTCTACAACCTGGTGACCGAGCAAGGGATCGAGGCTCGCATTGCCGCGCTGATCGCCACGAAGAAAGCGCTGTTCGGGGGCCTTTTCGACGGCACCACCGACTCCATCCGTTTCGAGGGCCAGGGCTCTTTCCTCGCCGACGTCGAGAAGCTCGTTGCGCCGCTCCCTGACCTCCCCACGGCTACCGCGGCTCCGCTCAACGCGGACGAGCAGAGCGACGCCGACGCCGACGAGTCGCACACGAGAGCTGACTCGGCACTCGACGCAGCCCTGACCGACGCCCTTCCCAGCGAAGCGACCTTGACCAACAACGAGACGCCGTCAATGACAGCCCAGAGCGGCGCGCCTGCTCGAGCTGTGACACGAGTCGAGCCACCGAAGGAGGTTGCCGAGCTGCTCCGCGCGCTCCAGGTGACACGAGCGCCGGACGGCACGGTCACCATTTCCGCGCCGCCGAGCACGGCGGACGCGCTGCTCTCGCTACTCCAGGGTCTGACCGAGCTCGTCGTGGGCAGCTCAGCGAGCGCTGGCTGAGAGAGCCCCGCTTCATCTTCCAGAACATCGCTACCACCTCTCGACCACCGCGTTTTCATTCTTCGGTTGCGCTAAGCACCCTGGACCACGTAACGGCCGTGGCAGTTCAAAGCGGGTCGAACGAAGAAAAAGGCCCTGATATTTCAGGGCCTTTTCGGGTTGCGCGGGGGCGATATTACACGTGGACAACGGCCATTTCGGTGCCGATTGAGGTGCGGGTGGCGTGAAGGTTCCAAGGACAACCGCGGCTGGCTGGCGGCCCCTGAAACGTCCCGCGCCTGCGCGATAGACTGCCGCTATGGCTGACGCCGCGAGGATTCTGAAAGAGGCATTGTCTCTGGAAGCTGATCAGCGTGCGCGCATCGCTCATGAGCTGATGGAAAGCCTCGATGGCGCTGGTGGTGACGAGCGGGCTCGCAAAGTCGAAGCCATCCGCGCGGCGCTGGTCGAAGGTGAACAGAGTGGAATCGCGGAGGACTCGAGCCTCGAAGGCATTCTCATCGAGCTCCGTGCCTTGGCTAAGCTGGACTACCAGATGTGGAAGTTGCCGCTGACGTGGAGCATGCCGAGCATGTAGAGCACCCCGTCCCAGTAGTTGGCGGACGGCACGCCGGTCGACCAGAGCTTGTCCACGAACGGCTTGCCCGAGGATGCCGGCAAGCCGAAGCCCAGGGCCGCGTTGCACCCCACCGCGGCGCCGCCGTTGTTGCGGGAGCCCGCGTAGGCGCCGAACTTGGGCGCATACGTGTCTTTCTGCCAGGAATCTTTGCCGAACAGGTACCAGTCCATCATGAGGTTGACGACGCATCGAGTTGAGTCGGCGTTGGCAGCCTGCGGGTTCGTGGCCGTGAAGCTCGCTTGGTAGGGACACACGCCATTGCCGTCCACCACCTTCTGCATGTATTGGCGTCCCACGGTGACCGCTTCCTTCCAGAACGCCGCGTTCTGGGTGTCGAAGCAGGCCCATACCTCGTAGAAGGCCGGCAGGACATACGAAGGGTCAACGTTGTTCGAGCCCGAGACGAACTTGACCAGGTGGTATTGCGAGTTGAAGTACTTGGTCCGCACCAGGTTGAGGACCCACTTGGCCTCGGTCGAGTAGGCGATCTTGGCGGGCCCGGTCGAGTCGCCCCAGCGGTGCGAGGCGAAGATGAGGGCGGTCGCCATGTACTCCTCGCCGTCAGGCGCTCCACCGCCGGCGCACCCCGAGCCCGAGGTCTTGCACGACCATCGGATCTCGCCCGTCCCATTCGCCATGTGGTTCTTGACCCAGCTCCAAATGCGGTCGAACTCGGTCTGATGGTTCAGCTGAACCGCGACCATCATGCCGTAAGACATGCCCTCGGTGCGGACATCCTTGTTCAAGATGTCCTGGACGTACGATTCGTCTGAGCCGGGCCCGTTGAAGTAGATCGTCCCCGAGCCGCTGGGGTTGAAGAGCGAGGACCAAGCCGTGGCAACCTTCTGATCGCTCTCCGCCTGGGTTTTACCGGAGACGGTGACGAAGAGATTGGCGTAGCTTGCGGGCGGCTTGCATTCGCCCGAGCCGCCGCCGCCTGCACCGCCAGTGGCACCACCCGCGCCGGCGTCGCCCGTGCGCCCGCCCGTAGCAGCGCCACCGGCGATGCCTCCCGATCCCCCCGTCTGGGACGTCCCGCCCGATCCCCCCTGAACCGACGAGCTCCCAGCGGTCCCAGCGATCGTGCCACCCGTCCCCGCGCTTACGCCACTCGTCCCGGCATTCGTGCCGCCGGCTCCGCTAAGGCCGACCGTGCCGCCCTGGCCTCCTGATCCGCCTGCACCCATCTGGCCGTCACTAGTTGAGTCGCACCCCACTAGAAGGGCGGCCAGCGAAAGAAGGGACAGACGAGAATAGACAGTGCGCAAGGCGAAACGCTTTCCCAATATGGCGGTTCCCTCGAACGTGAGCGGCCGGTTCATATTTTCTCGTATTCCCGCCCGCCTAGCAGGCTGTTGAAAAAGCGCGGATGAGATCGGGCCGACGGATGGACAAGGGGGTGGGATGTAACAAGGTGTTTCTCCGAAGCAGTGGGCTACAACCTGCTTTTCCGTTTCGAAAACAGCACGTTCTCCAACAATCCGGCGGGGAGCCGACGAGCGCGTGGGCGCGACAGACCAATCGATGCCTGGTAGGCATGGCTCGCGCGTACAAACGCTGGGCCGGGGCGTGAACCTGCCCTACCTCGGCTTCGGGACCGATCTCATCTCGGACAGCGAAGCGCCCGTCGCCGTCCACGCCGCCATCAAGGCCCGCTACCGCCACATCGACACCGCCGAGTTTTACGGGAACGAGGCAGGAGTCAGTGAAGGGGTTCGACGCGCATTGAAGAGCGCGGGACTGTCTCGCAGCGACCTGTTCGTCACCACCAAGCTGTGGCCCGGCAACGCTGCATGGGGACAGACGCTGAAGACCAGCGAGACAACCATCGTTTCCCTGGACGAGAGTCTGCAGCGGCTCGGTCTCGACTACGCATCCCGCCAACGACCTTGCCTCCGACCACCTCGACCAGGGCCGTGTGCGCCCAGATTCTGGGCAGCTACGCTCACGGTATTGGGCGAAGCCCGTCCACGACCCCGCGCCGAAGGCGGGTTCACGGACCTGGGCGAAGCCCGCCCACCGAATCGGGCGAAGCCCGCCCACGACCCCGCTCGCGCCGAAGGCGCGGCGTCCACGGCCGCGTCCACCGTTACTGCCACGATTCTCCCCGCCCACCACGGCCCGCAACCGCCACGTGGAACGATGCTGCGACCGTGCTCCGCGCGGCGCAGCTCGCGACGGAGCGGCGCGCAAAATCATCGATCGTTGGGGGCACTCGCTCGCAAACGCTGCCTCCGTCGCCGCCGAGGTCAACCGCTTCTACGTCTACGACAACTCTGTCGACGATCGCGACGCCCGCCTCGTGCTGCGCGCCGCGGACGGCCAGGCGGTGAAAGCCTACGGCGACGCGCCAGCATGGGCGGTGCCAATTCTGGAACGTCTCGCCCCGCGCGACCCTGACCCCAAAGCACTGAACCTCCGACCGCACTAGGCGATCGGAGGTTCATATCGGGTTGCGCGGGGGGCGCAACTCGACTTTCCTGCCCAGCAATTTCAAGGCGTTGAGGAGGTGTGGGTGCCGTTCGAGGAGGCGATCGTGATTGGGTGGAGGTAGCGACCCCCGGTTCCGGCTGACGCTTCGGGAGTAATTGTGCAGCAGCTGCTGCACGATTGAGACGCCGTTCGACTGGTGATGCAGTGCCCTGTCGCTCGGCCTTGATCTTACGGCGGCGGAGGGAATACCGTCGAAGGCGAACTGGAAATTCACGGTCGGCTTGAGCGCTCCGGGATCTCTCTGGGCGTTTTGCTTTTGGCAGCCGAGCCGCCGTGCCCGTCATCGGCGTATTGCCAGGTCCTCACGCGGGTGCTCACGGTGACATGGCAAACTTTGCCAAAGTTTGCTACACAATGACCATGGCCACCCTGAACATCTCCATCACCGACGAAATGAGGTCGTACGTCGAGGAACGCGTCGCCAGCGGCCGCTACGGCAACGCCAGCGAGTACTTTCGCGACCTGGTTCGCAACGATCAGGATCGCCAGCGTGAGAACGATCTCGAAAGTCTCCTGCTCGAGGGGCTCCGCAGCGGTGACGCGAAACCGCTCGGGCGAGCCGACTTCGATCGAGCGCGGGCGTTCGTACGCGAGCTCGCCACCAAGAAACAGGCGAAGGGCAAATGACCTGGGCCGTCGCGTGGCGACCTCTCGCCGAACGCGACCTCACCGATTGCGCCGCGCACATCGCGGCCCACAGGGCGAAGCGTTGTCCGCGCCGCGCCCTGCGGCCACGGACTAGCGATCGGCGCGGCGACGGGATGGCCGACACGCGAGGCGCGGGCGAGGGCTGTCCGAGCGTTTTCTGTGAAGCGCGAAGGGCGACTCGTGGCGCCCTCTCAGCGGCTCCGTGACGCAATTGGTCAGCAACCTGCTGATCAATTGCGAATCGAGAGCTCCGCGTGTCCCGGAGGCATCTTGCCTTGTAGCAAGTGCCGATACGGACATTGCGTCAAACCCGAGGTATGGAGATCGCCGTCTCAAGCCAGCCCGGGCTGACAACATGGCGTTCAATCTGACCATCGAGCGAGGTCGCGACGAGCCGAGGTGCCGACCACGGCGCAGTCGAGTCGTAAACGTCGACACGCTCGAAACCTTCGATGGCAGCGCTCAAGTTCGCGAGGCTGGCTGCGTGTATCGCATGGACTTCTCGCTCCGACGCACCGTGCCCACCCCCTTGAGCTCGCTGCACGATGCGCGCGATGTTCTCGTCAATCGAGTCGGTCGCCACGAAAATCATCTCGGTAGCGAAGCCGCGAATGCGAGCGAGTTGCGCCTGCTCGATTGAAACCCTCGTCCGTAGCGTCGTCTCGACGGCGAACGAGCGATTGGTCTCGATGTGCCTCTGCACGAAGCGCTCGCATTCCTTCGCCACAGCACGACGAACCTGGCGCGGAATCGCCCGGTAGCTGCCGAGGATTTGCGCGCACCGGTCGTCGATGTTGAACGCATCGACGCCAAACGCGGTCACCGGAAACGAGCTCGTCTTCCCACTACCGGGAGGGCCAGCCACTACGATCATCCGGGGCCGAGACACGCGACCTCACCCGGTCTCGAGCGTCGTGTCCGACTCAGGCAGCATGTCGGGCGGCAGCTCGGTGGACACGAGCTTGCCGTCGACGTCGACGATGCCGAGGCGTTCCAGTCGCGCACGCGCGCTCGACAGCCGCCCCGCAGCCAACTCCCCAAGGCGCCGGCGCCATTCGGTGCGATCCTCCTCGCGATCGAGATCGAGATCATCGAACCGCGCTTCGGGGATCGGTGCTGCGCTCGCGGATGCGGCCACGACGTCAGCATGCCCGACATCAACGCGACCGGCCAGACCGGCCCGCTCGTCCCCAACCGAGTCGGCCGTTCAAAGCGCGGTCTAGAAAAACGAAAGGCCCTGTTTTCACAGGGCCTTTCCGGGTTGCGCGGGCCCGCAACTCGACTTTCCTGCCCAGCAATTACGCGAGCTTGCAGAGGTGTGGGTGCCGTTCGAGCGGGCGATCGTGATTGGGTGGCGGTAGCTGACGGCTGGCTATGCCGCTCGCCGCTTCTTCTTCGCCTGCCCAAGTGACTTGGCGAGCACTTCGAGTAGCGCGGTAACGCCCTCGGGCCCACCGAGGGCGGCCGCGACTTTCTTATCGATGACGATGGTCTCGAAGGAACGTTGAGCCTTCTCGAAATACTTGCCCCGGGTGCCACGGGCCAAATCGTAACGACTGAGATCGGTTTCGCTCTTACGGGCCATTTTCGTAGATTCTCCGCTGGGCGGGTGACGCCTTTCTGGCGGTGATGATTCGGATGCGGTCTCCAGCTTCGGCGGACACCACGAAGAGTACCCGAAGCTGCCGCGAGAGACCAATCAGGACGAATCGGTCGGGATAGTCCTTGTCGGGGGCGGTGAACGCTTAAGCGTCGAGGAAGCATGTCGCGGCCTCGCTGAACGAGACGCGGTGCTTCCGAATATTGGCGCGTGCCTTGGCTTCATCCCACTCGAAGTCGCCAAAGCGGAACGTCGTCACTTGCCCCCTCCCCCCCGCGGCTTGCGAATAGTCCCTGTTTCGGTGCGGCTCGCGAGCTTCTGGGTGAGCGCCTCGATTGCGGCGCGGATCCGCGGGGCCGCCTTTTTCCTGTTCGCTATGCGCTTCTTTCGATCGATTGGGCGCGCGGATGTGAGGAGGGCGTCGACGTTTGGCAAGACATCTTCGTAGGGACAGCGCAGCGCGAACGCGAGATTTTGCACAAGCCCTTCCTTGTGCAGGCAAGCCCCCTGCAAGCCGCCGAGCGTCCGCTGCAAGAACACGAACTCCGACGCCACCTCCTCGTACCCGAGCGCTGAGGCTTTCTCGTACTGCCGCGCATCGAGCGCCGTGCTGAGTTTGCTCAAGGCTCTGCGTAGCGCGTCGATCGCCTGTGCCACCCCGACCACCTCTGCGAAAAACTCGTCGTCCAACGCCGCAAGCTCTTTGCGGCGCGCCGCAACGAGCCGCTCGGCTCTCCGCGAAGTAGCCCCGCTGGGCGGTCTGGTGGTTTTGCTCACGACCAAGGGTGCGCCTCGCTTTCCATGACTGACATGTCGAGCATCGAGGCGTCACAGATGAGCCTGGGTATACGACCGTCGGATTCACGAGACATGGGCGGCATTCTACCATCGGCGCAGGCCGACCGCTGTGGTAGGCCGCAGAAATGGCGACCGTTACCAGCTTGGCCCCCATCGCAGCGCAGCTCGCACGCTCCGTATCGCTGGATGCACTCTTCCCGCGCGGGGCAATCGAGGCCGTACTGCACGACCATCGTGAGAAGGGAAAAGAGTCGGATGAAGCGCAGCTGCCAGAAGAGGTCAAACCGTTCTTCGGCCATTACGTCGTCGTCGTGCGTGCCGCCGCACAGCTGCTCGGTGCGCCGGCGTTCGAAGGCTTGGCTCGATTTCACGACGTGGTCGAAGAGGAGTACATGCCGGGCGGCCCGCCTCAAAGCCCGCAGTGTCCGGAAACTCGAAACGTGCCAATTGTCCCACGATTTGCGGCGAGCGACCAGACTGGTTCTTGTCGAGGTCGGCTGGCATTGTCCCCGCTCCTTGATGCTTCCGGTGCCAGTACAGTTCATCATTGCGATGGTCGCGTACGCGATCAACGAGCGGATGGCGCGTCGGGTCGAGTATCTGCAAGAGGAGGTGCGTGTCCTCAAGGAAGCGCTCGCCAGCCTGACGGGCAAGCAGCGGATCGACTTCACCGCAGAGCAGCGCCGCCGCCTCGCACTCAAAGGCAAGGCGCTGACGCCGGAGGAACGCGAAGCTTGCTGTCAGCTCGTGCGCCCAGCGACTATCTTGGCTTGGTTTCGGCAACTCGCGGCCAAGAAATACGACAGTTCCGAAAAGCGTAGGAAGCCGGGTAGGCCCAAGAAATCCGGTGATATCCGCGATCTCGTCATCAGGTTTGCCACCGAAAACCCCGGTTGGGGCTACACGAAGATCCGAGATGCGCTGCGTGGGTTGAAGATCGAGATCGGGCGCGGCACGGTGGCCAGCATCCTGGCGGAGGCGGGCATCGAGCCCGCGCCCGAGCGAACTCGAAAGCGGACTTGGAAGCAGTTTCTCAAGAGCCACTGGGAGACGCTCTACGCATGCGATTTCTTCAGCGTCGAAACCGTCGGCGTGTTCGGCGCCGTGCGCGTCATGGTCTTCTTCGTCATCGAGCTCAAGTCTCGCGCTGTGCACATCGCTGGGATGCGAGTGGCTCCTGACGGCGCGTGGATGATACAAGTCGCCAGAAACCTGCTCGATCCGATGGACGGTTTCTTGCGCAATGCGACGCAGCTGATTCACGACCGGGATCCGTTGTTCACGCGAGCGTGGACGACGCTCCTGGAATCTGGCGGCGTCACGAGCGTGCCCATTCCAGCGCGCAGTCCGAACTGTAACCCGTATGCAGAGCGGTTTGTGAAGACGATCCGAACCGAGTGCACCGATCAATTTTTGATCTTCGGTCTGCGTCACCTGCGGCATCTGCTCAAGGAGTACGTCGCCCACTACGATGCCGAGCGCTATCACCAAGGCATCGACGGTCGACTCATTCACGGGCTGCCTGCTCCGAGCAACGACAACGCCGCCCTGACAGCCATTCGTGCCCGCTCGCGGCTCGGCGGTTTGCTCAATTTCTATCATCGACCCGCTGCATGACTCAAGCGTTCGGGTTTCCGGACACTACGCCATGAGAACCGGCTGGGGCGCACCCACACCAAGATCAAGAATTTGGTGGACGCCCTGAGCGAGGGCCTCAGGTCGACGCACATCGTCCAGTCCCTGGGGGAACTGGAAGTTCAGGCGGCTGCTGACTCGGCGGCCATCGAGGCCCTGAAGACCATCCCGACCGAGGCGCTGATCTTGCCGCACCCGTCTCACCTGGTTCAGCGCGCCTTGAACTTGCGCGAGATGTTCCAGCGCGACCCGGTGGCTGGGCGTGAAGCCCTCAGGCATCTACTGGGTGGGCAACCCATCGTACTGACGCCCCACCAGGATGGTCACTACGTCGCTGAGACCAGAATCTTCCCGCTGCTCCCCTTGGTGAGTGAGAGCAGCGGAAATCCTCGTGGTACAGGTATCGGTTGCGCGGGCCCGCAACTCGACTTTCCTGCCCAGCAATTCCGCGAGCTTGCGGAGGTGTGGGTGCCGTTCGAGAAGGCGATCGTGATTGGGTGGAGGTAGCTGACGCTCCGGGGGCTAAGCGCCGATCGCGACTCCACCGCGCTGAAAGCGTGGCCAGCCTCGACCCATCGGTGAATCATCGCGAAATCAAGTTCATCAATGGCGATCAAAGAGTGCATGCAGGACGCGCAAGGTGCCTGGGCGGTCACGCTTGCGCTTTGCGGCCCCAACTGTTGCGGGCTGCCGCACTCGCTTTGGAACCGTTTCGGGGGCGCGCGCGTCCCATGCTCTGGTCGAAGCCCCGTCCCGCCGCAGGCAATCCACCAGCGCGGGCCGCATCGGACGACCTCCTCGCCCGACGTGGCAACGATTCATGCCGATGTGACAAGGTAAAAGGCGGCTGCTAGGCTCGGAAAAATGTGGTGGCGCGCTCTCCGGGTGGTGGTCCTAGTGGTAGCCTGCGCTGCCGGGTGCAATGGGACAGAGGACTCGGTCGGGTGTGTCCCCGGAGCCAGCCAGAGTTGCGCCTGCGCCACTGGCAAGCAGGGCGCACGGGTCTGCACGGCGGACGGGGCATTTGCGAAATGCGTTTGTGAAGCATCGCCGCCTGTCGACCAGGGCGGCCAGGAAAGCAGCGGGGACAACGGTTCCTCGGGCGCGATGGCCTTTGGTGGGGAACGGGGTGGAACACAGGCAAACACCGGGGGCGCGCCGGAGCCTAGGGGTTCCGGCGGAGAGGGAGGGTCCGAGCCCGCCAACGTGCCAGCCACAGGTGGAAGTAGCGGGGCTCCGACGGCCGAAGGCGGAGCGCCACCAACCGCGGGCGGCGCGTCACCCGGCGAGACAGGCCAAGCGGGTGGCGCGAGCGGCGCCGGGGGAAACGATGCGTGTCCGATTAAGGACGAGGAATGGTGCGATGGCGTGGACAACGATTGCAATGGTGTGATCGACGACGGTCACATTTGTCCCGACTCCACCGTCGCCCACACGGATTCGTTTTCGGGTGGCGTGTATCTGTTGACCTCGACCTCTTCGGAAGGCCCAGCACCGGCCATTTACCGCTTCTGGCCAACGCCCGCAGCCACCTACTATTCTGGTTTCGAAAGCGACGCCGACGCCTTCGTCTTCCGGGCAATCGACAATGGGCTCTACTACACGAGCTCCAGCAAAGGTCTGCTGAAAGATCTGGCAGGCGACCCGCCTGATGAAGTCGTGCCAACTCCTCCTTGCAACGAGGGGGCCGATGCCTGGTTCGCCCGGAATCCGAACTTCGGCTTCGATGCTTCGAATACCGTCTACTACCAGTGTCGCGACACCTTGCTCCGGGGAAACGGAAGCGTGGTGGCCGAAGGAATTGACCGCCTCACGGCCGTCCTGGCAGACGGCCGCAGTATCGTGACGGCGCGCTCCCTCGTGGGTCGCGGCAACGATTTCGTCGTGTTCGACGCCGACGGAGTCGAGCTGACGCGCCTAAATCCACGAGCCGAGTACTTGGGCTCGCTCCTTGCCGATCCGAACTCGACGACCGTATCGGGCAACAAGGCCTATGTGACGTTCCAGCGGTTCCGCGACCTCGGTCCCAACGAGATCATGGCCTACCGTCTCACCGAGAACAATGACTGGGAGCTCATGCGACGGGTCCCCATGCCCTACTTGGAAACGTGGAAGATTCTAGTTTCTGATGGGACGCTGTTCGTGCGTACGGTCGATCCCATACCTTATCGGACAGTTATCACAGCATACCCGCCCAATGGCATGAGCACGGTCGTCTGGCGCGCCGCAGACCAGGCAGTGGTCGGAGATGGCGGCTTCCAACTCTTGGTTGGTCCCCCATGACGCGGGCCGCGAAGAACTGGATCGCCTGGGCGCTGGCGACGCTAGCAGTCGCCGGTGGTGCCGCGGGTTGTGGGGATACCGTGCATGCTGCTCGTTGCGAGGCAGGGACTCGTATCGCCTGTGCTTGCACGAGTGGCGACGCGGGCGAGCAAGCTTGTCAGGGCGACGGGACGCTGAGCGAATGCAAGTGCAGTCTACGAGGCGGAGACTCTGGCGCCTCGAACGCGGGCGCCAATCCGGGCAGCAATGCCAGCAACGCAGGCCAAGGCTCGCCTGCAGGTGGTCAGTCACTGCAGGGCGGCGCGAGCAACGCGGCAGCCGGCGTTGGCGGGGAAGCACCGCCCATGACACAAGGCGGCGCGGTAGAAGGCGGCGCTCACAGCGAGGGTGGGGTCGGAGGCGAATGCGCTTCGCCAGAAGCCGAGTGGTGTGACGGTATCGACAACAATTGCGACGGGGAGATCGATAACGGCGGAGTGTGCCCCGACGACACCGTTGCGAACACGGAACCATTCACCCAGGGTGCGTACCTTCTCGGAACGATACAACCGGGCGCTTCGGACCGTGACGCGGTGAAACGCTTTTGGCCGACCACAGCCGAGGGCTTTCGGGGCCCCATTCAGGGCAGCTCCAACTTCTACAACTTTCGTCCGACGGACGGAGCGTTGTTCTACGCAAGTAACTTCAGCGGTCTCTTCGAGTACATCGAAGGCGGCCCGGATGTTTTCGTGTTCACGCCGCCCTGCGCTCGCGGCGTGTATGGCCAGCCGTGGTTCGACGGTGTCGGGACGCCCTACTACTGGTGCAACGCGACCGTTCGTCGCGGGAACGGCATGCTCGTCCATAAAGACGTGAGCTTGTTCGGTGTGCTCGATGACGGCCGCGCGATCGTAACTGAGTCATCGCGCGCGCCCGACCAGCAAGATTTCGTCGTGCTCACTCCGTCCGGCAAGGAAGTCTCCCGGCTCAATCCCCGCCCAGAGCTGGCTGGCTCGTTCGTGCCCGACTGGGGTTCAAGCACCGTGTCCGGTAACCACGCCTACGTGGCCTTTCTGCGTAGTTTCGGTCAACAACAGCAAGAGTTCGTCGTCTACCGCGTCGACGAAAACAGCGTTTGGCAGCGCGTGCGTCGCTTGGCAATGCCGGACTTCGGAGTTGCGCGGCTGGCCGTATCGGACGGGACCGTCTTCGTTCAAACCGTTGAAGACACGAGCTTCATCATCACGGCCCACCAGCCCGACCTTACGCAAGTCGTGGCATGGCGGGAGGTGGACCAAAGCCAGATCCACTTCTTCGGTAGGGCGCAGCTCTTGGTCGGCCCACGCTAGAAGTCGGTCATTTCGACGCTGCGCGACATCTGGTCTACTCGCGCGCCATGATTCGTGCGCCTGGGGCTGTTGGGCTCATCTTGTGGTTGCAACGGCCTCGGGACAGATTCTGAAGACAGCGCACACCGACACAGGATCCAAACAGCCGTCACCATGCACGAATACGCGTGGGTGAGAGCCGGCCGATGGGGGGCGGGCGGGGGGCAACCACTCAATACCACGAGCAAGGCGCACGCTGCGACGGCGTGCCACAGCCGCACGCATTGCTGACCTCGGTGAACGCCGCCCACGCGATCAACCACGAGAGGATCTGTAGCAAAACTCCCCTTGGTCATTTTTTTCGATTGAGCTAGCAGTCGTGAACAGAAGCCGTTCCGGCCGCGCCGTCTGCAATGCCACTACCCACGTTGGGTGGAACCCGAGTCTCAGGGCATTGAAGCGCCAACGCTGGCATTGCGTTTCGTACGCCGCTCTTTCGCGAAATCTAGCTCCCGCTCGCCGCGCAAAAGGAGCTCGCAGTCCGGGTCCAATTTTTTGGCGTCGGCCAAGAACCGGCTCGCATTCTTGCGTTGACCCTCCTGAAGCGCGGCCAAGGCGAGGCCGACGAGGTTCGTTGCCTTGTGCGCGCGCATACGATGCAATTTGAGGGCACGTTTGAGCAACGGCTTGCCTTCTTCGACGCGACCCCGCGCGACGAGTACGACGCCGCGCGTGCCAAGGATGCTGGCGGCGTTCGGCAGTTGCTGGTGGGCCTCAGCGGACGCTCGGTCGGCATCGTCGAGCAGCGCCGAATCTTCGAGCATGTAGCAGGCCCATGCATAGTTGTTCGCAACGAGAGCGACAGCTCGCCCCAGCCCAGCTTCGCCGCTCAGCGCTGGTTCACTCCGAATCGCTCCGAGCTCGCGAAAGGCGGCATCATACTCGCGCGCCAGCAGGAACAAGGTCCCCAACTGCAGCCGCGCGATCCAGTTGCCCGGCGATACTGAGACGTGACGACGCGCGGCCGCGAAGGCCGCCGCGTAGCGTTCGAGAGCCATGAGCTGCAGCACGTCCGTGACCTCAGCCGCGAGCACGAGCCCGTTCACTTGTGCCTGAGGCAAGCGAGGAAGCAGCGCAATCTGCACTATGTCACCGGCGGGCGTTCCGACGTCGCCGCGCCCAGAGAGTGGACTCGCGCTCGAAAGCAAGAAGAGGAAATTGACAATGACGAGCGCCGCACCCGGCATGAGCCAGGCGTCCGACCCCGCCTTTAGGGCCGTCCAATGGTGTCCGAGCGGCACGTAGCCGACCCACCACAAAGCCAGAGAGACTATTGGGCCGGCAGCGTAGACCGCCAAGAGCCGCCACTTCAGTTTCGACTGTTGGGTCTCGCTCACAACCTGAACCAGGCCACCCGCTGGCAGCACCCCAAGGTTCAGCGCAATACCTGCCACTCGTCGGCGTAGCCGTGGCCCCGTTCCGGACAGCAGTACGATCGGCCGGAGATTAACAGCCCGCGCGACGAGAGCATGCCCGAGCTCGTGCAAGAGCACGCTTCCGAGATAGGTAGACCAAAGCACGAGCACGCTGAGCAGCAGCTCCCGCAAGCCACGTTCGCGCGCGAGCATGTGCCAGCTCGCGCCCACGAAGATACAGGTGCTGACGACGAGTCCGCTTGTCCACCGCGGCTCGTAGAACTGCCGCCGCATGCGGCGCTCAAAGTCCTCGGTGCTCCCCATCTGCACGGAATCTTCCCTAGCTAGATCGCGGCGATAAACGCCGAAGCGCGCGAAAACAAAAGCGAATTCGCGCCGACGCGGCGATGGAAATAGAAATAGTCGGGTATCCGTTTCCGGGAAGGACGCCAATCCAAACCCAAAAAACAGATGCCCGA
>JBBSAB010000026.1:0-87016 GCA_038252755.1 Polyangiales bacterium | reverse complement strand
CTTCCCAAGCGGTGGGTTAGGTCTGTTACGCTTCACGACCGGCCTTCGCATGACCACCGTACCTCCGAAGTCCGAAGTCCCCGCCCCCAAGACCGAAGGCAAGCGTCGCGGGAGCGTCCTGGCGCTCAAGTTGTACGAGGTCGCCGAAGCGCTCGAGGAGCGGCTCGACGACCCCAACATGGTGCTCGAGCTGCTGGTCAACGCGATCGCCAAGGGCGAGATGCCGGTCGAAGCGTGGGAGCGTCTGCACCGCGCAGCCGTGCGTCACGACAAGGTTTCCGACTTGGCGATGGCCTACGAGCAGGTCGCCACCGACAAGCGGATCAAGCTTTTGACCGGCGAGCAACAGGTCTTCATCTACCTGCGCGCGGCCACGTTCTTTCAGGTCGAAGGTGGCGATACCGAAGGCGCGATCGCGTACGCCGAGCGCGCCGCCGCGGTGGTCCCGGGCCACGCCGAGGCGTTCGGGCTGCTCGAGCGCTTGTACGGCATGGCGAACAAGCCGGCGCGCTTGGCTGAGCTTTATGTCGACGCCAGCTCACGCGCGCAAGAAGCCGAGATCAAATTGCAGCTGCTGAGTCGCGCCGCTGAGCTGCTGCGCGAATTGCCGCAGAGCGATGATTTGGCGATCGATACGGCGCAGCGCATCCTGAAGGTTGCACCCGGCGACGAGAGCGCACGTGAGGGACTCGTGCGGCGCCTGCTGGCTCGCGGCCGTCACAAGGAGGTCGCCGACGTCTTCGAGCACGCGCTCAAGCGCGAGCCCGCGCCGGGGCCCGACGAAGCCTTGCTGCTACGCGAGCAGCTCGTCGATCTGTGCCTGGGTTCGCTCAAGGACGTGACGCGCGCGCTCGGTCACATCGAAGGCGTGCTGCAGCTCGCACCGAATCATCCGACCGCCCTGGCAGCCGCCGAAGGCTTGCTCGAAAACCGCGCCCACGCAGCGCGCGCCGCGGCGGCCTTGTCGGACGCCTACGAGCGCTCGGGCCGTACCGATCGCGCGGTCGCGATGTTGAGCTTCGAGCTCAAGACCGTTCGCGGTCCGCGCCGCGTCGACGTGCAGCGACGGCTCGGCATCTTGCGCCAAGACGTGCTCAGCGACCCCGCGGGGGCACTCGAGCTTTTGGGACCGGTTGTGGCTGGAAACCCAGGCGATGACGACCTGCGGGCGCGTTTCGTGACGCTCAGCATGGCGCTCAGTCAGCCCGAGCAGGCCGCCCGGCTGTTGTCGCGCGCGCTGGCAACCAGCAAGGACAACGCCGTCCGGGCGCGCGTCGGTGCCGACGTCGGTCTGGTTTACCTGAAGAGCGGCGACGTGAAGCGCGCCAAGACCGCGTTCCAGCAGGTGCTCGATCTCGGCGAACGTGGCACCGCGACGCTCGTCGCGGCGCGTGAGCTGTGCGAGCTGTGTACCGAGTCGGCGGAGCAAAAGCCGCTGCTCACTGCGCTCACCTTGGTCGTCGAGCTCGAGCCGGAGCGCGAGCCGCGGCAGGCCGCGGCGCGGCGTTTGGCTCGGTTGTGCGACGGCGACGCCAAAGACGTCGAACGTTCGGTCGTGGCGTGGCGTGCGCTGATCGGCTCGCCCTGGACCGATGAGGCGCTGCGCCGGCTCGAGACCCTGTACCGCGAAGCCAAGGACGAAGACGGCTTGGCGGAAGTGCTGTTTCAGCGCGCCGAACGCACCAAGGAGCCGGAAGAGGCGCGGGCGCTGGCGCTCAGCGCCGCCGAACTAGCGACCGAGAAGGGCCGCAATCCGGAGGGCGCGATCGAGCTGTGGGAAAAGCTGATGGAGCGCTATGGGGCGACCCCCGAAGTGCATCGGCGGCTGATGCCGCTGTTGATCCAGGCCAAGCGCTTCTTCGAAGTCTGCGAGCTGGTCGAGCAAGAGATCAGCTGGGCGGCGCCGGCGGAGCGCCCGCGGTTGTGGATGGATCTTGCGGATCTGCGCATGACGCGGCTCGGCGATCCGGAAGGCGCGCTACGCGCTTGTCAGGAGGCCTTGCAGCTCGACCCCGCGCACAAGGCTGCGCGCAGTGCGGTCGAAAAAATGCTGAATTTGCCGGATACCCGCGAGCTTTCGGCGGAGATCCTCGAGCCGGTGCTGCGTGCCGAGCCGCCTTCGACCGGACTTCTGCGCGTGCTCGAGGTGCGCGCCGAGCTGGCGCCGACCGCAGAGCAGAAGCTGGCACTGCTGCGCGAAGCCAGCCTGCTCTCGGCGTCGGCCTTGGGTGATCCCGAGCGAGCGCTGGAGCTTTCGGGGGCGGGTCTCGGCATCGCGCTGCGCGAACGGCGCGAAGAGCTGGATGATTGGTTGCGGCTCACGCTCGGCGTGGCTGACCAAGGCAGCGCGGCGCACCGCGCTGCCGTGCTCAACGCGGCGCTCGGCAGCGCAGCCGTCGATTCGGCGGCGGTCTTCGAGCTGGCCAAGGCGACCGGCGAAGCTTTCGCGGCGGCTGGCGACCTCGAACGCGCGGTCGAGCTGCTGCGGCGTGCGTTGGTGTTCGACCCAGGCTCGCGTGAGCTGATGGGTCGCGTCGATCGCCTACTGGCCGAGCAGGGCGCGCCCGAAGAGCGCCTGGCGCTGTACCAGAGCGCGCTCGAGCAGGAGCTGGATCCCACCCGGCGTCGCGAGCTGTTCCATGCGCTGGCGTCGCTGCAAGGTCGCGAGCTGAGCGTGCCGTCGGCGGCCGTTAAGACGCTGCATCGCGCGCTGGGCGAAGATCCGAAGGACCGCACCGCGCACGAGGCGCTGGTCGAGTTGCTGGGGCGCTTGGGCGATTTCGACGCGTTGGCCGCTGAGCTGACACGCGCTGTTGAGCTCGAGGGTGGTGATCGGAAGACGTTCACGCTGCTGCGCCTGGCGGAGCTGTGCGAGCAACGCGGCAACGCTGCTGAAGCACTGCGCCGCTACCGCGAGCTATGCGAAGCGACCGACTTGGCCGACGACGTGCTGGAGGCGATCGAGCGGCTGGCTCGCGACCAAAACGACGGCGCGACCGTCAAGCTCACGCTTGAACGACGCTTGAGCCGCACCGCCGATCCCGCGCTGCGAGCGGCGCTGCTCGAACGGTTGGGTAATGCGTTTGCCTGGCAATTGTCTGATCCGGTCGGCGCAGCGCGTGCCTGGCTCGAAGGCGCGGAAATCGCCGAGCTTTTGCCGACTGAGCTGGAGCGGGCGCGACGGCTGTACGAACGCGTGCTGAGCGTCGACGCCGGCTCGGCACGAGCGGCGGGACGGCTCGTCGAGCTGTCGGCGCAGGTCGGCGACTGGGAGCAGGTGCGCGAAGCCTTCGAGGTCGTGCTGCCGACGCTCGAGGAGCGACACCTAGTGACGTTGCTGCTCAGCCTGGAAGAGCGCGCTGAGTCAACCGGCGCGGCGCCGACCTACGTCGAGCTGGTCGACTTGGCGCTCGCGCGTAAGATCCATCCAGGTCGCGCGCGCCACCTCGGATTAGCCAAAGCTCGCGCGCTGGCGAGCAGTCCAGGCGGCGCCGACGCGGCCGCCAAACTGTTCCGCTCGCTGGTCGAAACCGCCGGTGAAGACGCGGCGCACGAGCTCGATTCGTTCGCGGACTTCCTGCAGAAGGCCGAGCTGAGCAAAGCGCGCGCCACCGACTACCGCTGGCTGATGACCGAAAGCGTCAAGCACGCGCCGAGCCCGATCGAGCTGTGGCTCAAATGGGCTGGGGTCGAGGAGCAGCGCTTCCAGGAGCCAGAGCGCGCCTGTGCTTTGCTCGAGCAAGTGGTGGCGGCTGATCCGGAGCGCACCGACGCGCTGTTCGAGCTGTCACGGCTACGTGCCGCGGGCGGCGACGCCAAGGGCGCGGCGGCCGCGCTGCGCGAGCTGTTGCTGCGCGCCGACGCGGAGAGTCGCCCAGCGATTCAGCTGAAATTGGCCGGTATTCTGATCGGTCCGTTAGGACAGCCAGAGGCCGCGCTCGAGCTGGCCGAAAGCGTCTTGGCGACGCAGGCCAGTGACGCCGACGCGCTGCGCATCGTGCACCAGGCGCTCGGCTCGGCGGCAACCCGCGCGCGCGCCGCGATGCTGCTCGAGCGGATGGCTGAAGGCTCGGAGGATCCGGACGCTCGCGCCGACGTGATCGAAGCGCTGTTGGCCGTCGCGGCGGCTGATCCGGAGCTGGCCGAGGCACGTTCGCGCTGGATGCGCCAGTTGCTCGACACCAAGCTGGACCAGCCGGAGGAAGCGCTGAAGTTGGCGCTGCGTGGCGCCGAGGCCGCACCCGCCGAAGAAGAACTGTGGGGCGTCGCCGAAGAGATGGCGCGCAAGCTCAATCGCCCGGAGCCAGTCGCGGAAGCGTACGCGCGGACGATCGAGCGTGAGCTGTTACCGGCGATAGCCGAGACAGTGGGTCGGCGCGTCGTCGAGTTTCAAGAAGAGTGGTTCGACGACGGCGAGCGAGTGATCGCGCTGTTGTCACGTGTGTTGTCGCTGTGTCCGGCCGCCGACTGGGCGTTCGATCGCTTGAAGTTGGCGTTCAATGGCCAGGGTCGCTACGCCGAGCTGTTCGAGCTGTACGACGCGCGATTGGCGCGCGACTTGTCGGCGACCGAACGCGTGGAGTTGTTGCGCGAAGCCGCGATGGCTGCACGTGATTTTGCCGGCAACGCCGAGCGTGCAATCGAATATTTCGAGCGCCTAAATCGCGACAATCCGGGCGACCAGCGCGTCGAGGCGTCGCTCGAGCGGCTCTACGAGCGCAACGGTAAGAAACGCCCGCTGATCGATCTGCTGAGCCTGCGGTTGCGCGGCCCGGGTAGCAAACCCGCAGAGCAAAACGATCTGCTGGGACGCGTGGCCGCGCTGTGGCTCGATTTGAATGCGCCCAAAGAGGCGTTGGCGTTGGCCGCGAAGCTGCTGGCAGCGACTGGCGGCGAGTCCGACGGCGTAGCGCTGCTCGAGCGGATCGTGGCGCTGCCCGGCTCCGAGACGGCGGCGGTCGAGGACGCGCCGAGCGTTCGCGTCGCGGCCGCGCGGCTGCTGTGCAAGCACTATCGCGCGCAGGAAAGCATCATCGACGTCGTACGCATGCTCGAGCTCGAGGCCGAGGGCTCGCCGCCCGAAGCACGCGTACCGCTGCTCGACGAAGCGGTTGAGCTGCGGCTCGGCACGCTGGCGGATCCGAGCGGCGCGTTCGAAACGCTGTCCGGCATCGTGGCGCTCGTGCCCGACGACGCGAAACAGCGCGAGCGTCTGGCCAAGCTGGCGACCGAGCTGGGTGTGCTCGAACGTCGTGCGGAGGTGTTGCGTGGCGTGGCGCTCGGCGACGTCAGTCAAGCGACGCGCGGCAGCCTGCTGCTCGAGGCCGGCGCGACGTTCGAAGCCGGTCTGGGCAAGACTGGCCCGGCTGCCGAGCTGTATCGTGGCGTGTTGGCGCTGGCCGAAGCCGAACGCGCGGACGCCCTGGCGGCGGCGCGTTCGCTGTCCGGCATCCTACGCAATGAGGGTACGCCCGAAGAGCTGGCGCTCGTGCTCGAGCGTCTGGCCGCGCTGGCGCCGGCCGCGCCGGAGCGACGCTTGGCGCTCGGCGAGGCCGCCGATGTCGCGCTGTCGAAGTTGAACGATCCAGCGCGCGCGATCTTGAACTTGGAGGCACGGCTCAAGCTGGGCGGCGACGACATCGAGGCGATCGACGCGCTGTGCAAGGCGCTCGAACGCGCGCGGCGCTTCGAAGAGCTGGTGGCGGCGCTGGAGCGTCGCGCCGAGCTGAGCGAAGACGAGCAGGTGGCGCGCAATGATCGAACGCGTGCCGCGCAGCTGTTGTCGCGCGCCTTGGAAGATCGGCCACGTGCGATCGCGGCCTTCCGTCGCGTGCGCGGTCTGCATGGCCGCTCGCCGCAGCTGTTCGAGTCGCTGAAAGAGCTGCTGACGGAGGAACAAGATTTTCCCGCGTTGGCTGAGCTATACGACGACGAGGTCGAGCACGAGGCCGAGCCGGAGCGTCGTCGCGGGCTGTACCTCGAGCTGGGCGCCGTGCATCGCCATCACACTGGCGAGCTGTTGCGCGCGCTCGAAGCCTTCGTGGTGGCGCGCGATTGGGAGCGAGCGATCGAGGTCGCCGGGCTACATCCGGCCGACGCTAGCTTGGGTCTGTCGGTAGTCGAGCGCCTGCGTGAGCTGTCGGTGGCGGCGTTTCAGAAGGAAGCCGCGCCCGAGGCGCTGGCCGCCGCGGACTGGGCCGTGCAAGAGCTTTGCGATCGGCGGCTGGAACGCGGTGAATACGAAACCGTCGTTTCCGAGTTGCTGGATGCCGCCAAATTGCCGTTCGCCGAAACCCGCAAGCGCGAGCTGCGGCGTGACGCTGCCTGCCTGTGCTCCGATCGGCTCGACGACAACAAGAGCGCGATCGCGCTGTTCAACGAGCTGCTTGCGGAAGAGCCGGGCGACGAAGTCGCGCGCGCGTCGGTGACGCGGCTGTCGCTGCTCTTGGAAGAGCAGGGGCTGCACGCAGAAATCGTCGTGCTGTGGGAGGCGCAAGCCAAAGCACGCCAGGAGCGCGGCGACAGTGGTGGCGCCGCGCTGTTGTATGCCCGAGCCGGTGAGAACGCCGAACAGCGCCTGAACGATCGCAAGCGCGCGATCGCCGATCACGAAGCCGGCGCCAAGCTGGGCGGAGAAGCGTCGCTGTCGGCCTTAGCGCGGATCTTCCGTGAGCAAGGCGAGCTGCCGCGCGCCGCCGACGCGCTCGAACGGCTGCTCTTGCTCGAAGGCTCGGAGCTGATCGCCGAGCGGGCGTTGGAGCTGTTGGCCGTCTACCGCGAGCTGGGCGCTCCGGAGAAGGCTCGTCCGGCGCTGGAGCGCGCAGCGCGCCTGGCAATCGACGCGCAAGCGGTGCGCGCTGCGCTGGCGACCTTGTACCGTGAGCTGTTCGACCATGGCGCCTTGGCGGCGCTGTTGGCCGAGGAAGCCGGGCGCACCTCGGATCGTCGGCAGCGCATCCAGCTGCTGCGCGACGCCGCCGAGATACACCTGGTGCACCGCAACGATCCCGGGCTTGCGGCGCCGCTGCTCGAGCAGGCGATCGGGCTCGACCCCGACGATCAGAAGCTGCGGCTGCGGCTCGCCCAAGCGCTGTTCTTGGCCGGCCGCTACCCAGACGCGCAGGGCGTACTCGGCGAGCAGATTCAGCGGTACGGCGCGCGTAAGCCGAAAGACCGCGCGATGGCGCACTTTCAGCTGGCGCGGGTGCTGCTGGCCAGCGGCCAAGAAGGCGATGCGTTGCGCGAGCTCGACGCCGCATCCAAGATCGATCCGGCCCACCCCGGCATCATGCAGATGCTCGGGCGCGTGGCGATGGAGCAGGGCGAGTTCGACCGCGCCGAGCGCATGTTCCGCTCGCTAATGCTGGTCGTAGGTCGCGACGAGGATCCCGAGGCGCCGAGCAAGACCGAAGCCTTGTTGTCGCTGAGCGAGCTGTCGGTGCGGCGCGGCGACGAGACGCGCGCGACCGAGCTGATTGAGTCGGCGTTCGAGGCGTCGTCGGAGAGCGCGCGCGAAGCCTTGGCGCTCGAGGCGGCGCTGCGCAACCGCGGTCGTCATGATCTATTGGCGAGAGCCTTGCACAGCCGACTCGAGCAGGTGCTGTCGCCAGCCGAAGCGGCGACGGCGTTGGCGGATCTCGTCGTGTTGCACGCCGAGCACCTGGGTGGGCTCGAGCTCAACCGTGGCAGTTTCCGTGACCGCGCTCAGGTGATCGAGCGACTGCTCGACGACAGCCCCGAGCGCGGTGGCGACCTGGCTTGGTCAGCGCTTGGCCGGATCTACGACCACTTAGGCGAGACGGTTGCCGAAGCGCGCATCTTGGAGCAGCGGCTTTCGCGCGCTGGCGCAGGTGCACCGCCTTCGGATCCGGATCTGTATTTCCGCTTGGCGCGCAGCAAGTTGACGAGCCCCGCAACGGTGGGCGACGGCCTCGTCCTGCTCGGCAAGGCGCTGGATCTTCGGCTCGACCCGGCAGAAGCGCAGCGAGCGTTGGCGGGCCTCGAGGTCTCCGACGAGCTCTTGCCTGAGCTTTCGGCGCTGCGCGAGAAGCTGGCGCGTGCGACCGGCGACGCGCGCGGTTTGGCCGAGGTGCTCGTGCTCAAGCTGGCTCAGCCTGGCGCTTCGGGCGACGTGCTGCGCGAGCTGCTCGCCGCGACGACCGAGCTGCAAGACAGCGACTTGGCGCAGCGCGGGCTCGAAGCGGCTCTGCACAACGAGAGCGCCGAGCTTTCGCCGCGTGAATTGGCTGATGCGCGCCTGACCTTGGCTGGCATCTACGCTGGGCAGGGCGAGCTCGGCAAGAGCCTCGATCTGCGTGAACAATCGCTTGCTACGCTGCCGGACGACGAGCGGCGCGCACTGACGGTGGCGCTCGCGCTGGAGTCGTCGAGCGTCGAGCAGGAGCTGCCGCGCGCTGTGCGCCTGTATCGCGCGCTGCGTGAGGGCGAGCCGCGCGCCCGCGAGCTGTGGCAGCCGCTGGTATTCTTGCTACGCGCCACCAGCCAATGGAGCGAGCTGGCCGATCTGCTTGGCGAGATCGGCAGTGAGATCGAGGACCCTGCAGAGCGCAGTCAGCTGCGGCTCGAACGCGCCGAACTGCTGTTGAAGACGCCGGGCAACGAAGAGCCGGCGATCCAAGCGCTGTTCGAGGTGATCAGTGACGACCCGTCGTGCATCTCCGCGGTGGCGCGGCTGCGTGAGCTGTTGGTCGCGACCGGTCGCGACGCCGAGCTCGCTACGCTGCTGTCGAAGGAGCTCGACCGTGCGAAGGATCAGAACGATGTCGCGCGCGTCGTTGGGCTTTCGCTCGAGCTGGCGCGGCTGTTGAACGACAAACGCCAGCTCGACGCGGCCTTGGACGTGTGTCGAGCGGCCTTGCAGTGGTCGCCGAACGACGCCGATCTCTTGCAAATGTCGCTGGCATTGGCCGAAAAGCTCGGGGATCCTGAGCTGATCGCCGACGCGATCGAAGGCCTGCTGCGAGTCCAAACCGGCGTCGAAGCGGCCAAGCTCGGCCGGCGTTTGGCGGCGCTACGCGAGGAACTGGGCGATCGCGAAGGCGCCGAGCGCGCGCTCGAAGCCAGCTTCGGCGCCAACCCACGCGACTCGTCGCTGCGCGATCTGTTGATCGTGCGCTACACCGAGCGCGAGGACTACGCGAAGGTAGCGACCTTGCTCAACGTCTCGTTGCGCGAGCGCGCCGACGACGCGCGGCTGCTCGATCGCTTGGTCGAAGCTTACCGCGCCGCGGATCAGCCCGAAGCCGCGCTAAAATCGCTCGAAACCTTCATGGGCACCGCCAGCCAGGACGCCACGCTGCTGCGCAAACGCGCGCAGCTGCTCGGGGAGCTGTCGCGCGACGAAGAAGCCGTCGGCGCGCTCGAAGAAGCCTACGCCGTCGACCCCACGTTGGCCTCCGATCTGATTGACGCGCTCGAACGCGCGATCGCTCGCGCCGAGCCGCCTGAAGATCGCCGGCTAACGCTGCGGCTGGTCGAGCTGCTCGAAGCCGCTGGCGACGCCCACGGCGCGCGCGCGCGGTTGAGTGAGTTCGTCCGCGAAATGCCGGACGACCTCGAGGCGCTGCGGCGCTTGGCCGACCTTTCGACGCGTACCGGTAACGCCGAGCATGCCGTCACCACGCTCTCGCGACTGGTCGAAGTCGAATCGGGCGATGATCTGGTGCGCGACGCGCTGCGGCTGGCCGACGCCTGCGAGCAACTGGGGCGGCCCGAGGAAGCGCGCGCCGGCTTGGAGCGCGCGCTCAGCGTCGATCGACGTCGGCCCGACTTGCGACAGCGTTTGCAGGCTGTTTACGGCGCGATCGGCGCCGTCCGCGAGCTCTCGGACATGCTGCTCGAGGACGCCAAGAACGCCAAGGATCCTGCCGAGCAGAAGCGGCTCTTGCTGCGCGCGGGCGAGCTGTTGCTCGCGACCGACGGTCAGGCGGCAGCCGCCGTGCGCATCCTGGAAATGGTGCGCGAGCAGGATCCGGACAACATCGACGCCGTCGTGCAGCTGTCGCGCGCGTACGGCGCGACCCAGCGCAGCGACGACGCGCTAGCGCTGCTGACGTCGGTCACCGAAGCCTACAAGGGCAAGCGCGTGAAGGCGCTCGGTCAGGTCTTCCAAGAGATCGCCAATCTGCACTTGGCCGACGGCTTCCTGTCGGACGCGTTAGCGGCGCTGACGCGCGCGTTCGAGCTCGACCCGAAGAACGGCAAGCTGGCGATGCAGCTCGGCACGCAAGCGCTCGAGATCGACGAAGACGAGACCGCACAGCGCGCCTTCCGCGGCATCGCGATTATGAAGGCGCCTGATCCCGGCTCGAACGACGGTGCCACGACCGAGATGAAAGCCGACGCCAACTACTACCTGGCCGCGCTGGCCAAAAAAGCGGGCGATCCGCGCAAAGCCAAGGTGCTGGCCACCAAGGCACTTTCCGAAAACCCCGACCACCAAGCCGCCCGAGCACTCTTGGCCGAGCTGTGATATTGCCGTGCCGCCATGAAGCGAGAGAAACGTCTAACCAAGCGCGAGAAGAAGGAACAGGGCGGGGGAGGCCACAACCACGAGCAGGGACACATCCACTGCATCGCGTGCGGTCGCCACATCGACCCGACTGAGTTCTCCGCCGTGCCGGCGAGCGCGATCGTCATCACCTGTGACCACAAGTCGCAGTTCCCGTCGTGCGCCAACTGCGAAGTCACCTCGCGCTACCTGGTCGCCGAGCACGACCGCAGCGGCAAGCCCGTCAACACCGCCGCGGCGTATCACTGATCCACGAGGGGCTGCCAACGCGCAGCCCACCTCGCAGAATCTAACGTAGCGGCTTTCGGCAATGCTGGCCGGCTCGAGAGGGAATCAACAGGGAGTCGGGGAGTCGGGGAGGGACGAGAACGCATTTCTTGTTTGGCAGAGGCCAAACAAGAAATCGATGCCTTCGATGGTGTTGCCACGAGGTGGCGTTCGGTCGACACGGGGAACTAGACCTGGCTTCAAGCCCATCAAGAAATCCTCCCCACCTCCCCGTCTCCCTGTGAAATCCGGGAGACTCGCGAATGCTGGCCGGCTCGAGAGGGAATCAACAGGGAGTCGGGGAGTCGGGGAGGGACGAGAACGCATTTCTTGTTTGGCAGAGGCCAAACAAGAAATCGATGCCTCCGATGGTGTTTCCACGAGCTGGCGTTCGGTCGACACGGGGAACTAGACCTGGCTTCAAGCCCATCAAGAAATCCTCCCCACCTCCCCGTCTCCCTGTGAAATCTGGGAGACTTACCGAGCCGCGCGGCGTCGTTAGCCCGCGTCGAGCCAGCTCAAAGCGCCGCGGTACATTTCCGTCTTTTTCTCGAGCGGCGTTTCGTGGCCCATGTTGCTCGGGGTGACGACTTTGGTCGGGACGCCGGCTTTCTGCAGCCACGCTTGGACTTGGTGGGTGCCTTCGATCACGCCGTCGTGCTCGCCGGTGATCAGGAACACGCGCCGCACACGGTCCTTGGCGGAGCCGAGCGCCTCTAAGCCGGGGCCGCCCCAGTACTTGGAGTTCGCCGCCAAGATCAGCCAGCGGTTGAAGGTGCGCGGCTCGCGGACGCCGACGTTCATCGCGGCGTAGGCGCCTTCCGAGAAGCCGATCAAGGTATTGCCCCACAGCTGCACGCGCCGTCCGTACTTGTCGCGTAGCGCGTTGATAGCGGCCATCGTCGCGTGATGCGCGCTTGGCCAGTTGTTGTCCCAGGCGCGCCCGTCGCCGTACGGCACCGGGCCGCTCGGGCACACCAGCCAGCCGTAGCGCCGCGCCAGGCCTGCCCAGCGGCGGCAGTCGGCTTCGGGGTGCCCACCGCGGCCGTGCAAGTACACAATCACCGGTTTGAGGCCGAGCCGACCCTTGCCTTGCGGCTCGAAGTAGTAGGCCGGTGCGGCGCCTGGCAGGTCGATCTGGCGCAAGCCTCCGCCGACTGAGCGGTCGTCGGGATCTTCGCGGTCCTTGTCCTTGCGCGCCTGATCCTTGCGCGGCTCGTCCTTGTGGACGGCTTCCTTGGGCGTCTCAGGCTCGTTGACCTCGCTCTGTTCCTTCAGCGAGACGAGCGACGTCTCGGCATTGTCTTCGTCGTCGGTGGGCGACGGAATGGTCAGGCGTTGCCCGGCTTTGATCTTGTCGCGCCGGCTCATGCCGTTGGCCTTGCACAGGGCAGCGATGCTGATCTGGTAGCGCTTGGCGATCTTGCCCCAGGTTTGGCCGTCGGTGACGACGTGCTCCTTGCCTGCGGCCACACCGGAGGCCAGCAGCAGGGCACAACCAAGCGCGATTCGGGGCCAAAAGCGCATACGTCCGTGCGTAGCATATCCCGCAGAAGGCGGGCCAGTTTGGGCCATCCTCAGCGCCAAAGCTCGACGCCGGTGGCGATCAGGCGGACTTCGTGGGCGGAGCCGTCGGGGTCTTTAGCCGCGAATTTGGCGCCTTCGCTTTCGAGGTGGGCGACGAGCTCTGGCTTGACCAGCTTGCTCTCCACCTTGGCCTCGACGCGCGCCTTGGAGCCCGCCGAGTCGGTGGGGACGAAGAAACCGTAGTCCTTGAATGTGACCCGGCAACCCGGCGCCGCTGCATCTTGGGCCTCGCTCAGCTCCATCCAGCAACCCTTGCGGGTGCAGGCGCGACGCACCTCGCCCTCGACCAACACGCTCTGGTCAGCGAACTGGTCGGGCGCCTTCAACACGTCGGCCAGCGCGACCGTCGCGCCAGCGCCGAGCGGCGCACCAAAGGCCTTGTGACCAGCGGCGACCGACGGTGCGGGTGCAGGCGCTTCCGTGTGGAGAGCGGGCGCTGGCTCCTTGGCGGTATTGCAACCGACTAAGCAGAGCGCAGCGCCAACCAAGATACTCCGAGCCAACATGGCCCAGAGTATAGCCTCATTCCTGCGCTTCGCCCGCGCCCGGCATGTGGAAGCGGAAGCCGATGTTGCCGGACAAGTACTCGTCGACGGCGCCGCCGGCGACATACGACGGTCGCTTCGGCACTGGGTTGAAGTCGAACGCGTACCGGAGCCAGTCGAAGCCGACCACTAGGTCGAGCATGCTGACCAAGCGGTAGCCGACCGTGACACCTGCTTCGAGCGACTGGGCTTTGACGTTGGAAAACCAGACGCGTTTGAGATCTCCGGTGCTCATGACGAAGCGTTTGCCGATGCGCGCGCCTGCCAAGAAATCACCGAAGCGGAACATGCCGTCGACCCCGACTTTGACGTAGCCGTACTTCACGTCGGGGATTAGCGGGTACGGACCTTCGTCACCCGAGAGGATGAACGAGTGCTGGCCGTAGGTGCCCGTGGCGCCGAGCATGTGCTCGCCGATCGGCAAGCGGAAGCGCCCACCAAAGTAGAACGACTGCTCGTCGGTTTTGAGCGTCTTCTGGTCCTTGGTACCCTCGCCGTACACGGATTGCGTGGCGAAGCCCTTCTGGAAACCGCCAGTCAGGCCGATCCACTCTGCGGGACCGGACGTGAAGTGCGACGCCGGAAACCAGTTCAGATCGATGAACAACGCTGGGCCGAGCGGCAGCTCGTACTTCAGCAGTTGGTAGTAGCCAGACTTGGGGCCGTAGATGTCGGCCAGCGTGTCGTGGAACGTGAACGTGCGGTGCATTGGCTGCAGGCCCGCGGTGATGTCGAGCGGCGAGAGGCCCTTGCTGTTGTCCGACGTGGAGACGCTAGCGGAGGCTTCTTCGGCCGGCTTCTCTTCCTCGGGCTTCGCTGCTTCCTCGGGCTTCTTCGCTTCTTCCTTCTTGGGCTCTTCCTTCTTCTTACCCTTGGCCTTGCCGATGCCGTCAGCCACGCTCGACGCGCCGGACTTCTCGATCGCGGTCTTGAGCTTGGGTAGGGCGCCGCCTTTGATCTCGGCGTCGTCCAGCACCTTGCCGTCGGCGCCGTTCAGCACCTTGAGCTTGAGGCCGAAGCCTTTGCTGACCTTGCCGGTGATGATCACGTTGACGCCGAGCCCAGCGGCGGCTTCAGTCACGGTTTTGCCCTTGGCCGAAGGCTTGATGTCTTCAGCGTCGGTGATCTCGTAGCTGCCGTCCTTCTTCAGCGCCTCGATGAACGCGGCGCGGACCTCGTCGCTCTTGGCGCCCTCGAAACCGCCAACGGCGACCTTCGCCTTTTCAGCTGAATCGGCCTTGGCGTCCGTCACCAGGAGTGCCTGGGACGAAGCGACTGCGGCAACTAAGGTACTGAGGAAAAGACTGACTCGGAATGAGTGACGCAAACCTGGAAACTTCTTCATTTGCCCCCCGCGCCGCCGTTGCCGCCCGTAGTGCCGGCACCGCCGCCGCCCGCAGCAGCACCCGCAGTGCCGCTACCTGCCGTTCCGGCGCCTGCCGTTCCGGCGCCTGCCGTCCCGGCGCCTGCTGCTCCGCCAGTGGTCGCCGCCGCGCCTCCGGGCGCTAGACAACTCACGAACGTCTCGATGCACGCGAGATCCGCCCCCATCAGCAGTGGGGGGGATTGCGGCATCGCGGTGCCGCACGTTCCTTGCTGGCCCTTGATCTTCTTCAGCAGCCAGCTGTTGGCTGGCGCAGCTGTGTCGATGAGCTTGTTGCCCATGCCGCAGTCCGCTGTCGGGCCACCCATGATGTCGCCGTGCGTCGCCACGACGTCTTTGAGACGCGCACTGACGTTCGGGCTCTCGAGGTCGAGCCCAGCTTGGTGCAATCCGGCGGGGTCCTTGCTGTGGCACAGCTTGCAAGACGTGAGGCCGTCGGTGAATATCTTGATCAGGCACGGCGTCTCGCAGCTTGCGGTGCTGCCGCCAGAGCCGCCCGTCGCCGACGCGCCAGCGGTTGACGTCATTGGCCTTGGGAAGCTGTTGGGGTCTTGCAGATCCGCAGGCTCGGGACAACCGAGTGCGAACAGTGTGAGCACCGTAGCGCCCACACTCGCAGTGAAACCTTGGATGCGGCGAATGCGCACGCGCCGGATGGCGCGGCGTTCGGCTGGTGCCAGCGCTTCGGAACGGGACTCGGAAAACTGTCGCTCTTGCACTCGGACTCCTCGACCTTACTTTGGCTCTTGATCTGCTAGAGGCGAGCCAAGTGACCCACGCACGGCCGGCGAACGACGCCGGCCACTAGCGGACCGGGCGGCGCCAAAGAAGTAACAACAAAGCTACCGGTCTCGTAAAGCATGAAATGCGCTCAAGTATGCCTTTTCTTCCAAGCATCCGCGCTTCAAGTAGTGCGTGGCGGCCATGAGTCAAAATGGGTCAGATTTCGGCCGGACACAGCTATGCTGAAGCGATCCGATGCACCGCTTTGACCGAGAAGAACTGAAGCTTCCACGCCCGCAAGCCTTCGTTGATCGCCGCGCGATTCGTTTCCAAGACATAGACGCTGCTGGCATAATTTTTTACCCCCGCGTCTTGGAGATGTTCCACGACGCGTACGCGGCTTTCCTCGCATTTGCGGGCTGTCCGCTGCCGGAAGTGCTCAAGAGCGGCACCTGGCTCGCGCCGGTTCGACATGCGGAAGCTGACTACTTCAAGCCGCTGCGGTTTGGCGATTCGGTCACGGTCGAGATCTGCCGCGCCCACCTGGCTGAGACCGAGGCAACGCTTGGCTATCGCGTGGCGCGCAGCGACAGTAACGAGGTGTGCGTCGTTGGGCAGGTCGTTCATACGTTTGTGGAGCGCGCGAGCTTCAAACGTACGCCAATTCCGGAGCTCGTGCGGCGCGCGCTCGAGCTCATCGAATCAGGCACCTAGCTGGTCGCTGATGAATGGCGCGGCGATTGGTGGAGCTTCACGCGGGCGAAGCGTCGTCGACGGTGGCGGCGAAGTGTTCGCTCACCGCGCGCCGGTCGACCTTGCCAGATGCAGTGAGCGGCAAACTCTCCGCGACGAGTGCACGACGCGGCAGCTTATGGCGAGCGAGGCGGTCACCTAGCAACCCTGCGAGGTGAGAAGGCTCGCCCATGGCTTGGTCGCCGGTGATCAGCACCGCGGTGACCACCTGACCGAACTGAGCCGACGGCGTGCCGAAGACGCACGCGCCCCGAACTCCGGGCAGCGCGCAAAGCGCTGATTCGACCTCGAGCGGGTCGACGTTCTCACCGCCGCTCACGATGATGTCATCGCTGCGGCCGCGCACGTACAGCTCGCCGTCGAGCCCGAATTGTCCGTAATCGTTGGTGCGGAAAAATCCGCCCGCTTCGAGCTTTGGCGCGCCTTCGCCCAAGTATCCGGAAAATAGGCTGGCGGTCCGGACGCTGAGCATCCCAGCGGCTGCGGCGTCGAGTCGCAGTGCCACGCCGACCAAAGCATTACCGGAGCTCACGACGCCGTCGCGGATGCGCACGGGCTCGTAGCGCTGCGCATAAGCGCGCGTCGCGACCTGCGAGCCTGTCTCGGTCAGGCCGTAGCTCGTCAACAGCGGGATGTCGACGTCGAGCGCTTGGGCGCGGCGCGCCAATGCGGGCGAGCAGGCGGCGCCGCCCACCAGCACCGCACGCAGCCCCGAATGCGCGGTGAAGCCGGCATCGAGCAGCGCTGCGAGCGTGCTGGGCACGAGCGATATCAGCGTGGCCTTGCGGGCGACGCGCAGCAGGTCGTCGATGCGGCCGAGCAAGCCGCCTGGCCCTGCCTCGAACAATAACGTCGTCTGGCGCGCGAGCAGGCAACGCAGCACGATCGACAACCCGCCAACATGGGCGAGTGGCAGGCAAAGCAGCCAGCGATCGCGGGCTTCCCAGCCCAGATTTTGGGCTGAAGCACGCGCCGAAGCCATCACCGCGCCTCGGCTCAGCTCGACCAAGCGCGGCGCGCCGGTTGAACCAGAGGTGGGGATGAAAGCGAGCGGTCCGGTGTCCGCGATGTTCGCCAACGTCGTGGCATCGAAATCCACTGCGTCGACTTCGGGCGGCTCGCTGGCGCCAGCCAGCTCGATGCTGGCGTGACGCTCGGTGGGCGTGGCGCGCTGGTGCAGCGTCAGCACGGGCGTGCCGGTAGCAAACGCCGCGTAGAGCCAGAGCAGACTCTCGGCGTCGGCGCGCGGCGTGAGCGCGAGCGCCGCCGGACGCGCCTTGAGCAGCGCCGCTGCGAGCGGGCCGACGCGCTTGGCGGCCTCGCGGAACGAGACGCTTTCGTCGCCGTCGATCCAAGCAATACTGTCGGGCGCCTCGCGTGCCGCGTCAAAGATCGAGAGTGTAGTCATGTGAAGCCGTGCAATGCCGGCGCGCCGAGGCCGGTCTCTTTCCAGGTTTCGAGCTGACCGTCGCGCACCGGTAGCGTTTGTAGTGACCAGCCTTCGAGCCCCGCGTGAGGCGCTAGACCGTGGGCGGGACCGCGCGGCAACGCTAACGCTAGCGCCGCCGCCGCCCGCCAGGCGAACGGCCCATCGAAGCAGTGCGAAACAATGACATCGGCGCCCACGTCGCGCGCCCACTCTGCGAGCCGCCAACAATGGTCGAGCCCGCCGAGCGCCATCGGTTTGAGTACCAGGCAGCGCGCTTGGCTATCTCGAAGCAGCGCTCGGACCTCGACTTCGTCGCGACCTTGCAGTGATTCGTCGAGCCCGAGCGGTAGCGTCGCCACCAGCTGTGGCGGCACCGGGCCGGGCTCTTCGAACAGCTCGATGCCCAGTCGCGACAAGGTCTGCCAGGCGGTCGTGATCTCGTCTGCGCTGAGGTTGCCGTTGGCGTCGAGGCGCAAGGTCACTTGGGCGCCGAAGCGTTTGCGCAACGCGGTGACGCCGGCAAGCTCCTGCTCCAGCTGCCCTTTCCCGCCCAGTTTGAGCTTGAAGTGGCTGAAGCCGGCGCCGAGGGCGCGCTCGGCGTCTTGGACCAGGTTGGGGGCGCCGGCCGGGCCGAGCAGCTCGGCGAGCGGCCGAGTTGCTCCCGGGGCGGCGCCCAACAGCAGCGGTGCGGACAAGCCTTGGCGTTGGCCCAGAAGATCGAGCGCAGCCGTTTCGAGCGCCATGCGCGCCGCCGGCAGGCTCTCCGGGAGCAGGCCCGCGACCGCACGCAACGCTGCGCGAGCCGGCAGCAGCTCGAGCGCGCTGGCCAGCTCCGTCGTGGAGACCTGAGCCAGCGCGACCTCGACGTCGGCGAGCTGGTCGCGCGAGTAGCCAGGCAAAGGCGACGCCTCGCCGACGCCAGCCTGGCCCTCAGCGTCGGCGATCCGAACCAGCAGACTCTCGCGCGTGGGCCAGCTGCGCCGGGCGTCCTGGGCGCGTGGACTTTGCACCGTGACCCGGCGGAGCTCGAGCTTCATGACGCGCCGCCGAGCGCCGGCTGATGCGGCTGGGCGAAGACGCGGTCGAGCACGATGCCGAGCGCGAACAGCACGCCGAACAGCAACAGCAGCTTGGCGGTACCGGCGAGCCGCGCGTTCAAGTCACGACCCTTTTCGGTGCTGACTGCGCGCATCAGTCGTCGCGCCAGCGGCAGCGTGAGTAACGGCAACAACACGAAGCGCCCGCGCGCTGAGCTGGTGGCTAGAAATAGTGGCACCGCGTAAGAAAGCGCGAGCAAAAAGCCGTACTCGTAGATGACCGCCTGTGGTCCCCAGCGCACCGCCAGCGTGCGCTTACCGACGCGCGCGTCTTGCTCGTGGTCGCGCAAATTGTTGACGACCAAGATCGCCGTAGCCAGCGCCCCGACCGGCAGCGAGCACCACACCGCTGTCGCCGGCACGTGCGCGGTCTGGACGAACACGGTGCCGCACACCGCGACCAAACCGAAGAACACGAACACGAACACGTCGCCCAAGCCGTTGTAGCCGAGCGGGTAAGGACCGCCGGTGTAGGCGATCGCGGAAATGATCGACACGATGCCGATCGCCAGGATGACAGGTCCGGCGACGGTCGTGAGGTAGATGCCGAGCAGGAGCGCCAGCGCGAACACCACGTACATGCCGCGCTTCATCGCCGCCGGGGTGATCAGTCCGGCTTGCACGGCGCGGGTCGGGCCGAGCCGCTCGTCAGAGTCGGCGCCCTTCTCGTAGTCGTAAACGTCGTTGGCGAAATTGGCACCAATTTGCAGCAAAAGCGCGCCGCCGAGCGCCGCCACCGCCGGCCCGAGCCGCGCCTCACCCTGGCCGAACGCGCACGCGCTGCCGACCGCGACCGGCACGCTGGCGGCGCTCAGCGTCTTCGGGCGCGCTGCTAGCACCCAACTCGCGCCGGCCGACGGGCGCGGCGCTGGCTGGGGGACGGGAGTCACGGGAGTCACGGTGCGTCACCTTGTAGCAGCCCTGAAACCAGGTCCAGGCGTTCGAGCAGGAGGTTGTGCCCGGCCCCCGCCGCGACTGTCAACCGCGCGCCGCGAATGAGCGCTGCCAGCTCCTGACCCAGGACCGTAAATTTCGGATCGCGCTCGCCGACGACCAAATCGACCGAGCTCCGAACTTTGGCCAATTCGGGGCGCAAATTGGGCATTTTTCCCAGACCATGCTCGAGCAGGCTGTGTGCCAATCCGTCGGCCGTATGGCGCAATCGCTGCGCGCGTTGCGCGGCTTTGACGGCGTCAGGCAGGTCGCCCTGCGAGGCCCAGAGCGGCAGCGCTTGCCAGATATCGACGAACGCCGTGAGCCCGCGCTCGGTGAGCACCTCGACGAAGCGCGCATCACCCTCGCGCCGCTTGGCGCGCTCGTCCTCGGTCTTCAAGCCTGGATGCGCCGACACGATCAGCGCGTGAGCAAAGCGCTCGGGGTAGCGCGCCAACAGGCCCAGCGCCAAGCGTCCACCAAGCGAGTAGCCGAACAGGCCCGCGCAGTCGCGGCCGAGCGCGGCGAGCCGTTCAACCTCGTCCCAGAAGCCGCCGACGACCGGGGTTCCGACGTGGCCGCCCAACGTGGGCGTAACCGAACCGGCTGCGGCACCGAGCTCCACGAGGCTCTGCGGGGTCCCGGTGAACCCGTGAAGCAGCAGGTAGCGCAACGTCAGCCTCGGGCCTCGCTCAGGGCGGCGCCGAGCGCGCTGAGCACGCGCTGCCGCATCTCGGCCGCGCTGTGGGGACCGACGCGCATGTGCAGCAACGTGGGCTGGCTTTGGGTCAGGGCTAGCACGGTCGCAGCACGGATCGCGTCGGGTGTGGTCGGAGCGACGTAGCTCAGGCCGAACAGCGCCGCGGCGTGCGACAGGTCGCGCCCCGGCGGCGTGAGCCAGAGCCGGGCGGCGTCGGGCTCGCTGGCGTACAGCTTTTGGACCGGCAATTGGTCGAAAATTCGGCCACCCGCGTTGTCGACGACCGCGACGACGAACGGTGTTTTCAAGAGCGCGACGGCGGCGAGCCCGCCCAAGTCGTGCAGCAAACTCACATCGCCGAGCAGCAACAACGTGGGCGCGCCGCTGCCGAGCGCGCTACCGAGCGCGCCGGAGACCAAGCCGTCGATGCCGTTGGCGCCGCGCTGGGCGGTGACTCGCAAACGAGCGGCCCGCGTGGTGTAGCCATCGACGTCGCGGATCGGCAAGCTGTTGCCCAGCGCGAGCACGCTGCCGTCGGGCAGGCTTTCGACGACGCTCTTCACGGCGCCGGCCTCGGTCATTTCCGGCACCGGCGCGGCAAGCGCTGCCGCGACGTGCGTCGTGCACACCTGGTGCGCTTCGCGCAGCCGAAGCGCAAAGCTGCTTGGAGGCCGTGCGGGCGCAGCCAGCCGCTTCAGCTCGGCGAGCAACGCCACCAGCCCTTGTTCCAAGTCGCCGCTGGCGACCAGCTCGGCCGTATTGAGCGCGTCGGGCCAGCCGTGCTCGGCCAAAACTAGCCGCTTTTGCGCGTGCGCTGCCCAACGCTCGAACGCCGACGACGTCGGTGTTTGGCCGATGCACAGCAGCACCTCGGGGCGGTGGCGTTCGGCGGCGCCCGGCGTGCTCAAGAGCCAGTCGTAAAAGGGCGCGGCATTTTCGTGGTCGGCGAGCGCGAAGCGGACTTGGCTCGAGGCTTCGGCGAACAGCGGAAAGCCGAGCAGGCGCGACAGCTCGGCGAGCGGCTGGGCCAGATTTTTGCCAAAGGCCGCGAGCGGGCCGATCACGATCGCGCCCGAAGCGGCGCCGGACAGCGTTCGTGCCGCTGCGCGAACGGCTTCGTTGGCCAACAGGGTTTGTGGAGCGTAACGGGCGAACGGGCGCTGGCTGAGCTCGGTGACGTGCGCCGAGAGTGCGCGTTCGGCGTCGTTTTGCGCGGCAGCGGGCTCGAGCGGTTTTCGAGCGCGCAGGTTGAGATGCACGGGGCCGGGCAGGGGGCCCAGCGACTGCGAAACGGCTTGTACGACTGCGCGGCGCATGCCGACGAGCGCGGTCGGCGCGGCGTCGGGCAGGCCGAGGTCGAAGAAGCTGCGCACGTAGTCGCCGTACAGCTTCACCTGGTCGATGGTCTGGGCGGCGGCGGCTTGCTGCACGTCGAGCGGGCGATCGGCGGTGAGCACGACCAATGGCAAGTGCGACAGCGCGGCTTCGACGATCGCCGGGAAGTAGTTGGCGGCGGCGGTGCCGGAGGTGCAGAGAAGCGCGCTCGGACGGCCGGTGACGCGGGCGTGGCCGAGGGCCAAAAAGGCGGCGGAACGCTCGTCGATCACCGGACGCACGCTGATGCCGGGCGTGTGCTGGGCAGCCCACGTGAACGGCGTCGAGCGTGAGCCGGGGCTCACCCAAACGTCTTGGACGCCAGCGTCGCGCAACGTCGCGAACAACAGCCGCGCCCACTCGCCGATCAGGTGCGCTTCGCTCGGCTTAGTCACGTCAGACGACAGGCTCGCCGACATACAGGTGGCAGACTCCGAAGGTGAGCGAGGTCGAGGCGACGATGCGCAAGCCGGCTTCGGTCATCATCGACTCGAAGCGGCGCGCCGACGGAAACGCGGCGATCGACTTTTGCAGGTACGCGTATTCTTTGGCGCCCGACAGCAGTGCGCCGACTGCCGGTACGACGCTGTGCACGTGGAAGCGAGCCAGTGGGCCCAGCACGCCGCCGCGCGGCTCCGACAGCTCCAAGATCGCGACGCGACCGCCGGCTTTGGTGACGCGCGCCATCTCGCGCAGGCCTTGCAGGCGGTCAGGCACGTTGCGAATCCCGAATGCGATGCACAAGCCGTCGAAGGTGCGATCCGGAAACTGCAAGGCTTGGGCGTCGCCGACCTGTAGCTCGATGCGCTCGGTCAGCTCGGCTTCGATCAGCTTTTTTTGGCCGACTTCCAGCATTTTTGACGAGGGATCGACGCCGACGATCGTCACCTCGGGGTGAGTGCGCGCGACCATGATCGCGAGATCGCCAGTGCCGGTCGCCAGATCGAGCACGCGCGCGCCGGGCCGAAGCTCGAGCGAAGCGACGGTCTTCTTGCGCCAGCTCTGATCGATGCCGAGCGAGATCACACGGTTGACGAGGTCGTAGCGGTCGGCGATCGCGTCGAACATCGCGCCGGAGCCCTCGCGTGTCGCGGAGCTTTTGGTTTCAGTGCTGGTCATGAGTCTTGTCGGTGTCTCCGGCGCTTGGTTTAAGAGGCCTTGTCGCGCATGCCGAGAAACGGCGTCGGATCGATGGATTGGCCAGAAACCAACGCGCGAAGCAAGCCTTCGCCCAGCTGGGACAGCGCGCGCAGTTGCTGCAGGCGTTCGCGCTTGAACGCCAACGCCTCTGGGGCGACGGTGGTGGTCTCGGGCAGCTCGGCTTCGGCCCGGCCGAGCGCCTCGGCGAACTCGCGCACCAACGTAAGCTCACGCTCGCGCAGCACGCGCTGCACCAACTTGCCGACGCTGGTTTCAGCTTCGTAAAAATCGCGGCGCTCACCCGGCCGCCAGCTCTTCTTGACGGCACCCCACTTGACCAGCTCGCCGAGCGCCATGCTGACGGCGCCGGCGCTCATCTTGAGCTCGGTGCCGATCTCGGCGGCTCCCAGCGGTTCCGGCGACAAGTAGAGCAGGGTCCACATGCGACCCATCGGGCGCTTGAACCCCCAAAACTCCATCAGGCGACCAACGGTGTCGGCGACCTCGAGCTCGGCCTGAAACACGCCGCTAACTGAGCTATCGGACATGGTGGTTCTTGGGGTTTCGGGCGATGTTTGAGGTTTCAAAAACTCTTGAAACTTTAGGCTCCCGGTCCGAAGCGGTCAAGCACCGGCTTCCGATTGCAGCCAAGGGCGGTGGCGCGCTCTCGCCAAACCCCTAACCCCTCACTCCGCACCCCTGATAGCGTGGCCTTACGCCGTAGCCGTACGGCGCTGGGATATATGGCCGAGGCAGATCGCCTGAAGATCGCCGTGGTCGGGTCAGGTCCGGCCGGATTTTACGCTGCAGACGCGCTGTTGCGCGCGGCTGTGCCGTCGGATGTCGACCTGTTCGAGCGTTTGCCGGTGCCGTTCGGGCTCGTGCGCTACGGCGTCGCGCCGGATCATCAAGGCATCAAGCGGGTGCAGGTGGCGTTCGAGCGGACGGCGGCGCTGCCCGGGTTTCGCTTCTTCGGCAACGTGGAGGTCGGGCGCGATGTGAGCGTCGAGGAGCTGCGCGCGGGCTACCACGCAGTCTTGTTTGCGACCGGCGCGGCGCTCGATCGCAGCTTGGACATTCCGGGCGAGGACTTGGTCGGCAGTTATGCCGCGACCTCGTTCGTCGGTTGGTACAACGGGCATCCGGATTTCGTCGACTTGAAGTTTTCGCTCGCCGCAGAGCGGGCGGTGGTGGTCGGCATGGGCAACGTCGCGCTCGACGTCGCGCGCATCCTGCTACACGACCGCGCCGAACTGGCGAAGACCGACATTTCCGACGGCGCGCTGGCGGCGCTGCGCGAGAGCCCGGTGCGGGAGGTGGTGCTGCTCGGGCGGCGCGGACCGGCACAAGCGGCGTTCGATCAAGGTGAGCTCGAAGCGATCGCCGATTTGCCGGACGTTGCCGTGGAGGTCGACGGTGACGTGTCGTTCGCGGACCAGACTGACTTGCCGCCGTCAGCCCGCAAAAACCTGGCGTACCTGGCGCGTCTGAAGCTGGAGGGCGTGGCGCACAAGCCGCGCCTGCTCAAGCTGCGCTTCTTGGCGTCACCGGTCGAGCTGATTGGTGACAACGGGCGCGTGCGCGCACTACGGGTCGAAGACAATCGCCTGGTTGGCGCCGGGCCGCACATTCGCGCGGAGCCGACCGGTAAGGTTTGGGAACTGCCGACGGGGTTGGTGATTCGCTCCGTAGGCTATCGCGGCGCTGCGACGCCGGGCCTGCCTTTCGAGGCGAACCGCAACGTGATTCCGAGCTCGGCGGGTCGGGTCACCAACCTCGCTGGAGAGCCGCAGCTCGGCCTGTACACGGCTGGCTGGATCAAGCGCGGTCCGTCGGGGCTTATCGGCACCAACAAGGCGGACTCGAAGGAGACGGTCGAGCTGCTTCTTCGCGATACCGAGCAGCTGCGCGCCCGTATGCTGGGTGCCGACGTGGCGGACCTGTTGGCGTCGCGCGGCGTTCAGGTCGTGTCCTTCGCGGATTATCGCAAGATTGACGCGGCTGAGAAAGCGCGCGGCGAGGCGCGCGGCAAGGTTCGGGACAAGCTCGAGCGCATCCCGGACATGCTGGCGGCAGCCTTCCCGAAGGCGTAGGCTTCGGCCATGTCTTCTCGGCCTCGGCACTTGAGCTGGCTCCTCGTGGGCGCGCTGACCGCGTTGCCGGTCCTGGCATTTGCGGAAGAACTCCAGCATGTGCCGGCGAGCGAAGCCGGTGAGGATCTCGAAGGGTACGTGGAAGGCGCGTCGCGGCTCGAAGGCCGCATCATGGCGCCCTGCTGCTGGACGCAGACGATCGACATCCACGGCTCCGAGCCAGCGTACGAGCTGCGGCGTGAGATCCGTAAGCGTTTGAAGGCGGGCGAGTCAGCCGAAGCGATCGAGGCGTCGTTCGTGCAGCGCTACAGCCAGCGAATTTTGGCGGTCCCGGACTCGAGCCCGCTCGGCGGCTTGGCCACGGGATTGGCGATCGCGTTCGGCGGCGCAGGCGTCGCGGGTTACATGATGCTCAGGCGTTGGAGCCGCGCCGGCAAGGCGAGCGGCGATGCGCGCGCCAAGAAGAAGGCCGAAAAAGGTGTGGTTTCGTCGGCGAAGGACGAGGCGCTCGACGAGCGGCTCGATCGAGAGCTTTCCGAAATCGGTCATCAGCCGTAAAAGCGGCGCCTGATGTCGCTCTTGAAGCTTCCGATCGTGGAGTGTGGCGGAGACGCGCGCTCGCTGGGCAATCAGCAGGGCGAAGCGCTGCGTGAGCGCATCAACGCGTTCATCGAGCAGCGGCTGACGGCGTTCGCGCAGTACTCGAGCGAGCGTGGTGGGCCGAGCGTCGACGATTTTTTGGCGGCCGGTGCGGCGTGTCTGCGCGTGTTCGAGGGCTGGGATCCGGAAGGCGCGGCCGAGAACGCCGGCATTGCGGAGGCGGCCGGCGTGAGCGCCGAGCGGCTCTACGCGTCGACCAACATGACCGACGTGCGCGATGTGCTGCTTTTGCCGAGCAGCAAGACGGACGAAGGCTGCACGTCGTTGCTCGTCCCGCCCGGATTGTCGAGCTCGGGTGAGGTGATCGTCGGGCAGACTTGGGATTTGAATCCGACCGATTTGGACTTCGTGGTCGCGGTGCATCGACGGCCGACGGCGGGGCCGGAGACGTGGTCGGTGACGTGCGCGGGCGCGTTGTCGCTGACGGGCATGAGCGCGGCCGGCGTAGCCGTCGGCACGACCAACATCAAGACGCGGCGTTCGCGCGTGGGCGTCGGTTATTTGAGCCTTTTGCATCGTGCGATCCAGGCGCGTTCGGCGGCTCAGGCACAAGCGCTGGTACGCGGGGCGCCGCGTGCTGCAGCGCACACGTTTTGGCTGGCGGATGCCGCAGGCGCGACCGAGCTGGAGTGCGATCCGGACACGGTGAGTGAGCGTCGCGCCGAGACCGACCCGGTGGCGCGCACCAATCATTGTATTGCGGACGCGATGCGCGAGGTCGAAGGCGAGCCGGCCACGGTCTCGAGCCGGAAACGTCTGGCGCGCGCCGAGCAGCAACTGCGCTCGGGCTCGCAAAGCGTCGCCACCTTGCAAGCGCTGATGCGCGACCGCTCCGATGGCGTCGACAGCATCAACCGCTACACCGAAGACGAACAAGGCACGACCACGAATGCGTGCGTGATCGCGATCCCGGCGCGTCTGGAGCTATGGGCGTGTCGCGGTCCGGCTGATCGCGGCGAGTGGGTGCAGTTGAAGTTTGGAGTTAGCCGTTAGCCGTTGGCAGTTGGGGTAGCCTCACCGCAACCTCCCTCGCAGAAGCTCGGAGGACGCCGTGGCCGGCGGGGCAGGATCACCGGGCGCACACCTCAAGAAATCGCGGGCAAAAATCTGACATTCGATAGTATCAAGTGATGCTATCTAAGCGCTCTTTTTTGAAGGCTGACAGTTCCGTGGGCCTCGAGGCGGGTTTCTCAGGGGTTCGGGTTCAGAGGTGGACGAGTCCACGAATCGCTCGTCACACCCTGCCGGCTAGGGGACGAGCCCCAGCTGCGAGGACGGCGTGTGCCAGCAAGGTGTGTGCACGCGCGCTTGCGAACTTTGAATTAGGGGAAGATTGCCAGCCCCAGCTCGACTCCGAGCCAGCCCAGATCGTACGCGATGGGCAGTCGAGTTTCGCGGCCGGTGCCGTCGGCGCGACGGTAGCGACGCACGTGCTCCACGTGCTGCTTCGACGCTTCGAACTCTAAAAATAGGCCGAATGTCGGTGATAACTCGACCAACATGCCGAACCCCAGACCCACGCGATAACCCGTGCCGACGTCCATGGTTTCGATCACGACCTCGCGCTTGGCGCGAGCTGGCGCGAGGCTCCAGGTAAACGACACTGGTACGAATGCGAATAGCGAAAGGCCATGGCCCCGCGAGTGGGGCCGCCGGGTCACTGCCGCGTAGCTCAAGACGGGCGCGGCCCCGAGATCGTAGAGAGAGCGATCGCCATCGCCGCTGTACTGGGACAGCTCGGTTCCCCAATCGGTGCTGCGCACGAAACCGCGCAGACTCAGGCAGCGGAAGAACAGCTGCTTCTCGTACGATAACCGGTAGTCGCCGCCGGAGCCGACGCTGCCTTCGGAGCTCGCCTCGGCTGCGGTCGATCCCAGCGTCGTCTTCAGACGCGGCATCGCGAGCCCGACCGACACGCCGAACCAACCGAGTGCCGCCTCCGAAGGCCCCACCGGGTCGGCAACGCGCTCGCCTGTGAACGGGCTGGTTTCCGCAAGGGCGGGGCGCGGAGCAACGGCCCCGACCAGCAGCACCGAGAGTGTCACAGCGCGCTTTACAGTGAAAAGCACCCAGCCTCGTAGTTCGAAGGAGGCACCGGCACGGCCCGACATTCGTTGAAGATGTTCTCGCGCAGCCGCAGCATGGTGTCGCGATCCACGTTGATGTCGGGATCGTCGAAGCGGTTTTGCCATTCGTCGGCGCCTGGTTCCATCATGTAGCTGACGCCAAGCGCCGCGCCGCAGTCGCCGGCGGCGTGGAGGTCGACCATGGCACGCAGCGCCAGGTACATGTTGAGCATCATGAAAGCCTTGCCGTAGTCGGGCGTCGAGAAGTGCGGCCAATTCTCGGTGGGGCGTTCGCCCGGCGACAATCCGTTCACCACCTCGGAGGCGAAGCTCACGTCGGCGCCGGCATCGATGTCCGTGTACGACGTCTCGAGCTGGAACGCGGCTTGCCCGACGCCGATCTTCGCACCGGAGCTCGGGTCAGCGACGAGCTCGACGAACAGGCCGCCGCCCCCACCGCGGCGACCGCCTTCGACGTCGGAGGCAGACTTGCGCGTGCCGAGAAACAACGCCGGCGCGCGTAGCACCGCCGCTCCGTCCTCCACGGTCGCACGCCGTGCGCCGTAGATCCGTCCTATGCTGTAGCCAGGGCTCGGTACGACGCGAATCTGGAGGTCGCCAGCCAGCGGCACGAGCCTCACGCCGGCTTCTTGCACGACTAGGTCGCTCAGATCGTCTGTACTCTTGGCGTAGGCGTAGTTGCCAGCCCCGAGCTCGGCGATGCTGCGGGGCAAGCTGGCGTCGAAGCTCCGACTCAGCCCGAGCACGCTGAACGGGGTGCCAGCCCTTACCAGGCTTTCCGCCAGCGACTCGATGCGCGGTGGATCCGTGATGCCAGCGTCCGCCCTGCCGGTCGTGAGCAGCACGATCCGGGTCGCGCCCACGAAATCCGACTGCAGCTTCAAAGCGTCGGCCGCCGCGGCAATGCCGCCGTACAGGTCCACCTTCTCGTCTTTGGCCGGCGCCGGTAGCTCGACTTGGCTCACGTCGGCTTGGCCCGGCACGGCGCCTTTCAGGAGCAGCTTCGATTCCTCGCCGAAGCTCACCACGCTCAGGCGATCGTCTTGCTCGAGCGCGCCCAACAGCTTTTCGATGATGGCCGTGCCTGCTTGCGTGACCTCGCGCGCCGCGCCGGAGGTCTCCACGGCCAGCACCACGTGCACGGGTTGCCGCGGTCGCGTCTCCGGATCGACGCCGCTGTTCAGCGAGACGAAAGCCATCGTCCACGTGCCGTCGTCGAAGCGGGGCGCGACGGCGAGCGAGGGATGCGTGCAAACCACCTCGCCGCAGTCGGCTTCGGGTTGATTCAGCGCGTGCTCGGCGAAAAAGCCAACCTGGTCCAGGAGCCCTGGTTCCGGGATGCTGCCACCTTCGATCAAGCGGCGAAAGTACGCAGCGTCTTGGGCGCCTGCTTGCGTCACCCCGCGCGAGCCGCTTGGCGTCTCGCTGGCCGCGTCAGCACCGCCCGCGCAGCCCGCGAGCCCGAGTAACAGTACGAGAATGCCCTGCCTCATGGCGTAACCTCCGGTGTGTCGAGCATCAAAAGATCGAAGCGCGTGCCCAACGACGCAAAGTCAGGAGCGCACGCATCCGGCGCGATCAAGAGCTGGTCGGCGCGACCGAGCAGGACGCGAGTGGTCTTGCCTTTGACGACCTGCTTCGCTTCCTCGCCAGGTAGCAGTGTCGCGCTCAATGCCGGAAGCTCGACCGATACCGGCTCGGCGTATGCCCCGCATTCAGTGTGGCGACCCGGTGGGCCCAGTGAGGTCACTTTGCCCACCGCGGGCAGCTCTGCCGCCTGCGCGTTGAGCCACAGCTCGAAGCGCGCACCAGCGTCCGCCGCTTGGACCAATAAGTGCTGGGCCGGTGGATCACCGGGGTCGCTGTAGTACCCGCGCGGCTCGGGCAGGATCTGGTCAGATGTGATGTTCAGCTTAGTGTCGACTTCGAACGGGAAGGCCCACTCCGGCACGCAAAGGAACAGGACCCACCTGGAGTCGAGATCTTTGCCAAGCTCGAGGCTCAAGCAGCCGTCCGGTAGTATCTCGCGACGGAAAAGCATGAAGCCGAGGCCGGTGCGAGGCGCGCCTGACCAGCCGAGCGTCGCCGGTGCCGTGTCTGCCGGCGGCGCGCCCGACGCCTGTGGTGGCAGCGCAGTCACCTCGAGCGCGTGGCCTACCGCGAGACCTTTGACGTTGCCGTAGCCTTCGAGTCGCAGCGACTGGCCCAAGAATCGTGGGTCGCTGCCCTCGGCCAGCGCCGTCTCGGTCGTCACGTAGCCCGTGGCGGATGGCCAGTACACGACTTGGTCGGCAAAGCCGAGGATCTGAACGAGCGCGGCACAGCTGTTGCGCCGCTGCGAGTGCCACGGATCGTCTAGATCGAGCGGCACCGCCTGGCCCGGCTCCACCTCATACGTGATGGCGGCACCAAACAGCTCGCGACGGGCTAACAGCTCCGCCGAGCGGCCGTCCATGCTGGCGCAGTCCACGTCAGCCTGGAGCGTCTGCACCCGCACGTTGACGGGCTCCTTCGTCGTGTTCGCGAAGTAGGCGCGGCTCGTGTAGTGGTAGCCGGGACAGCCGACGCTGAGCGCCACCAGCAGCACCCCGAAGTGTGGGCCGAGGGTCGCAAGCGCACGGCACCATGACTTGCCTGTCAGGCTTGAGCCGCCGGTGGCAACCTCCGATCGGCGTCGCGCCGCGATTTTACTCTCCTCGCCCAACACGACCCCGAGCAGAGCAAACTATGTGCCCGGGGCAAACCATCAGGGCGCGAGGAACGCCTCGTCCGGCCCTGCCACGGAACGCGGCGCCTTCGATCCTGAATCGATCCGAGTCGCGCGAAAAAAGTCGGCGGGCACCTACCACGGCAAGATTTCCCCATTTGCATGCCAAAACGTGCCCGTGTTCTCCAGCGTCAGGTCGTCGATGCGCGCCAGTAAGTCGCGAGCGGCGGCGTCGGGCTCGACGTTGCCGTGGCGGTCCGTCATGTCGGTTTTGACGTAGCCGGGGTGGAGGATTGCGACGGCGACGCCGAGGCGCGACAGATCGATGGCCAGGGACTTGCCGGCGGCGTTCAGGGCCGCTTTGCTCATGCGGTAGCCGTACATGCCGCCGGAGCCGTTATCGGCGATCGAGCCCATGCGGCTGGTGATCAGCGCGATTTTTGAGCCGCGCTTGAGCAGCGTCGACAGCTTGTGTGTGACCCGCAACGGTCCGTAGGCGTTGACCTCCATTTGTCGTTGAATCGACGCGAAATCGAGGTGATCGAAGCTCTCGGAAGCGAGCACGCCAGCGTTGTTGATCAAGACGTCGACGCTGCGCCCCTTGAGTTTCTCCGCCAGCAAATTGAGCGACTTGTCGCTGGTGACGTCGACGCCATCGGCGATCTCGACGCCCAATGCCGTGAGCTCCGGTGTCTCGCGCCGGCACGCGGCAATCACCGTGTCGCCCCGCGCCTTCAACAGCTTGGCAAACGAAAACCCAATGCCGCGGTTTGCGCCCGTGACGAGTGCGGTTGCCATGGCGGCGACCCTAGCAGAGTTGGCAGTTTAGGAGTTGGCAGTTAGGAGTTGGCAGTTAGGAGTTGGCGTGAAGTGGACCCCAAAATTCGGACCAGCAGCTAAGGTGGTGGTAGACGGCGGCTGCTTTCACGCCAACCAGATCTACAAGTAGCGCCGAAGCCGGACACCAGCGAGCCTTGGCAGTTGGCAGTTGGGGCTTCCGCCCCGAGCAGCGTCGCCCACTGGCTACCATAACCGTCCGCTCCCAACTGCGAACTCCTAACTCCAAACTGCCAACTATTGCGCCCGCCGGCGCTTGACCGGCTTCTTCGCATTGGCTGCTTCCTCAGCCTTCTGCGCGAGCTTCTGCGCCTCCATGAACATGGCGGTGGCGGCGTCAGCGGCGCGTTTGGCGCGCTCGGTTTCGCCTCGCATTTCCATCAAGAAGCGGCTCGGGATCGACGGGCGCGGCTTGCCCCATTTCATGCGCTCGCGGCAGAACGACAGCACGAGCGTGTCCTGCGCGCGTGTGACGCCGACGTAACACAGGCGGCGCTCTTCCTCGATGCTGCGCCCGTCGAGGATCGAGCGCTGATGCGGGAGCAGGCCTTCCTCCATGCCGATCAGGTAGACGTGCGGAAATTCGAGGCCCTTGGCGCTGTGTAGCGTCATCAGCGTCAGTGCGTGACGCTCTTTCTTGTCGTCGCCGAAGTCATCGCGATCGGCCAGCGTGGACTCTTCGAGGAAGCCGAGCAGGGACGGAGTTTCGGCGCGCTCGGTGTACAGGGCCGCGGAGTTGATCAGCTCTTCGACCGTGGCCCAGCGCGTGTCTACGTCGGCGGGCGTCTTGTAGGCGCGCGTCAGCTCGGACTTGTAGTCGACGGTGTCGAGCAGCTCCTTCATCATTTCGCTGAGCGGCTGCTGCCCGAGCCGTCCGCGGAATTTGTCGATCAGCTGGCAGAAATCAGCGATGCGCTGCGCGGGTAGCGTGGGAATGTCGCCGAGCGAATCGGGCAGCACCTGCCACAGCGGCTTGCCAGCCGATACGGCGCGCTCCATCAGCGCTTCGATCGTACCGGCGCCGATGCCGCGCGACGGCACGTTGATGATCCGCAGCAGCGACACTTCGTCGTTCGGGTTGGCGATCACTTTCAGGTACGACAAGACGTCGCGCACCTCTTTGCGGTCGTAGAACGACATGCCGCCGACCAGCACGTACGGCACCTTGGCGCGCCGCAGCTCGAGCTCGAAGGCGCGCGGCTGCTCGTTGGTGCGAAAAAGAATCGCGATGTCGCTGGCGGCCGTCCGCGGCCCGTCGACTACGTCGAGGCGTTGGCGAATGTCGCGGACGACCTCTTCGGCCTCGGCCGTCTCGTTGTCGAAACGCACGATTTTGGGCGGGATTCCGCCCTCGCGCGAAGGCCGCAGCACCTTTTTGTGACGCGTGCTGTTGTGCGCGATCAGGGTATTGGCCAGCTCCAGAATCGGCGCCTTGGAGCGGTAGTTGTCTTCGAGCCGTACGATCTTGGCTTCGGGCCAATCGTTTTGGAAGCTCAAGATGTGCGTCACCTCAGCGCCGCGCCAGCCGTAAATCGACTGATCATCGTCACCGACGACACACAGGTTCCGGTGCCGATCCGCGAGCGCCTTGATGATGCGGTACTGAAGGCCGTTGGTATCTTGGTACTCGTCGACCAACAGGTGATCGAAGCGTGAGGCCTCGGCGAAGCGCACCTCGGGGTGCTTGAGGAACAGCTCTTCGGTGCACAGGAGCAGGTCGTCGAAGTCCATCGCCCCCGTCGATTTGAGCGCGGCCTGGTACTTGCCGTAAGCCATCGCGGCCAATTGCGCTTTGTCTTTGGCGGCGGCGTCGAAGGCGGCATCGGCGCGCACGCCTTGGCTCTTCCAGTTGCCGATATACGACAGCAAATCGCCTGGCTTGAGCGTCTCGTGACCGACGCGCACGTCGCGCAGCGCGTTTCTGGCCAGCGTCTCCTGGTCGCCGCGATCGTAGATCGTGAACGCTTCGGGGTAGCCGAGCACGCGGGCGTGGCGGCGCAACACGCGCACGCACAGCGAATGGAAGGTCGAGATCTCGGGCGGCTTGTCGCCCTTCTTGCGCCGGCCGAGCAGCTTCTGCGCGCGATCGCGCATTTCGCGCGCGGCCTTGTTGGTAAACGTGACGGCCAGGATTCGCGACGGCATGGTGCCGGCTTGGATCAGCCGCGCGATCCGAAAGGTGATCACGCGCGTCTTACCCGTCCCAGCGCCAGCCAGCACGAGCAAGGGGCCGGACAGGGTCGTTACCGCGTCGCGTTGTGGTCGATTGAGCTCGTCGAGATTCACGGGGTGCTTATTGCCGCGGCGCTAGCGAAAAATCAGTGCGAGCGTCGTGGACAGGATGCCCATCACGCTGCCGACCAGGGTCAGGATCTTGCCCCATTTGAGCTTGGCCTCGGCGTCGGCGACCAAGCCATGGGATGCGGACTGCAGCGCCAGGTAGCAGAACACCGCGCCACCAATGCCCAGGCACATGCTGACGCACAGCACCGAGCTGGCGAGCGAGATGACGAGCCAGGTCGTGGCCTGCTTGTGCAGCTCCTGAGCAGCGGCCGCCGGCGGGGCGAGTGGCGGGGCTTCAGTCGGCATTTCCGAGCTTCCTCGAGTGCGATCGCCACCGCCCTGCGTCAATGCCAACGCGCAATCGCCTCCGGCCGGCCGTTTTACCGAGCCTGTGCGAACTAGTCGGCGGGCGCGAGCAAGCGGGTTGCGACCAGCGCGCGAGCCGTGCCGCCGATGGTGCGCAGCTCGACGCGCGCGTTGAGCGAGCCGAGCGCGGCCCGGCCGTAGGCACAGAGCCGGGCGCTGGCCGCCGCTTCGCCGACGGCGGAATCAAGCTCGACGTCGCTGTCCGCCTCGACCGCTCGCAGCTCGACCCCCGCGGCTGGGCCTTCGATGGCGACGTCGATCTCGAGGCAGCGGTCGACCGGGACCATCACCGGCACCGTCGTGAGCTGTTCCGCGCTCAGCGCGAGCTCCGACACCTTGCCGATCGCGCTCGGACGCAGGAGCACGCCACGCGCCACCATCCGCGATACCAGCCGGCCGCCAGCCAGCGGTGAGCGCGTCAACTCGACCGGCACGTCAGGTTCAGGCTCGGTCACGATGCTGACGGGCCCGGGGCCCAATAGTGCGCTCGTGTCGAGGCGAACCTTGCCGCTGCCGCAGCCAAACAGCGTGACGTTACCGCCACCCGAGCCGGTCGCGCGCAGCTGGCCCGCGTCGCTCCAAAGCCGCGCATCCAGCCCGCGCAGCGGGGTGGCACCGACGATGTCGATCCGCGTACAGCCGGAGCGGAGGTCGAGCTTTGTGCTGGAGCGGCGTCCGACGCGCAAATCGAGCTTGGCGGTCGGCGCTGGCACGGCGGCGTAGCCGATCTTCTTCAGCCGAGCCGTGAGCGTCTTGAGCTCGCTGGGCGAATCGTCGCTCGGGTACACGTCGCGCCGTAGCACTTCGCCCTCGATCTCGTGCTCGGTGCCGGCGATCGAGCGAGAGAGCGCGGCGACGGCGAGGCCGCGGCCAGCGTGCGGCCGGATCTCGAACGAGATCTCGGTCGTGACCGGCGAGCAGACCACGAGCGAGCGCTGCCGGCCGCTGCCGACCGCATGTCCCAAAATCCGCCCTTGATCGTCGAGCGCTGTGACGTCCAGATGCGAGACGTCGTCCGACGGAATGAACAAGCCGTGCACGCAGCGCCCGGCGTCGACGCTGGCTGGCAGTGTGGTCGGCACGCTGGCGTCGAGTGCCAGCGCTACCCGGCGCAGATCCTGGAATTTGCCGCCGACCCGCGCGCGCTCACGCAACACTAGGTCGTCGAGCCCGGGCCAGGCCTTGAGTCGCGCAGGGTCGCCGGGATCGCGCGCTTTGACTGCGTAACGTACGGCCGCTTTGGCCGCGAGCGCCGGCGCCACGCGTTCACTGCCGAGGGCGACGATGCCGTGACCCTGAGCGATCCGCGCGGCGAGCAGGATGCGACCCGGATGCGGCGGGCAGATCAACAACGAGGGTTCGCGATCGGGCGCTTCGTCGCTGCCCAGCGGAGCGCCGTCTTCGCCGTACGCCAAGAGATCGAGATCTTCGATCGATTCACTGCCGCGTGCGATGGCCACGACGCAATCGTCTTTGGGTACCTCGAGTAGGGTCGAAACGCGGTCGCCGGCGATGCCAGCCTCGACCGCCAAGATCACGCTGCTGCCGAGCGAGCCGGTGCCCTTGAAGCGATGCGGATCGAGCGATTTCTGGGAGATTTGGAGTCTGCCGACCGGCGCGCTGCGCGGTGGAGCGGCGAGCGGTGCGGGGCGCTGGCAAGCGCCGAGCCCGAGCAGCAGCAGCGCAGTGCTCGCGTGCCGTGTCAGCCGCTTCACGGCGCCTCCGGGCGAGCGGGGCCCATCTGAAACAAGAAGAACAACCACGACAGACCCAAGCCGCGCGCCTCGACGTCGAGCTCGACCTGGCCGCTGTATCCCGTACAGAAGCCGAGGTGGGGGCCGGATTGCTCGTCGCTGCTGGTGGCTTCCGCGTTGAGCGCAGCGGCGCGCACGCCGAGCGAGATGGCTTGCGGCGCGCCGTGGACCAGGGCGGCCGCCGCGACGTAGCAAGTCTGCGGCAAGAGTGCGCGCGGCAGTAGCGTGCGGCCCTGCGCGCCGAGCGTTGCCGTGACCAACGTTCCGAGTTTGCGTGGCGCCGTGCTGCCGCCGAGCGATCGCAGCAAGCCTTCCGCGACCTCCGGGCCGAAGCGGCCGGGCAGACCGCCCGGCATCGGAAAGTGCGCGACCGAGAGCTTGCGCTCGGCGTCGGCCGGGCTCGTGTCGAGCGAAACGAGCAATCGCCGCGCCCGCGCCGTGCAGAGTTCGTGCGAAACGTCGCCGGTTTCGCTGGCTTCGAGGCGCTGCGGCTTGTCTTCGTCGTTCTCGGCCAAGAGCAGCGTGTACGGTGGCGTGCCGTCGCGCCCGGTGGCGATCAGTCGATGACAGCCGGGCTTGAGCGCGAGCCGCACATAGCCTTGGCTCGGCAAGAGTGCCGTCTCTACCGAGCTGGCGCCGGCGTTGCGCGAGGCCACTTCGAAGCGCCGAATCCGTTCGCCGAGTGGCTGGCGCTCGGGTACAGGCCCCGGATTGACGGGGGACGCTTGCGCTCCAGTTTCGCGCTCGGGCAGCGTGAGCGTGAGCGTGTTGGGGGCGGCGGCGCCGACCGCGACCAACGTGTGCACGACCGCGCGTGGTGAGCGCATCTCGACCAACAGCTGCAACAAGCTGATGCGTTCGCGACCGCAGCGCGTCAGCTGCAGGGCGCCGGCGCTGCTGGCGAAGACGCTCGGTAGGCCCGGCCAGGGATGCACGTGGACCACGAACTGAGTCGGCGCGGGCGCGAGCAACAGCACGGTCGTGCAATCGCCGCGCGTGGCGTCGAGCGCCCAGGGGGGCAGCACGACCGGCGTGACTTCACCGCGCTCCAGCAGACGCAGCCGCAACACGTCAGAACGCGTTTGCCCCGCGAAAGCACGTTTCACGCGCTCGATGTCATGGCCCAAGTCGGCTCGGGCCGCGGGCGCTTGCAGACCGAGCGAAAGCGTCAACGCCAGGCTCAGCCAAGCTGCCTGAGCGAGATCGCGCCGCCTTAGCCGGGCACGCGACGAAACGGCGCCTCCACGAAGCTCTTCGAGGCCGCGCTCCAAATGAACAGCTTGTGGGCGGTGACTTTGCCGGAGTCGACGGCGGTGACCAGGTACGAAAGCTCGAACGACGGATCGCCGGTGCCGCCCATCGTCATGCTGGCCGCGTCTTCGGCGCTGAAATAGGCGCCGCAGTCGAGGTGCGAATGAAAAAAGACTTTGACGGGGCGGCCGCCTTCCACGCCAGCGCGGATCGCGCGCTCGAACTTGAGCGCGTTGATCTTGAAGTAGTCGTGGCCGGTTCGAGGGTGACCTTCGGGATCGGCGGCGTGGTATTTGTTGGCCAGGTTTTCGAGTTCGACCGCGCGATCGATGCCGAGCGGCTCGGCTGCAGGGCCCTCGAGGTAGCCGCACGCCTCTTCGTTGCGCGCGTAAGCAGCGCGGCCAGCCTCTTCGATGATGGCCAGCACGCTGTCCGGAATCGTGACGTTACCTTCGGTCCAAGCATTCTGCATGGGGCTCACCATATGTAGCGTTTCTCCCACTTGATGGGGGAGAAGTAGCGATCGCTGCGGTCGCAGGCGATCGTGACGACGCAGCCGCCGCCTTGTTCTTTGTGGAGCTTTTCGGCGATTTTTACGGCGGCGAAGATGTTGGCGCCTGTCGAATGGCCGATCGGTAGCCCTTCTTCGGCTGCCACGCGGTCCGACATATCCCAGCCGTCTTCGGTGTTGATCGGCATGATCTCGTCCGGCAAATCTGGATCGTAGATCTTCGGCACGATGCTGGAGGCCATGTGCTTCAAGCCTTCGAGGCCGTGCAAGGCTTCGGCCGGTTCGGCGGCGACGCAGTACACAGGGCGAGAGTGCTCGTGCAGGCGACGTGTCGTGCCCATCATCGTGCCGCTGGTGCCGAGCGAGGTGACGAAGTGCGTGATGCGGTCGCCGAGCGCGCTCAAGATTTCGACGCCGGTGCCGTGGTAGTGCGCGAGCGGGTTACTCGGATTGGAGTACTGGTCCGGGTAGAAATACTTGTCCGGATTTTCGTCGACGATTTTGCGCACCAGGCGGATCGCACCGTCGGAGCCTTCCATCGGATCGCTGAAGATTAGCTCGGTGCCGAAGGCCTTCGTGATGTCTTTGCGCGCCTTGGTGACGTTCTTCGGCATCACCAGCGCCACTCTGTAGCCGAGCGCGGCGCCGACCAGCGAGTACGCCACGCCGGTGTTGCCGCTGGTCGAATCGATCAGAATCTTGTCCGAAGTCAGCCGACCGTCGGCGATCGCATCCTGCATCATGCGCAAGGCTGGGCGATCTTTCACCGACCCGCCCGGGTTCATGTATTCGAGCTTGACGTAGACCTCGACGCTCGGCGCCGTTTTGGCGACCTTTTCGAGGCGGATCATCGGGGTGTTGCCAACGGCGTCGATGATCGACGAAAGCCGCCGCGAACGAGTGAGTCGCTGAGTCACGATCGTAGTCTTTCTGTCACGGGTCAATCGCCCGGCGGAGCTGGGCGAGCGCGCGCCAGGCGCCTTCCGCGAACTCACGCGCCGCGGGGTGCCGAAGCTCTGCGGCATGGACGAACGCTGGCGTAGCGCTCGCGGGCTCGAAATGCTCAGCGCCAGCGCGCTGCAGGTACTGACGCGCAACCAGGGCCGTCACGTTCGCGTCGTCGCCGACCTGGTAGGTCGCGGCGACGATGCGCGCTTGTCCGGGCTCGCCGACGGCGGCGAGCAATTGCTGGCGAGCGTAGCGGCCCATCAGCCGCCGGCGATGGCAGGAACGATGCTGATTTCGTCGCCCGCCTTCAGCTTGGTCTCGAGGCCGTCGAGGAAGCGGATGTCTTCGTCGCCGACGTAGATGTTGACGAAGCGACGAACGCCCTTGTCGTCGAGCAAGCGATCGCGGAGACCCGGATGCTTTTGCTCGATCGCCTCGATGACGGCTTTGACCGTTTCGCCCGGGGCTTGGACTTGCTCTTCGCCGCCGGTGAGTGAGCGGAGGGGGGTGGGGATGCGGACGGTGATCATTTTTTTAGATGGGAGTTAGGAGTTAGCAGTTGGCAGTTAGAATCAGGCGGCGCAGTTAGGGGCTGTGTAGCGTGATTCGGTGATGTCCGTGATGGAGGGGAGCGAGCCGCAGAGCGGGCAGTTGGAGCGGGGGGAGGCGGGGACGGGGCGGAGGTGGTCACGGCGGCCGTCGTAGGTGTAGAGCGAGCCGAAGGCAGTCGCATCCCCCGAAAGCACGCGCAGAGCCAGATCAGCCATCACGGCGCCGCAGAAGCCGACGACAGGGCCCATCACGCCGGCTTCGGCGCAGCCTTCTTGGGCGCCCGGTGGCACGTCTTCGAACAAACAGCGATAGCAGGGCGCGCCCGTTGCCGCGACTGCCCACGCCGTCGCGACCCAGCGCACCGCCGCGCCGTGCACGATCGGCCGCGCTTCGAGGTGCGCGGCGTCGGCCGCCAAGAACTTGGTCGCGAAGTTGTCGGCGCCTTCGAGCACGACGTCGACCTGACGCACCAGCTCGCGCGCGTTTTCCGGCAGTAGCCGGGACCGCACCGCGACCAGCCGCTCGGGAGCAACACCCCCCAAAATCAAGGCCGCTTGCGCGGCTTCGAGCTTGTCGCGCCCGACGTCGGCGTCGCCGTACAGCGTCTGCCGATGCAAATTCGACAACTCGACCACGTCGTCATCGCACAGCCATAGCTCGAGCTCGGGCACGCGCGCCAGGACGGACAGGGCAGGGCAACCAAGGCCGCCGAGACCGACCACCAGCGCACGCTTGCGAGCTTGGGCTTCAGGCATTGCCGGTCGCGCCTTCGGTGGCTGCGAAATACTCGTCCAAGCTGAAGTAGCGCTCGCCGGTGTCGCACAAAATCGTCACGACGTTCTTGCCGGGGCCGAGCTCGCGCGCCAAGTCGAGGGCGACCGCGACGTTGGCGCCGGCGCTGATGCCGGTGAGCAGCCCCTCGCGCCGTGCCAAATCGCGCTTAGCCTTGTAGGCACGGTCGTCGGTGATCGTGCGCACTTCGTGCGGCACGCTCGGGTCGTAGTTCTTGGGCACGAAACCGGCGGCAATGCCCTGAATTTTGCTCGGTCCGCGCTCACCGCGCGAAATCGTCGCGCAGGTTTCGGGTTCGACTGCCACGATGCGGCACGCTGGGAAGCGCTCGCGCAACACCCGCCCGACGCCGCTGATCGTGCCGCCCGTGCCGACCGCCGCGACGAAGCCGTCGAGCGACTCACGGCCGAGCGCGTGCAAGATCTCTTCGACCGTGGTGCGCGAATGGACCTGTGGATTTTCGGCGTTCTCGAACTGCTGCGGCATGAAGGCGCCGGGCGTTGCGGCCGCCAGCTCCTTGGCCTTGGCGATCGCGCCGTCCATCTGGTCGGCTTCCGGTGTCAGAACCAGCTCAGCGCCGTACGACTGCAGTAGTTGGCGCCGCTCAAGGCTCATGCTCTCAGGCATGGTCAAGATGCAGCGGTAGCCGCGCTGCGCCGACACCAACGCCAGCCCAATGCCGGTGTTGCCGCTGGTCGGCTCGATCACGACACCGCCTGGCTGCAAACGGCCGTCTTTTTCGGCTTGTTCGATCATTGCCAAACAGATGCGATCCTTGACCGAGCCGCCCGGGTTCATCGCCTCGAGCTTGCCGAAAACGCGGCCGCGCGGCTCTTCGCCAGCCATGCGCCGGATCTCTACCAACGGTGTGTCGGTAATTAGATCGATGATCCGCGCGTACACCAGCGGATGATCCTTGAGGGGCGGACGGAGATCGTTTTCAGATGACGTAGACATATCTTTGCGATGAGGGGCGCTGCATGCCGAACTCTTCGGCGCGATTGCAGATGTCACTGATACTCACGGCGTCGAAGCACGCTTCGACGCTGGAAGAGAGATCGCGAAATACCAGCTCGGTCACGCGCTTGGCGTCGGTCAAGGCCTGTGCGCGGCGGCCTTGCGTCTCGCGATCGCCGAGCTGAATTGGACCTTCGAGCGCGCGCACGACGTCGCCCAAGCGGATTTCCGCCGCCTTGCGCGTCAGCGAGTAGCCACCCTGAGGCCCGCGCTTGGAGCCGACGATGCCGCCGCGCTTCAGGTCTTGGAAAATCTGCTCCAAGAACCGCGGTGGAATGTTCTGACGCTCCGCGATGTCCTTAACCTGGGTCGGCCGACCCTCGTTGTAAAAGGCGATATCGAACAGGGCGCGAACCGCATAACGACCCTTGTTCGAGAGCTTCACACAAGGTGTTTTGTCATTGGCACATCGGTTTTGTCAAGAACCGGCCCGTCATAGCAAAATCACTGCAAAAACCAGCGCAATTCGAGGCTCCAGCAAGCCCCGAGGCGGCGGCCTCACCACGCGGCCTCACCACAAAGTCAGCGAAGCGAAGCGCGCTGTTTTCGCTTTCGGCGGCTTTTGACTTGGGTGTAAAACCCCGAGGCCCGCAAGGCGCGATTTCGCGTCTGCGCTCACCTTTGCTCAAAAGGGGAATTTCTATGAAGCACAGCATCGGATTGATCGGTCTCGCCCTCGTCGGCCTCGGCGCCTGTCAGCAGCAAGAGCCCGCGGCGGCTCCGCTCGCGGCCCCGCCACCTGCGCAGCCGGTCGCGGCCGCAGCGCCCCCGCCCGCCGCACCCGTCGAGGCTGCCAAGCCCGTCGCGCCGCCGGCCGCAACGGCCGACGAGCGCGCCAAATGGTTCAAGGACTGTTGGGCAATGTTCAACACCAAGGACTGGAATAAGTTCCCCGGCTGCTACGCCGAGAACGCCACCAGCGAACAGGTTGACATGGGTATGCCGCCGCTGGCGGGGCGCGCGAACGTGATCGACAAGAACGCCAAGGTGTTCGCGACCGCGTTCCCCGACCTCGTCGGTGAGAGCGAGCTCACGCTGGTGAGCGGCAACGACATCCTGTCCGTCGTGCTGATGAAGGGCACGCACAAGGGTTCGCTGCCCGGTCCGCAAGGCGAGATCGCCGCAACCAACAAGAAGATCGGCTACCTATCGCTGCATCACATTCAGACCACGCCCGACGGTCGCTTGGTGCAAAAAGAGCGCTTCACCTACGACGGCGGCACGTTCATGAGCCAGATCGGCCTGAGCCCGATGCCGGCGCGCAAGGCGCTCGAGCAAGGTTGGGCCGACAAGCCCTCGCTCGTCAGCAGCGGCAGCGATGCCGAGAAAGCCAACTTGGCGGCGCTCGGTGCCTACACCGGCGCGTTCAACAAGCACGACGCCGCCGCCCTCGCGGCAACGTTGACCGACGACGTGGTCTTCTCCGACCTTTCGGCGCCGGCTGATCGCGTCGGCAAGAAAGAAGTGTCGAAGTCCAGTGAAGAGATGATCAAGGGCTTCCCCGACGTGAAGATCGATCAGACGGCCGCTTGGGCAGCTGGCGACTACGTCGTTTCGACCGGGCGCTTCAGCGGCACCAACACCGGCGACATGCCAAGCATGAAGCTGAAGAAGACGGGCAAAGCCGTCAACATCGAGTACTACATGGTCAGCAAGCTCGCAGCGGGCAAGGTCAAGCACATCTGGTTGTTCTCGAACGGCATGGCGTTCGCTGGACAGCTCGGCCTGTTGCCTGCGCCCAAGGCTGCCAAGCCTGCTCCGGCGGCCGCTAAGGACCCGAAGGCGGCAGCGGCCCCCACGCCGGCTGTTCCCGCGGCCAAGGACTCCAAGGCACCGGCGGCGCCCGCGGCTCCGGCGAAGGCGCCGGCAACGCCCGCCGCACCGGCAGCCGCATCGAAGGCGCCTGCGGCCCCGCCCGCCGCGGCGCCGAAAGCACCCGCAACGCCGGCCGCACCTGCGGCTCCAGCCAAGCCGCCCACGATGAAGTGAACTGAAGCAACACGCGGAGCATCGCTCCGGCCGCGGCGGTGACTGCATGAGCAGCGCCGCCGTTGGCGTTTTGTGGCGTGCTATGCTGGCGCGCTTTGGCTTCACGCGCGGCACGCTTGCGGGGTGTGATGGTGCCGCTCGTCGTCGGCATGCTGTCGGCCAACGGCGGTTGTGGAAACGTGTCGACCGAGCCACGCCGCACTCCAGTCGGTGAGGCTGGCAGCGACGCAGGCTCGCCGAGCGAGCAAGGCGGGGCTCCGAGCGTTTCCGGCGCCGGCGGCGACGTGGCGACCGCTGGCATGCCCTTGCCGACGGCGGGCGCGGCCGGCGACGATAGTCCGACCGGCAGTGCGGGCGCACCCGAGGAGCAGCCGCGGCTTTCGCTGCGCGCCGTCACTATCTCGCAGACTCACGAGCTACCGCTGATGCAGGCGGGCAGCGCGGTCGTGGCGGCAGCGCGGCCCGCGCCGCTGGTGGCCGGCAAGCAGGCGTTGGTGCGGGTGTTCGTCGACGTCGAAGCGAACTTCGTTGGTCGGCCGCTGCTCGGCGTGCTCGATCTGAAGACGCCGCAAGTCACTCGCACCTTGGTCAGTGAGCGGACGATCACGCAAAGCTCGCTGCCCGACGACCTGACCAGTACCTTCGTGTTCAACGTTGAGCCGGGTGAGCTTGTCGCGACCAGCGCGTACCGCGTTCGCGTGCTCGAACCGGACACGACGCCGTTGGCTCGCTTCCCCGACGCTGGTTACGCCAACCTCGACGCCAAGACCCTGCGCCCGTTCGAGCTGGTGGTGGTGCCGTTCATCAGCAACGGCTTTGCGCCGAAGATGGGCGACGAAGAGGTGTCGGCGCTCAGGCATCGGCTGCTGGCGCTGTTTCCTTCGCCGAGCGTCGATATCTCGGTCGTCGCGCCCGTCACGCTGACTGACGCCGTGAACGGCGCCGGCGATGGCTGGGACTCGGCGCTGGACGAGATCTACACGCAGCGCGCGAAAGACGCGCCAGCTCACGACGTTTTCTATTACGGCATGATGGCACCCGCCGCTTCGTTGAGCGGCTTCTGCACCAATGGCTGCACCTTGGGCCTTTCGAACATTGCCGGCCCCGACGAAGTCGAGTGGCGCGGAGCGATCGGCGTCGCGGTGTTTCCGGATGGTTCGGGCGTGAAGGATGCTTGGGATACGGTGGCGCATGAGCTCGGCCACGCCATGGGTCGCGATCACGCGCCGTGCGGCGTGGACGAGTCGGATCCCGACTACCCGTACCCCAACGCCAGCATGGGCGGCATCTACGGCTACGACTTCGACCTGATGCGACTGGTCAAGCCGAAGCCGTCCAAAGACGTGATGAGCTACTGCGCGCCCGTCTGGATCTCCGACTACACGTATCGCGGCCTGTTCGAGCGCCTCGGCTACATCGGCAGCGAGAGCTTCAAGGCGTTGGCGTTCCAGCCGCCCGAGCTGTACCGCTTGGCGCGCATTCATCGCAGCGGACAGAGTCGGTGGCTCGGCGAGCAGCGTCGGCGTGGTACGGCCCGCAGCGCACATCAGCTAGCTTTGCTCGACAGCGCGGGGCACTTTGTCGGTAGCGTGTCGGCAGAGTTTGTGGCGGTTGATCACGCCGCGGGCGGCTACCTGTGGCTCCCGGCGGGCGTGCTGTCCGGCAGCGGACTGGCCCGCAGCGTTGATTTGCGACCGCTCGGCGGCGCGGTCCTGCCGCTCTGAGCGGCTTGAAAAGCCGCGGTGGCGGTGTCAGGCTCGCCCGCATGTCGCCGCTGTCGCGTGAAGCCATCCTGACCGTGCTCTCGGGTCTGTCCGTGCTTGCTTGCGACAAGGCTGCGGCGGTCACGGCCGAGCCGGCTGGCTCAGCACGCCCGGCGGCATCGGCCTCGGCGGCCAGCGGCGGCGCGGCGCCGGGCAAGGCCGCCGCAAGCCCGCCGGTCGCCGCCAAAGAAGTGCCGTCGGCGCAGCGGAACGCCGCTGAAAAAGAGAAGTCTTGCGCGCCCGGCGGCTGCGCGGCAGGCGAGTGCGGCGCGAACAAGAAGAAGTAGCGGCAGTCGTGGACCTAGCGCTGCAGCGTGAACGTGCGCTCGACCTGGTGCGGCGCCATGGCTGGAACGCGACGTCGTTTCAGACGCTCGAAGAGGGCTATCGCTACTTCTTCCACGAGGGGGGCTGCGTCGCCTACGTCGACTCGGGGCGCGCGTGGGTGGTCGCGGGCGCGCCGATCGCGCCGCCGTCAGCGATTGCCGCCATCTTGCGCGATTTTCTGGCGGCGGCGCGTGAGGCCGAGCGTCGGGTGTGCCTGTTCGCCACCGAGCAGCGCTTGCTCGATTTGGCCGGTAGTCAGCTGCACTCGGTGCGCATCGGTGAGCAGCCGGTGTGGGATCCGCAGAAATGGGGCGAGATTTTGAAACGTCGGCGCAGCTTGCGCGAACAGCTGCGGCGCGCACGCGCCAAGCAGGTCACGGTGCGCGAGGTGACGGCGGCCGAGCTCGAGGGCGGCCTGACGCGCGAGGGCATCGCCCGTGTCGCCGATCGCTGGCTGAAAGCCCGCCGCATGGCGCCGATGGAGTTTCTTGTGCGGCTCGAGCTGTTCAGTTTCACCGAAGATCGGCGGTGTTTCGTCGCTGAGCGCGCAGGGAAAATCATCGGCGTTGCCGGTGTCGTGCCGGTCCCAGCGCGCGCGGGTTGGTTCATCGAGGATCTAGTGCGTGATCCGTCTGCCCCCAACGGCACCGTCGAGCTTTTGATCGACGGCGTGATGCGTTGGGCGAGCGAAGAAGGCTCGCGTTGGCTGACGCTCGGGTTGGCGCCGCTGGCCGGTGACGTCTCACCGCTGCTGCGCGCCGCGGCTAGCAGCGGCAGGCTCTTGTACGACTTCAGCGGCGTGCGCTCGTACAAAGCCAAGCTCGAGCCCGAGCAATGGCTGCCGATCTTCCTGTCGTATCCGCCCACCCAAAGCGCCTGGCGATCGATGCTCGATGCGCTGTGGGCCTTCACGCGCACCGGCTTTTGGGGCTTCGGTTGGCGCACGCTGACGCGGGGCCCAATCGTGGTCGTGCGGGCGTTGGCGGTGCTCTTGCTGCCCTGGACGCTGCTGCTGGCGCTCGCGCCGGCCGAGCGTTGGTTCGGCAGCGCCTGGCTCAAATGGGGCTGGGTGGCCTTCGATCTAGCTGTCGCGGCCGGGCTGTTTCGGTTCCTGTACAAGCGCAGCACGGCGTCGCTGACGCCGCTGGTCGTCGCGGTCACGCTCGACGCGGTCCTGACGCCGCTGCAGGCCGTGCTTTGGAACCTGCCACGCGCGCAGTCGATACTCGACTACGTGGTGGTCGCGCTCGGCTGCTTGGCGCCGCTGTTGGCGAGCGTCGTGCTGTGGGGTGCCCGGCGGTTTCGCTTGAGCGACGCGTGATGCTCGTCGATTAACCCAGCAGGGTAAGCGCGATGCCGGCAACGATGCCCAAGACCGGCGGCAACTTCTTCCAGCCGTTGGCCTCTTTGAACACCAACACACCGGCCGTGAAGGCGATCAACGTGCTGCCGCGCCGAATGCTGGCCACCAAGGAAATCAGCCCGGCCGGGTCGCGCAAGGCCGAATAGTACGCGAAATCAGCCAAAAGCAGGCAGAGCGCCAAGAGCGGAATCGAGAATCGGAACTGAAACGGTTCGGCCCGTGCGCGGCTGCTGCGCCACCAAAAGAATGCCAGCGGCGCGAACAACACCACCAAGTAGATCGAGAACCAAGCTTGCACGGTGCTGGGCAAGAGCTTGAGTTTTCCGAGCAGCAGCTTGTCGTACAGTCCGCTGGCGGCACCGAACAGCGTGCCCAAAATCATGAACCCCACCCAGCGATTGCGATGGAAGTGCACGCCTTCCAGTCGCCCCGCCACCGACAAGCCCAAGAACGACAGCAAGGTGGTCGAAATGCCGAGCAGCTGCAGCCACGACGGTCGCTCGCCCAGTAAAACCAGCGCAGCCCCCAGCGTCCAGAGCGGGCTGGTGGCACGGATCGGCGCTGCCAACGAAATCGGCAGGTGCTTCACCGCCAAGTACGTGCACAACCACGACGCGGCCACGATCACCGACTTGAGCAATAGCTCGGCGTGACCGAGCCAGCTGAGCGACGGCACCAGCAGGCTAGCCGGCAGCACCCCTGGCAACACCGCCTGCAGCAACAGCAGCGCGGTCCACACCGCGGCGCACGTCGCGGTGCTCCCGAACAAGACCGGCACGACGGCGTTGCCGCGCAAGGCGTGCTTTTGGCAAATATCGTAGAAGCCGAGAAAGAACGCCGAGGTGAGGCTGAGCAGGGCCCAATGCATGAAGTAGGCGCGATGCGTACTACACGGCGGGCTGCAGCGCTCGACACCTGCATCGGCTCGCCCGTGGTCGGGCGGACACGCTGGGCGGGCGAGGCGACACGGGCGTGGCGGTGGCGAGCGGCCGAAAACTACGCGGCGCGCCGAGATCTGCTCCGCGATTCAGCGTGTTCGCCCTCGGTGTCGAACAGCTCGATTTCGACATGCGGCCAGATTTCGGGACGTACGGCGCATTCGTGGCTTTTCTGGGGGCCGACTGCGGGCTCAAAACCTGCCCGCCGCGCGTCACCGGCCCCAAATTGTACCTGCGCAGCACCCCGCCTTCCTCTGACCATTCATCACATTTCTCGCCTCGAGCACGAGAAAACAGGAAGGCGGGAAGGCGGGAAGATTTCTGTTGTTCGAGCAGGCGCCTGAGGCCCAAACGCGATCCCGCTGCGCCCAGTCGCCAGTACCACCCACCCTAAATCTCGGCCTTCCCGCCTTCCCGCCTTCCCGCCTTCCCGCCTTCCTGTTCGCTCGTGCTCGCTCGGGCAAGATGCGAGGAATCATCAGCCGTCTTCCTGTTGATTCCTCTCGAGCCTGTCGGAGCCGAGCCGCTACTTGTACAAGCCGTTGAGCAGGGCTTCGTAGTTCTTGAGCACCTGATTGCGGCGGATGCTCATCTTCGGCGTGAGCATGCCGTTTTCAGCCGTAAAATCAGCCGTGATCAGCGCGAAGCCGCGCGGGCGCTCGTAGCCGCGGAAGTCCTTGCTGTAGGTTTCGAGCTCAGCCTTCAGCAGCTCGCGCACGCGTGGGTTCGTCGTCGGATCAGCCCCGAGCGTGACGCTCTCGCGCTCCGCCCACTTGGCGAGATTGACTTGGTTGAGCACGATCAAGGCGACGTTGTGCGGCTTGTTGAGGCCGTACAGCATGATGTTGCTGACGTATGGCGACAGCTTGAGATCTTCCTCGAGCGGTGAGGGGACGACGTACTTGCCGTTCTCGAGCTTGTACTGCTCCTTGATGCGGCCGGTGATGTACAGGTAGCCGTCTTCGTCCAGGTAGCCCATGTCACCCGTACGCAGGCCGCGGTCGCTGGTGAAGATCTTGGCGTCTTCCTCGGGGTGGCCGTGATAACCGCGCATCACGTTGTCGCCGTAGACGATGATTTCGCCGTTTTTGGGGTCGCCGGTGGCTGCGAGATCGATTGCGATCCGCACGTTGTGCAGCGGCTTGCCGACCGAGCCGATCTTGCGATGCGCGGGGGTGTTGACGGTGGCGACGGGCGCGGTCTCGGTCAAACCGTAGCCTTCGAATACGTCGATGCCGAGCGCGTCGATGAACTCCGCAACTTCCTTGCTGAGCGCTGCGCTGCCGCTGACGACGAGCCGAAGCCGCCCGCCGAAGCGCTGGCGCACCTTCTTGAAGATCAGTTTATCGGCCAATTTCAGCGCGACCGACTCGCTGAAGCTGAGCTGATTGCCACGTGATTTGCGGGTCGCAGCGCGGATGCCGGCATGAAACAGCGCGCGGATCGCCTTCGGCCGCGTCAGCATCTGCTGGTTCACTCCCTCGTAAATGCGGTTGAAAATTCGCGGCACCGCCACCAACACCGTCGGCTTCACGTCGGGCAGGTTGGCGACGAGCTTTGGCACTTCGTCGTTGATGGCCATCGCACAGCCGAGCGCCGCCAGCGTGTAAAACTCGCCGGTCTGGCCGAAGGCGTGGGCCCACGGCAGGAACGACAACGCGCGATCTTCGCTGGTGAGCGGGAACAACGGCGTGAGCCCGTTGACGTTGGCGCAGAAATTCTTGTGCGTGAGCACGACGCCTTTCGGCTCGCCAGTCGTGCCCGACGTGTAGACGAAGGCTGCAACGTCGTCGGGCGCGACTTGAGCAGCCGGCAGCTTCGCTGCGGCGCGGCCGCGCGTCAGTATCGACGCAAACGAGCGCTCATCGGTCGCTTCGAGACTGAAACCACAGATGTGCTGGAGCGACGCGATGCCGGGCTTGGCTTCCTCGAGCGTGCTGACGATCTCCCGCGTGGCGCCGAACACGACCTTGGCGCCCGAGTCGCGCAAGATGTAGCTCCAGTCCTCGCGCGTCTGCGATTCGTACATCGGCACGTAGATCGCGCCCAGACTGAGCGTCGCGTGCACCGTGATCGCCCATTCCAGACGGTTGTCCGAAATCAACGCCACGCGGTCGCCGCGGCCGACGCCGAGCGTGGCCAGGCCGGCCCGGAACGCGGTGACCTGTTCCGCTACCTCGGCGTACGTCTGCCAGACCCAGGCGGAGCCGCTTTTTTGCCCGAACAGCGGCCGCTCCGCGTAGCGGGTGGTGATGCGCTCCCACATCGAGACCAGGTCGGAAAAGTCCTCGTGCATAGGGTACGGAATCAAAACGGAGTCCTGAGCCTCCGTCAACGCCCGGAAATGCTACGGTCCGCCGGCCGCGATGGCTCGCTTTACGGTAATTACCTTCGGTTGCCAGATGAACTCGCACGATTCCGAGCGGATCGGCGAGGTGTTGCGTGCTGCCGGGCACTCGGAAGCCGCCGGGCTCGACGATGCCGATTTGGTGCTCCTGAACACCTGCAGCATTCGCGAGAAGGCCGAGCAGAAGCTGCGCAGCGAGGTCGGGCGGATCGCGCTCTTGAAGCGCCAACGGCCAGAATTGACGATCGCGGTGGCCGGTTGCGTGGCGCAGCAAGAGGGCGCCGGGCTGCTCAAGCGCATGCCGGACATCGATTTGCTGCTCGGTCCGGACAACATCCCCGAGCTGCCGCGGCTGCTCTTGGAGGCCGAGGGCGCCGTGACGCCGGTCGTGCGCACCGAATTCGATTTAACCGAGCCGCACTTCTTAGCAGCCGCGGCCGAGCCAGGCCGGACGCCGGTCAGCGCGTTCGTTACGGTGATGAAGGGCTGCAACGAGCGCTGCACGTATTGCATCGTGCCGCACACGCGCGGGCCCGAACGTTACCGACCGGCGCGCGAGATCATCGACGAGGTGCGGCGGCTGGTGGCGGCCGGTGCGCGCGAGATCACTCTGCTCGGGCAAACCGTGAACAGCTACCGTGACCCGCTGGCGGAGCTGGCACCGGCGCCGGGAGCAGGGGAAGCGCCGTGGCAGCACACGCGCGGCTTGCGCGCCCGTGAAGACGAGAGCGAGTTTGCGGCACTGGTCCGAGCGCTCGCCGCGCAGGTACCGGAGCTCTTGCGGCTGCGTTACACCAGCCCGCACCCGCGCCATCTGACCGTCTCTTTGATCCGCGCGCATCAAGACTTGCCGTTGCTGGCGCGACACGTTCATTTGCCGGTCCAATCTGGCAGCGACCGCGTTTTGCGGCGCATGCTGCGGCGCTACTCGGCTGCCGAATATGAAGAGCGTGTGGCTGCGCTGCGCGAGGCCGTACCAGGGGTCACGCTGGCGACCGACATGATCGTCGGCTTTCCCGGTGAAACTGAGCAAGACTTCGAGGACACGCTGGCGCTGGTGCGGCGCGTTGGCTTCTCACTGATCTACGGCTTCAAGTATTCCGAACGCCCGTACACGGCCGCCGTAAACCTCGGTGACGACATCACCGAAGACGAAAAGATCGCCCGGCTGGCGCGGCTGATCCAGCTCGGCGACGGCATGCGCACCGCGCTGCTCGCCGAGCAAGTCGACACGATGCAGAGCGTGCTGTTCGAGGGCCGTGGCAAGACTGGCGCGCTGCGCGGTCGTACTGAACGCAGTGAAATTGTCCACGCCGCCGGACCCGATCAGCTGATCGGTCAACTGCGCGACGTGCGCATCACCGGCTCGTACAAGAACTCGCTACTGGGTGAAATTCCCGGTGTGGCCGCGGGCGGCGCCCAGCCGCGTCCGCCGTTGCCGCGCGTTGGCGGCGCGCCGCGCGCGTTGCCGGTCGTGCCGTGATCATCCGCGCTTTCAAGGGCAAAACGCCCAAGATCCACGCAACTGCTTTCATCGCTGATGGCGTCGTGATCATCGGCGACGTTGAAATCGGCGAGCACGTGAGCGTTTGGTACAACTCGGTGTTACGCGCCGACGTGGGTATGATTCGCGTTGGCGCTCGCAGCAACGTGCAAGACGGCAGCTGCCTGCACATGACGAGCGACCTTTCGCACGCGATCATCGGTGAAGAAGTGACGATCGGTCACAATGTGATCGTGCACGGCGCGACGGTGCACGATGGCGCCCTGATCGGCATGGGCTCAATCCTACTCGACAACTCGGTGATCGGTACTGAATCGCTGATCGCCGCCGGCTCCATAGTTCCACCGCGGATGGTGGTGCCGCCGTACAGCATGGTGCGTGGCCAGCCCGGCCGCGTCGTTCGGGAGCTGAACGAGCACGACCGGCTCGAGGGGCGCCGCGGCGCTGCGCACTACGTCGAGCTGGCAGCTGAACACGCGAAATTGACTGCAGAATAGCGGCGTACGGGGGTTTAGCGCTGGAAAGAGGCCGGTGTAACGTCGGCCCCTTCGCCCTGAACTTCGGTGTGCGTGGCGCGTTCGGGCAAGGCCGGCAGGCTCAGCATGTCGACGTCGCGACCGACCCAGTACACCTCAGGCACCGGGTAGTAGGTGCTGTGGTAGTGCCGCACGCGCTCGCTGCCGTCCACGTAACGAGTGCGGACGGTACTGACCACGTCGTAGCCAGGGATGCCTTTTTGGTGGCGTTTGACCTGGTCGGGACGCAGCTCAGGGTGGCGGGCGACCTTGCGGAAGAAATCTTCGCTCTTGGTGACCGCGTAGCTGTGCTCGACCTTGCCGGGCAGGGCGGTGCCGAGCATCTCGATGCGAATCCGCGTCGGTACCGGTAGGAAAGCGTGCACGATGATCGGTACCGGGTACGGATTGCGCAACTGCAGATCGACCTCGCCGTCGATGACCGTCGCGTCCAGGCCGAGCGGAGCGTAGCCGCTCGGGCGGCTGTGGCTGCGGCGTTTGACGACGTCCATGCCGCCCAGCACCCCCGCGGCGAACAGCGTCGTCGCCACTTGGCACACGCCGCCGCCAACGCCGGGCTCAACCTCGTCGGCGACGATCACCGGGGCGTCGACGAAGCCGCGCTCCAACGTGCGCGCGCCGACCGTGTGATTGAAGCTCCAGACCTCGCCTGGCGCCATCAACGTGCCATCCAAGTAGCTGGCGGCGCGGGCGATGTTCTTGACCCTTGGACCGCCGCGCTTAGCGAAGTCGGTCTCGTATTCGCTGAGGACGATCGACGGGTCGACGTTGACGAGCGTGCTGGTCGGAATCTTCGGAGCCAACTCGGTGAACGCCAAGCTCAGCTCGTCGGCCGGCCCGAGCGCGGCCAAGCGCGACAGCGAAGCCCCCAGATCGAGCTCTTGCCCCGCCCGCGCTTCGACGCGCGCGTGGCCACCCAGATCCAGGCGCGCGTCGATCGGCTCGCGCCGGAGCCCTGGCGCGATGTCCGAGAGCCATGCCGCGGCGCGTGCGGCATCCAGCCGGTAATGCGGGGTCACCTCGACCGGCTCGGGCGCGGCACCGCCCAGCGCCACTCGCACGCGCGTGAACAGGCTGCTCGGCGTGTGCAGGCGGAGCAGCTGAGTCTCCGCCGCTTCGGTATCCAGTGACAGCCCGAGCGCCCGGCGTGGCACTACCAGCACGCCCTCGGGGTGGCGGAGCTGCACCTCGGCGTCAGCCTCAAGCTCCGCACGCCGGCCCAGCCAGGTCGACAGCGCGACCCCCGCCGCAGGCACCCGACCGCCCAGGGTCACCGGCGTTGGCTCGGGCAGGTGCCGCTGGACGGTGGGCCATAGCCCGAAGCCCGCGCCAGCCAGTGCCGACGCGAGTACCGTAGCGAGAGCGACGCCTGAAACCCGCACTCGGAGATTTTACTCCGCGAGCGGCTTGCACCGCCAGTTTGCTTGGTCAAAGCTCGGCGCCGCGATGCAGCTTACGGTGAATGGCGAGGCAAAAACCTTCCCCGACGGCCTCACGGTCCGGGGCTTGGTCGAGGCGCTGGCCCTGACGGAAGGCCCGGTGGCGGTCGAACGGAACCGCGAGGTGGTGCCGCGGGCCCTCCACGCCGAAACCGTCCTGGCCGACCGCGACGTGGTCGAAATCGTTCACTTGGTCGGCGGCGGCTGAACGGCGGCGGCTTCCGGGGCGCTGGCGAGCGCCTTCGGGGCAGGCGGCGTGCGGCGGGCTGGCACGCGCAGTCGCGGACCAGGTCCGGCGGGGCCGCGGCTCGCGACCGGGACGCGCAGCGCGCTCTTCTCGCGGATCAGCGAGGACTTGAGGCCGTTGACGGCGCGCAGCCGCGGCACCGGCACGCCGTATTTGCGCGCGATCATCCCGAGCGTCTCGTTCTTCTTCACCTTGTGGGTAATGAAGCTTTGCGGCGCGCTCGTCAGCTTGGCTTGCAGCAGGTGAGCGTGGCAGCGGCGGGCAGTCTCTTGCGCTGTGGGGTTGAAGAAGCGAATGTGGATGTGCGTCGCGTGCCCGGGCGCGTGGCGAATGATCGGCCGCAGCTTGCCGGGGACACCGCGAAAGATGCCGTTCAGCCAGCTCGGATCTTCGCCGTGGTCTCGCGCGTAGTCTTCGAGCAGCACCTGAATCGAATGATCGATCAGGAGCAGGTCGACGTCGGTCTCGGCGATCAGCGCGCGCACGAAGGCCCAGCTTCGCGGCAGGTCGAGGTTCTTGGCGGTGCCGCGCGCGTACCACCCCGCGCCATCATTGTAGAAGTAGGCAATGTCGACGTCGCGACCCGACTGATGCGACACGTGCGGGTGCGACGGCCCGCCGTTCTTGCCGCTGATGTCACCGAGCGCCAGCGGGAGCGTGCCCGGAAATTGCTCGTGGACTTTGGCGAGCGCGAGCGCCAGAAATTCTAGGGTCTCTTGCGTGCCCCAGGCGCCGCTCGGGCTGACCGGCTTGTACAGCGGCGTTTCAGTGGCTTGCACGCCGTTGAGCAACGCGCCGGCGTTCGGCGACCCGAGCGACATCGGACCGAGCGAGCGCAAATCGTGGGAAACGGCGGCCGCAATTTGCGCGTCGCTCCAGCTGTCGAGCGGGTGGGGCCGCGCGCTGAGCGTTTCGGTGGCGACCGCCTCGCTACTTTCTCCGGAGTCGTCCAGCGCGTCATCGTGTTGCTCGTCGTCTTCGCCGCGGGCTCCGGCGGCGCCGTTCGCGACCGCCGCGGTGGCGGGCTGTTCGGCAGCTGGGTCGGATTCTTGGCTGCCAGCCGTCGCTGCACTTTCTGCGGCTGCCGCGTGGCGAGCGTGAGGCGGCGCACCACAGCCAGCGCCGAGCGCCACGCCTCCGACTACCCAGCCGGCCAGATGAAGGCTAGCGCGCACGGTACCATTCTGCTGTTTCAGCGAGACCGCCGTCGAGCGGCGTGGACGCGCCCAACGTTTGCTCGAAGCGCGTGACATCGAGCAGCGATCGCCCGATGTCACCGGCGCGCACGCCGCCGTGTTCGATGCTCGAGCGTGCCGCGGTGGTCGCCAGAATGCGCTCGGCGAGCTCGAGCGTGGTGGTCGCGCGACCCGAGCCAACGTTGATGACGGGATGGGGTAGCTCGCCGGTCAACGCGCGCAAATTGGCGCGTGCGACGTCGGCCACGTACACGTAGTCGCGGACGCAGCCGCCGTCACCGACGGCGCGCCTGGCGAAAACCGTCAGGTTTCTCCCGGCTAACGCCGCGTCGAAGAAGATCGCGATCACACCGGCTTCGCCGTGCGGATCTTGGCGCGGGCCGTAGACATTGGCGTAGCGCAGCACCGTCGACTTCAGCCCGCGGTGGTCGCCGTAAACGGCCAGCAAGCGCTCGAATGTGAGCTTGCTGATGCCGTACGGGCTCTGGGGCTCGAGCTGAAAGCTTTCGCTGGCTCGCTCGCCTTCCGGCACCTCGCCGTAGATCGCGCCGCCGGTGCTGGCGAACACCACTTGGCGAACGCGGCTGCCGGCAGCGGTGCAGGCGTCCAGCAAGTTGATGCCGCCGATGATGTTGACCTCGGCGTCGAAGCGCGGGTCCTTCATGCTGACCGAAACGCTGGCCTGGGCCGCCTGGTGGCTGACCAGCTCCGGCTGGAAGTCGGCAACGGCGCGCAACGTCGCATCGCGATCGCGTAGATCGGCTTCGAACACCTGCACACCCGCGGGCAGATTCGCGCGCTTGCCGCTCGAAAAATTGTCGAGCACCGCGACCTCGAAGCCTGCGCTGAGCGCGCCTACGACGACATGGCTGCCGATGAAGCCGGCACCGCCGGTGACTAATACGCGCATCGCGCCTATATAGCCGAACCGATGAGACGCGGCGAAGCCGTCGCGCTATTCCGGGGCGCCTTGGCCCTGGCTCTTGAGCAGCTCGGCATGGGCGCGCGTCAGTAAAGTGCGAGCTTTCTCGAGGTGCTCGTCACCGGCCTTCTTACCGGTCTTGACGTCCTTGAGTACGCTCAGGGCCTGGCTCACTTGCTCGCTCGCCTTGTCGATCGGCGTTGCGTCGGCTGCCAGCGCGAAGGAGGCAAACAGGAGCGCCGCCAGAGCGGAGCTGATCGCGAGCGACTTTCGAGCAGGGCGATGATTGCGCGACGTCATGGGGCTCCTCAATGTACCTCTGCTGTACGCTTTCGCTATTCGGAATCTTCCTCGGTTGCGGCTGGGGTTTGATAAGTGCCTCCGCTGGCGCTACAAGCAGCGGTGAAAATGGCTGATTCCGAGGACTTCGTGAGCGACGCTGCGATCCGCGCACCCGGGGCGGATCCGCTCTCAGTGCTGAACACGTGGTACGACGAAGCCGCGCGCGCGGGTGATCCAACGCCCGACGCGATGACGTTGGCGACCGCGACTCCGGCAGGGAAGCCTTCGGCGCGGGTTGTGCTGTTCAAGGGCTTGCTGCGTGGCGCGGTGCTGTTCGTGACCAACTACCAAAGCCGTAAAGCGCGGGAGCTCGACGAGAATCCGCACGCCGCGCTGGTCATGCATTTCCCGCTGCGCGAGCGGCAGGTGCGCCTCGAAGGCCGGGTCGAACGCGCCAGCCACGCCGAATCCGAAGCGTATTTCCAGAGCCGCCCGCGCGGCTCGCAGCTCGGCGCCTGGGCCTCGCCACAAAGCCAACCGATCCGGTCGCGCGCCGAACTCGACGCTCTCGCCGAGAACGTTGAAACTCGCTTCGCCAACCAACCCGTCACCCTGCCCGATTTCTGGGGCGGCTACCTCGTGTTCCCCGAACGCATTGAACTGTGGTTGGGAAGACCCGACCGACTGCATGATCGATTCTCGTACACGCGCTTCAACGACACGGCGCCGTGGACGATCGAGCGCCTAGCGCCTTGAGCGGCGAGCGGCGAGCGGCGAGCGAACAGGGAGACGGCTGACGCTTGGTCTCATTTCGCGATTCGAGCAGCGAGAAAACAGGAAGGCGGGAAGGCGGGAAGATTTCTGTTGTTCGAGCAGGCGCCTCACGCCCAATCGCGATCCCCCTGCGTCCAGTTGCCAGTACCACCCACCCTAAATCTTGGCCTTCCCGTCTTCCCGCCTTCCTGTTGTCCCCGCTCGCTCGGGCAAGATGCGATGAATCATCAGAGGGAGGCGGGGAGACGGGGAGGGTGAGCAGGAAGCGCATTTTTTGTTCGAGAGACCGAACAAAAAATCGTTTGCCCGGGGGCCACTCGGATTGTGGGCGCGGGGCGGGGTTGCAGCGTCGAGGTGACCAGGCACCATCCAAACAAACCTCGGATTGGTCCCTGGGAAATTTTGGGGGGCGAACCGCCGAGCTAGAAGCAACAGAGCGCCAATTGCGCCACTGTCGCGACACTCGCGGAGCCACCGAAGTTTTGTTTGGTCACCCAAACAAAACTTGCGCTGTTCGCACCTCCCTGTCTCCCCGCCTCCCTGTTTTCTTGCGCTTGCGCTCGCGCTCGCGCTCGTCAGGCGTGGCGCTTAGGGCGGAGGGCTTTTTCGATTAGGTCGAAGTGTTCGGGCGGGGTCGTGAGGCCAACGGCGTGGTGGCCGGGGGCGGTGGTGGCGTCGACGAGGGGGAGCTCGGGGATGCCGTGCTGGGTCAGGAAGCCCTGCAGGTGGCGCTTGAAGTGCGCGGCGGTTGGTTGCGCGCGCGGACCGAAAAAATCCCAGAAATAGGTGCGGGCCGCGGGCTCGGTCATCGATTGCCGAGGTAGAGCATGAGGACCAAGACCAGCCAGACCGCGCCGAGGAAGTGCCAGTACTGCGCGCACAGGCTCAAGCCTTCGTGATTCGAGCTCGAATAGTGTCGGCGTGAAGCGTGATGGATCACGAAGCCGAGCGGCACGAAGCCGCCCAGCACGTGCAGCGCATGCACGCCGGTCAGTATGAAAAAACACGCGATGTAGAGCGAGTTGGCGTCGCTCGGCGGCCGCATCGCAAACCAATTGGCGGTTTGGGTGAGCAGGAACAGCGACGCCAGCGCACCGCCCGCCAACAGCCAGCGCCGCAACGCCTCCAGCAGGTTGCGTTTGACCGCGAGCTGCGCCTGCCAAATGCACAACGAGGTCAGCCCGATCAGCAACGTGCTGAGGAACAGCCCTGCCGGGAGATCTGGCAGGCCGGGGGCGCGGTAGTGGTGCGAGGTGAGCCGCGTGAACCAAAAGCCGATGATGGTGGCCGTGAACAGCACGCTCATCGAGATGAACAGCACGATCACGCCCATCTGCCGCATCGATAGCGACGGCAGACTCGCCGATGGTTCGGCGTTTTTGGGGTCGTTCGGGCTTTGGTTCATCGCGTTCGCGTTACTTGGCCGATGTCATACCACCATTCTGCGGCTCGTCAGCTCCCGGCGGCTCGAGCACGAGCGAACAGGAAGGCGGGAAGGCGGGAAGGTTTTTGGGGTGGGTGAGACTGGTGGCTGCGTCGTGTGTTGGCAGCCTGGTGGTCTCAGTCGAATGGACCAGCAATCAAATCCTTCCCGCCTTCCCGTCTTCCTGTTGGTTCCTCTCGCTGTCGGACGGTTGCCAAAGCCTCGCTGGCTTCGCGGCGGACGTCTGGGGATGCGTCGTTGGCGGCGGCGTGCTCGAGCGCGGTGAGGCCGGCGCTGAGCGGGAGGGTGAGAGCGCCGAGGGCCCAGGCAGCGTGGGACCGCACCAGCTGGCTCGAATGGGTGCTGAGGGCGCGGGCGAGCGGCGCTTCGGCGGCGGGGTCGTGCGAGTTGCCGAGCGCGATCGCGGCGTTGCGGGCGAGGCGAGCGCGGCTGACCCGTGAAAGTGCCGTGCCCCGCACCAACCGGCGGTAGCCGGAAGAGGTCAGAAACAGGAGCGATTCCAGTTCCGGCGCGGCAAGCTCGGCGCGCTGCCCTAGTTCTTGGTCGCGAGGCGGCGTGTGGCGCGAGTGATTCCACGGGCAGACGTCCTGGCAGATGTCGCAGCCGAAAACGTGGCTGCCGATCAAGCTGCGCAAGTCGCGGGGCACCGAGCCCTTCAGCTCGATCGTGAGGTACGAGATGCAGCGCCGCGCGTCCAACACGTACGGCCCGACGAACGCGCCGGTCGGGCAAGCCGTGAGGCAGGTCGTACACGAGCCGCAGCCACCGCTCGTCGCAGGTGGCGTCGGCGTGAGCGCGAGCTCCAGCAACAGCTCGCCCAGCAACACGAAGCTGCCGACGCCGGGCAAGATCGTCAGCGTCGACTTGGCCGCGAACCCAAGGCCCGCCCGCACCGCGAAGTCGCGCTCGAGCAACGGCGCGCTGTCGACGCAGGCCCTTCGCGCGACCGGGTGACCCACGAGCTGGTCGATGGCTTGTCCCAACCGCTCGAGCTTGCTCTTTAGGACACGGTGGTAGTCTTCGCCTTGCGCGTAGCGGGCGACGCGACCCGTCAGCGGTGCCGTGAGCTCGGGCCCTGTTGCGCTACGACGCACGCGCGACGTGCCGGGGTCGCCGTACGGCAACGCCACGACGAGCACGCTCGCTACGCCTTCGAAGAGCGCCGCCGGTGAACTGCGGTCGAGCGTGCCCGCCATGTACTGCATCTCGCCGTGATGGCCGGCGTCGAGCCAGCTCGCGAGCCGCTCGGCCGCCTGTTCGGAGCGTTCGGGCGGGGTGATTCCGGCCCGTGAGAACCCGACGTCGAGCGCCGCACGCAGGATGCGACTCTCGAGCGATTCAGGGTCGGCCGCAGCGCTCGCTGTCATCTCGGAAAGCTTCGATGTTACTGGTTTGCGCCCCGCGCAAGCGGAGCCGGGAATAAGCCCGGGAGGTTCTTGGTAACACCGCGCCGAAACTTTGTGGTAACCGCCGGACCCCTGAGCGAGCGCGGTGGTCGCCCTCAGGCTGGCACTTTTTAAGGTCGAGGCTCGCCGTGATCGAAATCCAGGAGCTCTATAAGTACTACGGCGATCAGCGGGCCGTCGGACCGCTGACCACGAACATCGAGCGTGGCGAGATTATTGGTCTTCTGGGGCTCAACGGCGCCGGCAAGACCACCACCTTGCGCATCTTGGCCTGCGACCTTTTGCCGACCAGCGGCTCGGTCAAAGTGGCTGGGGTCGACGTGGTGGAGCGACCGGACGACGTGAAGTCCAAGGTCGGCTACCTGCCCGATCGCCCGCCGCTCTACGAAGACCTGAGCGTGAGCGATTACCTGACGTTCGCGGCCCGCCTGCGCGGCGTACCGAGTGACAAGACCGCCAAGCTGGTAGCCGAAGCCGTCGAGCTCACGGAACTGGGCGACGTGGCCAAGAAGATCATCGGTTCGTTGTCGCACGGCTACAAGCAGCGCGTCGGCATAGCCCAAGCCATCGTCCACGCTCCTGACTTGGTCGTGCTCGACGAGCCGATCTCGGGCCTCGACCCGGTGCAAATCGTCGAGATGCGCGAGCTGGTCAAGAACCTCAAGGGTGAGCACACGGTCGTGCTGTCGAGCCACATCCTGTCGGAGATCAGCGAGACGTGCGACCGCATCCTGGTGATCAACTCTGGCAAAATCGAGTGGTCGGGCACCGAGAGTGAGCTGTCGCTGGCGCTGCGCCAGGGTTCACGGATCGCGATCACGGTTCGCGTTGCCGGCGTTAGCGAAGCGGCTGCTCAAGCCCGCGCCAGCGAAATCGCGCAGAAGGTTCCGGGCGTTTCGTCGGTCGAAGCCGCCAACGCCACCGAAGCTGGTCCTGGCATCGCGTCGATCACCGTGCGCGGCGAAGGTGACCTACGCGACACGCTGTGCCGCGCGCTGGTTCAGGCCGACGTGGGCGTGATTTCCCTCGGGCGTGAGCAGGAGCTAGAGAGCATGTTCCTCGAGTTGCTGGGTGAATCGGGCGAAGGCGCCCCGGTGCGGCGCAAGAAGAAGCGGCGCAAAGAGGGCGAGGAAGCCCCAGCGGCTGCCCCGACCGAAGGCGGTGCAGCATGAGCACGGCACTTTTGATCGCGCGGCGCGAGTTCAGCTCGTACTTCCGTTCGTGGCTTGGCCCGATCCTGATCGCCGCTGTGCTGCTGGCGGACGGCATCCTGTTCTATTGGAAAATCGGCTTGGACCAAAAGCTGCTCAGCGCTCAAGTGCTGATCGAGTTCTTCTACAACGCGTCCGGTCCGACGATGATCGCCGCGGTCATCTTGACGATTCGCCTGCTGGCCGAAGAGCGCCAAACCGGCACGTTGATTCTCCTCAACACCTCGCCGGTGAAGGATCGCGACATCGTGATCGGCAAGTTCTTGGCCGCCTACGCCGTGCTCGCGCTGACGATCCTGTTGTCGGCGTACATGCCGGCTTGGATCTTCGTGCACGGCAAGGTGGCGATTGGCCACGTCGTGGTGGGCTACATCGGCCTCTTGTTGCTGGGCGCCGCCATCACTGCGATTGGCGTTTTCGGCTCGGCGCTGGCCACCTCGCAGGTCGTCGCGGCGATCATCACCACGGTGATTGCGTTGGTGTTCGTGTTGCTTTGGATCGTGGCCAAGGCCTCCGAGCCGCCGCTCAACCAATACTTGGCGGCGCTGGCGGTTCACCACGAAAATTTTAGGCCGTTCATGCAAGGCATTTTGCAGCCGTCGGGAGTGATTTTCTACTTGGTGTTCACCTACGCGTTCTTGTTCGCCTCAGTCAAAGTGCTCGAAGCGCGGAGGTGGCAATGAGCCAGTCAGCAACACCGGCGGCCCCGAAGCCGTCGAGTCTCTCGGCCGTTTCCGCCGGCACTGGCGCACCGGGCTGGCTGCTGCCGCTCTACCTTGGCGGCTTGGCGCTGGTCCTGATCGGCGAGCGCGTGCTGTCCGGGCTCGAAAGGGGCTCCGGCGTGGCCACGGCGTTGGGCGTGCTGGCAGTGGTGCTGGCCACGGCGCTGCGCTTCTCACCGAAGTTCAAGAGCCAGGGCGAACGCGCGAACATCGAGCGGTTGCTGTCGCTGCTGTCGATCCTCGGTCTGGTCGCGTTGGCTGTTTATTACGTCACCACGGCTTCGGGTGCCGATCGCTTTGGCCTGTCCAAGATGACGGCCGAGAAGCGCGATCACGCGATCGAACTGCTGCGCGTGCTTTGGATTTCCCTATTGACGATCGCGGTCGTGCCGCAGATCTTCGCCGAAACCGCGCTGCGCCCGATGCGTCGCGCTGAGCGCCCTGAAGCGCGTCGCGTCAAAGCGGCAGCCATGGCCGGCGGCTCGCTGGCGATGGTCGTCGTTTACGGCTCGCTCGCGGTTTACGCCTCGGGCGGTATCCAGAAGAAGTGGGACTACTCGTATTTCAAGACGTCGCGCCCCGGCGAATCGACGATCAAGATTGCGCAGAGCATCACCGAGCCGATCAGGGTCGTGGCGTTCTTCCCGGACGTCAACGAAGTGCGCGGCGAGGTCGAGAGCTACTTGAAGGAGCTCGCGGCCAGCAGCCCGAAGCTGAAGGTCGAGGTCCGCGATCGCTTGCTGTCGCCGAAGCTCGCTAAGGATCTGCGCGCCACGCAAGACGGCGTGATCATCCTGTCGAAGGGCAGCGCCACTTACACGCTGACGATCGGCGCGGATCTCGAGGCGGCGCGCGCCAAGCTGAAGACGATCGATCGCGACTTTCAAGAGCAGCTGCTCAAGGCCGTGCGCTCGCACAAGACCGTGTATTTCACGGTCGGCCACGGTGAAATCAACGACAGCAAAGGCAGCGCCGAGAACGAAGGCCGCACGGCCAGTATCGCCAAGCTTTTGCTGCAGAAGCAGAACGTGACCGTGAAAGACCTCGGTCTCGGTCAAGGCCTGGGCAGTGAAGTGCCCGCCGACGCAGATGCGGTAGTGGTGCTCGGCCCGAGCGACAACTTCTCACCGGAGGAGATCGCTTCCTTGCAACGCTTTGCGGACGCTGGCGGGCACCTGCTGTTGGCGCTCGATCCCGAGAGCGCCTCGAGCATGAACTTGGTCGCGCCCGACAGTGAAGCCACTGCCGAGGCGACGCCGAGCCCCTCCGCCGCGCCGTCGGCCACGCCTCCTGGCCAGGCCCCGAAGCCAGCCCCGTCCAGCTCGGCAACCGCCAAAACGCCGCCGCCAGCTGCGCCGAAGACACCCGTCCCACCGCATTTGGCGGCTCTGGTTGGCATCACCGGGCTGACGATGTCACCGGACTTGCTGGCCAACGAGACGCAACACATTCGGGTGCGCAACAACGACTCCGACCGCACGCGGCTGCAAACCAGCAGCTTCTCGTCGCATGCCTCGGTGTCGACGTTGAGCCGCAACTCGCCGCGCGCCGCGATCGTGGTGTTCGGCTCGGGCAGCCTCGACAAGCCGCAAAACATGGCCGGCAAGGTCGATTTTACGGTGCGCTCGCCGGGCAGCACGTTCAACGACGCCAACCACAACTACAAGCTCGACAAGGACGACGAGAAGTCGCAGGTCTACAACATCGCGGCGGCTGTCTCGAAGCCTGCCGCCGGCGCGCCTGCCGAGCCGCCCGCCAAGCCCGATGACAAGAAGGGCAAGGACAAGGACAAGAAGCCTGAAGTCAAAGAGATGCGCGCCTTCGTGGTCGCCGACGTCGATGCGTTCAGCGATTTGGTGCTGACCAACGTGGTCGGCAATCAGATCTTGTTCGTCGACGCGATGCGCTGGTTGGTCGGCGAAGAGAGCTACGCTGGTCAGACGAATAGCGAAGAAGACGTGCGGATCGAGCACACCAAGCAGCAGGATTTGGCCTGGTTCTACTCGACGATCTTCGGCATTCCGGCGTTGGTTTTGGCGGCTGGCGTCTTCATACGGCGCCGCGCGCTGGGAGGTGGCAAGTGAAACCGCTCGTTTTGCACGGTGCGTTGTTGGTGGTGTCGGCCGGTTTGGCTTACACGGTTTGGAACAAGGACGAGCCGGCGCCCGAAAAGCAGCAGGCGATGCTCGACGTGTGGAGCGGTAGCCAAGCGTCGTTCACGAAGCTGTCGTTCGAGAGCAAGACGCGTAAGGTGCGGCTCGAAGGGAAGAAGGACGCGCTCGGCTACTACTACGTGGCCAGCGTCGACAAGGAAGACGCACCCGCGACGGATCCGCACGCCGGGATAGCCGGAGCGCCGATCAAAGCGCCCGACGCCAAGGAACCGAAGAAGGAAACGTCGCGCTTCGTGTCCGTGAAGGCCGCGGACACGCTGGTCAAATCGCTGGCGCCGCTCAAGGCCGTGCGGGCGGTCGGCAAAGTCGAACCCGCTCGCAACGAAGAGTTCGGTCTCGACAAGCCCGAAGGCACGCTCAAGGTCACGATCGACGGCAAAGAGCACGTGCTGATCATCGGCGGCACGACGCCCGGCGGCAGCGAGCGCTACGCCCGCTACCAAAACAGCGGCGAGGTGTTCGCGATCTCAGGCGACATCGCGCAAAGCTTGATGTTCGGCGATTCGCGCTTGCCCGAGCGCGAGCTGCACGGCTTCAAGAACGAAGACATCGCCAGGGTGCGCGTGCAAAAGGGCGGCAAGACGCGCGAGCTCGTACCGGTGAAGGGCAAGAACGAAGGCTGGGGCGACCTCGCTACCCCGACCAAGCAGGACGAGACCGCTGGCAACTGGATGAGCAAGCTTGGCCGCCTGCGTGGCAGCGACTTCATCGAAAAGCCCGCCAAAGCCCTGCGCCCCGAGGACGCGCTCGTGCGCGTCGAATACTTCGACGGCGGCAAATCGGTTGGCTTCATCGAGCTGTACAAGCAGCCCACCGAAAAGGGCAACGACTACCTGGCCCGCACCGAGTGGGACCGCTGGTACGTCAAGGTCCCGGGCGCGACCGCCGAGCAGATCGAGCAGGATTTGGGGTCGGTCCTGAAGTGAGTTCGGAGTTGGCAGTTGGCAGTTGGCAGTTCGAGACGTGCGGTGACGTAGGGCCTTGTGGGCCTACTGTTTCAAGCACGAATCGGCGCAACTGTCGGCGCTGAGCTGACATTGACCAATGCACGGGATGTTCCCGTCGCAGCGCAAGTTGCAGTCCGTCTGTGCGGTTTGGCAGCGTGTGTTGCAGGATTGAACGCTGGCGTTGGCCGTTGCGCAAAGCGTCACCAGGGCACCAATCAGAAGCACGCGAAGCGAACGGGTCACGTCGTAGGTAAACGGCAGCCCGCGCCAAAAGTTCAGCGCTCCTAACTGCCAACTCCCAACTGCCAACTCTGCCCGCTCATTTCGGTCCCGTAGGCCCGCGCGCCGTGCCGCCGTCGTGCAGCTTCATGTTCCCGTACGGCTCGACGATCGGCAGCTTGTCCCAGAAGGCGTGGTAGCCGGCGACCATGTCCTTGAGGTTGTCAGGGTCGGCTTTGGTGAGGTCCTTTTCCTCGCCCGGATCCTGCTTCAAGTTGAAGAGCTGGAACTTGTCGCCCGGCCCGCTCCAGATCAGCTTGTAATCCCCGCGGATGAGCGCGCGGCGCGGCGGGTTGTGGCTGTCTTCGGTCAACTCCAGGTAGATCGGCTCGCGGTTTTTGGCCGGTTCTTGCCCCGTTAGCTCGGGGACCAGGCTCTTGCCGCTCAGCTCGGTTGCCGGCTTCTGGCCGAGCAGATCGAGGATCGTCGGCACCAGGTCGATGTGTGAACGACGCTCGGTGATGCGCTGGGGCTTGATGCCGGGGCCACACACGAACAGCGGAACGCGTGTCAGCACCTCCCACAGCTCGAAGGCGTGCTTGTACATACCGTGCTCGCCGAACGCCTCGCCGTGGTCAGCCGAGATCACTAAGTACGTGTCTTTGGCGAACGCTTGCTGATCGACGAAGTCGAGCAATTTTTTTACCCAGAGGTCGGTGTAGAAAACCTCTTGGTCGTACTTGTCGCGGGCCTTGTTACCGAACTTGGGCGCTTCTTCGTGAGGGTTGTAGTGATCGTGCGGGTCCATGTAGTGGCCCCACGCGAAAAACTGCTTCGTCTTGAGCTCGGGTTTGCCCAAAAGCTCGATGCCGAGCGCGGTCATCTTGTCGCTGGTGACGTGGTTGTCGGTCTCCGGATCGAAGGTGATTCCGGGCACGGTGCGCCACTCGTCGAAGCCTTGCTCGAGGCCCTTGGCGCGTGAAAAATACATGTGCCCGAACCACGCCATGGTCGCGATGCCGTTCTCGTGCAGGCGCTCGGCCATGAACTGATTGGCGGTCGCGTAGTTCGCGAAGAAAAAACCGCTGCGGTACAGCGTGCTCGGGTACTGACCGCTTAAGAACGCGGCCACGCTCTTGGCGGTGTAGCTCGAGACCGAATACGCGTTGCTGTAGGTCGTACACTTCTCGGCCAAGGCGGACAGGTTCGGAGCGATCGCGCGCGGGTAGCCGTTCCAGGGCATGTCAGCGCGCAAGCTGTCGATGGTGACGAACAGCACGTTGCGTGGCTTGCCCGGTGCCGCGGCGCTTGCGGCTGCACTCGGGGCACCTGCAGCTTGGCTTGCGGCGGGGGCAGGAGACGCGGCGGGGGCAGTTTGGCTGGCCGGCGGCGTCGGGTCGGTCTTGGAACAGCTGGCGAGCAAGAGCAGCGCGGGGACGAGCGATCGCATGGGAGCGCCCCTTTTACTCGGCTTGGATCTCCCGCTCCAAGCGATCGAGCTCACTTTCCAAATTCTGGTCGGTAATGCGATGCGCAGCGTCGACTTCGGCGTCTTCGGGCGTCAGGACGAGGTCCTTGCTGGGGCTGGTTGGCGCCGCGGCAGTCGCCGCGGAGCCCGGCAATGGGGACGCGAGCGGGGCGGCCGGAGCCGACGCGGACGGGGGCGGGGACGGTCCGTCTCCGCTGGAGGGCCGCGAGCAGCCCCAGACCAGGCAGAGCACGCTCGGCAGCGCGCGAGCTAGCCACGCACGGCGACGAGTCATCGTGGCGCTCCCGCGTTGGGCGCCGCGGGTGGCGGTGCCGCCGCGCGAGCGGCTCCCATGACCTTGCTCATGCGCCGAGCGTGACGTTCGCGCTCTTTGGCCGAGAGCTGCGCGACGCGGGCCAGCAGCTTCTGGCGGGCAGCGCCCTCACGCGCGTTCTGCGCCAAGAACTCGACCCGCGCCAAGTCGGCGGTGCGAATGGCGTGCAGTTTCAGCTCCGCCGCGACAGCCGGGTCACTCAAGTGCGCTCCGAACATCCGCTCGATCGCGGCGCGGTGCAGCTCACGACGGTCGTGGCGGGTCGCCGCGAGCTCGGCCAACCTGCGCACTAGCTCTTCAGCTCGGCTGCCTCCCGCGCCTGTGGAGCCGGAGGGCGCTGCTACTGCGGAGCCGGAAGGCGCTGGCGCTCCCGACGCCGCTGCGTGGGGCAAGCCGCTGGCCAGCGCTGCAGCGTGCTCGCGCAGCCGCTCGACCCGCTGGCGAAGCCGTTCTTCGCGCGTCGCAGAGTCGTGCGGCCCTGGTGCGAGATCGGCCCAAAGCTTTGGCGCAAAGCCGAGGCCGAGCGCGACGGCACTCACGGCCAGCAGCCAGCCGTGACGCTTCATGCGTTGACGTGCCGATCGGGCGGGGTGCTAGGGCTGGGCTTGGGGGCGGCGCTGGCGTCCCAGCTCACCGGGCGCCGCGACGGGCGATCTCCGGTGGGCGCCGACTCTGCGCGAGGTTCACGGTGATACCAGGCCTGGATGCCGAGCGTCGCCAACCAGGCCAGGCCGAGCAGGGGTAGGGTGATGGACAACGCGCTCAACGGCTCGCCGCTGTGCAGCCGTGCGCCGATGATCAGCGCGACCAGCACCCCGACCGCGCCGCACACGATGAACAACACTCGTCCGGCATGGAGCGCGGCTTCGGGCGCCACGCGCTGCAGCGCGGCTTCGGGGCCGCGCAGTCGGCGTCGCGCCCAAAGCAGCACGCCGAAGCCAACCATGCCGGCCGTGACGGCCCAGTGCAGGGGTTGCGCGGGCCCACCGAGCGTGGGCACGAGCCCCAGGCAGATGATGCCGGCCGCCGCTAGGGGTACGGCACTACGGAAAGGCTGAGACGCGGACAACCGCCCGGAACATAGGCCGCCCCGCGAAAGACGCAACTCGTTCCGGCCACTTAGGCGTTCGGATTTCAGGTTCCACGGAAATTGGACGCAAAACGCCCCGCCCGTTTTCTTGCGACGGTTGGCGCCCGCGTGGCATGTCGGTGGGCGATGCCGGTCCGTTCTGCCACGTCGCTGCTCCCGCTAGCGCTGCTGGCGGCTGCCTGCTCGAAGGCCGCGCCGTCGCCGCCAGCGACCGAGAGCGTGGCGGCGGCTGGGAGCCTCTCTGCTGTCGCCGTCCCGGACGGCTCGGCGTCGACCGTGGCGCCGCCGCGGGTCGAACCTCCCGCGACGACCGTCGGTCTGGATGGGGCGGTCCACGCCGCCCCGGTCGCGGCCGGGCGACGCATCTTCGCGCGCTCGCTGCACAGCTGGATCTATGAACGGCCGTCGCGCGCGGCCGAGCGGCTCGGTTACTTCCGAGCCGGAGCGTCGCTCTTGGTGCGTGGGGAGCGTGCCGGCACTGAGGGCTGCGCCGCGGGCTGGTTCCCGGTTGCGCCGCGCGGCTTCGTTTGTGCCGAGGGCGCCGCAACGCTCGACGAGAACGAAGCCGTCGTGGCGGCGTACCGCGGTCTCGGCGCCGATTTCGCCGGCAAGTTGCCGTATATCTACGGCACGGTGCGCAAGCCCGGGCCGATCTACACGCGCCTGCCGACGCGCGGCGAAGCCGAGCACGCCGAGAGTGATCTGGACGAGCGGATGGCAAGCTGGCTCGCCGCCGACGGTGAGGTTGGCGCCAGCTACGCGCAACAGGTGTGGCTGCGCGGAGCGGCGCCGCCCGACGCGCGCGCCGCCTGGGAAGCCAAGCGCACCGACCCGCTGCCGTCGTTCTTGGGCGCCGGCCGAGCCCTACCGACGCCGGAGGGCCAGACGGATCACACAGCTGATCTGGTGGCCGCGCGCATGAAGCCCCACCAAGGGCTTTCGTTGTTGAAGACGCTCCTGTTCGAGGGCCGACGCTACGGCGTCGCGACTGACCTCGACGTCGTGCCCACTGACCGACTACGCCCGATTCAAGGCTCCGAGCACCACGGCGTCGAGCTCGGCAAAGGCCTGGAATTTCCGTTCGCGCTCGTGCGCAGCGAGACTGCCAAGCTCAAGCGCTTCGAGAAGGGCAAGCTGACCGATGCCGGTCCTGCCGAGTACTGGTCGGTGCTCAAGCTGACCGGCAAGCAGAGCTTCTTCCAGCACCGGCTCCACTTCGAGACGACCGGCGGTCAATACATCTCGGACCAAGATGCTTCACGCCTCGATCAAGCCAAGAAGATGCCGGCCTGGGGCAAGAACGGCGAGCGCTGGTTCGACGTCAACGTGTCGAAGCAAACGCTGGTCGCTTACGAGGGAACGCGCGCGGTGTACGCGACCTTGATTTCGACTGGTGAGGCTGGGCTCGAAGATCCGGAGCGCACCAAATCGACCAAGCGCGGCATCTTTCGGATCCACACCAAGCACGTGTCGACGACGATGGACTCGGACACGGTCGGGGAGGAGTTCGAGCTGCGCGACGTGCCCTACGTGCAGTACTTCGAGGAAGGCTACGCGCTGCACGGCGCGTACTGGCACGACCGCTTCGGGACGCCGAAGAGCCACGGCTGCATCAACCTGACGCCCGAGGACGCGCGGCGGCTGTTCTTTTTCACCCAGCCGGCGTTACCCGAAGGCTGGCATTCGGTGATGCAGAAGCTCACCGGCACCGTGCTGTTCGTGCATCCGTAACGGTTCGCTCAGGCGCCGCCGATGCCGCCAGCGCTGTCAGCAGCTGCGCCGCCCAGGGCAGGCATCGAGGTGTCGCCGCCAGCTCCGCCGAGCGTTGGACTCGAGGTGTCGCCGCCGGCCGAGGTTTCACCGCCGGCAGCGCCGGTCGAGGTTTCTCCACCAGCACCGCCGACGCCGGTTGGAGGCAGCGCGACGCAGTCGCTCGGGACGATGAAGCTGGGCTTCACGATGCTTTCGACCGCGGCCTGGTCGGGGTTTTGCAGTGGCTGCAGATCGACGCCGCGGATCAGGCTGACCCGAATCTGCGACAGGGCGGGTAGCTGCTCGGCCCCGACTTTGAGCACGCCTTCGGTCGTCACGCTGTCGGTCTGCGCCAGGACGTCGCCAGCAGCGTTCAGGGCTTGGAAGCGCACGAAACCGCAGCGCGTCGAAGTGCCGCAGGCATTCGCCGGGCTGAGCACGAATTTCCTGGTGGCTTCGGGCGGCGGCGTGAGCGCGACCGTGACCGCCAACGTGCTAAAAGCGTCTCTGGCAGCACCCGCGCCGGGCCCGCCGTGGTCGCAGCGGATCCCGACCGCCTGGTCGACGCCGTGGCCATCGAGCAGAGTCACCTCGATGCCGAAGGTGATGGGCGCGGCCGGCGCCGCGGCGTCACTGCTGCAGGCGTTGCCGATCGCCAAACACGAAAGCGTGGCGACGAGGAGGCGGGACACAGGGGATGAGAAGCGAAGAGAGCTGGGGTTCATGGGCGATTGCCGGGGCGGAACCTACCACGAACGATTCTCCCGCTAGCGCAGCCGGTTAATTCGGCAGAAATGGGCCAAAAAATGGCCCGAAACGCGAGTCGCGGGGTGCTCGGCGTCGCCGGTGAATTCGAACTTCAGCAGGCCGTCGATCGACCCCTGCGGGGTTGCGTCAACGGCGGTTAGCGTGAGCTCTCCACCGGGCCGGAGCTCCTGCCGGCGGCCGTGCAGCTTGACCGTGGACAACACGTGCGGCTTGTCGGCGCTCTGAGCTGCGTCGACGATCGGGAAGCTACCGGGCTCGAGCTTGCTGCCCGCAGGCAGCACGAGCCTCAGCGAAACGCCGACGTTGTCGGGATCCGGCGCGGGCAAGGCCTCGCAGGTGCGCTCGGTCGAAGTCAGCGTCAGGAACAGCGCGCTCTCGGTCTCGCTGATCTCGATCAGCTCGGCCAATGACGCCCGCGGCACGAGCGTGACCTCGTCGGCCGGCGTCGGACCGAGCACGATGCGGATGGGCGCGGCCGTGTTGTCGCGGCAGCCGGCCAGCAAACACAGCGCCAGCCAGGGCGCGGCTTTCAACATCCGCTCAGGCGCTCTCGGCACGCGCGACGGGCGACGCAGCGGCGCCGGCAGGCACGGCGCCTGTGGTGCCGGGATTCGGGCTGGACGACGGGGCACCGAGCGGGAAGCTCACGCCCGCCAGCTTGGGCGTCAAGTCACGCAGCGCGCGACGAGCCTGCGAGGCGGTCGGCCGGTTCTTCGGATCACGGCGCAAGCAAGCGGCCATCAGCCGCGCCACCTCAGCCGATTCGGGGATATGGGCCAGCCGGGCGAGCTTCTCCGGCCAACCGTCGTGGCCGATGTGCGCGGACAAAATCGAAGTTTCGTCCTCGGCGTCGAACAACAGCTCGAACGTGAGCGCTTCGAAGGCCGTGCAGGCGAACGCGTACATGTCCGCGGGTTGCGGCGTCTTCGACTCAACGAGGCCGAGCACTTCCGGGGCGCAGTACTCCAGCGTGCCGCAGCCCGGGCGCAGCTGCCGACCGCTCAAGCCGAAGTCCACCAGCACCGGCGTCTGGCCGTCGCGCAAGATCACGTTCGACGGCTTGATGTCCAGGTGACCGACGCCTGCGCTGTGCATCGCTTCGAGTGCCGCCAAAATGCCGTCGAGGTATTTGAGCGCGCGCTCGACCGTGAGCGAGCGGCTGCGGATCAAGCGATCGAGCCCGGCGCCGCGGATCAACTCCATCACCAAGATTGGCTTGGGGCGCGCGGCCAGGTCGAACGTGACGAAGCGCGCTAGATTTTCGTGCTGCGGCAAGCCGAGCAAGGCGCCGGCCTCCTCGCGAAACAGCTGCAAGAATTCTTGCTCGGACAGGCTGCGCGCCGTCGTCGGATCGTAGTCGGGCACCTTGAGCGCGAAGCCCTCGGCCTTGGCGTTGTTGCGCTCTTCCAAGCGTCGCGCCATGAACACCGAGCTGGCGCCGCCGCTGCCGAGCGACCGCACCACATAAAACGCGCCGATCGTGCGCCGCGGTAAGAGCCAGTCAGGCAGTGGCGTTCGACGCCGTTCGAGCGGGATCGGCGCGCTGTCGACCGCGGCTGCGACCGTCACCGGCAGGTGCTCGAGGCGGGACAGCACCTTGCCAACGGCCGCGCCGATCGGCTCCGGGATGTCGGCGGTCAGCTCGCTGATGGCCATCTGCAGCTGCGCCGCGTTGGGCGGCACGCTCGAACGCACGGTGCGCTCGACCAGCGCCGCGACCGAAGCCACGTCGGTGACGACCGCGATCGCCATCGGATCGACGTCGAGAACGCGCCGCAACGCGCCTTGGGTGAGGCGACGCAAGCCGTCGACCGCGACCTCGATGTCGCTCATCACGTCGGCCGAGCCGCCGCTGGCGTCGACCAGATCCGATTGGCCGCGCGCCGCCGCTACGCTCTCCAGCGAGCGCGCCAGGCGTTGGACGACGCGCCGCAAGGCTTCGCCACGGTACGAGCCACCGGCGCCCAGGCTGCGCGACAGCCGCAGCAGGCGCGTCGCAACCTTGCGGCTGTCGTCGCGCATAGCCGCGCCCATATTCGTCTCGAAATGCTGGGATTCGCCGCCGCCGTCGCCGGCCTCGACGTTGGCCGGGTTGAGGAAATCAACGTAGCCCGAAACGGCGCTGCGCACTTCGGGGTTGGTCGAGGCTTCGGCCACCGCTTCCAGGCTCGGCAACGCGTGAACGTGCGAAGCGAGCGCCAGCAGCAGATCCGAAGGGTCGCTCACGCCTTCGCGGACGGCGGCGTCGAAGCTGCGCGCCAGCGTGGCGCAAGCGATGCGATGAACGATCGGCTCCGGTTCATGACCCACGCGGCGCATCATCACGCCGACGGCGCGTCGCACGCGCTTTCTGACGCCGCCTTCGTCGTCGCTGGTGCGCGCCGCTTCGAGATCGACCAAGTGCAGGAGCGCCTTCAAGCGCCGTTGCTCACCGAGCGCGAGCGCTGGTGATGGCGCGGCTTCGTTGGCGCTGGTTTCGGCTTCGAGCAGGAAATTGCCGAGGCGATCGTGCAGCCGTTCGACCTCCGGCACGCTGGTGTCGGTGTCTCCGGGGCGCCGACCGAGCAGCATCAGGTCGGAAAGGCGCGGGCTTTCGAGCGCAGCGGCGTCGAGATCGCTCAGCGTGCCAAGGACGTATGGCAGCATCTGCTCGTCGTGCGGATCGTGCGAGGCGACGAAGTCCATCGCGCGATGCGCGGCCGTAACCGCGTGAATCGCCAGATCAGTCGCCGCCCGCGCGCCCTTGGATTCGTAGGCGAGCAAGGCGCGGCGCACCGAGGCCACGACCTCGTTCTGCTCGTCTTGATCGCGGTCCAAGATCCGCACCGCGCGCTCGGCCACGCTGCGCAGGACCGAGCTCTGCGAGTCGACGCGTTGGGCCAACGTTTGCTTGAGGATCTTGGCCGAGCGCTGGCCAAAGCTCGGGCTGCTCAGATCGGCGAACAGCGCCGCCGCCGCTTCGGCGACGTCGGGCCGGCGCTTGGCGCACACCATCGCGAGCAGCGCTTCGGCGGCGTCCGGCTCGGCTTCGATCACGCGCGGCATACCCATCAACAACGTCGCTGCTAGGCCGGGGTCGGTGCCCGAAACCGGGCCGTCGAGCAGCTGTTTGAGTGCGCGCAGCGAGCTCTCTGGCTCGCTCACCAACGTGGCTACGAGCGAGACACCAGCGCGCCGCCATTCGGTCGGCGACAGCTCGGGGTCGAGCGCGACGTCGATCTCTTCGCGCAAGCTGGGTTGAATCGACGACAGGATGCCGCGCGCCACCGCCGCGTGTCGCCAAACGAGCGGCTCGCGATCGTGCAGCAGGCTTTCGTAGATGGGGCGGATCGGGTCGCTGAGCAACATGTCACGCGGATAGAAATCGCCCTGTTGTGAGCGGAAAACCGCTTCGCGCGCCGCATGCTCCAGCAATTTCGCGGCTAGGCGACGCACGGGCAGCGTGCCGGTGCGGGCCTTGTCCAGCCAGCGCTCTCGCATTTCGCGCCGAGTTACCAGCGTGAGCGCCAGCGCGTCCGGGTTGACGCCGCAGCCGATCGGTAAATCGAAGACCAATCCGACGCGGGCCCGCACCGAAGCGGCCTCGAACGGCTTGCCGGAGCTCAACGCCATGCGCGCGGCGACGGTCGCGAACGTCGCCGCCGTTCCTTCATAAAGCCGGGCAAACACGCGGCGGCCGAGCTCACGTCGCTCGCGGCCGAGCGGCAATGCGGCGCTCATTTCATAGAGCGCAACGGCGGCCGGGCCTGGCGCCAAGAATTCGAGGTCGTCGACCAAGCCGGTCTCGAGCGCGATCTGCGAGGCGCGCGCCAACACCTCGGGCGCGATGCCGTCGAGCGGCGGCGGACCTGCGCTTTGCGTGCTGTAGCCGAGGGCCGCCACTGCTTGGCGCCAACTAGCGCGTCGCTCTGCCTCATCCGACAATCGGGCTAGGGTAGCGAGAGCTTCGACGGGATTCGGACGAGCGCGCACGGGGGGAAGTTAGGATTGTACGAGCAGCGGACGAAAGCCATGAGGCAAATGCGAGCAAGCGACGCGACCTTGTGAGGTGGTTGGAGACGTTGGAGGGTGATGTGGGTTTGGGGAGTTGGGAGTTAGCAGTTGGGGGTTGGCAGTTTCGAGAGCGAGAACAGCGGTTCATGAGCGGCGCCGCGAGTTCGCGGTCGCGCAGGGCGGAGCCTCGAAATGCGCGGGAATCTGTGGCAATTGGGGTTGGCGCGGGTCTTGTAATTACCGGGGTATGTCGCAACGCTCGTTCACGCTTCGGACCTTGGCCGTCGGCTTGTTTGCGGTCTGCGCCTTACCCGGCTGCATGCTTGAAAAGCAGGATGACGGGGAGGAGTACCGCGAGGCGGTGCCACTTCGTGAAGCGGTCGTGGTGGCCGGACCGGAGACCGACGGCGTCGGCGACACCAGCACGGCGTCGATCGGCTCACGCCCGCTCGCCAACGGGCCGTCTTCACGTAGCCGTAGCCCGTACGCCAAGTGGTACGGGTTCACGCGCGTCGTGCGCGGCGGCGTGAACCTGGTGAGCGCGGCCGTGCTCGGCAGCGCTTGGGTGATCGTGCACACCGAGCCGAGCTCGGTGAAGGACGGTGAGGCGACGTGGGGTCCGTACACCGACGCCCTCGATCCGGTGACGTATCGCTTCCGCGTGACGCGCGTCGCGCAGGCCGAATACGACTACGTGCTCGAAGGTCGACGCAAGGCGTCGAGCTCCGACAGCGACTACCGGGCGGTGCTCAAGGGCCACGGTTACGGCAAGCGCCACGCCCAACACGGCGAAGGCGACTTCACGGTCGATCTCGGCGTTGCCCACGATCTCGACCCGTTCGCCCACGAAAATGACTCCGGCACCGTGCACATCGTGCATCACTTGCCGCACGACATCGCTGATGGCGCGGGCGCATTGCCGCGCAGCATCGTGGCCGAAGTCATGCCAGATCCGAGCGTCAATCCCGAGTCGTTCACAGTCACGTCGAACGCCAACCTGGACGGTACCGGATCGCTCCACGTCGACGCCAAAGCCGACGTCGACGACACCAAACTGACCCAGCTCGAGGACATCGTGATCGATAGCCGTTGGCGCGCAAGCGGCGCCGGCCGGGCTGACATCGCGATCGCGGGCGGCGACATTTCGGCCGATCCGGGCGTTGTGACTGCGGTCGAGTGCTGGGGCGCCGACTTTGTGCGCAGCTACTATGCCGACTCGATCGATTTCGAGCCGAGCGAAGGCGAGGCGTCGGCGTGTGTTTACGACGTGCGGTGAACCGGCTCGAGACAAGCGCGAGCGCGAGCAAACAGGGAGGCGGGGAGACGGGGAGGGGCGAGAGTGAGATTTTCTTGGTGGGTGTTACGGGCAGGTTGAGTGCAAGCCGTCAGCGAAGGGGCCTCGGTCGCCAGCTCGAACAACAAAAACTCCCCGACTCCCCGACTCCCCGACTCCCCGACTCCCTGTTTGCTCGCTGCTCGATCGCCGGGGGTGCTACGCTGTAGCGCGTGGCAAGGCTTCCGCTGAACGAGCCGGTGCTCGACTACGCCCCTGGTAGCTCCGAGCGAACACTGTTGCGCGCTGAAATTACCCGGCAGGCGGCTGAGAATCCCAGCCTACCGCTGGTGATCGGCGGGGCGCGCGTCGAAACCGGCCAGAGCGTCGCGATGACGGCGCCGCATCGTCATGCACTCGCGCTAGCGACGCGCGTCGAGGGCGACCTCGGCCACGTCGATCGAGCGATCGCCGCCGCCTTGGCGGCTAAGGCTGCGTGGGCCGCCTTGCCGCTTGCCGAACGCGCCGCGATCTTCGAGCGTGCCGCCGACCTTTTGGCGGGCTCCTGGCGACAGCGATTGAACGCCGCCACGTTGCTCGGCCAAAGCAAAACGCCGCACCAAGCCGAGATCGACGCCGCGTGTGAGCTGATCGATTTCTTGCGCTTCAACGCGCACTACGCGCGAGAGCTCGAAGAGCTGCCGCTGCACAGCCCGCCGGGTGTGCGGAACAGCGTCGAGCTGCGTCCGCTCGATGGCTTCGTGCTGGCGATTACGCCATTCAATTTCACGGCGATTGCCGGCAATTTGGTGGCTGCGCCCGCGCTCTTGGGCAACACCGTGGTCTGGAAACCATCGCCGTTGGCGGCGCTCTCGGCCTACCGCCTGCTGCAGTTGTTCGAAGCCGCCGGGCTACCGCCGGGAGTCATCAATTTGATCCACGGCGATCCCTCCGCCATCTGCGAGCACGCGCTCGCACATCCGGAGTTCTCCGGGTTGCACTTCACCGGCTCGTCGCAGGTATTCGATGCCTTGCAGCAGCGCATCGCCCAGCACCTGCCGGACTACCGCGCGTACCCACGTGTGGTCGGCGAGTGCGGCGGGAAGGACTTCATTTTCGCCCACCCTAGCGCTGACGTGACCGCGCTCGCGGTGGCGATCGTGCGCGGCGGCTTCGAGTACCAAGGCCAAAAGTGCTCCGCGGCGTCGCGCGTGTTCTTGCCGCGCAGCCTGGCAACGCGCGTGCTCGACGAAACCGCCCGACTGATCGCCGAGATTCGCGTCGGGGATCCAGCTGATTTCGGCTGCTTCATGGGCGCCGTGATCGGACGCGGGGCTTTCGATCGCTTGAGTGAGGCGCTAGCTCAAGCAAAGCGTGATCCCACGTGCCGGATCGTCGCCGGCGGGGGCGCCGATGACCGCGAAGGCTATTTCATCCAGCCAACGCTGATCGAAGTGTTGGATCCGCGTCACCAGCTGTTACAGCGTGAGCTGTTCGGCCCGGTCGTGGCCGCCTTCGTCTACGACGACGCCCGACTCGAGGACGCGGTTCGGCTGTGCGATCAAGGCTCCGTGTACGCGTTGACCGGCGCGATCTTCGCCCAAGACGAAGCCGCAATCAGCGATTTGTCGCGGAAGATGCGCTTCTCTGCCGGCAATTTCTACATCAACGACAAACCGACCGGCGCCGTGGTTGGCCAGCAGCCGTTCGGTGGCTCGCGCCGTTCCGGCACCAACGACAAGGCGGGTTCACCCTGGAACCTCTTGCGCTGGACCAGCCCGCGCACCATTAAACGTACCGCGGCGCCACCGCACTCGTTCAAGTACCCGTATCAGGATCCCGAGTTATGAGTTTTCCAGCCAACGCTGGCGTCTTATTGGTCGCGCACGGCACCGTCGAAAATTTGGAAGATTTGGGCGCGTTCGTCGCTCGCATCCGCCACGGTCGGCCCGCTCCGCCCGGTTTGGTCGAAGAGCTACGCCGGCGCTACGCAGCGATCGGCGGCAGCTCGCCCTTGCTCCAGACCACGCGCGAACAAGCGCAAGCGCTCGCCAAGCGGCTCGATGTGCCGGTGCTGGTCGCGATGCGACTGTGGGAGCCAGGAGTCGACAAGGCGCTGGCCGGCGCCGCCGCGCTCGGACTGTCACGGATGGTTGTGATGGCGCTCGCGCCGTTCAGCCAGCACGTCTACTGGGATGCCGCCGTGAAGGTCGCGGCCGCAGCCAAGAGCACGGTCGAGCTCGTCCCGAGCGCACCCTACGCCGAAGAGCCGGACTTCGTCGCGGCGCACGTCGAGTCGATCCAGCGCTACGGCTCGCCGACCGCGGCCGTGGTGCTATCGGCTCACAGCCTGCCGCGCGTGGCGATTGAACGGGGGGATCCGTACGCGCGCTTGGTCGAAGCTGCGGCCGGCGCGGTGTCGGCGCAGCTCGGGCGCGCGGCTCGGCTTTGCTACCAAAGCCAGGGCGCTGACGGTGGTGAATGGCTGGGCCCAACCGTGCGAGAAACGCTCACGGCGCTGGCCGCGGAAGGTCAGCGCGAGGTCGTCTGGGCGCCGTTCGGCTTCCTCGCCGACCACGTCGAGACGCTCTACGACCTCGACATCGAGGCGCAGGCCATCGCCAAAGAGCTGTCATTGTCGCTCGTGCGCGTGCCCGCCTTGAACCTGCACCCCGGGCTCACCTCGGCGCTGGCTGCGGTGGCTATTCGCTCGATTTCGGCAGACCCGTCAGGCTAGGCTGTGCCTGGGAAAATGCGGCTTCGTTCAACGCGAGTCTCCAAGCGACGCGCACCGTGGTTGGTCTGTGTGGTGGCGTTGGTGCTGCTCGGGGCCACTGGCTGCGGGCTGTTTCGGGGCTCGGTGAACGCAAGCCCGGAGCTCCGCTGGTTCCTGTTCTCGAACTTCGGTGCCCAACGCATGTGCCCGGAGATGCTCAAGCGCGGGGCGCCGCTCAAGCTCGCCGCGAACGGCAACGCGATCGGTCGGTTTTTCCCGGAGCGCTGCACGGCGCAGGTGAATGACGCCGCGCAAACCGTGACGCTGGCGTTCTCAGGCACCGGGTTCGCGTGGACGCCGCTGGCCGGCCGCGTCGGCTTCGCGGTGTCGGCGACGGTCGACTACCGGATGGATTTTTTCCTGGCCGAGGACGCGACCTACGTTTGGGCCAAGCCGGCCCGAATCGTCTACGGTCCCGACTTTCGGATGGGTGCGATCGAGAACAAGGTCGTCGATTGGGCCGCGCAAGGACCGGCCGGTTACATGGTGTCGACGTTCGGCTCGCAGATCGTCCAAGGCCAATTGTCGAACGGCTTCACGGTCGTGCATACCGACGATAGCGACGAGTTTTCGCTAGGTTTGCTGTCACCGCCACAGCGTCCGCATACTTTCTTCGCCGCATCCAACGGCCGCACCTCGCTCGATCGCGACACGACCGAAGTGCGGATCGATCAGATGGATTTGCTTGGCCCGTTCGAGGTCCCGTCGTCGGGTCAGGCGTTGTTTCTACGCTTCCAGGTGACCGGCCCCGCGGTTGACGTGCTGGTCATTCGCCGCGGAGCCGGTGACCTTTGGCGCAGCGGGCTGCAGCTCGGCGCAGCGCTAGCAGCTCCGCCCGAAGCCCCGCTCAGCTCGTTCGCGCTGCAGCCGGGTCAAGAAGTGCGGCAAGTCGTGCCGCTGCCGCCAGGTCAGTACTACATCGTGCTCGACAACAGCCAACGCATGGGCAGCGTCAACCCGCCCTGGAGCCCGCTCGGCATCGTCGGTGGCAACGCGGCAGTGGTGGCGTACTCCGTCGAACACGGCTCCGCGTCGTCGCAGTTTTAGCTGGGCTCCTCACCCCTCGGAGCTGAGCGAGACACGCCAGTCGACGGGCAGATCTAGGAAGCCCTCGAGGCACAGGAAATCGTAGAGCTGCTCGCAGACGACGGCGCACGTTTCGCTGAACACATGCGGATCGGTGAAGAAACGCACGGTCTCTTCGTGGAACTCTTCGCTGCTTTGCGTCAGGCGCTCGAGCAGCTCGTCGCCGCAGAAGAACACCATCTGCTGCATGAACATGCGCTCCCACTCGGCGCGAAAATCCCCGAATGCATCGGCCAAGACCTTGTAGCCGACGCTGTTCGGACGGCGCGCAGATTTACACACGCGGATCGTCACTTTGCCCATCTGCTCGAGGCGTGGCGGCAAGTGCTTTTGCAGAAAATCACCGAGCACTGCAGTGTAAATCGTCATCACTCGGTTCAGCTCGGGTGAGCGGCGCGACAAGAACGCGACCTGTAGATCGCGCTCGGTCTTGCTCAAAAGATCGAGCGTGCTCTGGCGCACGTCGGCACTTTGGAACTCGAACCCTTCCAGCTCGGCGCGCAGGCGATTCTTGTAACGCGAGAGCACGTAGTACACGCCCTGCTCGGCGTGGTGGATGACCTTGTCTTTGTCACCCTTCGACTTCTCGTGCAGCTCGCTCTCGAAGAACAGCTTGGCGATCTTTTTACCGATCGGCTTCAAGATCCGCGTCGCGAACTGCGAGTGACCAGCGAAGAACCGCGGCAGGATGGTGCCGAGCGCGCGTGTCTGCTGCTCCTCCATCTCTTCGGGCGTCTTCTGAACTCCGCCCTCGCCAGCGACGGCCTGCATCGCTTTCAGCTGCGCGACGACTTGCGCGGTGATGGCGTCGAGCTCGGGGCTGGTCTCCATCTCGGCCTTGTAGTGAACGATACGGGCCTGCACTTGCTCGTTCAGCAGGCCAAGCGCCTGGATCGCCAGGGCCTCCTTCTGCCCGTCGCTCATCGAGCGGCCCGGAACCGCCGGCGGGCGGCGGGGGGGAACGGCGGGTGGCGCTAGTGGCGGCTTCGGCGGCGAGGCTTCAGTCACGGCCCACCAGCTTAGGCGCTCCCGGCGCCGTCGTCATTAGGCTATAGGGGAGCAATCATGAGGGTTTTCCCACGTTCGGGCGCTGCTTTGGCTCTGGCGACGGCGCTTTTCGGTTGCGCTGGCTGCGCGCGCGGACCGGACATCGCCAGCCCCGAGCTGCCGCTGCGGCGCGTCGTCGTGTATCGAAACGGCGTCGGCTACTTCGAGCGCGGTGGTGAGGTTGATGGTGAGCGGGTGTCGTTCAAGATGCGCCAGCGCATGGTCGGCGATTTCTTGGCGACGCTCGCGATCGTTGAGCGCGGTGGTAGCTCGCTCAAGGCCGCGTCGTTCCCGCTCGAGGTGGATAAGAACGATCCCGTCGCCCAAGACCCGCGCTTCGGCCGGATGCTCGAGGCCTGGAATCATCCCGGAGAAACCCCGAAGGCGCCCGATCGCTCGAGCGAACGTTTGCGTCGCGTGCAGTTGAGCCTGGATGGCAAAGAGCACGACTTAGCCATCGGCTATGTCGCCGCTACGCCGCTGTGGCGGCCATCGTACCGCGTGGTCGTCGGCAAGGGCGGGGCAGATCTGCAGGTGTGGGGCATCGTCCAAAACCTCTCCGGCGAAGACTGGAAAAATGTCGAGTTAACGCTGGTGGCCGGCGCGCCGATCGCGTTCGAGTCGACGTTGGGCGAAGCCGTCACCCCGCAGCGACCCGTGATCACCGATACCGGTGAGATCATCGCGCAAGTACCGGTGGGCATGACGACGCTTGGCCAGCAACCGGGCGGCGCCGTCGATCGCTACGCGCCGGACGAAGCGATGCCGTCGGCCCCCGCTGCCGAGGCTGCCGCGCCCGCGGACACGGGCGAGGGCTACGGCTACGAGTTCGACGATAGTCCTGGGTCCGCTGCGTCGGGCAAGGCCGACGCCAAGAAAAAAGGCTCGGTCGGCCGCGCTGCGGGTGGGGCGTCGCCCAGCAAGGCGGCACGGCCGATGAACATGCCAGCGCCAGCCCCGCCGCCGCCGCCCGCTGTGCAGCGCGAATCCGCCCGTCGCGCTGCGATGGACGAGCTGCAGCAGCAAGGCCTGTCGGCGCCGCGCCGGGTGTCCGCATTGGCGGCGGTCGCAGTCGGCGGCGGCACCACTCGCTACAAGATTCCGGGCGAGGTCACGGTGCCGGACGAGAGCGCCACGATGGTGCTGCTGGTCAGTCGTAAAGTCCCCGGCGAGAGCGTGTTCTTGTTTGCGCCCGACGGCGGCGTGCCCGACTCGAGCGCGCATCCGTTTCGGGTCGTGCGCTTCGAGAATGCGACGACCGGCCTGCTCGAACGCGGACCGATCGCGGTGTTCGGCGAAGGCCAATTCCTGGGCCAAGGCATGCTGGATCCGCTGCCGCCGAAGGGTAAAGCCACCGTACCGTTCGCGCTCGATCGCAGCATCGCGATCACCAGCGAACGCCAAAGCACCGAGCAAGGCGCGCGGTTGTTCCGCATCGAGGCCGGCGCGCTGTACATCGAGCGCGACAGCGTGACGAAGACGACTTACAAGATCGCGAGCGGCAGCGACGAAACCAGTAAGCTTATCGTGCGCCACCCACGGCTCGCAAGCGCGCGACTGTTCAAGCCGCCGGTCGGCACCGAAGACGACCTGGCGACGTCGACCGCGCTCGTGCCTATCCCGCTGAAACCGCGCGGCCGCGCCGAGCTAGTCGTGGACGAGCGCCAAGCCACCCAGCAATCGATGGACTGGCTGCAGCCGTTGGCCGACGAGGCCGTGAAGGCCTACCTGGCTGACGCGCGCGCTGATCGCGGTGTCGCCCAAAAGTTGACTGAGGCCTGGACACTGCGCGCGGCGGTCAAGAAAGCCGGCGACCAAGTCGACGCGCTCGAGACCGAGCAGCAAGAGCTCGAAAAGTCCTCGCGCGAGACGCGCCTCAGCCTCGAAGCCATCGAAAAGAACAACCAGGCCGCGGACCTGCGCGTCAAGCTCACCAAGCGCCTGGCTGAGGTCACGACCCGCCTCGACCAGATCACCAAGAAGCTGATCGAGCTGCGTCTCAGCTTGGGAGAGGCCCAAGTTCGCTTCAAAGAAGCCATCCGCGAGGTCAAGTTACCGGGCCCGTTGCCGCCGCGAGAGTAGTTGGCAGTTAGGAGTTGGGAGTTGGCAGCTCCGGCGGCACGTCAACTGGCAGCGCGGATGTGGGTGCGGCTGCTCTAACTGCCAACTGCCAACTGCCAACTCCTAACTCCCCAAGATTAGCGGGTCACTAACCCCCTACGTTGACAAGCCCGCGGGACTGAGTCAGATAGCCACGCGCAAGGCTTGGATGGCTCCGGAAAGCGTTCGAAGGATGTTGCTTGCGGCTCTACCCGACGCCGATCTCGACCTCGTCGACCTGACGGGCACCGAAGATCATTATCAGGCGCGGATCGTGTCGCAAGCCTTCGAGGGGAAAACGCTGATTGAGCAACACCAGCTCGTGTACCGCGCCCTCGGCGACGCGATGCACGGGCCGATCCACGCGCTGGCACTAAAAACGTACACGCCCCAAACATGGGCGAAAGTCTCGGGAGGCTAGGTCATGGAAGACACATTGAAGCAGCGCATCGAAGGCACGATTGGTCAGAGCCGCGTGGTGCTGTTCATGAAAGGCTCCAAGCACTTCCCCCAATGTGGCTTCTCGGCCCAGGTGGTGCAGATCCTCAAGAACAAGGGCGCCGAGTTCAAGGACGTGAACATCTTGGCCGACGCCGAGCTGCGCGAAGGCTTGAAAGAGTATTCGAGCTGGCCGACCTTCCCGCAGCTGTACGTGGGCGGAAAGCTGGTTGGCGGCTGCGACATCGTTGCCAGCCTCAATGAGTCAGGCGAGCTCGATACGGTCCTCTCCGGTTCCTGAGCCCCAGCCAGCGCCCGAATGGGGCCCCAAGCCCCGCTCGTGGTAGACAGCTCGGCATGAGCCGTCGCCCTTTATTTCTGCTCGCCAACGACGACGGCTTCCGCGCGTCGGGGCTGAACGCGTTGCGCGCGGCGCTCTTGCCGCACGCCGACGTCATCGTGTGCGCGCCGGATACCGAGCAGAGCGCGTCGAGTCACTCGCTCAGCTTGCATCGCCCGCTGCGGCTGTCCGAGCACGGCAACGGCGTGTTCTCGATCGACGGTACGCCTGCCGACTGCGTGTACACCGCCTTCTTCGCCGGCACCCGCATCTTGCCGCGCCGTCCTGATCTCGTGCTGTCGGGCTTGAATCACGGCGCGAATCTCGGCGACGACGTCTTCTACAGCGGCACCGTCGCGGCCGCGCGTGAGGGGGCGCTGCGTGGCGTGGCCGCGTTAGCGCTGTCGTCGGGCGCGGCGACCGAAGCCGACCGCACGAGCGCCGCGCACGAAGCCGCGCGCATCGCGCTAGCGGTGTTCCGGGCTCAGCCGACCGGGCCGCTCTTGCTCAATGTGAATATCCCCCCGGGCCAGACCTGGCAGTGCCGGGCGACCCGCTTGGGCGGCCGCTTCTACACGGATGACGTCGAGTTTCGGAAGGACCCGCGCGGGCGAGAGTACCTGTGGCTGGGCGGTCCAGGCGTGGAACACCGCCCGGCATCTGGCTCAGATACCGAGGCCTACGACGCGGGCGAGATCGGGCTGACACCGCTGGTGCTCGATTTGTGGGCACCGACCGCGACCGCACAGGCCGAGCGCGTCGCGGCGGAGCTGTCAACGACGGCTCGGTAGTGCTAAGGGTCGACAGCCATGGCGGCGCGTAAGGGAAGTTTTGCCAAGGCCTCCAAGCCTGTCCCCGGTCGGCTCTCGCCCACGCCGCGTGGGGTTGATCCGAAAAAGCCCAGCTTGCTGAAGAGCGATCGGGTGGCTCCGCACACGCGGATCAGCCCGTTCGACTCGCTCAGCTACGTAAAGGGGCTGATTCGTGAGGTGCCGGATTTTCCGCAGCCTGGCGTGCTGTTCCGCGACATCACGCCGCTGCTGGCCGATCCCAAAGCCTTTCACATCGTGCTCGACACGATCGCCCATCACTTCATCAGTGAGAAAGTCGACGCCGTCGTCGGTGTGGAGTCGCGTGGTTTCATCTTCGGCGGTGCTTTGGCAGCGCGCCTAAACGCGAGCTTCGTGCCCGTCCGTCGTCCCGGGAAGCTGCCGTTTCGGACCGACAAAGTCAGCTATTCGCTCGAATACGGCGAAAATGAGCTGGAGATGCACCGCGATTCGTTGCGCGAGGGCGCCAGCGTGCTGGTTGTGGATGACCTTTTGGCGACCGGCGGCACAGCGGCGGCCGCGGGTGAGCTGGTGCACCGCCAGGGCGCCTTCGTCCTGGCCTATGCGTTCGTGATCGAGTTGGCGTCACTAGGCGGGCGTGACCGCTTGTTGCCTACACCCTGCATGTCGATCATCCACTACGACTGAACCCGGGCAAGACTCGATCATTCACTACGACTAAACCCCCGCAAAGTGGGGAAGAGGCGTGTTACCCTCGGCGATGACGCCTGCGTAGGCGTCGGGCTTTCTGCTTTGCGAGAGGTGCTTTTCCATGGCTCGATCGGTCGTTTGGGCGGTCTTGGGTGGTGCGTTCTGTCTGTCGCTGTCGGCGGCGGGCTGTTCTGACGGCAGCGTCGACCGGGCTCGGCCCGCGGACAATGTGGGTGGCGAGAACGGCGTCGGCGCCAACTCGGGCAAGGGCGGCACGAGCGCCATGCCCGGCGGCGGAACCACCGGAGTCCAGGGTGGTGCGGCGAGCATTCCGAGCGGCCAGGGCGTCGGCCAAGATTGCTCGGACGCCGACCCCTGCCGCGATGGCCTGACCTGCAACGCCAAGGACGTGTGCGAGCCAGCTGGCGACAAGACAGAGGGCGACGCTTGCGTGCTGAGCGCTGAGTGCGCGGACGGCCAGTGTGTCGGTCGCCAGTGCGCGCCGGCAGGTGAGGGCATCGAAGGCGGTGGCTGCTTCTCCGACGGTGACTGCGGTGCGGGTTTGCGCTGCGCGATCGTCGGGTTGGGCCTGGCGTGCGCGCCCGAAGGTAGCATCGACGTTGGCGGGGACTGCGTCTCGAGCCTCGACTGCTACGGCGGTTTGGCTTGCTTCGCGAACAAGTGCTCGATCGCGCCGCCGGGGTTGCCGCCGTTTGGCGAGCCGTGGACTGGCGTCGAATGCTCCAAGCCGGTCGATACCGACGTGAAGGCGTACTTCGAGGTTCCGGGCGCTGACGGCGCCGACGAGCTCGATTTTTTCCGTCTGCCGTTCCCGACGGACGTGCGAAAGAGCGGAAACTCGCTCGATTTGAGCGGTTTCCCCACGCCCGGCGCTGGGCTTTTGGGCGTCGACCCGGTGCAGTTGTACGTCGATGCGATCACCGCCAACGACTCCGGCTGGGGCACGTATCCGTCGGTGTTGTTCCGCTTCTCCGGGACGTTCGACTTCAAGACGTTCGGCGTGGACGCCGTGCAATTCGTCGACGTGACCGACCCAGCCAAGGGCACCAACGTCGGTTGGCGGCGCTTCTACACTGACGCCCGCACCGCCTACGTCTGCGAGAACCTCGTCGCCGTGCAACCGCCCGAGGGCAGCCCGCTTGAGCCTGGCCACACTTACGCGGTCTACCTCCAGAGTCAGGTCGGCAACATCACCTTGCTCGGGAAAGCTGACGGCAAACCCGTCGTTGCTTCGGACAACATGGCGGCGGTGCTCAAGGGTACAGCGCCTGCAGATCCAAAGCTCAAGGCCGCCCACGCGGCAATGGCCCCGTTGCGCGCCTACTTGGCCGCCAAAAACCAGCCGGTGGCCAACGTGCTCACCGCGACGGTGTTCACGGTTGGCGAGGTCCGCAGGCAGATGACCGAGGTGGCGGCGGCCGTGCAGGCGGCTCCGGCGCCGGTAGCCAGCGGCTGGGTCAAATGCGGCGGCGCGGCCGTTTCGCCCTGTCCGGATGCGACCGGTGATCGCACGTGCGCCGACGACGTTGCCGGCTACGACGAGTACCAGGCGCTGCTGACGATCCCGGTGTTCCAACAGGGCACGGCGCCGTACCTGACGCCGGCAGATGGCGGCGGCATCGACACCAAGAAGCCACGCAGCGAAGACGTTTGCATGTCAATCACCGTGCCGGAAGGTGCGGCGCCGGCGGCGGGTTGGCCGGCGGTCGTGTTTGCGCACGGCACAGGTGGCGACTTCCGTAACCACGTGCGGCCAGAGGTCGCGGGCGTGCTGGCGGCAGCCACACCGAAATTCGCGGTGATCGGTATCGATCAGGTCGAGCACGGTCCGCGGCGCGGCGGGTCGATGCAATCGCCGAACAATCTGTTCTTCAACTTCCTGAATCCGGAAGTCACGCGCGGCAATCCGCTTCAGGGCGCCGCCGACCAACTCAGCGTGGCGCGCTTTGCCAAGGCACTCAACGTCGACGCAGCGACCAGCACTGGCACGGCAATCAAGGTTGATGGCACCAAGCTATTTTTCTTCGGCCACTCGCAAGGGTCGACCGAGGGCAGCCTGATGCTGCCGTTCGGCGACGATTACAAGGCAGCGGTCCTGTCGGGCAACGGCGCCAGTTTGCGTGACGCCCTGCGCACCAAAACCAAACCCGAAAACATCGCGGCCGCGCTGCCGCTAGTGTTGCAAGATCCGGCGATGTCGGACCCGCAGCTCGGGGTCGGCGTGACCGCGACCCATCCGGTGCTTTCGCTGCTGCAGCAGTGGATTGATCCGGCGGATCCGCTGAATTTCGCGGCGCTGATCGGCAAACCCCTGCAAGGCCACACCGGCAAGCACGCCTTCCAGACCTTTGGTCTCGACGACAACTACAGTCCGCCGCTCACGCTTGCGACGTTCGCTCTAGCCGGCGGCTTCACCCAGGTGACGCCGGACGCGAGCGCCAAGGCGCCCTACACTGATGACGACGTGGGGGCGCGGCTGAAGCCGGTCGCGGTTGGCTACCGAGCAGCCGCCAACGGCTTCACGCTGGGCATGCGTCAGTACGGCGCGCCCAAGAACAGCGACGGCCACTTCGTCGTCTTCGACACCCAAGCCGCCAACGACGACATGGTGCTGTTCCTGACCGGCGCTGCCGGCGCCACGCCGCCCGCCATCAGCAAGTAACCGCTCGGTCCAAACCCGAATCCACAGGGAGTCGGGGAGTCGGGGAGTCGGGGAGATCTCGAGAAGAGACTTCTTTGGTCGCGAGTGGTCTGTCTCGACGCAACCGGCTCGCGTCAGGGCTTCATCGGCCTGCTCGAACACCAAAAAGTCCCCGTCTTCCTCTGACCATTCATCGCATTTCGCGATTCGAGCACGAGCGAACAGGAAGGCGGGAAGGCGGGAAGATTTCTGTTGTTCGAACAGGCGCCTGAGGCCCCATCGCGATCCCGCTGCGTCCAGTTGCCAGTACCACCCACCCTAAATCTCGGCCTTCCCG
>JBBSAB010000025.1:0-87536 GCA_038252755.1 Polyangiales bacterium | reverse complement strand
TGTTCGAGTTGCAAGACATTCGAAGCCGCACTCGATTCGCTCTGCGATGCTTACCGTGGCCTGTTTCAGCTCGTTACGTACGATGCAGGTGCCTGCTCAGCGCTCAATGCGTCCTTCGTGCGAGCGCGCGATCTGCACTACTTGTTTGGTCTCACTGCACCGAGTCCGAGAAAGGCCCCGCGCGAGCGCGGCCCAGCCTCTGGCTTGCCCGAAGCCCCTGCCGAGACCGATCCCGATCCCACGGCCGATCCCCTTCCCGGGGCCGCGCTCGCGCGGGGTCCAGACAACGGATCAAGACTGGTGTAAGCCGCCCGTGAATTGCATCGAGGACCGCGCGAGGGCACACTGCGCGCATGCAAACCCAGGCGCAGGTGAAAGCGCTGCTCGAGGACGAAGCCGTCATCGAAGGTGACATCGAAACGCTGCCGATTGAGCTCGACGCGATTCCCGGTGCTGTTTGGCAAATGGAGCTTCACGCCCTGATGCCGCCCGACGTGCGAGTCAGCCTATTCGAGCGCGGCGCCCAAAAATGCGCGCTGCTGCGGTTCCCGCGCGGCCGCGCCCAGGAAGCCGTCGAAGCGTTCGACCGCGCGCGCCAAGCTGCGAACGAGACCAGTCACCAAGCCCACCAGAGCGCCGCGCAATCGGTGCGCCCGCCGCGCGCGGAGTGAGAACGGTTGCTTGACTACCGGCACCACGAAACTGTCGATGTAGGACATGGTTCCTCCTTCGTTCCTAGCGCGTGTAGGTCCCGCGCGCTGGACGTCAAGGGTGGCTAAATGCCCATTCGTCATCCCCGTTTGATCGACGGGCGATCACGACCCCTCCCTCGTGCGCGCAGCCGAAGGCGAGCACACGTTTGGGAGGGGTCGGCGCGCGCAGGCCGCAGGCCGAGCACGACGGGGGTGGGCAGCCCCTACCGTGACTTGATGGCTTTGAGTTGATCCCAGACGGCGCGTTGGCGCCATTCGGGGGCGCGTAGGCTAGCGTCCCAGATGGCGGTGCCGACGTGGCCTTGCTGCATGATCCAGCCGAGTTGCTCGCCGACGCTATGGCCGAGCCAGGTGCCTTGGTAGCTCGGGACGCCGATCATCAGCTTGTGTGGGGCAAAGGCGGCATGATCGACGAGCTCTTGATAGTCGACGCCCATGCCGCTTTGTTCGTAGCCCATGCTGGTGATGCCATCGACGACGGGCAGTAGATCGGGCCACCAGTTCCAGTTGGGTGCGTTCCATTGGCCATGGAACGAATCGAGCGTGAGCACTTTGCCGATCGGGTGCAGGGCGTTGGCGAGGGTTTGCGCGAACTGCAGGTACGACGCTTGATCGTCGGGCGTTGCTTCGACGATGCCTTCGAGGTCGAGATCGATGCCGTCGAAGTCGCGGGTCATCGCTTGGCTGACGAGGTGTGCGGCGAACGCGTCGCGGTTGTCTTTGAAGGCGCGCACCGCCTCGGGCCAGTTCCATTCGCCGTTGAGGTTGTTGTCGACGCACAGCAAGATCTTCACGCCGTGCTGACGCGCCCAGTCGTGGAACCAGGTGATATCGCCTTCGGTGACTTGGTCGAGGCGCGTCGTCGGGCCGTCGGTCAGCCAAAACTGCAGCGCGAGGAACGACAGACCGTCGGCCATCGACGAGCTGTCGAAGCTGGCGGCGAGCTGCTGCTTGGATTCTTTGACTAGGTACGGCGGCACCCAGCTAGTGACGTGGGCCTTGCCCGTGGTAATCGGCGGCGCTCCGGCCTGCCCGGTGGAACCAGCCGTCGTCGTTGTCGGAGTGCCACCCATCGAAGTCGTGCCACCGGTGCCGGTCGAGGTGCTGCCGGCGATCGAGGTCGTCGAGCCGCCGGTCGGCATCGTGGGTGCACCGCTTGCGCCTGTGCCGGCAGTGCCGCTCGCAGCCGGACGCGGACCGTCTTCGGTACCTGAACAAGCGCTCGTGCCCAGAACCGCCAACAGCGAAACACAGACGAGACCACGCATACTCAATGCGTAGCATTCAGGCGGCGGCGACTGATGTTCACCCTTGCTCAGCGAATGATCCGAAAGCGCTGCAGCGCTGTGCGCCGGCGCAATATTCCGGGCTTACTTACATCGATTGACCGTCGGCTGAGGCCAACGCCCGCGTGTCCTCGGGGGCACCACGTGACCACTTGGGATTGGTGGTTGCCAGGCTGATCGAGAGGGATGCCGAAGTCGAGCGACAAAGCGGGGCCTGGTCGCCCACGGGTGATCGCTTGCGTGGGGCAGGCCTAGTACCCAAGTATCGACCTCGGCACCGCTGACGCGCGGCGCAAGATTGGAGGCACGGGGCTGTTAGTTGAGCTTCGAGGCAGCCGGTCGGGCACTAAAGTGAGTACTCACTTTCGGGCGGACAATCATGAAGCTTAACGTCGTTTTTACCTTGGGTTCGGTGTTCTTGGTCGGTGTTGTGGTCGGTGTTGGAGGTTGTTCGTCTTCATCTGACGACACACCCGGGCCGTCGAGCACTAGCGGCTCCGCGGGGGTCGGTGGCGGCAACAGTACCGCCGGTTCGAGCTCAGGTGGCATGTCGGGTTCGAGCGGCGCCAGCGGTGTGGCGGGTGGCGGTAGCGCTGGCACAGCGGGCTCGGCCGGCAATGCCGGGGCGGGCGGAGTGAGCGGCAGCGCCGGCGCCGGCGGTGGAGCAGGTTCCGGAGGTAGCGCGGGCTCCAGCGGCAGCGGCGGTAGTGGCGGCGCGCCAAGCAACGCCAAGCTCACGATCACCGTCGACGGTACCCAGATGGGCGATCGATTGTGCTTCAAACCCGAAGCCAGCAACAGCGGCGGCAATCACTCGCCGAAAATCGATTGGACGGGCATTCCGGCGGGCACGCAGAGCTTGGTCTTGACCATGTACGACCAGTCGAACACGACTCCGCATCGAATCGTGTGCAACATCCCACCGACCGTGATGGGGCAAGCGGCAGACATTGGGACCGCGATTCCCGACGGCGCTCAGGTTTCGACCGGACACAGCAAACCCAACAATGCGTGGTACGGCCCCGGCGCCGGCGGCGACGCTCACGCTTATGAGATCCGTATCTGGGCCCTGTCCACGCCGACGCTCGAAGGCGGTTGCAGCATGTCAGGCGCAGTGCCGACGAAGGCCGTCTACGACAAGTTGAAGTCTGCTCCCGCCACCTTGGTCTTGGCCTCGGACTTCAAGGTGCTTTGGGGCAACGTTAACGGCATGTGCACACCGTGACGTAGCCCGGGCGCTTCGGGCAGTTTTCGACCGCCGGCAACGCCGACTTCGTGATTCGCTGGAATGCGGGATGAAGCGTCGAGAGCACGTTGTTCAGTCGTTGCGGTGGAACGTGATCGTGCGCAGGGTGAAGGCGCGGCTCGGCCGCGCCCGCCGCTGCCGATGTCGTCGGCGTAATAGAAAGTGGCTTTTTCACCGACGAGGGTGTCGCCGTGATCGCCGATGATGGTGGGGTAAACTCAGTTGCCTCAGAAGTTACCGGAGGCGGAAACTCCGACCGTCGAGCTGCCAACCTGCGGGGCCACGAGCACGTTTTTGTCGCCAATCAGGTACCAGGGCTTCTGTTTCGGAGACGGCACTACCACGCCCAATATGATGCCCACCACACCGAGCGCCTGCACTGCGCCGTCGGCGATCAAGAGTCCCTTGTAGAGCCCTTCGCTCTTGCAGCCGACTAAGTCGCAATCCATATCGTGCAGCGCCAACCAAGGGCCGACGCCGGGCAAAAATAGCTTGTTGTTCGAGGCGCGATCCGAGGTGCCCGCGACGATCGCCGATGCGCCATACGACGCTCCGAACACAGCGGCACCAGTGATTAGGAGTGGCCAATTGGGCAGCCGGCGCACCACAGCGTCGTCGGCGGGTGGAGGCTGGCTCGTGGCTGCGCGCTCAGGCTCCGGTGGGCTCGTGGGCGCGGGACCCACGGGCGGCTGAGGAGCAACAGGATCGGCTGCCTGTGCAGACGCTCGTCCGGCGACGAAAAGCAGTCCGGTGATCGCTACCACGCTGAAGTTGAGGAAGTTGCGCATGCATGCGGTCTCTGCAACGCGCACGCCAGGAGCGAACATTGATGAGCGACATGGCATTCATGCACGTTCGGGCGGTTTAACCGACTGGAAAGTTGAGGCAACTTGGCCCAAGGTGGCCGATTGCGTGCGCCAATCGCGCCCGGTGAGATCGTTTGGCTCGTACTCCTTGCGGGGTCGAAAAATCTGGCGCCTTGGTTCGCGCAAGAGGTAGGCGCAGAGTGCGCTTCTGCCTATGAGTAACGCATGAGAACGCACGCTGCATTGTCGCTGATCAGTTTCGTCTCCGCGCTGGCTTGCACTCCTCCGAAGCCCCTTCCTGAGGTGAACGAGCCCGTTGCTGCGCCCAAACAAGTCGAGTTGGAAGTTAGCAAGAGCACGCCGTTGCCGGAGCCGTCGAGTGACAAACCTTTGTCGCCGCCCCCCGAACCGGAGCCTTCGATTCAGCCGATCGTCACGTTCAAGGGCGCGTTCGCGACGCCGGAGAGTGTGCTGTACGACGCGGCTGCCGATCGCTACTTGGTCTCCAACATCAACGGTCAGGCGCAGGCGACCGACGGCAATGGCTACATCCTGGAGTTGTCGCCCGACGGACGTGTCACCAACCCCAAGCTGATCGCGGGCGGCTTGAATAAGGTGCGTCTCGACGCGCCAAAGGGGCTTGCGATCGTCGGAACGGAACTGTGGGTCGCCGACATCACGCTTGTGCGCAAATTTGATTTGAAATCTTCGGCCCACAAAGCCGACATCGAGTTACCAGGAGCAACTTTCGCCAACGACATTGTAGCGGCTCCGGACGGCGGGGCTTACGTCTCCGACTCGGGCGTCAAGTTCGGAGACAAAGGCATGGAGTCGACGGGGACCGACCAGGTCTTCTTCATCGACAAGGCGGGTAAGGTGAAAGTGCTCGCGAAATCGCAGGAGCTTGGCGGCCCGAATGGTTTGGCGATTGGCGCGGGCAATGCTTTGCTCGTCAACACGATCCGGGGTGATGAGGTCTATCGACTCACGGAAAAAGGGCAGCGCGACGTCATTACCAAGGTTCCGGGCGGGCAGCTCGACGGTTTGCTGTCGATCGACGACATGCTGATTGTCTCCAGTTGGAAAACCGAAACAGTCTACCGCGGTCCGCTCGGTGGAACCTTCAAACCGCTGTTGACCAAGGTGAAGGGCGTCGCCGACATCGGCTACGATTCGAAGCGAAAGCGTTTGCTCGTGCCGCGCTTCTTGGATGACACGGTCGAAGTTTACGACCTCAAATAGCCCTCGCCAGCCGCCGGCAGCCCGACCTTACGAGAACGTGAAGACGTCGGTCTGCGGCCGCGTACCGGCGCCAAAGTAGCGCTTCCCCGCGATGTTCACCTGCGCTTGTCCGTTGCGCGCGATCGGCATGTCCCTGAGCTTTACCCACTCGTCCGCGTCTGGGTTGTAGGCCTCGAGTACGGCGGTGGGTCCAGGTTCGGCGCCGCCGACCACCAACAAGCCGTTGAGCTCGGCCCCAACGCAGCCGCTGCGACTGGTGGGCGCGTCGGCCTTCTTGGTCCAGGTGTTGGCCACGGGGTCGTAGGCGAACAGCGTCTTTGACCAGCCTTCCGGCTCCGGAAATGCTTCGACCCATTTACGGCCGGCGGCCACGTATAGAATTCCGTCGATGACTGCGCCCGCGGCGTGACCAAGTTCGGCGTGAACCGAGTTTGGCAGGCGGCGATACAACCGCAGCACTAGAAAAATCGAATCAGGGTCTGTTGCAGCTTTCTGCGTCTCGCGCGGCTGATCGCCGGCGCCTACGTTGATTCGATGCAGTCTGGAGTTGCCGTCGCGGCCAGTGAAGCGTCGTTCGTGCGTTACGTGCCAATGATCCGTCGCGTGTTGGCCAGCCGGTTGGGCAGCGACCCCGACGTGCCGGATCTACAGCAAGATGTGCTGTTTCTCGCCTGGCGGCGCGTTCACGAGCTGCGCAATCCGCAGGGCGTGGCGAGCTGGCTCGGCACCACCGCTTGGCTCTTGGCGCACGGCCGTATGCGCCAGCGCCGGCGTCAACGGCAGATCGCCGAAGTCTTGAGTGTGAGCCCGACGGCAACCGCCAGCTCCGACGACTTCGAAGCTCGACAGTCGCTGCGCGCCGTGCAGCAGGTCCTCTCCCGAATGCGCGAGCAGGAGCGAAGGGTGTTCGAGCTGAGGGTTATCGACGGCCTCACCCTGCTTCAAATTGGTGAGGCCTGCGATATCTCGCTCGGAACCGTGAAGCGACGACTGCAGCGTGCGCAGCAAGCTTTCGTGAAAGGCGCGCTGCGGGAGCCGATCTTGGCGCGTCGCCTGGCACGCACGCGGTCGAATGCTTACGGTGCGCCGCCGCCTCCTCAGTCGGGGATTTGCTCGCAAACTGGAGTCTGAGCATCGACCCAGTCGACGGCGCCGTTGATCGTGGCGTCGGCTTTGCTGACGGAAGCGTCGGGCGAGCTGAGCTTGCCGTCGGCGTCCAGCGACCAATAGCCGACCAGGCCTGTCTCCCAAAAGGCGGCGGCCCGAACAGAAGCCGCGCGAGCATCGCAGGAGGAGTCGAATTTGTTGATGCGAGAGGAATCCGGACGATCGCCGCACGTACCCCGACATCGGCGCGTCGGCTCAAACACCCTCAACGAACCTGCGACCAGTCAGCTTTTCGGCACTGCATCTGAAAAGAATCAGCCAAATCCACCCACCATCGCGGTTTGCCTGCACAGACAAGATGCTCATGGTGCGGCACGGTTGGAAACGCTCACTGTTGCGTCCGCTCGCGGCGCTGTTGGCGCTCGGCCTACAGACCTCCTGTACCGGTCACCTCAAGGGCGAATCGGCTGCTGGTGACCCGACCCAGCCGCCCGTTGACGTTCCGTCGGGCGCAACCAATCAGACGCCCGTGCAAGCGACCTGCGTGACGCCGACTGTCGGACCGTCGCCCCTGCGACGCCTCACCTCGCGCGAGTACGACAACGCCATCCTCGAGTTGCTCGGCGACGACACGCACCCGGCCGAGACGTTTCCTGCCGACAATCGTGTGGGTTTCTTCGACAACACCGCGACCGTGCAAACCGTGCCGGTGTTGCTCGCAGAACGGTACTTGGACACCGCGGCTAAGCTTGCGAGCGCAATCAAAGACGTGCGTGCGCTTGCGGGGTGCGACGCGAGCGGTGCGATCGACGGCGCGTGTGTCGCAGCGTTCATCACGCGCTTCGGTCGCCGCGCGTACCGACGGCCGCTGACGATCGTCGAGAGCGGCGACTTGCAAACGTTGTGGGCCGACACCACCGCGCGATCGAATGCCGAAACTGGTGTGCGGGGCGTGGTGGCTGCCTTCTTGGTGTCTCCTCATTTTCTCTATCGCCCCGAGTTCGGCGCCGGGCCGTCGGCGATTGCCGGAGCGCAACAAGCTGCGCCGTTCGAGCTAGCGTCGCGCTTGGCGGGGTTGCTGTGGTCTTCGATACCGGACGACGCATTGCTCGATGCCGCTGCCAGTGGCGGGCTGACGACGCGCGAACAAATCGCGACGCAAGCCAATCGGTTGTTGGCGGATCCACGCGCACGCTTGGCCACCGGCGTTTTCTACGCGCAGTGGCTCGGGTCTCAACTGCTGACGACGACCACCAAAGACGCCACGCTTTACCCCGAGTTCGATGAAGCGTTGCGCAGCGCCATGCGCGAGGAGTCACGGCGCTTCATCGACTACATCGTCTGGGAAGGCGACGCTCATGCTTCGACGCTGCTGAACGCGCCGTTTTCGTTCGTCAACGCGCGCCTCGCCAAGCACTATGGCGTTGCGGGTCCAGCCGACGACGCCACGTTCATGCGGGTCGCCCTAGATCCAACCCAGCGCGCCGGCATCCTGACCCAAGCCGGCTACCTCACGGCGCTGTCATCGCCGACCGAAAGCTCGCCGTTCAAGCGTGGTGCGTGGGTGCGCCGTCGACTGCTTTGCCAAGAGCTGCCCGACCCACCCAACAACGTACCGGCTTTGCCGAAGCCTGAGCCGGGCATCTCGCTGCGTGAGCGCGCCAGCGTGCATTCGAGCGTCGCGCCCTGCAACGGTTGCCATCATCTGATTGACGGGCTCGGTTTCGGATTGGAACAGTACGACGCGCTCGGCCGCGTTCGAACCATGGAACAAGGCAAACCGGTCGACTCGAGCGGTGAGGTCACCAACACAGCGGGCAGCGATGGCGCGTTCAACGGCGGCGCTGAGCTTGCCGCGCGCTTGGCAACTAGCAAAGAGGCGCAGGCCTGCGTGGCGACGCAGTGGCTACGCTACGCGCTGGCCCGTCCCGAAACCGCCGATGATGCCTGCAGTGTCGCCGCGCTCCAAACCGCGTTCGCTGGTTCGGGGGGAGATCTGAAACGGATCTTGGTCGAGCTCACCCAGCTCGACACGTTCTCGAGCTATCGAGCTCCCGCACCGGAGGCCGCGCCATGATTGCCAAACCGACCAGCATCTGGCGGCCGTCGCGGCGCGCGTTGCTCGGCGGCCTTGCCGTTGCTGGGGCAGGGGTCCTGCTGCCGCGCCGCCCAGCCCTGGCCCAGGCCGCCGCTAACACTCGCTTCATCGTCGTCCACGTGCCCGAAGGCATGTGGTCGGGTGCTGCGCGGCCAGTCGTTGGCGCCAACACGCTGGGACCAATCTTCTCGCCGCTCGACCCGTTCCGCTCGCGGATCAGCGTGCTCAACGGCCTGGACTTGCGCTCGCGGGACCAAGGGCCAGGCGGTGACGGCCACCACCGCGGCGTGCCGCACATGCTGACCTGCACGGAAATGGCCGATGAATCGAACGCGGGCGGCGCGTCAATCGACCAAAAAATCGCCGCGGCGATCGGCGCCGACACGACCTTCAAGTCGCTGCAGTTCGCGGTGCGGATCATCTACGGCGATACGAACGCGGCCTTGATCTGGGCGGGCGCGCGGCAGCGCTTGCCGGCGATGGAGAATCCCTGGGAAGCGTACGCCCGTATTTTTGGCGCTTCCAAGATGGACGCGGCGCCACCCCCCGTCGACCTGCGCAAGAGCGCGCTCGACCACGCGCTCGCCGAGATCACGGCCTTGCGTGACAAGCTGCCGACGGCGGATCGAGCTCGACTCGACTCGTATCACGAGTCGCTGCGCGACATCGAACGACGCCTGGCGTCGATGCCGGCGCCAGGCACCTGCATCGAGCCGGTGCTCGGCCCAAAGGTAGCCGACGCGCGAGCCGAAGCGCTTTATCCCGAGATCGGCAAGCTACAGATGGACCTGATGGTGGCTGCCCTGCGCTGCGGCGTCACGCGCGTAGCCAGTCTGCAGTGGGGCAACTCCAACGATCAGTGTAGTTACCCGTGGCTAGGCGTGAACAAGCTGGGCCACGATCTCGCTCACAGCGATTCGAGCGCGCAAAAGCAGACGGTGTTTCATTGGTACTCGGAGCAATTTGCCTACCTGCTCGGCCAGCTCCAGATGGCCGAAGAGGGCGCAGGCTCGATGCTCGACAACACCGTCGTGCTGTGGGTGTCCGAATTCAGCGACTCGAATGGGCACCGCGCGAACGACCTATTGTGGCTGCTAATGGGCAATGCCGGCGGCTTCTTCAAGCCGGGCCAGGTCTTGCCAATGGCCGGCCGCTCCGTGAACGACCTGCATGCCACGATCGCGAAGGGCTTCGGCAGCGCCGACGCCAAGTTCGGAAATCCGGCCTACTGTGACGGCGTGATCCCGGGGTTGATCGCCTGAGCCGTTGGTGTCAGCCGATTGACACCAACGGAACTCTCGCGACATTCGGGGCGGCCCGATAGAAAACGTGGCGCTCGCTAAAGTTAGGGCGCAGGCCGCCGCTTGAACCGTTGAGGGACAGCAGCGTCGTCGGTGCGCACCGGTCTCGCCGCCTTCCCGAAACGAGCGACGGACGAAAGGGCCCTGTGATGCCGAATCTGATCAAACTTCGCCGCCAACCACGCGTCGACGAGAAACCCAAAGCTAGTCTTCGGATCCTACTCATCTCGCCCAGTTACGCGCCGAGTCGCAACACGATGTACTTCCCGATCGGGCTCTCGTACGTCGCGGCCTACGTTCGCAAGCACGGCTACGAGGTCGTGCCGCTGAACATGAACCACTGGGACGCCGAGGAGCGCTACGCGCAGCTTGAGCGCGTCCTGCGCGAAGAGAAAATTGACGTCGTCGGCATCACCGGCATCACGATCGCGTTCAACGAGATTGAACGCATCGTCCAGTTCGTGCGCCCGCGCTCGCAGGCGAAGATCGTGCTCGGTGGCGGCATCACGTCGTGTGAGAGCGAGCTCGTGCTCTCGACGTTGAAGCCCGACTACATGGTCGTGAGCGAAGGCGAGCTGATCTTCCTGAACCTGCTGCAGATGATGGAGAGCGGCAGCGATCCCGACGACGTGAAGGGCATCTGGTACTTCAAGGATGGCAAGCCGTGCTCAACCGGCGAAGGTGACGGCATCGGCAACTTGGATGACCTGCCGCAGCCCGACCTGGATCTTTTCGGCATGGCCGAGCACCTCGAGATCCAGTGTGAACAACAATTTTCGTATCACGAGTCGCACCTGGTCGGCTCGAAGATGCTGCCGATCACCGCCAGCCGCTCGTGCCCGTTCCGCTGCACGTTTTGCTATCACGCGGGCATGGGCAAATACCGCCGCCACTCGATCGCGGCCACGGTCGAGCACATCAAGGCCTGTATCGAGAAGTTCGGTGTGCGTTACTTCATGATCTACGACGAGCTGTTCTCGGCCAACAAGGCGCGCCTGATCGAGTTCTGTGAGCTGGTCAAGGACCTGGGCATTCGCTGGTATTGCCAGCTGCGCGTCGACCAGATGGACCAGCTGCTGCTGCACCGGATGAAAGCGGCTGGCTGTCACTACATCTCGTATGGCTTCGAGAGCGGTAGCGACACCGTGCTCGAGAGCATGCAGAAGAAGATCACCGCCGCGCAGATTGCCAAAGCCGTGAAGATGACGCGCGAGGCGCGGATCGGCATTCAAGCGAATTTCCTGTTCGGGGACATCGTCGAAACCGAAGAAACTTTACGAGAAACCCTCGAGTTCCAGCAGCTGAACGAGCTGTTCTTCGTCGACTGGTCAGCCGTGATCCCTTACCCGGGCACGCAGCTGTTCGACCGCGCGATCGAGCGCAATCAGATCCCGGATCGAGATTTGTTCATCCGCTCGATGGGCAATGTCTCGCAGTACCTGTGGAAGCACATGATCAATCTCACTAACTTGAGCGACGCCCGCTTTCGCGAGCTGTACGTCGAGCTGCGTGAACTCAACGATCAGAACCACCGCAAGGTCCGCACGATCGTCGAAGACGGCAGAGCGATCAGCCCGACTCGCTCGGAGATGACGTTCCGCTGCCCAACCTGCGACCACCTGGACACCAACGCCGTGATTCCGTATCCGCCGGAGTGCGCGACCGGCGCTGGGCCCAACTTGAAGAGCCCGATTGGCGTGCCTGGCATGAACATCGTGTGCCCGGACTGCATGCGGAAGCATCACTTGGTGGCGGCGAAGATTCCGCATGTCGCGCAGGTCTATGCGGAATTTCAGCGTAACGTGGATGCGCTGAAGGCGAGCCAAAAAGAGGTCGTGGTGCTGCCGGCGGTCGATCGCTTCTACGGCGTGGTGTTCGAAGACGTCGACCTCAGCGGCCTGAACGTCACTGCGGTTCTGGACACTCGCCAGCACCGCATCGGCGTGGAGTTCATGGGTCAAACTACCGCGCAGCTCGATCAAGCCAACGCCGCGCAGCAGGTTGGTCGCGCTGCGATCGTCCTGCCGTGGGTGGAATACGAGACGGCCGTCGCGACGCTGTTGTCGGCTGGCTTTGCGCGCGAAGATATCGTGTGTTGGAACGAACTCTTCGCCCAAGCGATGCTCGGCGACGACACCGCGCAGGAACGCAAGCCTGGTACGGCGCCGCGCGTCGGCTTCGGCGCGCCGCTGCCGGAAACTTTTGCGCTCGCCCGCTCGAGCTAGGAAAAGCGTGTTCTCTCTCCACGGCAAAGTCGCGGTCGTGACGGGCGGAGCCGGGCTCTTGGGCAGCGCGATCGCCAAGGGTCTCGCGCTGCAGGGCGCGCGTGTGGTGATAGCGTCGCGACACCCGACGAAGCACGAGGCGGTGTGCCGCAAACTCGGCGCCGTGGGTAAAGAAAGCCTCTCGCTACCGCTCGATATCGCCAGTCCCGAATCGATCACGCAGTGCTTCGACGAGGTCGAACGGCTGGCGGGCGGCGTCGATATTCTAATCAACGCGGCTCAAAAGTCGCGCAGCTCGAGCTCGGCGGAGATGGACGTGGCGACTTGGACTGCAGGCCTGGCTGCGGGCGTGAGCGGCACCTTTTGGTGCTGCCAAGCCGCGCAGCGCTCGATGTTGCGTCGCGGTGGCGGCAGTATCGTCAACATTTCTTCGATCCTCGCCCACCGCTCCCCCATCCCCGAGCCGACAGCGGACCCGCTTGCGGCGCCCGCGTCGAACTACGCGACGAACAAGGGCGCGGTGCTGGCGCTGACACGCTTTTTGGCGGTCGAATGGGCGCGGGCTGGCATTCGTGTGAACGCGGTCACGCCCGGCGCCTTTCCGCGCGAGCCGCAAGCTTTGCCCGTCGTGCCGCTCGGTCGCAGCGGCCAACCCGAAGAGCTGGTCGGGGCGGTCGTGCTGCTCAGTTCGGCGGCTGGAAGTTACATCACCGGCCAAGAGCTGGTCGTCGACGGAGGTTGGTCAGTTGCACTCTAGTCCGCGGCTGAGCGTGCTCTTGCCACGCCCGACCGGGTTTTATCGCGGCCTCTTGCCGCAAATGCTACGCGGCTTCGAGCAGGCTGGGTTCGAGGTCAGCGGCACGACCGAGACTCTAGACGAAGCCGGGCTCATCGAGTGGTGTCGCGTACACAAGCCCGACATCGTGTTCGACATGAATCGCACGCGCTCGCAGGTGCCGTACTTGCCGCGTTCGATCGTCCACATCAGCTGGATTGTCGATTTTCTGGGTCGCACCGACGCGCAGATCCAAGGCAGCGAGCTGACTTATTTTTTCACGACTGGCTGGGTTGGCGCTTTCCCGTACGCGACCTTTGTCGACTGGCTTCCACCGGGTTCGTGCCCGCTGACGTATGCGCCGAGGGGCGCGCCCTTCGAGTCAGACGTGAGCGTGGCGGGGCATGTGCCGCCGCCGTGGAGCGATGCCGAGCTGAACCGCAACGTGTCGCGCACGCACCAACCTTTGCTCTTTCGCGACCTGCTCATTCAATTCGAAGCTTTCGTGCAGGGTCTCGATCCGGAAGATTTTGTCAGTCACGGTACCCACTGGGCGGAGGTGAATCGCATCGTGCGCGCTGCAACTGGCGACGACATCATCGACAACGCCGCAGTTCGTTACGATTTGCTCGGTCGCCTGCCGCGCACCGGGCTCCGCACGACGATGGTCAGCGAGGTGCTGCAAGCCGGACATTCGCTGCGCATCTACGGCACCAAAGGCTGGGCGGCATGGCCAAAGCTGGCGCCGCACTACCGCGGATTTCTGGAGAGCCCGACGGAGCTTGCGAGCGTCTACGCCAGTTCGCGGATCAATTTGCACGAGGGCGAGGGGATGCACTTCCGTTCGCTCGACTGCCTGGCGGCGGGCGGCATGCTTTTCTACTGCACGCGCACGAAGAGCGCTGATCCACGAGGTGGTTGGAATTGGGCAGCACCCGGCACGCGCCTCGGTGAACGCAGTAAATCGCTCGTGGCCGGCGAACACTACGTTGAATACTACCCGGGCGAGCTCGCCGAAAAGGCGCGTTACTACTTGGCTCACCCTGCGGAGTGCGAAAAATTGCGCCACAACGCCCGCGCAATAATCACCGAGCACCACACTTGGCGGCATCGCGCGCTGAAAATTGCCGCAGATCTGAAGGTGGCTGGGATGGCTCGGGCCGTCTAGCTGATCGCGAGGCGTGGCTGTATAAGCGACGCACGATGGTGATTCGCGGTGGCTGGGTGGCAGGGTTACTGGTTGGGCTCGGCGCGAGCAGCGCAGGGGCCGAGCCCGCGCCGCCGCGCATCCAGCTGCGTTGGAGCGCGCCCGAAGAGTGCCCTGATGACCTGACCTTGTTGCGCCGGGTTGAAGGCTTTCTGGGTGAGTCGTTGGACCGAGCCGCCGACCAGCCGGTTGCGATCGACGTACGGGTGCAAGGCGACGCCGCGCATGGTTACGCCGCCAAGCTGAGCTTCGTGTCTGCGCAGGGCAAAACCGAGCGCGCGTTGGAGCATCCGAATTGCAGTAAGTTGACCGAAGGTGTGGCGCTGTTGGTCGCGTTGGGCATCGATCCCGAGCGCGTGCGCGCGCAGCAAGAGAAGGCGGCCGTCGAATCGTCGCCGGCAGAAACGGTCGTGACTCCGGCGCCGCTTGCGCGGGCTCCAACGCCGATTCAGGAACGTTCGGAACCGCCGCCTATCGTTGCCGATCGGGCGCCGTCGGTTCCCACGTTTCGCAACTCCACGGAAGCGTCGGTGCGCGCTAGCGTCGCCATCGTAGGTCTGGTCGGAGGCGGCATGCTGCCGGGCGCCAGCCCCGGCATTGGGCCAGAGCTAGCGCTGCGCCTCGGGCATTTCGAAGCCGCGGCCGTCGGGCGCTTCTGGGCCGTGCGCAACGCGAGCGTACCGGGCACGCCTGACGCCAGCGTCGACCTTTCGTTGTTCACGGCCGGGCTTCGTCTATGCGGAGTGCCGACGTACCGGCGCTGGTCATGGCTGGTTTGCGCGCGCGGCGACCTCGGCAGAATGTCCGGAGACGGGCAGCAGGTCGACCAAGCGCGGACCCGTCACGACTTGTTCGCCGGCTTCGGAGGCAGCCTGGCGGTGGCCTATGCAATCGGTCGGTTTAGCCCGATCGTGGGTGCAGACTTGCTCGCGCTGACGGCTCGGCCGAGCTTTGGGGTGCTGCGCGGTCGTGAAGAGGTCGTGGCGTTCCGTCCGCAACCCTGGCAACTCTCGGGTTTCGTCGGTTTGGGCTACGCGCTGTGACCAAGGCGCTTTTTTGGCGCGGCACAAATGAAAACGGCCTGGTCGCGGAACCAAGGGGGGTGGCAGTTTCTGCGCAGATGGCCGACGACGATCAAGCGAGCTCGCCAGAGATCGCTCGGTTGTCGGTCGAGCTCGAGCAGGCTGTCAGCGTGCTCTACCGCCAGCACCACGCGTTCGTGTGGCGCAACGCGCGGCGGCTCGGTTGCGGCGACGATTGGGTCGACGACGCCGTACACGACATCTTCTTGGTCGTGGCCCGGCGCTGGAGCGAGTTTCAGGGGCAGTCGAATGAACGCACTTGGCTGTTTGCGATCACGTTCCGCGTCGTGCAACGCTTGCGCCGCAATCGCGCCAGCCAGCGCAACCACCTGCAGCGCTACGCCGAGCAACAGCCGCCCAGCTTCGCCAACGCGGCCCACCAGCACGAGTCAGCCGAATACTTGCGCTACTTGCTGACGCTGCTGCCCGCCCCCCAGCAGCTGGTGTTGATCTTGATCGATCTCGAAGGCTTCACGTCGGCTGAGGTCGCCGCGACGCTCGGCATCCCGCCCGGCACGGTGCATTCGCGGCTGCGCGCCGCCAGGCTTGAGCTGGCTCGCGTCGTCGAACACGAACGTCAGCGTGATGAAAGGTCGGATCCATGACGGACTCGGACTACATTTCCCGGCTTCTGGGCGCCGAGCGCGCGGAGGCGCCGCCCAGCGGTGCGACCGAGGTTGGGCTGCAGCGCCTACTCGGCACGATGGCCACGCACGCGGCGCCTTTGCCGGTAGCGGTCGGCTCGCTCAAGCTGGGTTTGGCGGCAATTGCCAAATGGGTCGGCGTCGGCTTCGCGGTTGGCACGTTGGGGGCAGGTGTCGCTTCCTACGCTTCGCATCCGGCTAGCAACTCGTCCGTAGCCGGGCCCGCGGCCACCGTGTCGGCTTCTGCAAGCCTGGTTAGTGCGCCGCCGCTCGTTGGCGTCATCGCGCCGGTGCCTGCTGCTAGCGCATCTGCCGACATTGCGGCGAGCGATCCTAAGCGCACGGTGGCGGCATCGCCTGCTGCCGCGACCGCCGAGCCCAGCGCCGCGCCCACTTTCGATGAAGAGCTACGGCTAATCACGGCCGCCAAGCGCGAGCTCGACGCGGGCCGCGGGCATCTGGCTCGCGTCTGGCTCGACGAGCACCGCCAGCGGTTTCCGCGCGGCGTTTTCAGTCTCGAGCGCGAAGGATTGGTGGTTCTGGCCAACTGCAGCGGCAGCCCGAACCCGTCGCTGGCACGCCAGTTTGCCAGCCAGCACCCTGATTCGCCGATGCTGAACCAGTTGCTGCGTCGTTGTAGAGCCGAAGGCGCTCCTAGCGGCCCCGCGCCGGCCTCCGGCGATTTTATCGAGGGCGACAAATGAGAATGGGCGCCTCACGGAACCAATCAATGATCGAAGAGGTTGGTAAGTCATGGGGAAGACGATGAAGTTGAATGTTTCTCGCTCAAGGGGCGTGGTGGTTGGCGCGCTGTTCCTGGTCGGCGCGTGCGCAGGCAAGAGCCTCAACGACGTCGGAAACGTTGACGGCGACGGTGGGGCCGCGGACGGGGGCACCGGCGGGGCAAACGGCGCCGGCAAGGGCGGAACAAATGGGTCTGGCAAGGGCGGGGCCGGCGGCAAGAGCGCTGTCGGCAGCGCGGGGACGAGCCCGATCGAGGCGGGGACGAGCCCCATCGGGCTGGGGGGCGCGAGTGAGCCGCAACCTCCGATCGGGGGCGAGCCCGGCGCCGGCGGGGAGGTCAACGCGCCCTTGGTCTGCCAAGGCTGTGACCTGGTAGCGGAGACACCGGACATTCGCGGCGTTTGGGCTGCCAGCGACGCGGTGTACTGGATCGAGTACGGCGGGTTCGACGCTCTCGGCAACTACCTGGATGACGGGCGTCTGCTGTCGCTGCCGTTCGGTGAAAAGGTGCCGACGGTGGTCGCGACGGGGCTGCAAGGGCCGCTTCAAGTTCGTGTCACCAAGGATTACGCGTATCTCATCCTAGACCGCTCGAGCTCAGTCGACGGCGCGGTGCAGCTCGCGCGAGTCAAGGTGGATGGCGGAATCGCCTTGACGCTTCAATCCATCGCCATGGTGTTCCGGAACCCCGAGGGTGTGCTGGACGAGGCTCGCGATTGGTTACGGCACTACTTTGCGGTCAGTGGTGACGCCGCTTTTTGGTACAACAGCGACGGCGGAACCATCTTTCGGCTAGCGGAGAGCTCTGCCGGCCAGCCTCAGTCATTCCAAGTCTCGGTGGGCGTGACCTCACTCTTGGCCGACGACTCTTTCTTGTACGTGCAGGATGCTCACGGCATCAGCGCGCTACCAGTTGCGGGGGGAGGAGCGGCGGCACCGGTCTGGACTTCGGAAAGTTCGGCGTCTTTTTTGTCCTTGAGCCTGGCCAGCAACTTCTTCTACGCGATCGAGAGCGGAGAGAAGAGTTACGTTGCCCGCCTGCCGAAAACTGGCGGCGCCTTCAAGCGACTGGCCCAGGTTTCGCCGTTTCGGGGAAATAATTTCGTCAGCGATGGGTCTAGCTACGTTGGCGACTTTGGCGCTGATCTCGATCCCAATAGCTCCCCCTCTGGTGCGATTATCGAGGCCAAAATCGCCGATCCTGGAACGACCCACATACTGGCCACCGATCCGAATCGTAGCAACGGATACTCCGACAACCTGCCGTGGCGAGCCTGGGACGCGACGCCGACGACCGTCTACATAGGCTACCGTAACGAGCTTTACCGCGTAGCGCGGCAGTTCTAGTTCCGGAGCCGCAGCTCGCGAAGCTGACGTGGACTTTCGCCCCGCGCTGGGCGAGCGTCGGGCCACGTCATGCTCGCCGCCATCGCCTTGGTCTTCTTTCTCGCGCTCGCGGTGTTGGGCGCGACGTTGTTGCGCGGCACCGCGAACCTCACGCAGCGCGAATGGCAGCCGGCGATTCGGCGTTTGGTCGGCGTCGCCTTGGCGCTGCCCGTCTGCATGATGGGCATGGTGTTCGCGGCGAAGCTCTACGCACGCTTTCTGTTGGGCAATGCGCTGGCTTCGTCGCAAACCCAAGCCAAGCTGGTCGGCCAAATCATCACCGTCGAAATGCGAGTCGCGGGGGTTGGCGTGCTCGTCGGCCTCGTCACTGGCGCGGTACTGGAGTGGCGTTTTCGGAAGAGCCAACAGCGGCAGCCCTGAGCCTGCCGCTGTTGCGCCCGCGCCACCCGCGCGCTCAGTTGTAGTAGCCGACCTGATCGATCGAGAAGGCCGAGTTGGTGCCGAAGGCGCTGAACAAGATCTTGGTGTAGTAGCCGTCGAACACCTTGCCGTCGCCGAAGCAGTCGAACGGCACGCGGTATTCTTTCCAATCGGCGCTGATCACGACGCGCTTGTCCGGCGGAGCCGCCGAGCAGCCCTCACCGACGCAGCCGCCCAACAACGACTTCTCGGAGCCGACCTGGATCACGACCGTGTTGGCATCGACCGCGAACGGCGCCGTCGCGGCGTCGATCGTGCCCTTGGCCCAGAAGCTCAGGCCTTTGAAGGTGCGCACGTCTTGGCATTGCGTGCCGAAGCCGACCTCGAGCTTGATGCCTTGCTCGACGGCCGCGACCGTAAAGTTGAGCGCCATCGTCGAGGCGTTCGCGCCACCGGCCGAGGGCGTCGCGGTCGTCGGCATAAAGCCAGTCTTGCCGTCGACGTTCGGGTAAACACCCCAGCCCGCAGCGGCTCCTGCGGTCTCGAAGGCAGCGACGATCGGCGTCACCGGTACTGCTTTGGTCGCGCATGCTGCGCCCGGCGTAGCCGAGGGCGTGTACGTTTGGGCCGCGCACGTCGCGACGACCGCGTTCGGATTGCCGGAGCCGCCCGTTCCCGCTCCTGCAGAGCCTGCCGTGCCGCTACCGCCGCCCGTGCCTGCGCCGCCGCTGCCGCCTGTGCCCGCGCCCGCCGTGCCAGTGTTTGCGCCCGCCGTGCCGGTGCTCGCGCCTGCGGTGCCAGTGTTCGCGCCCGCGGTGCCGGTCGTTGCGCCCGCGGTACCGTTCGTCGAACCGCCAGTGCCCGTACCAGCCGAGCCCGCGGAACCGGGATGCGACGTACTACCTGCGGTGCCGGTGCTGCTACTTTCCGGGTCAGACGAACAAGCTGCCAGACCAAGACCGGCGAACGTGGCGACCAAAGCAAGTGTTGTGAGGTGCTTCATGCGATTCCTTCTCGATGGAGATTGGGCGAGCGCGCGCGATCGACCGCGGCTGCAGCACACCGCGTAACAGCAGTTCTCGAGCACCGCAGTACAAGAACAAGATTAACCAGCTACGATCGCGGATGTTCAGCGCCGGGGGAACGACGGGTTCATGGCGACCTAGTTGAGCATGTACGGTTGCGACTGTTACACGCCGGCCCGGCTTCCTGCAGACGAACGAATACACATGGACTGCGCCGTCCGGGGCTGGAGAAACGCAGCTCAGCTCCGCGCTCTTGCCGAAGTTCTCCGCCAAATACCGCGCCTACGATCTTGTGAATTCACCGTTGGCATCGACGGCACCGACACGACCTAACCCGTCACGGTCGATCTCGAAGTCAGCGATGTGCCAATCCCAGTTGTCGATCCGTGTGAAGGCGTCGCTTGCGAGGAAGTCTCGAGTTGTCCCGATGGAACGGAGCTAGCGGCTAACGAATGCTGCGCGAGCTGCGTTCCGGTGCCCAATGCCGAACAATGCGAAGCCGAGCGCGCGCCGTTCGACGCGCTGTACCAGCAACAGCTCGATGCCGCGACGACCTGCAAGCTCGACCGCGATTGCTCCCCCGTCGTACTGGTCGGCGGCTGCCGTCGCTACTGTTTCGTCGCGCTCAACAGCGAACGCACCGCCGACTTCATGCCGCCCGCGCCGCCGCCGAATCCCGCTGCCGTCGCTGCCGTCGCACAGGCCCCACAACCTTGGACCCGCCAAGGACCGCATCCCCGCAGGCTAACACGAGGAGCCATGAAGCCCTTCTGCCCCGCGGCGAAACGCCCGGTGTGGCGCCACGTCGGGCGGCGCGAGCCTTGCACCTGTGACCGGCATGACCGACATCAGCCAAAAGCCAGAGCACGTTGATTTCAGCTCGCTAGCCCAACTGCGGGACGAAATTCGGGTGCGCCTGCATCTCGCTCAGCTGGACGCGAAGGATAAATGGCAAGAGCTCGAAACCCAGCTCGTGAACCTCGAGCATCGCTTCACGTCCGATGGCGAAACGCTGTTGGGTTCGACTGCGCAGCTTGCCAGAGAGCTGAAACAATCGCTCGTCGAATTTCGTCAGCGGCTCTCGCCCGGGCCCGACGGACCTGCGCACGCGAGCAGCCGCTGAGTGAGGGATTTGCGGTACCAAACGTGATCGTGGCCTCGCGCACAGGCGGATTCGAGGTCGCGGTCCTTGGCTCGTGCCGCCGTCCACCACGACTGCCTAGACGCTTCAAGGTTCGTGCAGAAGCGTGGTCGCCCGCGTTTCGGCCACGCCGTGGCATTTTAGGGCGCGCGCAAACGGTCTGCGCTTGGCACCAATGCAGATGTTCTGCTGGCGTCGGCATGCGCGAGAGCTCCCGGCGAGTTGGCACGGTGTCTGCGTAGCGATCCCTCGGAGATGAACATGAACGACTCCCAGAGACTTTGGACCGTAGTTGCGCTCGTGACCGTAGCGCTGGTGATCGCTGTCGTCGCTCTGATGCGCCATCGCGCTCGCGAGCGCAGCGCCATGCTGCAGCGGCGCTTCGGCCCCGAATACGATCGCACTGTGGAGCAGCTCGGCGGCCCCGCTGAGGCCGAGCGCGAGCTCGCGGCGCGTGCCCGTCGCGTCGAGCATTTCCGTTTTCACGATCTCACGGCAGCCGATCAGGCTCGGTTTACGCGAACCTGGAACGAGATTCAGCAGAGCTTCGTCAACGACCCGGCGGTGGCGGTCACGACCGCCAACGAGCTAATCAACGAGGTGATGCGCGCGCGCGGCTACCCGACGCTCAGCTTCGAACAGCGCGTGGCCGATCTCTCCGTCGAGCACCCGACGGTGATTCAGCACTACCGTGCGGCGCACGAGCTGAGTGGCTCCGTCCACAACGGCGCGGTCGACACCGAGCGACTACGCCAAGCGCTCGTCCACTACCGCATGCTGTTCACCGATCTCCTCCAAGAAGGGCGTGCGATTTCGGCGCCCCCACCGCCGCTCCGTCGCGCGGTTGGCTGAGCGTCCGCGGTCCCGATGGAGTCGCCTTCGCACGGGCCTTGTCACATTTCGGGGCAGCCACGCCGGGTACCGGACACTACAGGCGGCAGGTGGCCCCATGAGCAGACGTCTGTCCCCGTTTTCAGTTATTTCCAGCGCGTTTTTGCTGAGCACTGTTTTTAGTGCTTGTAGCAGCACCGACAACCCGACCTCGATGGGCGGGGCTGGCGCGCCACCCGGAACCTCGGGCGCCAACACCGGCACCGCTGGTATGCCCGCCAGCACCGCGGGCTCGGTCGGGACGGCTGGATCACCGACTGGCGTGGGCGGCTCGGTCGGCACTGCGGGCACGCCAGCAGCAGGCGGCACCGTTGGCACGCCGGCCACCGCAGGTAGCGGCGGCGCGAGCGGCGCGGGCGGCGGCGCCACCGGCAGTGGCAGCCCCGGCTGCATGAAGGATCCGCAAGCCACCGACTCCGCGACGGCGTGGGTCAAGCACGACATCGAAGTGACCGGTGTCGATCCGGCGTTCATCACCAAGTACAAGCCGAACGCCGGCACGACCTACAACTGGACGCACCGCAACTACTACATGAAGTTGCCGGCCAACTACGATCCCACCAAGCAGTACCCGATCACGATCGGCGGCTCTGGCTGCGGCGGTCCCGAAACGGTAGGCCAAGAGGGCGGCTACGCGCCGCTCGGCAACGTCGCGAACCAAGACAAAGCGATCATGATCTCGCTGTCGTATGTGCTATCCAGCGCGGCGATGTCCGACTGCGGCGGCGCAGTCTTCGCCGACGATTTCGTGAACAGCCCCGAAGTGCAATACCTCGCCGCCGTCGTCAAAGACGTGCAAGGCAAATACTGCAACGCCACGAATAAGGTCTTCCTCGGTGGCTACAGCAGCGGCGCGTTCGAGAGCGTTTCGCTCGGCTGCGCCAGCTCCGACATCATTCGCGGCTACGCCGTGCAAATCGGCGGTGGCCTGCGCATCAACGGCCCGAAGCCCTGCAAAGGCCCAACCGCCGCAATCTTCGTCGTCGGCGTGCAAGACGACGGCAACCCAATCGGCCCGCTCGCCTCGCCGCTCAACGACTCACTCGGCACCGCACCCGCCCGCGACGAACTGCTGACGCGCAACGGCTGCACCGGCACCGAAACGAAGGCGTGGGACCCCGACTACCCGAAGTGCGTGACGTACACCGGCTGTCCCGCGAAGTTCCCGGTCGTCTGGTGCCCCATCGACAGCGGACACCTGCCCGACAAGAATGACCCAGCCGTCGGCAAGTACCGCTACGACGGCGTCTGGAAATTCTGGTCGACGCTTCCCGACAAGTGACGGAAGCGTAGCCGGAGATTGGGGCTGCCGAGACGCGGCCCCAATTGCAGAAGCTGCTGCAGCGGCGCTGTCGCCTCCGGGCAACCGCGTAAGGGTGCAGTCCGGTACGACCTCGCGTCAGGGGCGACCTGGGTTGTCGTGGCTCCTGAATCTTCACAGGGAGGTCGGGAGATTGGGAGTCCTGCGAGCGTGAATTTAGGGTTCGCGCTGCCGCCCCGAAACAGTAGGAACGCGCCTGCTGGTGGCCGCCCGCTTAGCTCCAAGGAAACATTTTTTGGTTTTGGTCCTCCAAAACAAAAAAATGCGTTCCCTCGCAGGACTCCCGATCTCCCGACCTCCCTGTGAAGTAACTCTGCCTATCAACCGCCAACGAGTTGATGCGCACGATGGCGGGAGATGCCGAGGAGTTTGCCGGCGTCGCGGAGGCTGAGGCCGGCGTGCGTGAGCGTGCCGGCGGCGACGCGTGGTCGCCATCCACGGCGTCGTCGCGGAGGCCGGAGATTTGAAGATGGCCGAGCCCGAGCGGTACGCCGCCGACTTGCCGCAGGGCTCTCTGCCGTCTGTCAGATCATTCAGTAGCGGTTTGACGCCGAACTTGGTCGAGGATCCAGCTTGCGGTGTCGTGGGCGCCGGCCAACGAGAAGTGGACGCCGTCGGGGCGGATTACGGTCTTGTCGGCCAGCTCGGTGCGGCAGGCGCCGCTGGGGCACAGCTGTTCGGCGACTTCGAGTACTCGAACCGAGGGCGCAGCCGCGGCGGCTTTGCGCACGGAAGCGTTGATGCAGTCGATTTGAGCGTGGAATTCTGGGGTGCCCCAGTGTTTGAGCGGGTACGGCGCAGTGGCGACGAAGATGCGCGACGGCGCTTGCTCCAAATCGCGCAGGCGACGCGTCAAGGCTTGTTCGAACTGCGCCTCCCAATCCGGGTAACACGCGGTATGCCAGGTACCTTCGACACTGAAGCCGTACAGGAACGCGCCGGCTACGTAGACGATCGTCGCGTCGGGGCGCAGCTCGCGAACGCGCTTCACCCACTGCTCGCCGTTGCAGCGGTCGCCCAGCATGGTGCAGCCGTCTTTGCCGAGCAGCGCGACTTGCAAGCCGGGCTCGTGCAGGCCGCGCAGGCCCCAGCCGATCGAGTTGGCAGTCGAATCCCCCAGCACGACCACGCGGTAGCGTGGTGTTTGACCGGGGTAGAGCGTGTTGTACGCGTCGAGCGGACCCGTGGGCATGCCGGCACGCGCGTCAGTCGACCGCACGATCAACAGCACGGCCAGCGCCACGGCTGCCGGCAGCATGAAGTTGGCGCGCTTGAACGGGAGGCCGTGCCGACGAATCGGTCGCTCAAGGTAGCGGTACGAGACGATCGCGATCGCAAACGTGATCGCGAACCGCACGGCTTGCAGGAGCACACCTTGCAGGTGCACGCGCTCGGTCGTGACGAATACGTTTACCGGCCAATGCCACAGGTAAACGCCGTAGCTGATCGTGCCCAACAGGCGTAGCGGTTGCAGCGAAAGCACGCGCGCGACGCGGCTTTTTTGGTCCATCACCGCGCAGGCGATCAGCACCAACACGGCCAATTCAGTCAGCCAAAAGCCGCCACGGTACAGCCACGGATTGGTGCCGCGCAGCGTGCACCAGGCGACGGCCAGACCGAGACCGGCGGCTGCGCCGAGCCAGTCGAGCTGTCGCACGCGCTTCGTTCGCAAGCTGGTACCTGGCGCCAGTACCATGGCCAACGCTGCGCCCGCCAAGATGGCCGCCATGCGCGTGTCGGTGCCCAAGTAGGCGCGGCTGCTGTCGGCCGGCGAAAAGACGAGCAGCATGGCGACGACCGACGCGGCGGTCAGGGTCAGCGCTAGGGCCAAGAGGGCGCGTGGTCCGCGGTGCTTCAGCAGGAACGCGGCGAGCAGCGGCCACACCACGTAGAACTGCTCTTCGATCGACAAGCTCCAGGTGTGTTCGAGCGGTGAGGGGGCCGCGAACAGCTGCCAATAGCTGCGGTGGCTGAAGATTGCGTGCCAGTTGGCGAAGTAGCCCAAGCTGGCGAGCGCTTCACCACGCAGCGCCTGCAAATCTTCGGGGCGCGCAAAAAACCTGCCATAGATCGCGATCGCCGGGATCAGCGACAGCAATGCCGGAAAGAGCCGGCGGCAACGCCGCACCCAGAAGCGATACAGATCGACGCGGCCGGTTTCGCGGTACTCGCGCAGTAACAGCGAGGTGATCAGGTAACCCGAGAGCACGAAGAACAAGTCGACGCCCAGGTAGCCCCCGGGCAGCACCCCATCGGCATGAAACAGCAACACGCCAAGCAAAGCCAGGCCGCGCAATCCGTCGAGGGCAGCGAGATGAATCGGGGGTCGGGACTCCGCAACGTCGGCCAAAGCGCCCAGAACGTACCAGCAATCGGAACCGGCGCAGCTTCGTATTCGGCGCTCGTGGTGGACGCTTGATCAGGTCTGCCCGACGCCAAGTCGGCGGAAAGGCGGCTGATCGGACTTCCGCTTGCGCTTGAAGGCGCTAAGAATGGCGGCATGGGATTGCCTGGGGATGTGTTGACTGCGGAGTTGCTGCGCGATGCGGCGCAGCGTTCGATTCGCTATCTCGAGACACTCGATCAGCGCGCGGTGCGGCCGGATCCAGGCGCGACGGAACGATTGTACGACCGGCTCGGCGGCACGTTACCGGACGAGCCGAGCGATGCGGCGGCGGTGTTGGAGCTGCTGGACAGCGCGGGGTCACCGGCCACGATGGCGATGGCGGGGCGGCGGTTTTTCGGCTTCGTGATTGGCGGCTCGCTGCCGGTGACGTTGGCGGCGCGCTGGCTGGCGGACGCGTGGGATCAGAACACCGGATTGTGGGAGCCCACTCCGTCGACGGCAGCGCTCGAAGAGATCGCCTTCGGCTGGCTGAATGACTTGCTGGGTTTGCCGCCGAACATGGCGGCGGGTTTCGTGACCGGCGCAACCGTGGCGAACTTTACGGCATTGGCTGCGGCGCGCCACGCCACGTTAGCGCGCGCTGGCTGGAACGTCGAAGCGGATGGGCTGTTCGGAGCACCACCGATCACGGTCGTGATGGGTGACGAAGCGCATCCGACGTTGATCAAGTCGCTTGGGTTACTCGGGCTGGGCCGGTCGCGCGTGGTGCGCGTACCGGTCGACGCTCAAGGCCGCATGCGAGCTGAAGCGCTTCCGCGACTCACGGGGCCGGCGATCGCCTGCGCGCAGGCCGGCAATGTGAACAGCGGCGCCTGTCGGACGAGAACGCGATTGTTCGGATGATGCGCGGGCATCGAGCCGCCGCGGCTCGACAGCGACAGTTGCTGAGGGACGAGGGGCCCCGACCGGAGCAGGCAGTCGCGGAAGCAATTTCGGCGACCGCGGCACTGTACGCGCAGGGCGTTTGGCCTGGCCCGCGTGATTCGGTGACCGAACGCGAAGTCGAGAGGGTGCGCAGCCGTTGGGTGCGCATCGCGGAAAATGCCAGGCAAGCGCGCGGGCGGTGAGCGACTGCTCGAAGACGCCCTCGACGCCCTCGACGCGCTCGTTCGTGCGCTCGCTGAGAGCGGCAACACGGGGCTCTTCTGGAGCGGCGCAGTCACCGATCTCGAGTCCGATATCAGGTGATATCAGGTGATATCAGGTGATTATCAGGTGATATCGCCTGATGTGGCTTGAGCGATCTGGAGGCGAGCGCGACGGGTTAGTTTGTCTGCCGCTTGTGTGTTGGCGGCGGCTTGTATGTGTTGGCGGCCGGCGGCCGCCCTAGCGAGTGGTCGCGCCCGTGGGCTGGCGCGAGGCGGGTTCCTGGCGCGGCTACTTTCGCAACTGGAAATGATCGGCATAGATCACGCCGTGCCAGTCGGGGGCGGCGGCGCCGGTGAGCGTGACCCGGAAGCCGATGTGCGTGATGTTGACGAGGTCGGCTTTGTCGAAGGTGCTGTCGATCGGGAAGTAGCGGAACTCGATCCACTTCCTCAGCTCGCCCATCTTGGTTTCTTTGGCGACGATCAGGCCCTTGTCAGTCGACTTGAGCACCATCTGCAAGGTGAGCTTGCCGCCGGCCGGCAGCGCGGGACCGTCGATGAACACCCAGCCCAAGCTGGCACGGCCCGCGGGCGCGACGATCGGTGCGACGGTGGCTGGGAAGCCGAACAAGATTTCGCCCTGCATCGACTTGGCGCTGGCGGCCGTCAGGTCCAGGCCAATCGTGAGGTTACCCTTGTAGCAATACGGGTGACACAGTTGCACTTCGGAGCCCGTCAGCGCCGTGCCAAAGTCCGTGAACGTGACTGGCGTCATCGCCGGGTCGTAGCCGGGCTTGCGTCCCGCGTCGTAGTTGGCCATCACGTCGAAGTCGATGGCTTGGTCCTCGACGTCGCACTCGATGTAGTTGTTCTTGGCGCGGTCGATGCCGTCTTGCTCCCCGTTGGTCAGGCACATCGGCGCCTTGCCGCCCCCGCCCCCGGTCCCGCCGCCGCCGCTGCCTGCGCTGCCGGCTGCACCCGCCGTGCCTGCCCCTGCGTTGCCTGCGCTGCCGCCGAGCCCGGCCGTGCCAGTGACGAACGTGCCGCCGTTCGCTGCGCCTGAAACGGTGGCCTGGCCGCCCGTCGTGATGGCCGTCCCAGCCGTCCCGAGGCTGCCGCCGCCGGCCGTGCCCACGCTGCCGCCCGAGCCGCCGTTGGGCGAAGGCTGTGGGTCACCGCTACAGGCCCAGACACCCACGGCGAGACCGATGAAAGCGGAAAAAATCGGGAATTCGTGGGTGCGAAGAGGGGACATGCTTCGAGGCTCCGGCAGCGTTCGTGGCCGGAGGCCCGCGAATGCTTGAGCCTTTTTCGCTAAAGCGCGGGACTACGGACCGCGCGCCATGCGCTGAGCGCGCTCGCGCTCGGCGGAGCCGTCACCAAGCCGTCGATTTGTAGTCTTTGAGGAACTGGCCCCAGACGTGGCGGCCGGTGTTGATACCGTCGAAGATCGGGTCGACGATGCGCGCGGCGCCGTCGACGATGTCGAGCGGCGGGTGGAAGCCGATCTCGGCAGTCTTGCGCTCGGCGATGTGCAGCGGATCTTCATCGGTGACCCAGCCAGTGTCGACGCTGTTCATGAAGATGCCGTCCTTGGCGTAGTCCGACGCCGAGGTGCGCGTCATCATGTTGAGCGCGGCTTTGGCCATGTTGGTGTGCGGGTGCTTGTCGGTCTTGTAGCGACGGTAAAACTGGCCCTCCATCGCCGAGACGTTGACGATGTGCTTGTCGAACGTGCGCTGTTTCAGCATCAGCGGCTTCAAGCGCGCGTTCAGCAAGAATGGAGCGATCGCGTTCACCAATTGCACCTCGAGCAGCTCGACGGTGCCGACTTCGTCGAGCGGCAAACGCCAACTGTTGATGTCGCGCCGGTCGACCTGCTGCAGATCGGCGTCGAGCGCGCCGAGTGGGAACAGCGCCGTGCCACCTTCGAGATCTTCAGCTGCCAGTGCGACTTGCGAGAGCGCAGACGCCGCCTGCAAGCCGATCGCTGGGCGAGCGCGGACGTTGCCGTCGGCAAGTTGTCGCGAGGCTTCGCTGCGCATGTTCTCGTAATCGCGCAGTAGGTGAGCGGCCGGCTCCGGCAAGCTCGCCAACGGCCCCAGCTCGCCCTGCATCAAGTGTCCGTAGAATCCGCTCGGACGGCGCACGGTTTGGCAGGCGTTGTGGAGCACGAAGTCGAGCCGCTCTTCGGTGCGATTCAACAGCTCGGCGAAGGCTTCGACGCTGGGCGTGTGGCGTAAATCGAGGCCGTAGATTTGCAGCCGGTCACGGAAGTCTTCGAAGTCTTTCTCGCGCGAGTAGCGCAGCGCGGCGTCGCGCGGAAAACGCGTGCTGACGATCACCCGCGCTCCGGCGCGCAGCAGCAAGATCGCGGCTTGGTAACCGATCTTGACGCGCGCTCCGCTGATCAGCGCCGTGCGGCCGCGGAGATCGGCGCTCTGCGAACGCTTGGCAAAGTTAAAGTCGCCGCACTCCGGGCACATGTGGTCGTAGAAGCCATGCATGCGCGTGCAGCGCGTCTTGCAGATGTAACAAGAGCGCGCCACGTTGAGCGGCGGCAGATCTTCGGTCGGCTCCGTGGCGGCGCCTTCATTCGCGGGCACTCCGGCGCCAAGCTGAAAGGCTCCGCCGCCGGCTTCCGTCAACGACGGTCGATCGGGCGTGATGTAAACCGGCTCGAGCCGCTTCTGCCGAATCCCGGCCTGCGCCAACACGGCGCGGTCGGCTTCGCGCACTTCGCGCTTCTCTTTGCGCCGCACTTCGCGCGACAGCACCTTTTGCTCGGCGCGCTCCGGCCGCGAAACGCGGCCAGCCGCCGTCATCAGCCGATTCCTCAGCTCCAGCTCGAGGTAAGCCAGCTCGGTGCGATCGGCGCAGATCGTTTCCAGCACCTGAATGCAGTCGACGATCGCCTGGGCGCTCAGGCGTTCAGCGGCGAGCTGGGGAGGCGAGGTCGGGTTCGAGCCGGGCATGTTCGGCGCCGGCTCTAGCATGGCCAGGCGGGCCGAGCTATTTGGCGGGTTTCCAGGCAAGAGGTCTTCCCTTCCGGTCAGCCCGAGTTCCTTGCGGCCGCTACGCGAGCGCTTTACCTTGTTGGGGTGCGCCACCGCTATCCATCCATCGCGACTGCGCTGACTGCGATGATCGCGCAGGCGTGCGGGCTCTTCGGTTCGAATCACGACACGTCCGCCGTGAGCTCGCAAACCGCAGGCGCCGCAGGCACCGGAGGACAAGCCAGCGGCGGCTCGCTGTTGAACACCGGCGGAGGCTTGGTGTTGGATCCAGTGGGCACTGCCGGTGTCGGGCTGCCGAACGACTGCCCCAAGGACCTGTTGTTCGCCGATCAGGTGGTCGAAGAAGTCGGCAAGCCGCGCATCTTCTACAGCTGGACCACCGACGAGCAAGTTGCGGAGCTGCGCGACGGCGGCGAGCTGTTCAGTCGCAGCGAGCGCCCCGGTATGGGCCGTGGCCTGCTGTTCACCGAGCTGGGCGCGTACGCCCAAGCCGCCAGTATGCCGTCCAATACACTGGCAGACGTGTTGGCGAACCAGACCTTCGCCAAGGCGCGTTTTGCGTGGCCCAACCCGTGGTCGACATTGATGGGCTTCCCCGGCGAGGCGTATGGGAACCAGCTGTTACGCATCGAGCTCAAGGCCGACGCTTGGGTCGCGCGCTTCGATCACAGCGTGCTGAGCGTATTCGATGCCGACAATCAGCCAGTGCCGATCGAGACCGCCCTCGCCAGCCCCGAGCGCATCGGCGCGATCTTCTATCAATCCAGCGCGACGGGCGTGCGCTGCGGCACCGGCACCTTTTCGCACGCCGGCGGCGTGGGCTTTCGGGAGTTCGCGCTCGGTAACATCGATATGGTCGAGCGCTGGTCGCTCGCCACACCGGAGATCGCCGAGCGTCTCGCCAGCGACATCGCGGAGCTCGAGGCCCTCGAGGAGCAGGTCGCTTGTTGGAGTGTCTCGAGCAGCTGGGCGAGTGACGTCGCCTGCGAGTGGGAGCGTCGCACTGGCGCGGACAGCCCGTTTCGGAACTACGAGTTTGCGCTCGGACTGCCGAGCGAGCTGTACCTGCCCAACTCGGAAAACATCGCGGCGTTGCTGGCGGCGCTCGAAATGAGCATGCCGACCGGTGACCCGCTGGTCGTGACTCCTGGCAAGTAGCGTGCAAGTCATCGATAAAGACACCGCGCTCGGGCGGCTCGCCGAGCACAAGCAGCAACTGCTGAGTGGCGGCGCGACCTGCGTCATGTGTGCCTTGGCGCGCGGCCATGCTGTTTTGCCGTTCATTGCCGAAAGTGAGCACGCCGTTGTTTTGCTCGATCGCTTTGCGTGCCGGCACGGTCACCTGATGATCATCCCGCGCGCGCACGTCGAGCGTTTGAGCCAGTTACCGTGGCAGGTGTTCCTCGACGTGCAGCGGCTGACCTTCGAGGCGGCCCAAGCCATCGATGCTTGCCTGAATCCGGCGCGCGTTTTCACGGCCACTTTGGGCGCAGCGGTCGAGCTGCCGATGACGTACTCGCACTATCACATGCACGTGATTCCAGTGCACGAGACCGACGAGCGGGCCCGGCCGGCACGCGTGCTCAGCTGGTCCGAAGGCGTCGTGGTTTACGACGACGCCGAGGCGTACGAGCTGTGCAGCAAGCTCACGCAACATTGGCCCGGTGCGCCGGTGCGTGACGCTTCCGGTTTTGGGTGAACGGTGCGTGAGTCGCGGCGCATCCTCAACTTGATCACGGACCCGGCGCTCAACAGCGACGCGGACTTCGCCGAGCTGTCGACTTGGATCACCGAGGCGTCGCCGACCACTGCCGTCTTCGTGCTGCCCGACGTCAGCGGGGCCGACACGCGTGCCGGCGCACCCGATCTGCCGACGCTCACGGTTTCATTCCCACCGGTTCGTCACCTGCGCCCGCGGCGTGGACCGCTGTTGCAAGGTCAGCACGTGGCGAAATCGGTCGAATACCGGGCGCTCGATGCACTCGGTATCCCGGTGCCGCGCTGGTCGCGCTTGTTGCCTGGGAAATCGCCGAACCTCGAAGGCTTTGGCGCCTACGTCGTGACCAAACCAGACTTTGGCGCGCGCGGCGCCGACGTGCGGCTCGAGCGTCGCGAGCAGGCACGCTGGACACCACCGCGCACCGAGCTGGCCGAGAACTTCGGCGGCCCGTTCAACCCGCGTGTTGCTCAAGAATTCGTCTACACGGGCGCTTGGCCGCGCAGCTACCGCGTCGCCACGCTGTTCGGCACCGCGCTGTTCTCGTTCAAGGTCGAGGCCGACCACGCCCGCCAGTCGTTGCCCTACCCCACGGCGTTCAGCGGCCAAAGCATCGTCGCGTCCGGTCAGGGCTGCACGTTCGAGCTTTGCAACGACCCCGTAATCTCGAGCTTGGCCGAGCGCGCGCACGCGGCATTTCCCAACGTCCCGTTGCTCGGCATCGACATCTTGCGCGACGTCGACAACGGCCAACTGTTCGTCATCGAGCTCAACAGCCTGGGCTACACCTGGCACTTCAGCTCATCCTGGCGTGAACCGCAGGCCGACTTCGGCCGCGGCTTGGACGCACAATTCAACGGCCGCCGCCGCGCCGCGGCCTTGTTGGCGAGGGCTTGCGAAGAGCGTGCGCGCTAGCCACGTGTCGAAGCCGCATGTGGGATAAGCAAGCACCTTGCTCAACGCGGCGGCCCCGTGCTTGATTGAACCATAGCTGTCGAATTTCAACACGGCCGCCGCCGTGCCGCGATGTGGCCCGTCTTGAGTGAGACGAGGAACTAGTGCAGCTGACGAAGTGCGAGAGCGGCTCGGCTGGCGAGCCACCACCGCCTTTGTGACGAGGAAAACCGATTTCATGAGCAGCCAAGCCCGCGTCCCTTCCACCACCATGTCCCGCCTCTTGCCAAGTCACCACGGGCTGATCGGTGCGGTGCTTTCCGGAGCCCTGCTCGCGTTCGGCGCCAGCTGCAGCAGCGACGCGAAGCCCGATCCCGCGACCACACCCGGCGGAGCCGGTGGCAGCGGTGCTGGCCAGGCGGGCGGCAGCAGTGTCGCCGGTGCTGCGGCGGGTAGCGTCGGAGTTGGCGGAGGTGCGGCCGGAACCGTCGGCGCGTCTGGCTCACCGAGTACAGCGGGTGGCGGTGGGATGGGCGGCGGTGGCGTTGGGACTGCCGGTGCGGCGGGCGCGGGTGGTAGTGGCGGCGGCGCGGCAGGCGGCGGTAGCGGTGCCTGCGCCGGCAAGCCGTACAAGCTGTGCGAGGACTTCGAGTCGGGGATGAACGGCACCTTCTCGACCGGCTGGACCAAGTTCAAGGGCTACGGCGCGGGCGCGGCCGAGGACGTGACGATGTCGACCGAGAAGTTTCACTCTGGCAAGCAGTCGGTGAAGAGCAAATCGATGGCGACCGGCCAAACGCGGATTCAGAAGAGCATCGCCTCACTCGGCGCGACGGCGTCCAAGCACTGGGGCCGCATCTTTTACCTGGTGGATTCGCCGGCCGCCAAACCCAGCAACGGCGTCTTGCACGTGACGTGGGTTGGCTTGATGGGCAAGAGCGAGAATCGCGTCGTCGACATCGTCGAAGACAACAAAGGCATGCATCAGTGGCTGTACAACAACCCCAACGACCAGGGTGGGGCCGGTAGTAGCTACGATTGGAAATTCGATGCGGCTTGGCACTGCGCCGAGTGGAACATCGACGTCGGCGCCAAGAGCTACAAGTTCTTCACCGACGGCGCCGAGGTCAAGCAGATTGGCTTCACCGGCAAGGCTGACGCACAGATGTCCGACTACATGTCGATCATCGTCGGCGCCGAATTTTACCAAATGCCGCCCACGCCGTTCGTGATCTGGTTCGACGATCTCGCGATCGACGACAACCAGATCGGTTGTCAGTAGACAGCGGCAAGGCCGGCCGCCGACGCGGTTGAACACCGTCCACGTGCGCGGCGTGTCGTCAGCGCACGACAGCTCGCCGTCGGGCAGGTCTGGCTGGAAAAAGCGACGGCGGGCCGTCGGCATGCGATGCTCGTGACATGCGTGTTTGGAGCTTTGCGTTCACCGTGCTCGGAGTGCAGGGGTACGTGTCGGTCGCGGCAGCGCAGGCGCCGATTTGTGTGCCGGGCACGACGGTGTGTGCTTCCTCTGACGGACGCGGCGGCGTGCAGATCAACGCGAACGGGAGTGGACAGGTCTCGCCGAACGGTGCGTCAGCGTCGGGGCAGGCGAACGGGAATGCGAACGGCAACGCGAACGCGAACGCCAATGGTGAGGCGACCGGCGACGGAGGGTACTCGGGCGGTGGTGGTGGCGGCGGTGGTGGGCACTACCACTACCGCGGTCGCTTCGGCACCGGCGTGAACCTTTGCCCAATCGCGCGGATTGGAATTTGGTCCGGACTGAAAGTGGGCGGTTGCGTGGCGGTTTCGCTGCGCTTCGAATCGTTCAGCTTCGAGATGGAGAGCCAGCTCTTGTACGGCGGCCCAACTCACGCCTTCGACTGGACCTTTCCGATGTCCTTCCTGATCCCGCTCGCGAACGAGCACAGCTTGTTCGAAGGCCCCTACCTGCGCTTCGGCGGCTCACCCGTTGGCGCCACGTTCGCCCACAAAAAAGACGGCGGCAGCTTCGTTCGCTTCGGCCTCTTCGCCGGCGCCGGCTACGAGCTCGACGTCGCCAAATGGCTCAGCTGGCGCATCTTCGACGCCCGGCTCAGCTTCGACATGGGCACCAAACGCGCCATGGACGACCGCGGTCACTGGGTCGACCTCGGCTTCCAACTTGGAACTGGCCTCGTCTTGTAGGTTGTCGCTTTGACGAACGCCGGTTGCGAACCGCGTACCTTTCAAGCCGAAGGCTTTCGCTACGCGCTTAGCGTGTCCAAGCCGAAGGCTTTCGCGACGCGCTTGGCGTGTCGCAAGTGCGACGCGGATTGCCGCGCCGAAAGGGGCTTCGGCGAAGCATGCGCGGCGGGGATGTCTTGGCGAGAGGAAATCTATCTCAGAATGTCACGTACAAGCCGCAGCGATGGCGGGCGGCCTGTTGGAACATGCCTTGGAGTGGTGCAAGCTCGGTAGCCAGCGCCGGTTGTGCTTCGAGCAAGTTTCGCAACTGCTCGAGCGCGGTCATGACTTCGACCGGCGTTTGAAAGTACGAGCCTTGGCGACCGGGATCGAACTCGGCGCCTTCGGGGCCGAGCGGTGTGCCGAGCACGATCGCGGGATCGCTCCCCGACTTCTCGAGCAGCTCTCCCAAGTCCTGCCAGTCGGTGTCGAGACCGATGTCCAAGTCTCCGTCGTAGTACTTGGTCAGTGCGAAATCTCCGAGCTCGTGCACGTCGCCGACCGCGAGCGACTTTTGCCAGTTCTTGGGCAGCGGCTCACCTTCATCGGGATCGACCAGCTGGCTCAGGTGGGCGTCAATCCAGGTGACCAATGCCGCCGTGTCCGTCGTCTCGAGCGCGCTGAGCAGCACCGGTCGTAGCTCGTCGTTGAAACGCGCATAGTCGAAGGCGAAAGCTCGATGAGCCAGGGTCATGGCCGTGGTCCTGGCACGTTCTTCACCCCGCCGTAACCGTCACGGATAGTCGGTAGTAACCGGGTCGTCCGTAGCTTCGACCGCCGTCACGGTCAGGTGGCCGAGCTGAGAGTGCCACGGCTGCAGAGCGGTCGGATTGAGCTCGCTCAGCGCAGACGTCTCCTTCAGCATCTTGTCCTCCGGATCTTGATACATCGGCGGCAACAGCACGTTCACGGGCTCATTCGGCAGACTTCGAGCATCGCAGAAGTCGTCGGGCCGGTTGGGGGGGCCGCAGTTGTCGATCGAGTGGCAATTCGGATCGTGGATGAAGTGCGTGACCTTGCCTCCGCCCACCACCACGATCGATTTCGTGTAGCCGAGCAGAAACGTGCGATGCGACTCGAAGCCCATGCCGAGCGGAAACGAGTTCATGAAATAGTGGCGCACTTCGACGCCGTGCTCGTCGAACACGCTCAGCTTCCAGGTGTCGTAGTTGCTGCGAATCGGCTGGCCGTCGCGGTAGAAGGCGTCGGAGGTTACCGTGTCCACGTCAACCGGAACCGACTCGCCTTGGTCGCGTTTGCCGCCCGCGTAGTCCTTGGCCGACGCGAGACCGTTGAACGTGAACGTGACCTTGTAGCGCTGGCCCGGGATGCCGCTGATCGGAAAGGTTTCAAGCGTGCTGATCCCGACGTCTTCGAAATTGGTCGCGTCGGGGTTTGGACAAGTTGGGTTGTTGACGCAGTCGTGGCCTTGCTTGTCCTTGCAGCCCATCAAGAACCACGAGCTTTGCCAGCTCAAACCAAAGTCGCTCTTCGCGCCGACGATGCAGTCGAGGCTGGCCTCGCCGCAGCGCGGGACGATCGGTTGTTCGGGGGCGCCGCCTTCACTGCTGATGTTCCCGGCTTCGCTGTGGCTGTTGCCAGCGTCGCTACTGCTACTCGTGCCGCCAGCGTCTGGCCCTGCAGTGCCGCCAACGTCTGGCTCGGCAGTGTCGCCAGTGGCGGGCCGCGGGTGACTCGCCGTTCCGCCGCTCGTGCCCGCGACGTCGCCCGCTGCGCTGCTGCCTGCGCTGCCTTTGGCTCCGTCCTTGGCCACGTGGCCGCCACAGGCGCAAGCCAATGCCACCAGCCAGGTCACGCCGCCCCAACGCGAACTCCGCCGCCGCCGTCTCCCGCCGTCCATGTCGGCAAGGCTACGCCCTGTCGGGGGGCCTCACGACCAAAACTCGAAACGGCGTCGAGAATGCTGTCAGCACCGTTTTGCCCTTGAAAGCCGGGCCTGGGGCGGGTCGTAGGTGGGGCGGGCCACGCAACCGTCTTGCCAATCTGTGCCACGGGTGGGTTAGAAGAGGCCGTATTCTTCTGACTTTCCGGTTCCGCGGCGCTGGCCCGGACATTGCTTTTTGAGGGTTCGAGATGCGGGAGTGGTGGCAGTCGTTTCGGTTGACGCACATGACGATCGACCCGCGCAGCCTGGGGCTGTTCCGCGTGGCCTTTGGTCTAGTGCTGTTCTCGGACTTGTTCCGGCGCGCTATCGAGCTGCGGTTTTGGTACGCGAATAGCGGGCTGCTACCGAATCACACGCTGCTGTGGCGACCGCCGTCCCCGCACATGTTCTCGCTGTTCTTCACGCTCTCGAGCGTTAGCGAGGCGCAGGTCGGGTTTGCGCTGTGCGCGCTCGTGTACGCGATGTTCCTGGTCGGCTATCGCACGCGTTTAGCGCAGGTATTGGCGCTAGTGGCGCGCGTGAGCCTGAACAGCCGCCTGGCCGTGCTCGAGAACGGCGGGGACATGGTCATGGACCTGCTGTGCCTGCTCAGCGTGACGCTGCCGCTGGGTACCCGCTTCTCGCTCGACGCGTTCGCGACCGCGCGTGACGCGGCGCAGGCTCCGCCCGCTGACCCGAAAGTTGCGGTCGAAGCCTTGGAGCGGGCACGGCGTCCAGTGGTGTCGGTCGCGGTGCTCGGTCTGATCCTGCAATTTGCGACGATCTACTTCTTCAACGCTTCGGCCAAGAGCGGTCACGCTTGGCGCAATGGCACCGCGGTGCACTACGCGTTGCACCAAGACAAGCTCGTTACGCTGGCGGGCGTGTGGATGCGCGAGCACCTGCCGCTTTCGGCGATCCAAGCGCTGACTTGGTCGACGCTGGCCATCGAATGGACCGGCTTCATCTTGATCATCAGCCCCGTGTACACCCGCCAGGCGCGGGCGCTCGCGGTGTGCGCGATGCCGTTTCTGCACCTGGGGTTTGCGATCGGTCTGAATCTCGGTGGCTTCACGCCGGCGATGATGTCGTTCTACCCGCTGCTGCTGGCGGCCGAACACTGGGAGTGGCTCGAGCAACGCTTCGGCGCACGCGCGCTAGCGATTCGCGCCAAGCTCGAGGCCCGCTTCGAGCCGCTACTCCGCCGAGTGACCGCTCCGCGGCCGTCCACGCCGTCGAAGCTTGGGCGCTGGCTGACCGAGGGCGCGCTGGTGTTGCTGCTCTTGTCGATCACCGGTGAGGTGCTCAACGACAACGCTCCGGTGCCGAAGGCTTTGCGCGTGCATCAGCCGGACTGGACGCACGCTGTCATCGAGTACCCGCGTATCTTGCAAGGTTGGCGGATGTTTGCGGCCGAGCCGCCGCGCACCGATTCGTTCATCTACGTCGACGCGGTGACGTCCACCGGCGCGCACGTCGACCCGTACAACGAAGTGGCCAGTGACCAGCCGTTTCCTGCCGGCAAGGTCGTGCCGTCGCACATGGGCCAAAGCCAGTACTTCGTGATGTACTCGGATCGCATCGGCATGGTCGGCTACGCGTCGTACCGCCAGGCGTTCCAGGAGTGGCTGGTCGCGTACCCCGAGCGCACCCACCGCCCTGAAGACTGCCTGCTGAGCTACGAGGTCTTTTTGGTGAGCGACAACAGCCCGGACCCAGGTTCGTCGACGGCCACACCGGGCACCCACGATCGCTTCATGACCTACCACGCCCCGTCCGACGGCACGTGCTCCGCGCGACCCGGTGCGGAACCCTCGGCGTCGCACAAGCGGCACTGAGCGGCGCCGCGCCGACGTGCGCGCCATGAGCTGAAGACACTACCGGCTGGGCGCTCGTTTGTTCATAGTGTCTGGTGCGTCCGCCCAAGAGCTGTACGCCGGCTGACCGCGGAAACGCGGCTGATTTCTGGCGACAGCGCGGCACGGCCTCAATCCATGTATGGTCGGTGAACCACACACAGGAGATGGGGATCACATGGGTGACGTGAACAATCCGTACACTGCGCCACGGGCTGACGAGGAAGTGCCGCTCGTGCGCGCCGAACTCTACGACGGTGGCTTGATCGATGCGACACCGGGGCTTCGCTTTGCGAACCTGATCATCGATGAGATCTTGTACCTGGTTTTGTGTTTCGTGGTCGGTGCGCTGGCCGCGGTGCTCGGAGTGCCCAAGCTGGCGACGATGCTGACCTGGCCGCTGCTGATCGGCTACTACGTGTTCTTCGAGGGCATCTTCGCTGCAACCCCGGGCAAGATGATCACGCGCACGCGCGTGGTGCAGGTCGATGGCACGAAGCCGACCATCGGCCAGGTCTTTGGCCGCACGTTCTCGCGCTTCGTGCCGTTCGAGGCCTTCTCGTTCCTCGGTTCGCGCACCGGCTGGCACGATCGCTGGTCCGGGACGCGCGTTGTGCGCGTGCCCTGACGGCTAGTGGCCACAGCCGATAACACGCTTCACCCGAACACCCAGCGCAGCAGCAGATAGACGACGCTCAGGCCGATGATCGGCTTGAGCAGCCAGCCGAGCACAGTGCGCCAGCCGGTGCTGAGCGACGCGCCGCCGCTGCTGTTGCACGCCAGGCAAACCGCCCACGGTTGCGTGCCACCGGTGGTGAGCACGCAGCAGTCACCGCAGACCGGTTTTTGGCAGCGCGCGCACGGCCCCGCTGCGAGCGCGCCACACCCGGTGCAGGGTACGAAGCCGTCATGGTCGCTACCACCACCGCTCGAGATCAGCGCGCCGCTCATGCCGGCTCAGCTTAACCCATCGACCGGCGGGTCGAACTCGCCTGAACGCGGTTGTAGGCGCTAATGATGGCGTGGAACGCCGCGAGCGCGACGTCCTCGTGGCGACCGGCGCCGTAGCGCACGAGATGCCGGCGCTTTCCAGCGTGTAGGCGCCAGCGGTGTCGAAGTATTGGCGTTCGAACAGCGCGCCGACCTCTTGCGCCGACAGCTCTTGGCCGGCGCTGTCGGTCACCGCCTGCACGGTCTGGCTCAGCTCGATCGCCAGCGCGCGCGGCACGCGGTAGCCGTGATCGCGCTCCAAGACGTGGGCCACACCAGACTTTCCGGATTGGCTGTTGATGCGAATCACCGGCTCGTAGGCGCGTCCCACGTCGGCTGGATCGATCGGCAGGTACGGCACTTCGTAGCGGGTGCCATCGGTTTTTTCCATGTGTTTCATGCCCTTGTGGATCGCGTCTTGGTGCGAGCCGCTGAACGCGGTGAACACCAGCTCGCCCGCGTACGGGTGGCGTGGGTGAACTGACAAACGCGTCGCGCTTTCGACGACGCGCACGACCTCTGGCAAATCTGCAAAGTACAACATCGGGTCTACTCCGTGCGAATACAGGTTCATGGCGATCGTCACGATGTCGACGTTGCCTGAGCGTTCGCCATTGCCCAGCAACGTGCCTTCGATCCGAGTCGCACCGGCCAGCAGGGCCAGCTCCGCCGACGCCACGCCGGTGCCGCGATCGTTGTGGCAGTGAACGCTGAGCGTGACGTGCTCACGCCGCGCGCGGTGACGTTCGAACCATTCGATGCGATCGGCGAAGACGTTCGGTGTCGTCATCTCGACCGTGGTCGGCAGGTTGATGATCATTGGGCGATCGGGGCCGGCGTCCCACGCTTCGGCCACGGCGTCGCAGACCTCGAGCGCGTACTCGAGCTCCGTGCCGGTGAAGCTCTCGGGCGAATACTGGAAAATGACCTGAGTTTGCGGCACTTTCTGGGCCTCGCGCTTGACCCAGAGCGTGCCTTGGACGGCCAAATTCAAGATCTCCTGTTTGGATTTCTCGAACACCACGCGGCGCTGCAGCTCGCTGGTCGAGTTGTACAAGTGAACGATCGCGCGTGGCGCGCCAGCAATCGACTCGAAGGTGCGCGCGATCAGCGGCTCGCGCGCTTGGGTGATCACCTGCGGAATCACGTCCGCTGGCAAGGCACCGCTAGTCAGCGCCCAGCGGATGAAGTCGAAATCAGTCTGCGAGGCGCTTGGAAATCCAAGCTCGATCTGCTTGAAGCCGACGCGCACCAACAGCTCGAGCAAGGCGCGCTTGCGGTCGTGTCCCATCGGATCCGGCAGAGCTTGGTTGCCGTCGCGCAGGTCGACCGAGCACCAAGTAGGCGCTTGGGTGAGCGCGCGCTCGGGCCAGCGCCGGTCGGGCAGGGAAACACGCTTGGGGGCTTCGTAACGCTTTTGATCGAATGACATCGGGACCTCGGTCAGGGTTGGCCGGAGAGGTCGCGATGACGCCCATTCCTCTCCAGCAAGTTGCGGGAGAGAGCTTGGGAAACGCTACGTTTTGGCTACGTTTTGCGGCGTTTCACACCTCTCCCGCGCTGCTAAGAAGCAGCCCGGAGAGAAGCGGAAGGCAAAACGGAGCACGCACGAGCCCTGAAGATAGCGGAGCCGCTCGCCTTGTCAACGTTTCACGAGTCACGTCTCACGCCCGCGCCTCCAGAATCACCGAGTACCGGTACAGAAGCTTCTGCAAGCAGGCTGCATCTCGTGATTCATCACATTTCGCGCCTCGAGCACGAGCGAACAGGAAGGCGGGAAGGCGGGAAGATTTTTGTTGTTCGAACAGGCGCCTGAGGTCCAATCGCCATCCCTGCGTCCAGCTGCCAGTTACCACCCACCCTAAATCTCGGCCTTCCCGCCTTCCTGTTGTCCCCGCTCGCTCGGGCAAGATGCGATGAATCATCAGCCGTCTTCCTGTTGTCCCCGCTCGCTCGGGCAAGATGCGATGAATGATCAGAGGCTGCATTAGGCTGCATTGCGGCAGCCGACCGAGATGAGACAATGATTAGCTACTGGGCTGGAGTCGGCGGTTCGAAGCCGCGTAGATTGCGGAAGGACGTTACCGAGCGCGCGTTGAAGCCTCCTTCCACGGCCGAGCTAGCGACGATGCCCAGATAAACCCGAGTCGGAAAATCTGTCAGGTAGGAGCTTCGAGAAGGCGGAATCCAATGGTCCCCGTCCTCGCTAGCGAAGCCGGATACGTTGTTCCCAACGCGCACGAGGCGTACCCAAATGTTAGGAAAAGCCCGGCTAAAAATCGCGTCATTTCGGTTGAGCCAAGCATACTCGAAGTCGCCCGCACCTAGCGCACCAGCTGGCTTCGAGCGGTAGTCGAACACGAAGCAGTCAGGAAATTCCACGACGGGCTCAACGGCTAAGATGGCCACGAAGCGAGCAGTTGGGCCGAGTGCGTCCCGCATCATGAGTCCGGCCTTGACTGGGTTTCCGAGACTGCCGCGAGGCGCATCCAAGTTGTCCATGCCCGTTACTTGCACCGCGACGTCGAAGTCCCCGGTCGCTTCGACGTAGGCAAAGCGCCCTTGGTCCTCGCCGCAGTGATGTCCGCACTCGGTGCCAAAGGCCGTCATGTCATAGGCGTACTTCGAGACGGGCTCGGTGCTGCCTTCGCCGATGGGAATCCCCCCGTTGCAGGATCCGCGCAGATCCGTGCTCTGAAACAGATCAGCGGGAGCTGCGCCGGCTTGGCCCGATTCGCCCGCCATTGCTGACCCGTCGCCCGCCTGTTGTTGTCCGCCGTTCGCCGAAGCGCTCATACCCCCGGCATCTACCCCGCCGGGCGAGATGTCGCCGATCGCTCCGCCGCCGTTTGCTCCGCCGCCGATCGCTCCGCCGCCGTTTGCTCCGCCAGCGCCGGCCTCGGGCGACGAAGCTTCGCGATCGATGGCTACATAATTGGGAAACTCGCAGGCAAGCGCCCACCACCCCAAAGCCAGCAAGGGCGCCCGGATCATGATCACTGCAGACCTTAGCAGTCGGACGGTAGCTTAGGAGAGCGGACAGCGCTTTTCGGGAACCAAAGGGTTCAGCGAACGAGTGCCACCGAAGGCGCGTCCTACCCACATTGGCCACTACGCGCTTGGCGCTGTCGGCCGTTCGGCGCGCATACCTCGAGGGTTACGCGCAACCACTCGCTACGCCTGCAGACCTACATCGACCTGTATTGGCGCCACACCTGGGACGTGCACACTCCAGAGACCAGGGCGGCGCTCGAAGATCTCGTGGACGCTGGCAAGGTGCGCCGCGTTTCACGAAGTCGCGGCAACTCGACGCGCGATGATCAACACGTGGTAGCCGCCGCTTTTGGCGGTCGGATGCTTTTTGACGCGTCGGCTTTCGACGACGAAGCCGGCGGGCGCGAGTCGTTTGACCAGTTGTGGGTCGTCGCCGACCGACCAATACACGACCGTGCCACCCGGCTTGAGCGCACGCGCGATGCTGGCCAGCCCCGCGGCCCGGTACAGGCTGCTGTTGCCGGCCGTGTTCATGCTGGTCGTTTCATTGTCGGCGTCGAGCAAAATGGCGTCGAAGCGCGCGACGCTTTTCGCGATCAGCGCGGCCACGTCACCGAGTACGACCTCGGTCCGGCGATTGGCGAGCGCCGCGCTGGCCAGCGGATACGCCGGATTGCGATTCCACTCCACCACCTGCGGCATCAACTCGGCCACGACGACTTGTGCGTCGGAACCGAGATTTTCGAGCGCAGCACGCAGCGTGAAGCCTAAACCCAAGCCGCCAATCAACACCCGCGCGCGCGGCTGTTTTCGCAGCGGCTGGCAACCCACGACGCCGAGTTGTTCCTCGGAAAACGCGTGGCGCGTCGACATCAGCTCGCGGCCGTTCACCCAAATCATGTAGTGGCCGTCGCGCTCGACCAGCGCTTGCGTGCTGCCGTCGGGCGTCGTGACCTGCTCCAGCACGGTCGCCTTCTTCATCTCGACTTCAATGCGGATGCGCCGCGAGGCGCCGCATCAGCACGTCGGTCAGGCCGTCGAAAGCGTCGCGCATGGCCCAGGCTTGCGCGCTCGGATCGTTCAGCTTGTCGGCGTTGCTGCGGCCGGTGGCGAGCGCCTGCTTCGGGCCTTTGCAGGCTCTGGGTAAGCGTCGCTCGATGTCGAGCGCGGCGCCTTCGTACACGTGGTAGCAGGCCGCGAAGTTGCCGTCGTTGTAGAGCGGCGCGCCGACGTCGATGGCGTCGGAGATGCCATGTCCTACCAACTCCAGCGCGGGCTGGTCACAACCCTTCCAGAGCGCAAGCTCGTGGTGGGGCACTTGGCGCGAAACCTTGGGCAGCTCCGGTTGCTTGGCTTCGGGGGCTTGAGCGGCGGCCAAGCTGGCGAGCGTGACCGGCGTTGGGTTGAGGAGCAGGGCTTGGACGTACTTGGCGGGCACGCCGAGGTTCAGATTCTGACCGCCATGCAAGATCGCCGTGGCCACGCCGACCACCTCACCATGCTCGTCCAACAGCGGGCCGCCGGACGAGCCGGGCGCAATCGGTGCCGAAATTTGTAGCGCGGTCAGGTCACCGATCTGGCGTACGGCGCTGACCAGGCCGTTGGAGACGGTGTCTTCGAGGCCCAGCGGGTGACCGATGGCGACGATCGCGTCGCCCGGCCGCACCTTTTCGCTGTCAGCCAGCTTGAGCACGGGCAGGCCTTTGGCGTCGACGCGTAGCAGCGCCAGATCGTGCGCCGCGCTGCTGTTCAACACCTCGAGCACCGGGAAGCTTTTCTTGTTGGGGAAGGTGACGAGCGCGCGCTCCGCCCCGGCGATCACGTGCAGGTTGGTAACGATCCAGCCCGTGTCGCGCACGACGAAGCCGGTGCCGAGCCCGAGCGGCGTGCGGATCGAAACAATCGCAGGCGTGGCGGCCGCAGCAATCTCAGCCGGCGAGAGCGTATGCGGCGCAGGTTTGGAGTCGGGTGTTGCTGCGGCCGTGTGCGAGGCGGGTGCCTCGGCAGACGCCCGGGCGCCACCACAGCCAGCCAACAGGCAGATGAACAGCGTGGCCGGAAGCGGGATAGCGAGACTCACAACCGCGCGAGCTTACGCAACCGGGCGGCGCTTCTCCAGCAATTGTGAAGGCAAACGGAGCTGAAAGACGGCTAGCGATTCGGTGGGCAGGGCAGGTAGGGGGCGCTGTGATCGGAGCAGCGGGGTTCGCGGGGCTGGAAGTCGCCGTAGCAACCGGAGGTGAAGTAGGGAAAGAGGATCTCGTTACCGTCGTCGCAGATGAAAAATTGGCGGCGGGGCGGGCACGTGGCTTCGTCTTCGCCGTCGGGGCAGTCCGCTTGGCCGTCGCAGAGTTGGCGGAAATCGATGCGTGAGCGCTTGGGGTCGCGTGGGCACGTGAAGTGATCGACGCAGACTTCGTCTTCGCCGCCGGGGCAGCTGAACGCGCCGTCGCACACTTCGTCTTGCAGAATGGTCGAGCCATCGGCGCAAAAGAACTCACAGGGCGGCCCGCTGCAGCTCATGTTGGTGCCGATGCTCGTGCAGGTTCGCTCGCAAGCGATCGGGCAGCCTTCTTCGTCGTTGCCCGCGGGGCAGTCGACGATTCCATCGCAGACTCGACTCGGTTGAATCGCGCTGTCTGCGTCGCAAGGGAAGACGTAGCTGAAGTCGTTGTCGCGTTGGTGTGCGACCGCGCGGACGCTGCAAACGCTCAGGCCGTTGAGCCACGTGGCAACGACCTCGGCCTGCGCGGGACACGCTGGCACCGGTTTGCTGCAGGGTTCGTCGTCGCCCTCAGGGCAGTTTTCGACGCCGTCGCACACCTGGTCGCGCGGGATGCGCGTCTCGGTGCCGTGGCAACGGTAGCCGATGCTGCTCGTCGCTGCGTCGCCGGCGTCGCCTGCGTTGCCGGTGGCGCCAGTCGCGGCAGTCGTCATGCCGCCCGCCTCTGAACCTCCGCTTACCGCACTGCTGCCGCCAGTCGTCACGCCGCCCGTTGCAACGAGCGGCTCGCTTGGCCTGGACGCCTGTTTTCCACCGCACGCACTGGGCAGCAGGGCGAGAGCCGCCATCAGCCCATAGCCAGCCACGCACCGGTGCGAAGACCAACCCATGCCCCGAGCATGCACGAAGCGGCCGCTGGCTCCCTCGTAAACGTGCCCATGCCCGTCCGTGCCCGTACCCGTGCCCGAAAATGCTCGCGGTTTCGCCAAGGTTTGCCTGGATAGGCCGAGGTTCCTGGCACGGGCCTGGCCCGCGCGCGCCGCGCCCAGCTGGGCGCGCAGACAAGGCCTACACACCAAGGAACGCTCAAAGACGCACTTCACGGACCGTCGGGCACGGGCACGGGCACGCGAGAGCAGAACGAATTCAGGGCTAGCTCTACGGCAGCGCCGTACCGTCGAAATAGCTGCGTGCGCGTTCGAGCGCTGAGCTGCCCACGGCTGCCCCGACTCGCCGCCCATCGAAGTCGTCCTGCGTCACGTGGATGCCACCCCACACGCGCGATTGACCGGCTTGGTCAGCCGCGTCGAAGTACGTGCTCCACTGCAAGGTGACTGGCGCCGAAGGCCCTTGCTCGAAGAACAGGTAGCCGGAGTCGCAACTGAAGCTGCCCAGACCGCCCGGAAACGCAGGCGAGCCGGTCAGTTCGGCGAGCACGGTCGCGGCGGCGCGACTGAACGCGCTGTGGCCCGAGACGTAACCCGGAAATGCAGGCGTCACGAAGGTGCGCCGCTGATACGGAAGCCACTCGACTCCGAGCACCCAGCCGCAGCCTCCGACCTCTCGCTTGCGGTCACCCGGCTCGCCGCGCCAGGCGCGCACGGCGATTTCGCCAAGGTAGCGCCGCAGGTGTTCGTGCCGCTGGCCAGGCGCCGAGCTTTGCTCGGTGATGAGCTCGATCAGGTCGTCAACCAGTGGCAGTCCGTTCGGATCGTACGAGGGACGATCCGGATTGGTGCGCTGCCCCTTGCCCGCCATGTAGCGAATCAGCGTGATCGGACGCGAGGTCAGGTACTTTCGCTTGAGCTCCCAAGCGGCGATCGCGGCATCGTGCACCGCACCGTTCAGCGCCAAGTAAACGTGAACATCCCAAGCCAGCGGATCGAGCGACGCCCCGGCGCCGAACAGCCGACGCTTCAAGCTGGGGTCATCAGCGACGTGGTTGGCGATCGTGTTCCAATGCCCGGGTGGCGTTTCGGAGCTGGGCCCGTCCGCCCAGAATTCGGCTAGCACGCGCCCAAAGTCGTGGCGGCGCACCAGTTGCGGAGCGTACGGCTCGTGCGTCACCGGGTTCTCGGCGTAGCCCTGCCCGTCGTTGGCGCCGAGCGAGTTGTTGCCGACCGACGCCGGAGAGATGTCGACCATCGTGTCGTCTTCGACGTCGAGCTCGGACGAGCGGCGGATCAACGCCACGACCGGCTCGAGCAAATCATCGAGCGACTGGGGCGGACTGCCGATGTCGAGGTACGCCGCGCCCTTTTTTGGGCGCACGAGCGAGAACGGCGTCACCTCTCCCCACTGCCCGCCAATGTAGCCCTGCGCACCTGCATCCACGGCGATGCCGTTTTGAGTCTCGGCCTTCGCCAGAACCAGGCGCTGCCACAACAACGGGTCCTCGGTCGATGTGCCAGGCCGATCCACTACGAGCTTGGGCGCGTCCGGCAAAAAACCTTGCGGATCGGCATAGTTGTTGGCTTCGTTGGCGCCGTCGTCCGCGTAGGCGGCAATCACGGCGTCGCCGATGCGGTTGCCGAGCGCGCGCGGAGTTTCCCCCGAAGTCTCCGAGTCAGCTGGGTCGTAGCCCAGCTTGTTCATGAAGGCGTCGAAACAGGCCTGCGAGACTGGTCCGCCCTGGGCGGCCGCGTAGCGATGGCTCACCACCCGGTAGGCCGCGTAGGAGATCGCCTCCTCGCGCGCCGCAGCAACGTCGTCCGTCTGCGCCTTCTCTTGCACCAGGTAGCCATCGGCGAGCGAATCGTAAGCGCTCCAAGCATCCCAGATGGCAATCGATGCGTGGAACAGATTGCGTGCGTGAACACCGGGCCGCGGCACGTCGCGCCGCACGGCGTTCAACAGTTGCTCGTTCCAGCGCCGCGCAATCGAACCATCCGGCGCAGGATCAATCGCGGCCTCCGGGCACGCGGCGGCGGGCGGATCGGGCCGCTCGACCACAATTTCGGGCACCGCGCCGCTGCTGTGCAGTGCCAACCCTTGGTCCAGCTCTGCGGTGAGCACGTCACCGCCAACCGCCCAGACCCCGCCCTCCGGGTCGGTCCAAACTGCGTGTAAGGACTCGGCGGCCCCAAACGCCAATCCGGGGTCAATCGCCGCAAATTGGCCGGATTTGCCGCGATAAATGCTGCCACCCGCGCCGACGGCCCAGACATAACCCCGAGGAGTGATGCTGACGCCCTGCAGCAGGGGTGCGGCCTCGGGGGCGTGGTCGAGCAGGCGCGGCTGTGTGCTGCGCTGATCGAGCTCGAGTAGCATACCCTTGCCAGTTCCACCCACGACCGCCACCTGCTTGCCGCTGCCGCTCACGGTGAACAGAATCTCATCGCCACCCGACTGAACGAGATCGAAACCGGTATCAGCATTGCCGCGCAGCACGACGCCGTGAGCCCCGACCACCCAAACGTCGCTCGCTGACCCGGCCCACACCTTGAACAAACCGGGAGCATCATGCTGTTCGTCGAGCGGCAGGTCGTCCGGCAGGGCCAGCTCGCGCATGCTCTGGCCGTCGTAGTGCCAGATGAAACCGTTGCGACCTGCGGCAGCACCCACCAAGTAAACGTCTTGCGGGCTGAGCGCCGAAATACCGTAGACCGTGTGCTTGCCCAGACCCGGCGTTGCCAAGCGTTCGAACTTGCCCGCGTCGTAGCGCAGGACCAGCGCCTCGGACCCGCCGAAAAATACGGGCCCGTCGGCAGTCGCGTTCACCCACCACAGATCCCCACGCACGCCGGTCGGACGACGTTCCCAGGCTTCGCCGTCCCAATGCAGCACGACCGGGCCTTGGCCGTCGTCGGCACCCGTCAGCCACACGTCGTGCTCCGAAGTGCCGTGTACCCCCAAGAGCGCGGCATCAGGGCTGTGAGCGACCCAACCCCATTGGTTCGGCAACGGCTCGTCAGCGACCGGTTTGGGGTCCGAGCCGCAACCGCTGAGCGCGAGACACATCCCCACGCATCCTAGCCATCGTTTCATCTTCATCTCCTCCTCACAGGTCGGCAGTACTGAGCACCGCCTCGATAGAGGCCTCAGCCTGCGCGCCTGCTTCGTTGCGCACCTGCGCGGTCAGCAATACCCGGAGCCCGTCGCGCTCTTCATCTGCCGCGATGCCGCTGGCGTGGACCAGATACGGGACCAAATCGCAGAAGCCGTCGTCGCCGCAGTACAGAAGCTGCGGTCGCGCTGGCGCGGGTTCCTCGACCTCGACGTCGGTCGTCAGGTTGCGCAGCGTGGCGGAAACGAAGGCGCGCTTCCCAAACCCCGCCGACCGCACCGCCACCAGCACGTGAGTTCCGCCTTGCCCAAAGGTCTGCAGGCGTAACTCGCTGCCAGCCGGCATCGGCTCGAAATCCAAGCCGTCCGGACCGGCGGGTACCCCTACTTCGACGCTGACTGCATCCACGGGTGAAGCTGCTCCGCCTGCACCGGCTTCGCCGCCCGCAGCAGCCGCCGGCGAACCCGAGCAAGCGGACGCGAGCGAAGCCGTCAGCGCGATGAGCAGCCGAACCATCAGCCAGCGGTAGAGCACATCGCGTGCCACGGATACGATGAGCCCCTGCACGATTTCGGGCACGGGCACGGGCACGGGCACGTTTACGGAGGAGCCAGCACGCGCCCGAATCCAAGCTCTCCCGCGGCTTGGCACTCGGCTTGCTCTAGGCGGCGTACCTTGAAAGAGGCCGGCAAACGTGTGCCGTTCCGTGCCAAACCCCATTTGTCCCTGATCCGTCTGTCCGGATCACCGTTGAGGAGTTCCCCCATGCGATCTATCCACCAAGGCGCCTTGTTCGGCGCGGTCTTTTGCCTGGGCGCCCTGCTCCCAACTTCCGCCCTGGCTTGCGGCGGGTTCTTTTGCAACCAGTCGCAACCCGTGAACCAGGCCGCAGAGGGCATCATCTTCGCGGACAACGGCAACGGCACCACCACGGCCGTCATCCAGATCCAATACCAAGGTCCTTCCAAGAGCTTTTCGTGGCTCTTACCCATCTCGTCGGTGCCCAAGGCCGACTCGGACATCGGCGTCGCATCCAACCTGGCGCTGCAGCGCCTGCAGACAGCCACCAACCCCAACTACACGCTCACCACGCGCGTCGAGGGCACCTGCCGTCAGGACAGGGACCGAAATTTTGGGGGCAGCGCGGGCGGCTCGGCATCGTCCGGCGGTTTTCCTACGGCCGGACCGAACCTCGACAGCGGCGGCGTGACGGTGGAGGCCTCGGGCGTGGTGGGCGCCTTCGAATGGGCCGTCATCTCATTCGACAAGAGCCTGGCGGAGCCGGCTGACGCCGCGATCGAATGGCTCAAGCTCAACCAGTACGACGTGCCGGCGGGCGCGGGCAGCCTGTTGGGTCCGTACCTGATGGACGGCATGTATTTGCTGGCGCTCAAGCTAACCAAAGGGGCTGACAGCGGCTCAATCCGCCCGATCGTGCTGACCTACGCCGGCAGCGAGGCATCCATCCCCGTCAAGCTGACCGCCGTCGCCGCTAACGACGACATGGGCGTGCTGACCTGGACGCTCGGTGCGGCGCGCGCGGTACCCAAGAACTACCTGTCTTTGGAGCTCAACGAAGCGCGTATCAATTGGTTCAACGCTGCACCGACCTACAACTCGGTGGTGATTCAGGCTGCCAATGACGCAGGTGGCCAAGGCTTCGTCACGGAGTTCGCGGGCGCGACCAGCCAGTTTGCCGATATGGTTTGGACGAAGTCCGACCAACAGAACTGGGCTGCCGCGCAAAAGCAGGTTTACGGCAGCTTCGCCGAGATGTTCAACCAAGTTTACGGCCAGTACGGTGGTTGGGACGGCTTCTGGGACGCGACGCGCGCCGCTGTCACGCTGCCCGCTGACTTGGCGTTCGAAGACTTCAAGCTGTGCCCCAACTGCTACGCCGGCCAAATCCAATTCAAACCAGCCACCTACTTCGCCGAGCTGCAAAGGCTGGTCATCGACCCGGTCAAGCTGGTGCAAGACCTGGTCGACGCTCACCCGACCCTGACCCGCATGTACACGACGTTGTCGGCCGACGAGATGACGCTCGATCCCGTATTCACGTTCAACGCGGATCAAGGCGACGTCAGCAACCTGCACACGGCCGAGCGCATCATCGAGTGCAACCCCAACATCTTCCAGTCCGAAGCGTCATGGCGCATCGAGCTGCCGCAAGGCGGCGTGGTCCGCGGCAACGCCAACGACGTAGGCACCTGGCCGGCCGCGCTCAATGACCTGCCGTCGAACGCCCGTATCGTGCGCACCGGTGACAGCGGCGCCGGCAAGGTGGTCGAGGACAATTCGGAACCGATCTTGACGCAGCTCGCCGACTACAACGCGAGCGTCATTCCCGGGACGGGGACCGGCAACGGAGATCAGCCAGTGGGGATGAGCAGCGGAGGCGGCGGCTGTAGCATCGCTCCCAAGAACAGCTCGTGGGGCCTGATGTTGGGGGTCTTGGCCCTAGGTGGCGCCCTGCGGCGGCGTCGCCGAAGTAGCTGAAACGACCGCTCGGCGGGTGCGCTTCGATGCCTGGGGGGTCGAGCGCACTCGCGTGCGCAGGATCCAGTCGAACCACGGATACGAGACGCACCAATTGGCCTCTTGATTGGCCCCCATGTGGTGGTCGTAGTGGTGCGGCATGTGGCGTTTGCCCCACTCGATGTCGATGTGGGCTTTGCGGTGCCGATAGAGGTAGTTGAAGGCCGAGAACAGCACCGCCACCGTGAAATACGGCGCCACCGTGAGCAGCGGCAGGTGCAAGACGCCCAGGCCCAAGATGCCGATGATCTCTTTGCCGCGGTCTTTCCACGACCAGAAGGGTGCCTCGTAACCCTTGTCGTACATGGCGTTTTTACGGGCGACACGGTGGTGCTGGGCCCAGTGAAAACGGAACAGGCTGCCCTTGCGCTTACCCAGCCCGTGCAGGACGTATTTGTGCGTGACCCATTCGACGGCGTTGGCGTGGAGTAGTCCGAGCGCCAGCCCTAGAATCATCTCGGACCTTGGCAGCTTGCGGCTGATGCGCGCTTGCACATCTTCAATCTAGTGTGAAGCATCGCGCGCTTCGAGCAACGCAATCGACGTCAGTATTTCGTCATGCGGTCGCGCCGGCGTCGGGCGCTGGCTCGTGCACTGCACGGATTCACCTGAGCATTGGTCTCATTTTTCAGCTGCCCGCCCGCCAAGCCTGGTTTCTGGCAAGGCTTTCGCGAGCACCGGAGCGGAACGTACTTCTGTACGTGAGCACCGGAGCACAGCGAAAACGCAGCCAGAAGCCAGGATCGGCGGGCGTGTTCAACCCGACGAGATGAGACCACTGACAAGACGGATTCACCCACTAGCGGACACGGCACAGTTGAGGAGGAGGATAATAGGGATGGGGACGAGAAGTGGTTGGCGGCTTGGATTTGCGCTCGCAGCTTTGGTGGTGGCTTGCGGCGGCACTGCTTACGCCGTCGATCCACTCGCCAAGACTGCCTACATCGCCACCGTGGATGGCGGCCTCGAGCGGTCGGCCTCCCACAGCCCCGCGCTAGCTGGCGCCAGCGCTGGCTCGCTCGTCCAGCGCGAATAGGTCGGCGTTGAACAACACGACACACTCGCTTGGGCTGGAGTCGGCAACCAGCGCTTGCATGCTGCGGAAATACGCGATGTGCATCTCGCGTAGCCGCGCCATGTCCGCTCGTGAAATCGCCATCAAGTTGTAGCCGAAGATGCCACTTACGCCTGACTCCAACCGCTCGAGCGTCACCTTCAACCACTCCGCCTTCAAGCGCCGGCCACGCTGGGCATGCGCTCGAGTATCGATGGTCTTGCTTTCATCGACGAGCCAGCGCTTGCCTTCGAGCTTGATTTGACGAGCTGTTGCCAGCGCGGTGAGGCACTGTTCCTCCTCTTCCCGCGAAATCCCCAGCCGCTTGGCTAGCCAACCCGGCTGGTGGCGTTTCAAGTCGCGGTATTCCGAAAGCTCGAGGGCGCGGAGCACGGCGTGTGACCACGGCACGTCGTACGCGGTCTTGCGCGCGGCTTCGAGGGCGCGGTAGTCGTCAGCAACGGACGGCAGTCGTTCGATACTACTAAAGCATGCCAAGAAATCGAGCACGCGGAAGGTCTCCGCCTCGACCACCGCGAGTAGCTCCGGCAGGCGCGGTTCGGCCGTACCGCTCAGCCAGCGCGCGATCGAAAAGCGGCTGAAGCCCGAACGGCGCGCCAGCTCCACCAGCGACGTGTCGCCGCGCAGCGCGCGCAACAGCTGCGCGACCCCGTCGCGAGTGCCAAGGTCGACGTCTTGCAGCGGGGACGGCACCGCACCGCCCATGAACGCAACCAGCGCGACCCGACCTGCGGCGCCGTCACGCTTCGCGATGGCGAGCGCTTCACGCGCCAACGGGTAGCAGACGCCCGTCTCCCAGCGATACGCGATATTGCTGGCGTAGCCTAGCCGCTTGCTGAAGCCGCGCTGCGAGCGCTTTCCCCGCATCAAACGCAGCCAATCAGCAGCGACAAGCGCGAAATTCATGTACGCATGATACGCACAATGGTGGGCCAATCGTGAGCACAGAATGTGCGACCCGTGCATTGACCCTCCGCCGCCGGCACGGCATCTTGGTTGTCGATGGTGCGGATGGCGTTTCGCTGCGCGATGGGAGTGCTCTTGGCAGCGCTGGCGACGGGTTGTTTGGGTGGCCAAACCGGGCAACCCACTTCCAACAGGTGCTCTGGCACCGATCTCTCGCCTGACGACCCGTGGGAGATCACCACCGTGAGAGCGGCGGCCGAGGCCTTCAACGGGACCTACGACGCAGACCTGCGCTGGCAGAACGAGTCGCGTTCTGCGACCACCCACACGCTCGTTGATCTGGCGGACAGCTTGCAGCTCGCCATCACTTACGACGGAGAGGGTGCGATCGAGGCTTGCGGGGGAGCCACACTGAGTGTTCCGGTGACAGTGACGCTGGGCACTAGCGCCAGCGGCATTGCCGAAAGCGGTGACGCGACACTGACGATCTTGGCGTCGGCCGGAGCGCTCACCGGCCAGCTCCACTACGCAAGCGCTCGCATCATGCTGGATGCGACGCTCGGTGAGGTCGCTGCCGGCGGGACGATCGCCGGCGACTGCGACGCGCTGGATCCTACGTTGCCGGGCGCTTCGGCTAGTTTTGGGGGGGGACCTTAATGTCTAAATTTGCGCTGATTCCGATTTCTTTGTTGCTCTGGGGGTGTGTCGATCCGATCGACGTCGTCGGCGTGGGACAGGTCGTGACCGAATCACGCAAGAGCGAGCCGTTGCAGGACGACCAACTGTCCGACAAGGACCCCGCGTACGACTCGACGCGCACGGTGGTGGAAGAGTTTGACGGTTGCCAGGTCACCCTGAACAAGAGCGCGAGCGTGACGCGCCTCACGCTGCAGTCGAGCGGCGCCACCGACAAGGCGGTCCGTGGCAAGGTCTTCGCGTCTCGGCGTGCCGCACGCGAGGCGCTCGATGGCGCGCCCACGCTGCCGACGATCGAGGTCGTGAACGGCGCGCTCAAGCCTTTCAATGACGGACTCTACGCTGCCGTGGAGCTCGCGGCCGAGCACGGTGACAGAAGCCAGGTGAACAAACACCAACTGCTGCTCGACTTGCTCGCAGAGATGACGACGCGCGCAAAGCAAGGAGCTGCGACGGAGCAAGGCCCGGCACTCGCCGCCGCCAAGCACATTGCCACGGCCCTCACGCTAGCGGGCGACACCAGCGCGATCGACCCCAGCCTGGCGCCGGATGCCGCGACGGCGGCCGCCAAGTTCGAAGCGGCCGGCGTCTTTGCCAAACCGATCGGCTTTTACACCTGGAGCCCGCAGCTCAAGGCCATTTTCACGCGCGATCGCTGGCTTCAGGCCCGGTACATTCCGGGCTTTTCCGACGAGCCGCCGTTCGCAGCGCTGGCCGCGCTTGGCTTCGTGGCGGCGCAGCCCGGTCCGCTCTCGGACGCCTACCGCCGCACGCTGGACTTGTATGCGGGCCTCACCGATCCGTTCTTCGATGCGAGCCCGTTCGACCTGGCCCCGCTCGTGCCTGACGCAAAGGCGCTGGGTCAACTCGCTTCGGTCGAGCAGAGCTTCGCGGCCACCCTACCCGTCGACTATCCCGAATCTCCCTTCTGCAACCCTGGCCTGGCGGCCTTCCCGGCCTCCGAAAGCGCCGAGAACCGCGTGATGCGCAAGCTGCTGTGCGGCGGTGAGCTGGCCGAGGGTGAAACCTTGCTCGATGGGCTGATCCGGAAAATTCAAACCGGTGAGGTCGATCTCAAGCCGCGCCCGGACTCCGGCTTTTACGACCAGCAGCTGTACGCGCTCGAGACGCTACTGGTGCCCGATCGAGCGACTGAGTCCGAGCATCTGCTTTTGACCCGGGCTTACAAGGAAAAGCTGGTCGAGACGTTCAAGTCGCTGCTAATTCAAACCCGCGAAACCCACGTCAAGCAGATTGCGTTGGTTGACTCGAGGGCCACTTCGCTTTCAGTCGACCCGATCGAATTCACCGCATACCCCAAGCTCGTCGTAGAGCCGTTTCCGACTTTCTACCTGCGCACGGCGCGCGCGTATCGGTTTCTCGAAGGCGTGCTCAACGCCGCGCTCGGTCCTGAATTTCTCCAGGGCACGTCGCGGCTCGTCGAAGACGGCACACGTCTCGAGCTCACGCTGGCGGAGGAACTGGCGAACAAGCAACGGCTGCTCTACGGCTTGCACGCCGTGTCGGCGGATTCGATCGGTATGGGCACGGAGCTTTCGGTCGACGAGCTCGCGGCTTTTCCGCTCGACGAAGCGCGGGGGGCAGCGCGGGCGTGGCTGGCGAGCGTGGCGGATGACCCAGACGTTGCGCGCGATCCGCGCGTCAGCCTGCCCGTCGCGCTCGAGACCGATCCGCAAACGCAGATCGACTACGCGATCTACTGGGCCGTCGTGGGCGTGAAGGTAATCCACCTCAAAGCAAGCTTCCCGGAGTCGCGCCGACCGGAGATCTTGGGCACCGAGCCTTACTGCACGTTGAAAGGCTGGGCGTCGTTCGAGCCTCACATGCTGGTCGAACAAACCATCCAGGTGCGAAGGCGGCTAGACCAGCCGCCGCTGACGCGCGAAGAGTTCCGGGCGCTGTGCGACCAGTATGACAACGCAGACGCGATTGCGGCGGCGTTCGAGTCCGCGCCATGAGCTCGCGCGGTCTGTTCGTGCTGGGCGCGGTGTTCGTCAGCGGTTGCTCTTTTGGCTCGTTCCAAACCGCGCACACTCAGGCCCCGGCCACGCTGAGCGTTACGCCAGGCGTCGCCCAGGTGTTCAATCGCATCGACGACCAGCAAGGGCGCGGCGGCGTGATCAACACCGGGGCGCAGCTTGGCGCGCGCGTCGGAATCACGCAGCGCCTCGACGCTGGCATCGGCAGCTTCCTCTTAACGGGCGTGAAGTTGGATGCGAAAGTGAACGTGCTCGACCCGCACGAGAAATTCGCTTTAGCCCCGCGGCTCGGTGTCGGCGGCCGTTTATCGGGTCGTGAGGTTTGGATGGTGGAAGGAGGCGCGATCTCGAGCTACCGCGTCTCCGACTCGTTCGAGCCGTACTTGGGGTTGACGTTCGCCAATCACTGGCTCGCCCCCGAGCCGCCGCCGGGGATGCTGCCGTCGAATGTGGTCGGCAAAAGCGGCAGCGGCGACGGGCTGTTGCAGTTGAACCTCGGAGTAGAGCTCAAGCTGTCGAACCATGTCGCCCTGCTCGCCGAGTACGGACATTGGTTCGTCCTTCAAGACGACCCCGGCGACTTCTACCGCTTCCTCCCCACGAACATCGCCGGCATCGCCTTGCGCATCGGCAGCATCCGTCACTCGGAATCGCCGTAAGGGGCATTGGTAACGAATTTCTCAATCAGAGCGGCGTTCTCCTCAGCTGCGTTACCGCCAAGCTGACTCAGGGCCTGCGCCGCGACCGCGCGCAGGTCGGACGCCGTGCCGTCGCCCTTGAGGAGCTCAAGCAAGATGCCCTGCGCAGCGGGTCCGCCGATCGACTGGAGGTTGCCGATCGCCTCGCGAGCAACATCGGGGTCGGGGTCCCGCGCTGCCGCGGTCAAGAGTCGCGCGGCCTGATCGTCGGGGAGGCTGGCGGCAACGCGCGCCGCTGAAACGCGAGCGCTGGCGTCCGCTGACCGGAAGAGCCGTTCGGCCAAACCAGCGGCACGCTCGGGGGCGGCACTCGCGAGGGCGCCAAGAGCTTGCTGTGAGAGATTCACATCCGTTCCGAGCGCCACTTCTTCCAGCCGACCGAGGGCCTGCGGCGTCTGGACTCGACCGAGGTAGTTGAGGGCGCCGTACGCGACGCTCGGATCCGCGTCTTTGGATGCGTTCAAGAAGGCCCGTTCGGCGTCCGGTCCGCCGAGCTGGGAAAGGCCGGCGAGTGCTTGGTTCCGGACCGACGGGTCGGCAGCAGTTGCGGCTGCGAGCAGCGCGGGGGCGGCACTTTGGCTGCCGGTCGCCGCCAGCGCCATCAGGGCGTTCATTTGCTTGCCGGGGTCCTTCGCTGAGCCGGCAATTGCGGAGAGCGCATCGACGGCCGTGGCATCGCCGTCTCTGGCCAGCGCCTGCATCGCCTGGGACGCGACACCACTGCTCCCTCGTGCAACCTGAATCAGCGCGTCGCGCGCCTCTTTCGAGCCGTCGCTAGCAAGTGTCTCGAACGCCATCGAGATCCCGGTGCCGCCGCTGCGCAGGATCTCGAGCGCGACGCTGCGTGCCTCGGCGCGACCGCCGGGTAGGGCAGCGAGCTGAGCCATGGCTTGACCCTGCACCGTGCCTCCCTGTCGCGCGAGGCCGGCGAGCGCGCTGCGCGCCGCGTCCCCGCCGATCGTCGCGATCGCCGACAGTGCGGACTGCGCCGCCTCGGCACCGGCTGTACGCGTCATCGCGGTCAAGACCGGTAGCGCGCTCGCGTCTCCTTGCTGGCCAAAGTACATGGCGGCCGACGCGGCCCGCTCCGGGTCGGTCGATCCGAGCGACGCCGTCATGACGCTCTTGACGTCGTCGCCTGCCATGCCGGAAAGGCCGCGCAGCGCCGCGAGAGACGCCTCGTGGTCGCCGCCGGAGGCCACACTGAGGAGCACTCTGCGAGCTGGTTCGTCACCGATCTGCCCAAGCGCCTGCACGACCGCACGTGAATCGTCAGCGCTGCCCCCGAGCGCACTCCCGAGCGCCTGCGTCGCCACTTCGCCGCCGATTTCGCCGAGCGCGCTGATGGCCGCGGTGCGGGATCTGCCCGTCCGCGTTTTGACGAGCTCTACGAGCGCAGTTGCCGCTTCTGGAGTCTTCGTGCTCCCGAGCGCCGCGATCAGCTGCATCCCCGTGTCGCCAGACTCGGTGCGCAACGCCTGCGTGATTAGCGGTACGGCTTCAGCAACGCCCGCCTGAGCGAGCGCGAGCACGGCATGGACGGAGAGCTCGTGGTCCTCCGAGTGTGCTGCGCCGAGCACCGCGCCCTTTGCGCCCGAGTCTTGGCGCGCCGCGAGCGCGTCGACGACATCGAGTCTGATCGAGATTTCCGGATCTTCTGCAAGATCAATCAAGAACGTGGTCGCCGCCTCGCTCGAGGCTGCTCCGAGAGCCGCGATGGCGCAGTTGCGGAGCATCATCGAGTGCGCCGCTGTGCTGAAATCAGCGATGCTAGTGATCGCGAGCTCCTCACCCCCATTTTCGGTGGCGAGACTCGATAGCGCCATGCAGGTATCGGACGGAGAGCGCGCATTCTTCAGCGCGGTCAGACGTTGCTCGATCGTTTCGGGCTCTGCCTGCTCGCCACTCGGCGTCCCCGAAACAGCCAACGGGTAGCGACGATCAGGCGAGCTGTGCCCGGGGGCACCCACGACCGGCTGGGGCGTTGGATGACCGGCTCCGCCACGCACGGCGAGCACCCCCGCCAGGGCAAGGGCGATTCCCGTACCGAAGCGCCAAAAGTAGAGCTCGCGTCTTTGCGGCATCGGTAAGCTTCCGAAACCTGGGTCACCCGAAATGTTCCCGATACTTCGAAGCGTCGCTCCCATGACGACACTCCTGCATCCCCCGTACCGTTGAGCTCACGCCAGATCTGTCCGCATTTCCGCCGGCGACACGTGGCCCCCTCCCACACCCGCGTGGCCAGCCGAACGCGCCCTACGGTGACCCTGCGGTGGCGGCGCTAGCGCTCACTGCGTGATGGCGGTTAGCTCGGCGCGGAAGCCGTTCGGGCAGCCGACGTCGTTGATTTCGAAGTCGAGGGTGTTGAGACCCGCGACGAAGCCGGTACTGATCGTAAAGGGGCTGAGCGGCGCGTAGCTCGGCGCGGTAATGCCGAGGCTCACGGCGTTGAGCAGCACGTCGGTGCCGTAGTTGTCGGCCCCCCATTTGCCGGCGAGCGAAATGGTCGTCGCTTGTTCGGCGGTGAGCGAGAATGTCGTGCGGTAGACGTACACGCCGGCGGCGTTGCACGGATTGGCGCCTGGGTAAGATTGATTGGCCGACGGGGCGAGCCACTTCGAGATGTCGCTTTGCGCGACCCAATAGCCCGACGCGATATCGGTCGTGACGATAGCGTCGGGGCCGGTGAAGGTCGGGTCGGCGCTTTCGATCAGTGTCCAGTGTGGGTCGACGCTGCCGCCCGCGAGCACGACGCCGCTGTCGTCGACGCCGGTGTTGTAAACGAGCTGTAACGGCGCGCTGCTAGTTGCGCCGGCTTCGCCACCCGCCCCAGCGCCGCCGGTGGTTGGCGCTCCGGCAGTCGCGTTGGGTTCGCCACCCATGCTGATGCCAGCTTCGCCACCCGTGCCAGCCGCGATGCCAGCCGTACCGACGTTGGGCATGCCGCCGATGCTGGCGTTGGGCATGCCGCCGGTGCTGGCGTTGGGCATGCCGCCGGTGCTGGTGTTGGGCACACCGCCGGTGCTGAGCGCGGGTTCTCCGCCCACGCCGGCGGTCGGCTCGTCACCACCCGACCCGCCATCGTCGCGCCGCGCCTGCTTGCCGGTCGTCGACCCACAGCTCAGCACTAAGATTGCGCCCAACGTCACAACGCCCACGGTGGCAACGATGATTCGCAATATGTCTCGGGGGCGATGGTACTCCCAATCGGTCGGTGCAGGCGCGCACTTTCTAGATCTTGGCCGTCGCAGTGGCGTTGCTCAAGTAACCGCGCATGCGTTTGCTACTCTGCGAAAACGACCGGGTAGCTCTCTGAATTGAGCGCATAGCCGGACACTTTGAGGGCGCGCACGCCCGGCACCAAGTACTCCGGGCGCAGGTAAGCGATAGCTCCGGGCAGGCGACTCACCACCCCGAGCAGTACTTGAAGTGAGGGCGCGATGCGTGGCGGGCCTGGTTGCCCTCGGATTCTTCGGTCGACCCAATACTTAGACATCTTGTCCGGCGACATGCCCAACACGGTGCGATCGAAACCGACGCGATCGGGCGAAAGGATAGGGTGATTGAACGGAATCAAGCTGTGGCCCTGCTTGTCCACCTCGGGTTCGCCGCCGAACAGCCGCTGCACTTGTTCCAGGTCGATGTCCTGAAGCCGGGAGTCGCTGGCCACGATCATCGCCAGCCGAACCCGCGATGCCCCCAGGGCACGACTCGGCAGCGCGGCGCCCAGCGTCGCGCTAACGAGCCCCACGAAACGTCGTCGCTGCATGTCTAGAACGCCCATGCTGCTTGGAAGTCCAGCTCGTGCAGCGTGCCGCGCAAGAGCTCGCGACTGCTCAGGGTACCTAGTTGCGTGTACTGGTATTGCGCCTTGAACACGACGCTGCCCTGCGGACGGATGTTGATACCGAAAGCCGTACTGATGGCGGGTGGAAACAGCGCGCTGAGCTGAAAATTGTAATATTCGGCTAGCGTGTACGGCATGATACCAAGCCACGGCGTGCGATAGCCGAGCAGCGCGTACCCGCCGAAATTCCGCTCGTCGGGCACCACTCCGACGCCACTCGAATCCAGCCGCCGATAGGGGTCGACGTAGTTGCGCTGATTGAGGATCAGCTCGCCTTGCGCAAGTAGATCATTCCACTCCCAAAGCACGTCAGCGCCGAGCGATAGCTCGTCGTACTGCATCGTGATGTCGTCGTGGATCTCGAGCTGCGGAGGACTGACTCCAGGCTTGGGAGCGTACGACTTGTTGCGATTCGTATTGCGCCCATAGAAGCCAGACGCGCCGACGGTAAGGTTGCCGACTGACGTGTTGCGCACGAACAAGCGGGCTCCGAGGGCGTTGTTGCTGTCGAGGTCGAGGTAGGCGTCGAGCGGGCCCTTGCCGTTGGAAAACGTCAGGTGATAGCCGTAGCTGGTTGCGCCGGAGTGCAGCGCGCCGTGTACCTCGATGCCCGTCTGCCGTTCCGGAAACAAGCCTTCGCCGATCACGAACGGACGGCGGACGGGGATCACGGTTGGCGACCCATGGTCCACGTTCCAAACGCCGTACGGAGTTAGGAATTGCCCCAACTGAAACGCCAGCCAGTCGCTGGCCTGATATTCGAGGAAGACCCGCTCGATTTCGACGCCGCCCCAGCGCAAGACCCGTTGGAAGTCGGCGTAGTCGCCCACCTCGGTGTTGGTACGCGCGACCGGGCCGCCCGGGTTGAAGGCTTGGTCTGAGCCTCCCGGTAGATACAGAAAGCGCACCTCGATCAGACTGCGCCAGCCCTTGCCTAGCGTCGAAGCGGCGTACAGGTTCAGGTTGCCAATGGCGAAGCTTCCGAAGTGCGGAAAGCGGCTGTACGGCACGTCAGGGCCGTCCAGGTTCTTGGTGTATGTCAAATCGACAAAGCCGTAGAGATCGAGGCGCGGGGCCTCGGAAAGCTCGCTGACGCCTGCGTCGCCTGAGTAGAACCCGCCTGGCAGAGCGGGCTTGGCTTGTTCCTCTTGTAAGGCTTCAGTCTCTGTCAGGTTCGCTGGGAGCGGCGCGGCAGGCGCCGATGGCTCGATCGACGAAGGTGCGCTCGGCGCTTCGGTTTGCGCCAGCGCCAGACGCGACCAAGCGCCGACCCAAGACAGAGCCGCCACGGCGACCACTGAGTGGCGAAGTCTCACGGGCACATGCCCTCCGGGATGCAGATCGGAATCGGCATCCCGTAGCCGGAAGCGTCGCAGCATTCCCAGCCGTCGAAGCAGTCATTCATGCTGAGCGAACAGCCTTGGACGAGGCAGCTGTGACTGAACAGCGTTTCGCAGAACGTGGCCTCGTTGCCTGCGCAGTCGTTGTCGGTCGAGCAGGGCGCTGTCATTCCGAGCGGCGAACGCCTGCAAAATTTGGCTCCGGCAGTGTCGGTCGAGCAAGCGTAAGTCTCCGGGCAATCGGCGCTCGTCTGACAGCCGCGACTCGAACAGTAGCGGTCACCGTTCGAAGCCAGCACGCAATAGGAGAAGGTCGGATCGCTACACGGTGCGAGCGCGCAGTCGGCGCCGAGGCCCGACATAGGCACTGCGGTGCAAGCTGCTGCGTCCGTCAGGCGCTGGTAGTTTTCATCGCAGACGCACGCGCCGTGTTTTTCGGTTTCGTGCTCGCCGCACGGCACGCACACGGTACCCTGCTGCACGAATCCCTCCCCGCACACGCAAGCCTCGACATCCGATAGCCGCATGTGGGGACCGCAGCGATCCTCCGCATGGTAGATGCAGGCCAGGGTCGCGAGCCCGCCGAGCGCCAGCCAGGCGCCCTTGACGCGCGGCGGGGCGAAGCGAGCGCGGGGAAGGCGACTTGAGTCCAAACCGCAAGCTATAGTCCGAGTAGTGCCCGGCGCCTAGACGGTAGGCGCACAGACCTTCCCCGCTAAACTTCCTGCAACGTGGCGGTGCTGTCGCCCACGGGCGTGCCGGTGACGCCGAGCGTCGCGACCGTCGTGAGCATGAGGTTGGCCAGCGGTACACCGCTCGACGCCGGCTTGGTCTTGTACGAGCCCGCCGCGATCGGCGCGCCGTAGCGGACGTGTTGACCGGGCTTGAGCGCTCCGCCGCCGTGACCGGCGAGCAGCACCGGCATGTCGGTGTGGTTGTGCATGTTGCCGTCGGAAATGTCGCTCGATACGACGATCGCGGAATTGGTCAGCAGGTTCTCGCCGGCCGCGCCGTCTGGAACGGCCTTGAGCTTGTCGAGCAAGTAGCCAATCTGCTCGAAGGTCCAGGTGTTGATCGCGATCAGCTGCGCGATGTTGGTTGGATTGCTGCCGTGATGCGAAATCTCATGGTGCGCACCGGTGATCGGCGCGCCGTTGGCCATCAGGAACGGGTAGCTCTGGTTGCTGCCGGCGTTGCCGAGCATGAAAGTGATCACGCGCGTGGCGTCGCACTGAAATGCCATCACCATCACGTCGAGCATCAGCTTGACGTGGGTTTGGAAGTCAGCGACCTTGGTCGGTGGGGCGGTGCCTTTCATGCAGGAGGCCGTCGACCCCGCGCTGCTCAGCTGCATTTCAAGCGCGCGCACCGTGGCGTCGATCGGTAAGGTGTTGTCGATCGTGCGGTAAGCGCCGATCGCGTCGTAGTTCTCCATGCTGAAGCCGAGCGGATCCATCAGCGTGTGGCAGGACGCGCAGGTCGGGTTCAACAGGTGCGATTCGAGTGTCTGGCGCAGCGTTTTCACGCCAGTGCGGTCGGGCTCCAGCGCGGTTTTGACATTGGCGGGCGGTGGCGGAACGCTTTGGCACAACAGCTGCTCGATCACGAACTTGCCGCGCTTGACCGGCGACGTCATGTTCGGATGTGAGTTGGCCATGAGTAGGCCGCCTTGGGTCAAGAGGCCGCGTCGCTGCGGGTTGGCGCTTAGATCGATGCGCTGCGACGTGGCTCCAGTCACTGCGGGTAGGCCGTAGAACTGTGCCAGTTGGTTATTGGCGAACGTGAAGTTGGCGGTCAGCAGCTGATCCGCTGGCATGCCGTTGAAGGCGAACTCATGAAACAGCGACGCGGTTTCGGTCTTGAAAGCCGAGCGTAGGCCGGCGTCGAACTTCGGGAACATGCCCGGATCGGGCGCGACATCGTCGAACAGGCGAATAAACAGCCACTGCCCAGCGAAGTTGTCGATCAGCGCCTGCGACTTTGGATCAGTCAGCATGCGCTTGACTTGGCTGCTGAGCGTCGCTGGGTCGTGCAAGTTGCCGGCCTTAGCGGCGGCGAAGAGCCCAGCGTCGGGCATCGAGCTCCACAGGAAGTACGACACGCGCGAAGCCAGCTCGTACTCGCCGAGCGGATGCGGGGCGAGCGAGGCCGGCATCGGATCGATTTCCGGCCGATAGATGAAGTTGGGCGACAGCAGCGCGGCGCGCAGCGCGAGCCGGAAGCCGACCTCGGCCGTGTCAGCTTGAGTGGTGGCGAGCGTGACCAACGGCATGAAGCTGTCGACCTCGGCCGCCGTGACCTCGCGACGCCAGGCACGCGGCAAAAATGCTTCGAGTGCGGACCGCGCGCAGGTGGAACCTTGGGCGGCCAGGTCACAGCTGACGAGTTTCGCGCGCGCCGTGGGCGAGCCGAGCGCTTCGGCGATCAGTGCCGTGGCGGCGGTGTCGTAGCCGCTGACGTGCAGTGTCGAGACGGTCAGCACATCCGAGGCGTTGTCGAAGTCAGCTCCGCGGTCGTCGGGCGGGAACTTGTACTCGACGCTCGAGACCTTTTTGGTATCGAGCAGGTCGCGCATCGTGTTGTCGTATTCCGCCAGATTCAGGCGGTGCATGGTGACGCGACCCGGATCAGTCGCGGGTGCGCCGTTGTTCGGCGTGTTGCTCCCGGACATGCCGCCGCCTGCTGGGCCAAGGCCTCCGCCTGGAGGATGATCGGTGCTGCCTGCGCCGCCCCCACCGCTGAGATTGCCGGTGCAGCCTGCGATCGCCAGGCTGACGAGCAGCGTGCCGATCGACTCGGATCTCCCCAAGCGCTGGATAAAATCAGTCATGTTGCCGTTCTGACGAAAGGAGATCCGTCCTCAAACTGTGAGTGAGGCGAATGGCGCGAATGGATCCGCGTCAGGTGTCGGTTTGTGCAGGCTCTTGGCGGAAAATACTCGCCGGAGCGGCTAGATTCAGCGCTAGTTGAAGACGGGCGACAGCATTTGCACCGCCGCCGCGCCGCGCGTTCACCAGCCACACAGGAAACCTTTGTGGGGTGGGGTAGGCAGAAAGATCGAATAAGGGAGGCTTGTCCGGACACGACGCGGCATGCGAAACACGACGAGGATGGGATTGGCGCTGTTCGGCGCGATGGGGATGTTCGTTGCTTGCTCAGGTGACGACACGAACAACCCTGCCGGCACCGCTGGGATCCCCGGCGCTAGCGGCGGCGGCGCGGGTGGCGCGGGCGGCTCATCCGCAGGTCTCAGCGGCTCTACGGCCGGCACGGGCTTCGTTGGTGGCAGTGTTGGAACCGGCGGCTCGGTTGCGGACACAGCCGGCGTCGGCACGGGCGGCACAGCAGGCGCTGCGACTGCCGGTACGGCTGGCACCGGCGGCACGACGCCAGTCGTCGTTGTCGCTCCCACCGTCATCGTGCTCGACAACGTTCGTTTGTCACCTGCGAGTGACAACGCGGGCGGCGCGGGCGGTGCTGGTGGCGCTGGAAGTGACGTCATCGATCTTCCCCCGGTCGGCGGCGCTGGCGGCGCGGGTGGCGCTGGAAGTGAGCCCACGGGCCCTCGGCCCGATTTCCTCGAGACCTTCGACGCCGGCCTGGGCACGTTTGCGATCCACCCCGACGGCTTCAGCCCAAGCGTTGGCGGCACGACCGGCCCGGTGATTTTCGACAAGACCACGCTCACCTTCGACGCGGCGGCGGGCAAGTCCGGCGGCGGCGCGAAGATCTCGGTGCCGTTCAGCGTGAAGAGCCAGCAAGCCGACTTCGCGCGTTTGTTCGACGCCGCCGTCGACCTGACCGGCTACGAGTTCACCGCCGACGTGAAGCTGACCACCGACGGTGACATTAAGGGCTGCATCAGCGCTTGGCTGTACACGTGGGGTGGCGGTTACGCGAACGACGCCACCGCAGAGCCGATGGACGGCGTGACCTTGCATCTCGTCAAAGACAAGTGGACCAAGATTCAGCTGCGGATGGACGGCCCTTACGGCGTGCATTCGAAGACGAACTTCCCCACGTTCGTGCCGACCGCGGTCGCGCATTGGGGCATCCAGCTCAACACGTTTGGTTGCCCCTGAGTCGACCGCTGCGCGCGAGCGGGCGAAGGCGCGCGCTCACGGCGCAACGGGCGTGACGTTGGACAGCGTGAAGACGTAGTCCTGGTAGTCGCCGTTGGCGGCTTCCTCGAAGCAGACCAAGTAAGCGTTCGGGATCGCGACACCAGCGCGATCTTTGAGCGGGTACGTGCGCACGGCGTGCTTGACGGCGTTGCCCGCGTTCTTCGCGTCTTCGGTGTACGTCTTGTGCGTCTTGCTGGTCGTGAAAATGCCGAAGTCACCGGCCGGCGCCGCAAAGCCCTTCTTGGAGCCGGCGTCGGTCTTCGGGTTGAGGGCTTGGTACTGATCGTCGGAGATCACCCCGACCTGCGTTTCGGTCGCCCCGCTGTAGTAGCCGTACGGAATCGGCTCTTGCGGTGAGTAGCGCGCGACCGGCACGAGCGCGACCTCCGCGGCGGCAGAAGCGGCCTTGAAACGCGGCGCCGCGACCTCATCGCCCACCAGCGGCGTGGTCGTGCTGAGCAGGCCTGCGCCGCCGACGTTGATGTTGAAGCCGAGCGTCTCCAGCACCGGCTTGAGGAACGGCTCGTTTGCGCCTTCCAAGCCCTTGGTGCCCAAGCCATAGAGCCCAATCTCGAGCTTGGCGGCAGGGTTCGTGGTCTGGACCAAGAGCTTGCTCTTGAAGGTCGTGATGCTGCCGGGACGAAAGCGCAGTTGCACGGTCGTGCTGTTGCCGGGTGCGATCTGCGTGCCGGCTTGGGGTCCCGAAACCAATTCGAACGATGGCGTGTCGGCGGCGGCCGCGTCGAGCAAGGCCGACATGAGCATCACCGGTTGGGTCGACGGATTCGTCAGCATCACCGTTTGCGGAGCCGATACGGTTTTTTGCACGGCACCGAACACGACTTCGCTCGGTGTCGCGATCAGACCGGGTTGCACGACCGCGCCGCCGGCTCCAGCGGCTCCGCTCGCGCCCGCTGTGCCGCTCGCAACGCCGCCCGACCCGCCGCTGCTGAGCCCGGCGCTGCCGGCCGTGCTCGGCGCTTGGCCTGCGCTGCTGGTTCCCGCGCTGGTGCTGCCTGCGGTTCCGCTGCTGCTGCCGCCGGAGCCGCCACTCGTTTGCGGCATGCCCGCGCTGCCGGCCGTCGCGGACGCGCCGCCCATCGACGGCGACGACCCGCTGTCGGATGAGCATGCGGCCGCGCTACCAGCGCACGCCACCAGCGCCGCAGTCCGCACGAACAAGCCTCGAAGAAGCGACGTCACGAGCCGAGTCTAGCGTGGGCTGAATGAAAATTCTAATATTTTATTGGGTGGAATATTTATTCCACCTTTGGAAGGCGGCGATGGCCTTAGAAAAACACGCCGGCGGGCACGTTTGCCGGAAACGTCGGCACCACCGGCGTCTCCGGCTCCGCCGCGATCAGCTGCGCGTAAGCGCCAAGGCACTCAAGCGGCGTCGCTCAGTGAACCGACCACGAGCACAGGTGGGCTTTGCCGGCCACGTCGCCGCCGGCGACGATCCGGCCGCCGACCGCGATCAGCGTCGTGAACTTGTGCACGCCTTGGCAGGCGAGCGATCCTGTACCCTTGCTGCTGTCGTACAGCAGCGTGCCGTCTTCGCCATCGAAGCCGTTCAAGTTGCTGCCGTTCAGGTACCAGACGATCGGGTCTTTGTCGCCGCTGCTGTTGGTGGAGATCGGCGAGCGCTTGGGCGTGTCGCCGCCGCCGATCGCTCCGCACCATGCCTTGGACGGCATTGGCACCATGCCGGCCGCGGCCGGCTTGAGCAGGATCGACATGACCTGATTGTCTTTGTTGCCGCCCGTGCACTGCACGCCGGCACCCGCCGAGACCGCGACGTGGACGCCGGTCGCGGTCGTGTAAGCCGTGGGCGTGGTGTAAACGGTCTGGCCGTTGGTACCGGCGATGACCATGTCCGCGAACTGACCGAGCGATCCGCCGAGATTGCCGGCATCGAGGAAGTAGACGCGGCCCGGCTTGGCCGGCGCGACGATGATCTTCGACGGGGTAGCGCCCGGCACCGTGACCACGGTCGGACTGGCCGAGCCGAAGTCGAGGTCGTTCGAGTTCATCGGGTTGGCCCACTCGGTGGGGTAGAACATGTTCTTGGTGTCGCGCATGCCGACGCCCAAGCCGGTAATGCGAATGATCTCTTCACTGTCGCTGTTGTCGTGGTTGCCCTGCTCGGGCGCGTTGCCGGTGACGGCGAATACGCCGTCGCCGTCGGAAGCCAAACCACCGGCAGCCCAGATGCCCGCCTGGCGATTGTCCTTGGTCGCCCACGCACCAATCTTCGTCGGGTCGGCGATGTCTACGCCGATCACCCAGCCGTGGTAGTTGCCGCCGTCACCGCAGTAGCCGCCGAACGCGACGTACAAGATGCCCTTGACCAGCGACAACGCGCTGCGCTGATTTTGCACGTCGGACGGGAAGGTCAGGGCACCGGCCTTGATCTTCGAGACGTCGATCGGAAAGCCTGGGGCCTCCATGCCAGTGTCGGTCGAGAGCGCGTGGATCTCGTGGTGCTTGTCGGTCATGGCCGCGGCCAGGAAGATCCGCTTCGAGGCGGCGTCGATGATCGGCGTGCTGACGATGCCGTGGTGCTTCGGATCACTGCCGCAGATGGGTGCGTTGACGAGGTACCCGCCAATGTTGTGCTTCCAGCCCTGGGCGCCGGTCTTCTCGTCGAGCTGGTAGACGTCGTTCTCGGTCGTCGCGGCGAAGAAGTGACCCGTGCCGGGCGTGGCGCCGGCCAGGAACAGCGGCGAGCCGGTCAGCTCACCGTCGAAGTTGGCTTTGAAGTCGGCGTCGCCCTGCATCTTGGTCATCACGTCGGCCTTGGTTAAGGTCGGCGCGATCCAGTGCGAGGTGCGCGCGTCGTCGGCGCCGCGTTGCGTGACGGAGTCGCCCAAAGCCGGAGGCGTGCCGCCCGTGCCGCCAGCGGGTGTCCCACCCGCGCCAGAGCCGCCGCCGCCCGTAGCCGGGGTGCCGCCCGTGGCCGGGGTGCCCGCGCTGCCAGCCGTTCCCGTGCTGCCGCCGGTGGTCGTTTGACCGCCGCCCGGGTTCGCCGTGCCAGCCGAGCCAGCTTGCGGATTGGTGCTGCTACCAGCGGTGGTCGCCGCGTTGCCCGCGGTGGCTCCCCCTGGGTTCGAATCAGTACCCGAGCAAGCAACCGACACCAGAAGAGCACCACCGCAAATAAGGACTTTGGACATGAATGATTCTCCGGGGCGTGTCGCGCGCACTGGCCCGCTGTTCCACACGAGGGGTTTCCGACTCTACAACGCTTAACTGGGCAGTGAAAAGCACGGCTCTGCTGCGTGGTCTGTTCCCGATGGGGTACGTGACGGCTCAAGTTCGTTTCATTCGATTTTTCTTGAGCGGCTCGTCCAGGCTGGTGATCGGTCGGCGACGCGGCGCGCCACCACGAGAAAGAAATGGCGGGAGGGGTGTCCGTGCTTCACGTTCGCGTTCCGTAGCGACTGAGGCATATTAACGGTTGGACGCGCGGCGCCGGACACAACGCTCTGATACCTCTGCCCGCGCGATTGGCGATGGAAAGCTCGATGCTTCACTTGAAAACCGGATTTGCTCTAGGCCTGGTGTCGCTCGTGGTTGCGTGTGGGAGCGAGCCGTCGAGCTCCGGTGGTGCCGCAGGCGCAGGCCAAAGCGGCGCCAGCACCGCGGGGATGACCGGGACCGCGGGCAGTGCGGTGAGCGGAGCCGGCGGATCTGCAGGCACTGGTAGCTCAAGCGGCGGAAGCAGCGGCGCGAGCGGTTCTGGCGGAAGCGCCGGCACGGGCGGCGGAGGCGGCACCGCTAGTGTAGGTAAGTGCGCACCACCGGTGGATGTTTTTTCTCCGATCACCAAGCTGAGCGAAACGGGTTGCGTCGATCCGGCGAACCCGTCGAAGCCGTCCGCTACGGCAGTCAGCTACGAGGTCAATAGCCCGCTGTGGTCCGACTTGGCCGATAAGACGCGAGCTTTCGTCCTGCCGGCAGGTGGAAAAATTCACGTCCGCAACTGCACCGTCACGCCTACGGATTGCCCGAACGGCGCGGCCGACGAAGGCCGCTGGGATTTCCCGGTCGGCGCGGTCATGATCAAGACGTTTGCCTTCGATTCGAAGCTGGTCGAGACGCGACTGTTCATGCACGTGGATGCGACCAACTGGATTGGTTACAGCTATCAGTGGGACGAGGCTCAAAAAGAAGCGACGCTGGCTTCGCCTGATGGCGCGAGCGTGATGTTCAACACCGGCACGCGCACGGTGTCTTGGCATTACCCGAGCCAGATGGACTGCATGAACTGTCACAATGCGGCTGGCGGCTCGACGCTCGGTCCAGAGACCGCACAGATGAACCGCACGCTAGCGGCCACGAATCAAATCGACAGGCTGGCGACGCTCGGCGTGTTCGAGACGCCGCCGGCCAAGCCGTACAAGGCCGCACTCGTCGCACCGTACGCCTTCGGCGGCATGCCTGCCGACGGCACAACCGAGCAGAAAGCGCGTTCGTACCTGCACGGCAACTGCGGCTTCTGTCATCGGCCGGGTGGCAACTATCCGAACTTCGACTTTCGCAATGACATCGCGTTGAAGGAGATGAACATCTGCAACGCGGACGCCAAGAAGGGCGCGATCGAAAACGCGCCCGGCAAGACCAAGATCCTCGTGCCGGGTAAAGAGACGGATTCGGTGCTGTGGTTGCGCATGAACGAGGCAGATCCGCTCAAAGGTCGGATGCCGCAGGTTGGCTCGTTCGTCGTCGATCCCGACGCCGCCAAGGCCGTCGGCGACTGGATCAAGGCGCTTCCGGCGGCTTGCCCGTAATCGCGCCCCACGGCAGCCCCGTCACTTTGACGCGCTTCTCGACCTTGCCACTGACGACGTTCACGATCGACACGTCGTCGGAAGAGCCGTTGGCACTGAAGACGCGCTTGCCGTCTTCGCTGACCGCGATCCCCCACGGTCGTTCGCCGACGTCTTCGATTGAGTGATCGAAGGCGCGCTTGGCCACGTTGACGACGCCGATCGCACCGCCGCGACCGGTCGAGACGAACAGCTGCTTGTCGTCGGGCGACAGCGCGAGTCCCATCGGACGAGCGCCGAACGGCGGCTTGCCCTCGAGCTTGATCGTGCCGGTGGCTTGGTTCGTGCGCGGGTCGAAGACCGTGAGCGTGGAGTCGAACTCGTTGCTCACGAACGCCGTGCTGCCGTCTTTCGTGAACACGACTCCGCGCGGCCGCTTGCCAGCCACGATCTCACCGAGCACCGCGAAGCTGGTCGTGTCGATCGCTGTGAGCTTGCTGTCTTGCTCCGAGGTGACGTAGACGACTTTGCCGTCGGGGCGCAGCGTGACGCCCTCGGGCTCTTTGCCGACCGGCACCTTGTGAGTGATTTTTCCGCTCTCCAGATCGAGCACGCTCAGCTCCGCGGTCTCTTCGTTCGAGACGTACAGCGTCTTGCCGTCGCGCGAGAGATCGAACGACTCCGGATCTTGGCCGCTCGGCAACGTCCGCAACAACTTGCGCTCGACCACGTCGACGACGCCGATGCCATCGGCTGCGCGATCGGCTGGGGGCAGCGTCGATTCGTCGACGTTCGGCCCGCCACGCGGTGAGCCGGAGAGCGCGACGTACAAGGTGCGACCGTCGCGCGACAGCTTGAGCCCGCGCGGCCGCTTGCCGACCGGGATGCGCGCCACGACTGCAGCCGAGTCGGGGTCGACGATGACGATTTCGCCGCTGCTCTCGGCGCTGACGTAGACCAGCCGCGCGTCGGGCTTTCCGTGGCAGCCGGCCAGGCCGAGCCCGACCAGCGCTGCTAACCCGAACGGGAGGTGCTTCGGCATGGGCGCATTCTTAGCAGAATGGGCTAGCCTGCGGGTATGGACGCGCGTGCCTGGCTCGAAGTAGCGAAGCCGTTGACGGACCGCATCGCGATGGCCACCGGGTTGGCGCGCAGTACGGTCGTGGCGATGCTGATCTTGGTCGTCGGCTTCGTCCTGGCCGCGATCTTGGGCCGGCTCGCGCGACGGCTGGTGGGGCGCAGCGCGAACTGGATTGGCAGCCTGCAACCGGGCGCGATGACCGTTCCGCACCTGGAGCGCGTGCAAGACGGTGTGGGTCGCGCTGTCTACTGGCTGGTCGTGGTGTGCGCGGTGATGGCCGCGACGGAAACGCTCGGCCTGCCGGTGGTGACGGCGTGGCTTTCCGGTGTCGCGACGTTCCTGCCGCGCGTGGCGGTGGCGATCCTGATCGTCGCGCTCGGTACTGTGGCGGCGCGCGTGGCGCGGCACATCGTATCCAGCGCCGCCGGCTCCGCCAACGTGACGTCGGCCGAGCGGCTTGGTCGCGTGACGGAGTTGATTCTGCTGCTCGGCACCGCGCTGGTCGCGATCGAACAGCTCGGGATCGACATTTCGTTCCTCAAAGCCACGCTGTTGATCTTGCTTGGCGGGATGCTGCTCGGCGCTGCGCTGGCGTTCGGATTTGGCGGGCGTGATCTGGTGGCGAACATTTTGTCCGCGCATTACGTGCATCGGCTCTACCAAGTCGGGCAGGTCGTGCGCGTCGATGGCGTGGAAGGGCGGATCGTCCGGATCACTGAAACTTCGGTGATCCTGGAGTGCGCCGAGGGCGACGTCTCGATCCCTGCGCGCGTGTTCTCGGACGCGCGGTCGACGCTGATCGTGCGCCGCGGAGGCGGACAATGAGCGCCGACCTGCTGTTGGTGCAGGCGTTCGCCGCCAGTCACCCCGACGAGGTCGCGCGCTGTATCGAGCGCTTGCCGCCCGAGCAAGGCGCCGAGGTGCTGAGCGCGCTCGAGGTCGAGAGCGCCGCCAACGTGCTTTCGAGTACCGTTCCGCTGATCGCGGCCGCATCGCTGGCCCGGCTCGAAACCAAGGCCGGCGGCGAAGTGCTCGAGGCGTGCCACCCGACGCTGGCCGCCGACATCCTGTTTCGGATGGATCGCCCGACGCGCGCTCGGCTACTCGAGGCGGTCAGCACCGAGCGCGCCGAAGATCTCAAACGCATGACCGAGTTCGGCCCGCGTCGCGCAGGTGGACGACTCGACCCGCGCGCCCCGGCACTGCCTGAAACGCTGTCGGTCTCGGAGGTCTTCGAACGGCTGCGCGCGTACCCGGCCGGCGCCATGTACTACGTCTACGCGATCGACTCCGAGCGGCGCCTGACCGGCGTCTGCAACATGCGCGAGCTAATGCTGGCGCCGCCCGAGGCACCGCTCGGCACGATCGTGACACGCGATCCGGAAGCCCTGTTCGCGCAAGACCCGCTGGAAGTGATCGCGCGCCACGCCGGCTGGAAGCGCAACCACGCGCTGCCGGTGATCGACCGCGACCGGCGGTTCCTCGGGGCGCTGCGCTATTCCACCTTCCGCGCGATCGAGACCGAGCTCGGGCAAGCCGCCTCCGGACCCAGCGCTGACCAAACCGCGTCGGCGCTTGCTGAGCTGTGCGCGCTCGGTGCCTCGGCCATGACGCGCTTCATTGGCGCTACCTTGGCGCTCGACGGGCCACAACTGGAACGGCCCGATCCGCCGCCGCCGAGCGCGCGTCGCAGCGTGATGCCCGGAGGCATGACATGAGCGCGCTGACCGAATTGGGGCTGGTGTTCTTGAACGGCCACCCCGGTGAAGCCGGCGCGGTGCTCGAGCGCGCGGATGCCGACGACGCCGCGCTGGCGCTCTTGCCGTTGTCGTTGGCGCGCGCATCCGAGGTGCTAACGCGCATGAGCGTCGACGCCGCCGCGCGCACGCTGCGCTGCATGGACGACTCGTGGGCGCGCGAGACGCTGGTCGCGACAGATTTCGTCCAAGCTGCGCGTTGGCTTGCCCATCTGGACGAAGAAACGAGCACGCGCCTGTTGGCCGAGCTACCGGCGCAGAGCCAGCGCAACATCCGCGAAGCGCTCGAATTTCCGGTCGGAACCGCCGGTCGCATCATGGACCCGCGCGTGACGACGTTTCGCGAAAACACCACGATTGACGAAGCCCTCGAGCACATCCGCAAAACCAAAAACCGTCGCATCACCGACCTCGTCTTGGTCGACGAAGACGGCAAGATGACCGGCGTCGTATCACTGCAGAGCCTGGTCGGCGCCCCCAAGGACGCCTCGATGGGCAGCCTCGCCGAGCGTCACCGCCCAGTCGTCAATCCGATGGCCACCCGCGACGAAGTCGTCGAGCTCTTGAATCGCCACGCTTTGGCCAGCCTCACGGTCGTCGACCTCGACGACCAAGTGCTCGGTATCTTGCAGTACGACGCCCTCGTGCGCGCCGCCCAGCACGCCGCCACCGACGATTTGCAGCAGATGGTGGGTGCCGGCAAAGACGAACGCGCGCTCTCGCCGCCGTTGCTCGCCGTCAAAAGTCGCCTCGGTTGGCTACTCATCAACCTAGTCACCGGTTTCATCGCCGCCGCCGTCGTCGGCCTGTTCGACGCGACCATCGCGCGCTTCACCGCACTCGCGGTCCTGATGCCAGTCGTTGCGGGCCAAGCCGGAAACACCGGCGCCCAGGCGCTGGCTGTGACCAGCCGTGGCCTCGCCCTGCGCGAAATCCGCGTCGGCCATTGGTGGCGCGTCGCGCGCAAAGAAGTCATGGCGTCGATCGTCAACGGCTCCACCGTGGCGGTCGTGACCTCTCTCTGCACCTTCCTGTGGAGCCACAACTTCGGCCTCGCGCTCGTGATCGGCGTCTCGATGGTCGGCTCAATGGTGATCGCCGCCATCTCCGGCGCCTCCGTGCCAATCGTGCTCACCGCCCTCAAACGCGACCCCGCGACGGCTTCGTCGATCATTCTGACGACCGTGACGGACGTGAGCGGATTTTTCAGTTTTCTGGGGTTGGCGACGCTGCTCGCAAACCTGCTCGCCGCCGGACCGCACTGAGTGAGAGTGGGCTGCCGAAGTGCAGCTTGAATTGCAGAAGCTTGCGTGTCGGAGTCGGGCCACTCTGGCTGGCCGAAGCGGGTGAGCGCCGACCTGCGGTCGGGCGGGAAGGTGGGCCGCCTGCGGCGGTGAGCGCGCCTGCGGCGCGGGTCGGTGAGCGCGCCTGCGGCGCGGGTCGGTGAGCGCGCCTGCGGCGCGGATGGGGTGGACGCCCTTCGGGCGAGTGGGTGGGCGGGCTTCGCCCGGTATCGCTTCGCGGACCCGCCGTAGGCGGTTCACCTGAATCCGGCGCAGCCGGTTCACCGCCGCAGGCGGTTCACCTGATCGGCGCAGCCGCCTCGCCGCCGGCGTTCACCCACTCGCCGCCGGCGTTCACCCACTCGCCGCCGGCGTTCACCCACTCGCCGCCGGCGTTCACCCACTCGCCGCCGGCGTTCACCTGATCCGGCGCAGCCGGTTCCCGCCGCAGGCGGTTCACCTCCCGCCGCAGGCGTTCACCTCCCGCCGCTAGGCGTTCACGGCCCCGCCGTGGGCGGCTCACCCTCTCGCGCTCGACGTCGACGAGCGGCTGAACGGCGACGCACGGCGTGGCTTGCTCGGGTGAGGTTGATTTTACCAGCGTGCTCGACGCCGTCGAGGCCAAGCAGGCTGCGGCGCTGATCTCCCTGCTCAACGCAGTGCTCAGACCCACCGTCCCCATCGAGTCGGCCGAGATTCTGCACGCCCAGCCCGAGCGGGCGGGGGTGGGCGACAAGAGCATCGCGCTCGACGTGCGCGCGCGACTCGCGAGCGGCGACCAGGTCGACGTCGAGATGCAGAGCCAACGCCGGCCGGCTGCACGTGCTGGAGCTACCCAAGCTCCGGACGGCCCGGGACAGCAACGCGTGAGCGAGCTTCTGCGTTAGGATTTCAGTACGCGCTGTAGAAATCTTCCGGCGACTTTTGTCCGGGCCGATACTTGGGAAAGCGTCGATGTAGGTCGGCGGTGAGCCGGTCGGCTTCCTGCTTGTCGCCACTACGCGCGGTGATGACCGACAAGTTGTAGAGAATCTTCGGGTCCTGCGGCCACAGCTTCTGCCCGCGGACGAGCAGCGCGTAGGCTTCGGCGTTGCGGCCCTGGCGGGCGTAGAGCCGCGAGAGGTTGTTGGTGGCGCGGCGCGCGGACTCGTTGGCCGTCGGCGACCGCTGCAACACCTCACGGTAGGCGCGTTCGGCGCCCGCGATGTCACCGCGGCCATCCAAGGTGTTGCCCAAGAGGTAGGGCGCGAGTGGGCTGTGCGTCGTGCGCTGAGTGGCGTCCTCGAACAAGAGCGCGCTGTCGCCGAACAGCCAGCTGCGTTTGAAGGTTGCGACACCGAGCGCCAACAACAGACCGCAAGCCAACAGGCTCGCCAGCCGTGGCGCCAGGACCAGTGCGCGGCCCAGCGCACAGGTCGAGAGCAACCCGAGCCCCATCACCGAGAAGATCAAGTAGCGATCTGCCATGCGGTTTTGCAGCGGAAACACCACCTGGCTCACTGGCACGAGCGGCACCACGAGCCACAACCACGCCGCCAGCGGCACCGGTGTCTGACGCCGACGCCACAGCAGCACGCCGAAACCGAGCAAGATGAGTAACAGGCCGAAGCCCAACAGGCTGAACAGCGTCACGTGCGTGCGCGCCGGCACGTCGTAAACGATGCTGAGCCGCGTCGGCCAGACCAGCATGCGCAGGTAACGCGCGAGGATTTCACCAAGCGTGTAGAGCGCGTTGGTTCGACTTCCGCCGGGCAGTGCGGCGGTGATACCGACGAGCCGACCCACGTGAGTGTGGACCAGCGCGGCCAGCACCGCGGCGCCTGCAGCCCCCGCGTACACGCGCAGATCGGGTTTGCGCTGCGCTAGCAAATCGTGCGCAAGCAGCAAGCCGAGCGCGATCACGCTCTGCGCCTTGGAAAAATGCGCCAAAAGCAGCAGTGTGGGCACCCAAAGCGGACGCAGCCGTGATTGTCCGCTGTGTACGAACAATGCCGCCGACACGAACAACAGTGCCAGCACGTCTTTGCGTCCCGCCAGCCACGCCACCGACTCGACGTGCAGCGGGTGCAGCGCGAACACCAGGATCGCCAGCTCGACGCGCAGACTCGCGCCCCACACGCGCCGTAGCGAGCCACGCAACAGCGTGAGTGCGCCGAAGTAACAGGCCAAGCTCACGCCGCGCATAACTTGCGGCGTAAGCCCGTGACACAGCGACTCCAGCCAAACGCTGGTGTCGCGCACCGGCAGGTACTCAGCGCCGATCGAAAGTCGTCCCGCGCGCGAAAAGTCGCTCCAGATCAGCCACAGATGCTGAAGCGAGGGCTGCCGGAAGACCGGATTTTGGTCGATCAGCCAGGGATCGTCGTAGTCCAGGAATCCGCCCCGGAGCGACGGCGCGTAGACGACCACCACCGCGACCAGCAGCAGCAGTAAGCCGAGCCAAGGTCGCTTGGCGAACCCGTCCCGAGCTTCGAGGCGCAGCTCTGGCCAGCGCAGGTTCATCGCCGCCGCCAACCTAGCATCGTGCGTCGTGGGCTGTAAAATTGCAGCGGCGTGCGAGGTTCGATGTGGGCGACTGTCGTTACGGCGGTTTTTGCCCAGCCTTTTGGCGTGAAAAGTGGAGCGATCCGAGAAGGTTCTGACCGCGTGGGCTCCTTGATCGACGTCGCAGCTGCGTCGCCGAGGAGCTCCATGAAACGAACGTTCTCAGAACTACACGCGGCCGAGTTGGTGAAGAGCAGGCTTTCACGCCGGCGGTTACTCCAGGCAGCGGGCCTGGCGGCAGCGTCACCGGCATTTCTGGGTCGCAGTACGCAGGCCCAAGCCCAAGCCGCCGGGGCGCCGCTGCGCTTGGTCTGCTGGCCGTTGATGAACGGGGCCGAAGCGCAGCACTTCTACCCCGGCGGTAGCGACGCCTCGGTGCTCAGCACCGTGACGGAGCCGCTGCGCAAGTACGCCAACCTGGCGACGTTCGTGAAGGGGCTGAAGATCGACGGCGCAGAGAATCACTTTGCCGTGCGCGCGACGTACACGGGCGGCAGCGTGTCGAGCTACGACTCGCCGGATCCGACCTTCAAGTCGATCGACCAGCTGCTGGCCGACAGCATCATGGCCAAGTCGCCGACTGCGCAGAAGTCGGTGCACCTCGGCGTCATCCCGGCCGACTCGATCCAGTACTACAAACAGGGTCGGAACAAGTTCTTCTACGCGCCGACCCCGGTGGACTACGAGGCGAACCCAGTCACGGCATTCGACCGCCTGTTCGGCAACTCGTCGACGCCGCAGCCCAAGCCAACGGGCGCCGACTACACCAGCGACACGCTCGACATCGTCGACGCCGAGATAGCAGAGCTCGACGCGCGGATCGTTGGCGCGACCAGCGAAATCAACAAGCTGAACCTGCACCAGGACGCGCTGAAGGGCCTGCGCACGGCCGGCACGGCGCCGACGACGCCGATCATCACCGGGCCTCTGCCATCGGTCGAAAAATTGCGGCCCAGCCTGCAGGGCAAGACCGGCGACGCCTACAAGTACTCCTACTTCTCGGACATGTTCGACGCCCAGGTCGACAACATGGCGCGCGTGCTCATCTCTGGCATGAGCCGCGTCGTTACCTTGCAGGCCGGCAGCGCCGACAACGATTTGATCGTGCCGGTCGGCCCCGGTTACCCGCATCACCTTACTTCGCATGGCGATCAGCCGACGTTCGCCAAGCTGCAAAACTGGTACTTCGGAAAAATGGCGCGCTTCCTCGAGGCGCTCGATGTGGCCGATCCGCTCGCGCCCGGCTCGACCGTGCTCGACAACACGGTGGTCGTGATCATCGCCGAGTGCTTGCCGTACACGCACTCCAGCAACGGCGTGCCAGCGCTGCTGCTCGGCAAGCTGGGCGGCAAGATCCAACCCGGTGCCGTGGTGGAAGCCAAGGGCGCCTCGAACAAGACGATGATGTCGACCGTGCTGAAGGCGTTCGGCGTCGACCCGGCTCAGTTCGGTAGCACCACGTTGAATGGGGTGTTGGCGTGAGTCGCCTTTCGCTGATGCTGGTACTGGTCGGTGCCGTCGCCGGCTGCACGGCGCGGCTCGACGGCACCTCGGAAGGGTCGGCGGCGCCAGGCGCGAATCCGGGCAATCCGACCGGAACCGCCGGCGCCGGGCCGACGGCGACTCCCGTCACGGATCCCAATCAGCCGCCCACCGCTCAGGTCACGTGTGCGCCGAGCACGACCGAAACCGTCGGCCACCGCGTACTGCGTCGGCTGACCAACGCCGAGCTCGAGACGACGATTCGCGCGACGTTCGGCGTCGACGCGACGGCGTGGCCAGGCGTCGATTTGCCCAGCGACGCCGGCTCGCTCGACGGCTTCACCAACAACGTCGACAGCCTCACGGTCGGTCCCGACTACGCCAAGGGCACGCTCGACGGCGCGAAGAAGCTCGCCACGCTGGTCTCAGCCGATCCGCTGCTGTCCAAGCTGGTGCCGTGCGCCAAGACCGGCGACGCGGCGTGCGCCGACACCTTCGTCACGACGATCGGCGCCAAGCTGTACCGTCGCCCGCTGACCGCGGCTGAAAAAGCGCGCTACACCGCCCTTTACACCAAGGTCACGAAGGGCTCCGACTTCAAATCGTTCGCGTACTGGGCGACGACGGCCATGCTGCAGTCGCCAAACGTCATCTACCGCAGCGAAGTTGGCGAAGCCGATGGCGCCGCGCGCTTCAAGCTCACGCCTTACGAGATCGCGACCCAGCTCGCGTACACGTTCAGCGGCGGGCCGCCGGATGCCGCGTTGACGACGCTGGCTGCATCGAACCAACTCTCAACGCCCGATCAGATCGAAGCTGCGGCGCGCACGCTGGTGTTCGATGGCCAGGCCGTCAAACCGGCGTTTCGCGACGTGGTGTTGCACTTCGCCGATCAATGGTTAGGGCTGTCTGGGCTCTCGAACCTCAAGAAAGACGCGACGCTGTATCCCGATTTCAGCGCGCAAGTTCAAGACTCGATGGCCGAAGAGACACGCCGGTTCTTTACGTCGATCGTGCTCGAAGAGAAGGGCAACGTCGCCGGCATGTTGACGGCGCCGTACACGTACGTCGACAGCGCGCTCGCCAAGTATTACGGCTTCGGCACCGCCACGGGCACTGAGTTCACGCGCGCCATGCGCCCGGCGAATTGGGGCCTGGGCCTGTTGGCGCAAGGCGCGGTGTTGGCGGTACAGGCGAACGGCCAAACCACCTCCCCGACGCGCCGCGGCTACCTGGTGCGCACGAAGATGCTGTGCGGCGTCGTGCCGCCGCCACCGCCGGTGGTCGGGCAAATTCCGGCCCCGACTGCCACGCAGACGACTCGGCAGCGCTACGAAGTGCTGCACGAAGCGAACGCGTCGTGCGCCGGTTGCCACTCGATGATGGATCACATCGGTTTCTCGCTCGAGCACCTGGACTCCGCCGGCCGCTACCGCGAAACCGAAAATACGTTCCCGATCGACGACAGCGGCACGGTCAGCGGCACCAGCGCCGGCGATCTCAAGATCAAAGGCGCGGCCGAGCTGGCCAACGCGCTCTCGAAGCTGCCGGAAGTGACCGATTGCTTGTCGGCGTACGTTGCTGGGTATGCGCTCGGCGTGAATCACGAAAGCGCTGCGTGTTTGGTCAGCAGCGCCAGCGCCGAGCTGCGCAGGGGGTCGAGCTTGCTCGACTTCTACCTGCGGATCGCCCGCTCCGAGCACTTCCGGAGCCGCCAGTAGCGACGAAGCGGCAGAGCTAGTGTTGGATCTGGTGCTGCTCGAGCCAGCGGCACGCGTCGTCGTGGCTGGTCTTCAGCTGGTAGCGCATCTGGGGGTTGTCGTCCCAGAACGGATTCTGCGAGTCGTCTTGCGCGCACCCGTCCCGCATTTGGCCGATCAACGTTTTGCCCACGCATTCGTAGGCCTGCCACTTCTGATCGGGCGGACAAGCCTGTGCGGCTTCGCGTCGGTCGTGCGCGGTGATGATCGCCGCCAACCAGCCGTGAATCCCCTTGCGGTTCAACAGCGTGAAGCTCGACGCGCCCTGCGCCGTGACCAACTGGTACGAAGCCTTGCCGTTGGCCGAGCCCTCGCGCGCGCTCACGTATTCGCCGTCACCGTAAACCAGTGCGCTGACGTAGCCCCAGCCGCAATCTTGCTTGGCGCAGCAGTTGACGTACGCGGCCGTGTCGAGCCGCGTCACCTTCTTGGCGGTCTTCACCTTGTACAACAGGTGACTGGCGCTGGCGGTGTCGCCGGAAAATCCGTAGAGGCTGAGCAGGGCTTGACCGCGCGCCGAGCTGCGCACGTCGATCGCGTTTTGGTAGTTGTTGGTCATGCCGACCAGCGAGGCCTCCTGGAGCTCATTCTCACAAGGATTCGGGCGCGACTGCTCCTCGAGCGTGAGTGCGGTGTCGGGCGCGCGCACGAACGTTCGCCCGAGCAATCCCGTGTCTTCGCTCGGGGTGGGCACGACCCAGAACGAAACGCCTAGCGGATTGTCGCGCTGCACGTCGTAAGCCGAACGCGCCTCGCAGCCAAGCGCCGACAAGCTGAGGGCGAGCGGCAACCAGCGGCGGTTCATCCTGCTCGTCCTACGTCGTGGCGCCCCCGAAAATTCCCCGTCTGACGCTGCGGTGGCGGCTGATGCCGCGATGTTGCAGTTCGGCGGCGCACCCGTCACCCGACTTCGCCGGCACGTCGCCAGCCCTCGACGGCTTGACGACGTGACGAGCGCGTTCACTTGATGAATTGAATGTCGTCGACGAAGAAGGTCAGCGGTGCGCCACCTGGCGTCGCCGGACCGGCTTTCCAGAAGAAGCCCGAATCCACCCCGTCGGCGGCGGTGTTGTACTGCACGCCGACCAGCGACACCTGGTACTCCTTCCACGCCGCCGTTAGCGTTAAAGGAAGCTCGGCGGCACCGGCAGCCGAGAACGTGACTGATTCGCCACCGACCGCGCCGCGCGCTTGAAACGTCATCTTCGTCGCGCCGTCAGCGACGCACACTGGGTCGTGGATGAAATTCGCGTCCCACATCTTGGACCACGACACGCCGGCCCACGCCGGTGTCGTGGCGTTGGGCGTGAAGCGCCAAGCGGTGCAATTGCCGACAGAGCCTGGTGCACGCGCGGCGCACGGATCTGGCGCGACGACGGGCGAGCTGATCGCTGCGGTATCACCTTGCCAACCGCTCGGCTGAAAGCCGTCGTTGACGGTGTACGGCAGCGCCGACTTCGCGTGGGTGTTGCAATACGGAACCACGACGCCCGTACCGCCCGCGCCAGCAGTGCCTGAGGTGGTACCGCCTGCTGCGGTGCCACCTGCTGCGGTGCCGCCCGCCGCAGTGCCTGCCGAGCCGCCCGTTGCTTTGCCCGCCGTGCCCGCGCCCGAACCGCTGGAGCCCGCCGCCGAGCCGCCCGCGCCGAAGGTTCCGCCTAAGCTCGTCATGCCGGCCGTTCCAAACGTTCCGGCCGTGCCGAAGGCACCCGAAACCCCGACAGCGGTGCCTGCCACGCCGCTGCCGCCAGCCTCGGTGCCGGTCCCGGGTTGCGGCACGACCGACCCGGCGCCGCTGCTGGCCGTTCCGCCCGTTCCCGCGGGGTCTGCGGCCGTGCCGCCCGCGCCGAGCCCGAGATTATCGCCGCTGGACGTGTTCTCGCCGGTTGCGCAACCGAGCGGGATCAACGCAAAAATAGCAAATCGCGTTTGAAGCTTCATGCGGCCGGACCCTCAGCAGGGTGGTGTCCGGATGCGTGCGAACGGATCGCAGGAACGCCCCAGGGTCGCACATTTCTGTCGTGTTGCCGCACCTGCGACGTTTTTGTCGCGCAGCGTGCACGCGCACGGCCGTGGCTACTTCTTGGCCTTTTTCTTGTCCTTCGCTTGCGCCTTTTTCTCTTCGTCGTCCTTCGCCTTTTGCTCGGCCTCGGTTTTTTCCTTTTGCTCGCGAGCAGCAGCGTCGGCCTTGTCGTGCGCTTCTTCCATCGCTTCGGTCTGGCAAAGCAGCGCCTTGCCGCCGATGAACACGTCTTGCTGGTTGCTCGTGCCAACCGGGCCGCTGCGCTGGGCTTCGACGAAGGCGAAGTTGGCTTTTAGCTCGGCCGCGTGATTGCGAAAATCATTCGCTGCGCCAGTCTCGGCTTCCTTCTTGTCGCTGCTGCGCGAGGTGCCGCTGATCTTGCCCTTTACGTCGCAGCGCAGCGGCTTGTCGGTCTCGTGAACGATCTTGACGCTCTCGGCTTTCGGCTCGAGCGCGACCACGTTCGAGAAGCACCCGGGCAACAACAACGACACGACCAGCAGCCTTGATTTCTTGAGCATTACCGCTCTCCTTGGCGCAGAGCGGAGTCAAAACCGGCTGCGCTGTCAAGTGCAGCCTTTCATCACATTTTCCGGAAGCGAGCAGCGGGGACAACAGGAAGGCGGCTGATGATTCATCGCATCTTGCCCGAGCGAGCACGAGCGAACAGGAAGGCGGGAAGCCGGGAAGGCCGAGATTTAGGGTGGGTGGTACTGGCAACTGGACGCAGGGGGATCGCGATTAGGCCTCAGGCGCCTGTCCGAACCACAGAAATCTTCCCGCCTTCCCGCCTTCCTGTTTTCTCGTCGCTCCCTCCAGGACGGAACCGCGCGAAGCCGCTGGAATTATGGGCACAAGCACGGAACGGGCACGTTTACGGCGAGAGCGGCAATTGACACGGAGCGGTACGGTTTGCCCCGCGGTAGTTGTTGGGTTTTGATGCGGGACGGGTCTGACGCTTTTACCCGGAAGGACCAGCGCACCATGAAGATCAAGACGGCTCTGTTGGGTTTCACGATTGCGGGCGTGACGGCGCTGAGCGCTTCTTGCTCAGGCAGCACCGACAGCAACGAGAGCGGCGGGGGCAAGTCCAGCACCTCGACCGCTGGCAAGAGCGCCAGCACCGCAGGCGCCAGCAACAACGGTGGCGCGAGCAGCAACGGCGGCACGAAGAGCGGCACCGCTGGCACGACCAACAACGGTGGCACGAGCAGCACTGCCGGCACGAACAACAACGGCGGCACCGCGAACCCCGGTGGTGGTTTCAACTTCGGTGGCGCAGGCTTCGACCCCACCGACTTCACGTGCGATCCGGTGCCGACGAAGGGCGCGGCGTGCACGGCGGGGACGCAGCCGTGCTTGGACGGAACCAACGTGTGTTACTGCCAGGCGCTGAAGTGGGCTTGTCGCGACATCGACGGCGGCGCGGCTGGCGCGGGCCCGGGTTTCGGCCAGCTCGATTGCCCGGCGGAGAAGCCGATGAACGGCGGCGAATGCGGCGACACCATCGGCATCTGTCCGTACGGGCAGGCTGGATGCGCGTGTTACGACGGCATGTGGGCTTGCCAGTAGGCTCACACGCACGTCGCTCCTCCATACCGGCGTGACCTTTGAGTCGATCATCTTTAAGCTCCACTTTCGGCGAGAGTGGCTCGAGCCTTCGTACTCGGTTGGCGGTGGGGCTCGCTTTCTGCCGCCGTTTGGATTGCGGGTCATTTGCGAGTTCAAATGACCCGATAACAGGCAGAAACACACTGGACGTTCGGGTCCATGAAATTGCGTCTTCAAGCTGTGGCAACCGGGTTTTGCGTGGTCCTTTCGATGGCGTGCGGCTCGTCCGAAAAATCGCCCAACGCCGCTGGCACGGCAGGCACAAGCCCGGGCATGGAAGCGGGGACTGGCGGCTCAAGCGGTGGTTCGAGCGCCGGGACTTCGAGCGCTCCGGCGGGTTCGGGCAGTGCCGGCTCGACCAGCGGCGGCGCGAGCGCGCAGGCTGGTACGATCGGCGACGCGGGCACGGCCGGAGCGCCGCCGACGTCGCTGTCGCCGCCCGTCGACTGCGCCAAGCTCGCGAGCGTGGTCGGCGTCTGGCAGAACATCTCCCCGCCCGAGCTGCTCACGCCGGGCAATATGGAAGTGTACTCAGTCGCGGTGAATCCGCTCGACGGCACCGTGTTCATGTCGGGCGGCAACAACACCAACGGCGGCGCCTGCCCGGCTGGCACTACCTGCCCACAGACGCTCACGGGTCTGATGCGCTCGAGCGACTGCGGCGCGACGTTCGCGCGCATCAACTCGGTCGCCGCCGGTACCGACAGCGCAAACCTGATCACCGGCGCGTTGTGGGCGATGGTGCTCGACCCCAAAGACCCCAACATCATGTACGTCGCCAACGGCTACGGCATGAATCCGACGCTCTACAAATCGAGCAACGCCGGCGTCGACTGGAAGGCGCTCAAGCCCGACCCCGCGGGCAAGCTCAACTTCGTGCAAGCCGTCGCGGTCAGCCCGTACGACAGCAAGCATTTGGCGATCACCTGGCACGTCAACTGCGAAGCCCCGCGCACGCCGTTCTGTCTCTCCACGTCGACCGACGGCGGCGACACTTGGAAGCTCTTCGACGGTCCGTCTTCGATCCCGGACTGGAAGATCGACGGCTGGATGGAGGCGTCAGCGATCTCGGTTCTGGGTCCGACCAGCTACTTGTTGACCACGCCAGCCGGGGTTTGGTTCACCGGCGATACTGGCGCGAAGTGGTTTCAGGTCGCGCCCGAGATTGTCTACGCCACCTACTCCGGCTCGAGCGTGATCGCTGGTGGTGACTTGTTCATCGCCGGTGCCGGCCACATTCTGAGGAGCCCGAAGGCAGCCGGTGACCCGCCGTTCGATCTGGCGACCTCGCACACCGTGGCGCCGCTGATGGGCTCGCCGACCGTCACCGCGCTGGTGACTGACGGAAAGTCGTTGTTCGTCGGCTCGAGCCGCGACGGCGAGCACCAGCTGTGGACCGCACCGCTCAGCGACCCCACCAAGTGGACGCAGACGACCGACAAGATCTGCAAAGGCACGATCTGCCGCGGTCCGAACGAGATGGCGCTCGATCCGGTGCATCACGTCGTCTACGCCGCCAACTGGGCTACCGGCTTGTGGCGTCTGGTCATCGAGTAAGCGACAAGCGGTCAGCCTCGGACTCTGGGCGTGTCGACCGACTATCCGGTCGTCGTCTACGTCAGCGCGAGCGGGAACTTTGCGGACGCCAGCTACCGCTACCATGCCGGCTACGCGGCGCTGCTTCGATTCTGGCTCGATCGCTATCTGCCGACGCTGCGAGCCGAGGCGGCTGAGTTTTGCCAAATGACCGACCTGGCCGACCCGCTGCGGCAGCTGCGCGACGCCTGCATGCGCCATCACGCGCGCATCGAGCGTCTGTTCCGCGGTGTCGCCCTGCCCGCCGCTAGTTAACGAATCCGGAAAAGCGTCTGAAGGCGTTCTGAATCCCGACGTTTCGCTAATCGACCCGCGTAAACGCCACGCGCGGGCCGTGCTCAGTAGCGGTCACGGCTGCGAAGAAACAGCGTGCGACGACGCCCGAGTGCGTGCCGGCAACCCAGCGCGCTGCGCTGCGCAAATCTGCCAGCTGCCGTCGATGCATCGCTTCGGGCGACTCGTAGCGGTAGCGCGCACGGTAGTAGCCGCAACCTTCGTGCGCCACCAACACCACTTCCGTGATGCTGTGCGCCTTGATCAAAAACGACGCCGCCTCGCGCGCGATGTCGACGCCGGTGATCGAGCTCGACGTCGTTTCGAGCAACGCCGGGCCGCCCGGTAACGTCATCGTGTCGAGCCGCGGCTGACCGAGGCTTTGAAGCAGCTCCTCGACCGCGCCCGTAAACCGACCGTCCGAGCACCACAAAGCCAAAGCCGTTGGGTGTTGCGGATCGAACTCTGCCTGAGCATGGAATCGACTCACGCGCCCGAAGCTAGCAGACCCCGCGCCGCTCGCGTTCGGCTGACTCAGCCCACCAGCTCGAACACACCAAACGAGCTCGGTACATGAAAATCAGGCGTTTGGGTGCGCGGATCGAGCCAGCTCATCCAGCCGAAGTGAACGCCGCCCGCCGGCTCGTGCGAAAATTCAGCGCGGTATACGCCGACCAAGAGCTCACGCGCGCCAGCTTTCAACACCCCCAGCGCGCGCAACGTGGCGAGCGGCATGCTGCCCGAAACCGTGTAACGCGAGCCGTCGATGCCGTGCGCCACCTCCAGCCCCTGCCACGCAAAGTCATCGTCGAACTGTCGGTAGGTTTTGGCGCGGTAGCCGTAAACGTCACCGTTCGGCGCCATCTCCACGCAAAAGTACGGATTTAGCTCCAACCCCGGCGTGAAGAACAACTCGACCCGATCCGATCCGAGCACGCGCTCTTTCACGCTCGCGCCGGCGCCCAACACCAGATCTTCGTCGACGCATTCGAAACGAAAATGCAAACGCTCGTCGTCCCACAACGCTCGAAATTCCGTGAGCGGCGGCGGCGTTGCCTGCCACGGAAAGCTGAAGTCGGTCAGCAGCTCGGCTCGCGACCAATCGAGCGCGCCACGCGCAGCCTGTACCGGGTAGCGTTTCATGATTTTCTTTAGGGTAGGCCTGGTTTGCGCTGGTTTGCGCGGGCAGCTGCCCGCGTGTCAATGGCGGCAGGGTAGCAACAACTTCAGGTGAGAACGGTGCTGTTGACGTGTACAAATTTAACCGGTGCGGCCAGTGCCCGTGAACAAATCGCGTGCCGTGCGCGTACGCTCGGCTATTGTGCGACGGGTGAAGAGCCGTGGGGTGCGCGCGTGGGGGCATGGTCTAGCGCTTGGCGTGGTGCTTTGTTCGAGCCGCGTGTGGGCGCAGGCCGCGGAGTCGTTGCCGCCGGCACCTCCCGCTCCGCCCGGTGTCGAAGCGCCCGTCGCTGCGACGCCCGAAACCGTTCCGCCGCCACTGTTGCCACCGGCTTCGCCACCTCTCGCTCCGCCGCCGCCCGAGTCGTCACCGCCCGCTTCGCCACCGCCCGAGTCGTCACAGCGCGCGTTAGCGGAACCCGACCGCAATTGGTACGGCTGGCAATTGCTGATCAACGACTTCGTCGCGCTGGGTTCGGTCGGCGGCGCCGCCATTGCCGGCGTTCACGAGAAGGCCGCACTCGCCGTCTTCGTTCCGGCGGTCATCGTCTATGATCTCGGCGGACCCACCATTCACTGGTTGCACCACCGGCGTAAGATCGCAGCTGCCAGCTTTGGGGTGCGTGCCGGCGTGCCGTTCGTCGGGGTGTTCGTTGGTATGGCGCTCGCCTCCTGCGGCAAAGCGGACACCGCAAGCGCGCAGTCGTGTCGCAGTCTCGGCGCTGGTTCCGGTGCTCTCGTCGGCTTTGCCGTAGCTACTGCGCTCGACGCGTCGCTGCTTGCTTGGGACGCGCCCAAGGGTGAAAACCCCCGCGCGGGGCGGGCGTGGACACCGACGCTCACGCCCCGCGACGGTGGAGCAACGCTGGGCGTCGCGGGTATTTTCTAGCTAGATCGCGGCGATAAACGCCGAAGCGCGCGAAAACAAAAGCGAATTCGCGCCGACGCGGCGATGGAAATAGAAATAGTCGGGTATCCGTTTCCGGGAAGGACGCCAATCCAAACCCAAAAAACAGATGCCCGATG